>CAZJUY010000007.1:29707-116541 GCA_964549315.1 uncultured Chitinophaga sp. | reverse complement strand
TGCTAATGAAGCTACAGCTACAACAGCAATAAATATAACTTTTTTCATGTTTTTTTAGTTTTTATGTTTTTAATATTATTTTAATTCACATGTAGTTGTATAAGTAACTCCACTTTGTGTATCAGTAGAGCTTAAACAATTTGCTCTAGCAGCAGATTTTTTTGCTTTTGGATATGTTGTTACTGATGGTGTTCCTGTAAATCCTCCTCCAGAAGTAGTACAAGTACAAGTGTAATCTTTTTTGCATGAAGCAAGAGAAACAATTGCTATTGATGCAACAATTAATAGTTTTTTCATTTTTGTTTAATTTTTTTAGGTTAGTAATGCGCAAATGTATTAAAAAACACAGTTTCACCAAAAAAATTAGTAAGTTTTTTTCAATTTTAAAAACCCATTTAACATATTGGTTGACAATACAATACATTAAAAATGATAAAAATCACGTCTATTTAATCTCTTTAACTGGAATTGCGCTAAAAACACTCATTCCATCAACGCTTTCTATGTTTACTGGAATTCCAGTGCTATTTGAAATTGAGCTGCCCCCTACTTCTTTTAGATTAACTGGCAAGCCATTTCCATAAAAACTACTTCCTCCTAGTTCCTTAATATTAATAGGCAAGGTACCATAAATACTGCTTCCTCCTAAACTTTTAATATTTACATCCATATCTGCAATCATTCTTACATTTATAGAACCATCTTCATTAATAGGAATGCTTGCATATTTATTAAAATTAGTTTTTTCTGCCTGAGCAGAATTTACAATAGATGTATTTTTAAATGCTAATACAACTAGAGCAATCGCAATTGTTGTTAAAACTGTTTTTGTGTACAAATCTGTTTTCATGATTTTATTGTTTTAGATTATTAACTATTATATACAAAAAACGTCCCACAAATTTGTGGGACGTTTTAACTAATTTTTATGCTTTTATGAATTAATCTTAAATTCAAAAGTGAGTTTAGTAAGACGAGCATAATCCTCACCTGTTTTTTTTATATCATCATCATCTTCATCATAACACCAAATTATTTTTGTTGCAGTTCCATCTTGTTTCATCTCTTCAATCTTCATTAACAATTGTTTAATAGATATAATAGAAGATGAACTTAAGTAAAATAAATTAATAGTGAGCGTAAGCTCTTTAGGTTTAGATACTCTATAAGCATCAATCCAATCAACAACAGATTTATAGAATTCTTTGCTATCCTCAGGAAAAGATTTTCCTTCAATTATTATTGAATTAGTTGTGCTATCCATAATAATATGAGGCGTGTTGTTTGTTTCTTTTATCTCTAGTCTGTTCATTTTATCCTGAAACTTTTGATTGTAGTGAAAACAATGAATATTCCTTATTCAACATTTGGAACTCAAAATCAATATTATTGCCAGATTTTAGAGCTATAGTTAAAAAACCCAACCCAGCGCCTCCTTTTGCAGAAAGTTCGCCATTTGACAAGACTTCCATATATTGCTTTTTTAAATCAGAATCGTTTAATGATCTAATAGAATTCAATCTTTTATTTAGTTTTTCAGCAATAGAATTTGTAACAATATTACCAGAAAAAATAGTAAACTCATTTTGATTTTTTCCAATTATAAAATAGGTCATCTGATAACCATTGTTATCCTTCTCTCCATGCAAACATATATTTTGCAATGTTTCAATAACGATATTAAAAATTTTTTTTACAGCGCTTTTACTAACGCCTAAATACTCCATTTGGGTTTCAACCAATGAAGATATAGAGTTCACCTTATCTTGATCTAACTCTCCAATATGGGAAACTATTACTTTACTATCGGCCGTTGAATACGCAGCTTTTATACTATTTACTTTTGTAGTAAAAATAGACTCTTCAACGGATCCGCTCTTATTTAAATCCATAAAAAATTGGCACTTATGCTAAAAATAATAGTTATTTAATGTAAAACTACCCCAATAATACGAAAAAAAACAAATCTAGGTACTCTTTTGGCACTATTTTTTTGTTTTTCAACCCTTTTTTTGACGGGCATCAAGTGTTTTTTCTACATCCTGCAATTTACATCCTTTTGCAGACAAAAGAACTAAATAGTGAAAAAACAAATCGGCTGCTTCATTTAGGAACAACTTTTCGTTGTTATCTTTCGCTTCTATAATTAATTCTACTGCTTCTTCTCCAACTTTTTGAGCAATTTTATTGATCCCTTTTTCAAATAATTCACTTGTGTAAGAATTAATTTGAGGATTTTGTTTCCTGCTTTCTATTATTTCTTCTAAATCATTAATAAAACTATTGGCTTTGTTTTTCTCATTAAAACAAGTTTCTGCACCTGTGTGACAAACATTTCCTTCAGGAGTAACTTTTATTAATAATGTATCATTATCACAATCAATTTTTATTTCATCAACATTCAGGTAATTCCCACTTTCTTCACCTTTTGTCCATAAACGACTTTTAGAACGAGAAAAAAAAGTAACTCTTTTTTCTTTATTTGTTTTTTGAAAAGCTTCATTGTTCATATACCCCAACATTAAAACTATATTGGTTCTAGAATCTTGAATAACTGCTGGAATTAACCCATCTGTTGATTTTTCGAAATTTGGTTTCATGGTCTGATAGAAATTTTATTTTGTGTTAAATATTTTTTTAAGTCTTGTATAGTAATTTCATTATAATGAAATACGCTTGCAGCCAAAACTGCATCTGCCTTCCCATCAATGAATGCATCTAAAAAATGTTTTTTAGTACCAGCTCCTCCGCTTGCAATTAAAGGAATTGAGACGCTTTCTGAAACTAATTTTGTAATATCATTTGCAAAACCATTTTTTGTTCCATCATTATTCATTGATGTTAATAATATTTCTCCAGCACCAAGCTGCTCCACTTCTTTTGCCCAGTCATGTGTTTTTTTGTTTGTTCTTACTTTACCTCCATTTAAATAAACATACCAATCATTTTCTTCAAATTTTGTATCTATTGCCAACACGATACATTGACTACCATATTCTTTAGCAAGTTGTGATATTATTTTAGGATTACTAAATGCAGCAGTATTTACAGAAACTTTATCGGCTCCAGCATTTAATAAAATAGAAACGTCTTCTACGGAACTAATTCCACCGCCCACAGTAAAAGGAATATTTATATTCTTTGCAATATCTGTCACCAATTTTGATAGTGTTTTTCTTTTTTCATTGGTAGCAGTAATGTCTAAAAAAACAAGTTCGTCCGCTCCTTGCCTTGAATATTCAACAGCTAATTGAACTGGATCTCCAGCATCACGAATGTTTTCAAAATTTACACCTTTTACAGTTCTCCCATCTTTTATATCTAGGCAGGGAATTATACGTTTGGTTAACATTTATAAATATGGTTTTAAATCATTCATAGTAACTCTTCCTTCATAAATTGCTTTGCCAATAATTACTCCCTTACAACCCATTTCATTAAGGGTTTCAACATCTTTTTTAGATGATACGCCTCCACTTGCAATAAAATTTAATTCTGGGAATTTCAAAATAATTTTTTTATATAATTCAACTGAAGGACCTTTTAGTAAGCCATCAAAAGAAATGTCGGTACAAAAAATGTTTTTTATTCCCATATCAAAATTTTCTTTTAAAAACTGAAAAACATTAATATCCGTATTTTCAAGCCAACCATTTATTGCTATTTTTTCGTTTTTAACATCTGCTCCCAACAGTATTTTTTCAGAGCCATATTTTATCAGCCATTCAAAAAAAAGGTTTTTCTCTTTCACAGCGACACTACCTATGGTAGCAATATTTGCTCCTGCATTAAAAACCATCTGAATACTCTCGTTGGTTTTAATACCGCCACCAAAATCAATTATTAGATTGGTTTTTGAAGCGATATTTTCTAGCACTTTAATATTCACAACATTTCCTTTTTTAGCGCCATCTAAATCAACCAAGTGCAATCTTTTTATGCCATTCGCTTCAAACATGAGAGCAACCTCCAAAGGATTTTCATCATATATGATTTTTTTAGAATAATCTCCTTGTGTAAGACGAACACATTTACCATCAATAATATCAATAGCTGGAATAATCTCAATCATAGCTTTAAAAAATTATTTAAAATTAATTGTCCTTTGTCAGAGGATTTTTCAGGATGGAATTGTGTAGCATAAAAATTATTTTTTTGCAATGCCGAACTATACTCCAACCCATAGCAAGTAGTTGCAATAGTATTTTCACACAATTCCACAAAATAACTATGCACAAAATACATGTATTCATTTTCTTCTACATTTTGAAACAATGGTGTTTTTAAACCATAAATTTTATTCCATCCAATTTGAGGTGATTTTAAATTTTGGTTTTTAAACTGTTTTACATTTACATCAAAAATCCCCAAACATTGAGTATTTCCTTCTTCTGAATAATTACACATCAATTGCATACCCAAGCAAATCCCAAGCACAGGTTGTTTTAAATCAGGAATTACTTTATCTAACTTTTTTGCTTTTAAGTAATTGATTGCAGTACTTGCTTCACCTACACCTGGAAAAATAATTTTATCCGCGTTAGTAATTTCATTTACATCATCCGAAACAATTGGTATCACACCTAATCTTTCGCAAGCAAAACAAACCGATTGAATATTTCCTGCATTATATTTAACTATTACTACTTTCATTATAATAACCCTTTTGTACTTGGTAAATTCATATTTTCAGAATCAATTCTGATAGCCATTTTTATTGCTTTTGCAAAAGCCTTAAATATTGATTCTATTTTATGATGTTCATTTTGTCCATCTGCTTTAATATTTAAATTACATTTTGCGGTATCGCTAAACGATTTAAAAAAATGGAAAAACATTTCTGTTGGCATCTCACCTATCTTTTCCCTCTTAAATTCTGCATCCCAAACAATCCAACTTCTTCCACCAAAATCAATTGCCACTTGTGCTAAACAATCGTCCATTGGAAGTAAAAAACCATATCGATTAATTCCTTTTTTATCCCCCAAGGCCTTTAAAAAAGTTTCTCCCAAAGCAATACCAACATCTTCAATGGTATGGTGTTCATCAATATGTAAATCGCCAATTGCTTGTACTGTCAAATCAATTGTTGCATGTTTTGCAATTTGTTCAAGCATGTGATCGAAGAACGGAATACCTGTATTTATTGAAGAATTCCCTTTCCCATCAAGATTTAATTAGATTGAAATATTTGTTTCATTCGTTTTTCTAGTATATGAATATTTTCTTTCAGGTAATTTTAAAAAATCATAAATCTGTTTCCAGTCTTTCGTTACAATTGCAATTTCTTTTTCATAGCCATCATTCGAGTCATAGTTTTGAATAAAAATAGATTTACAACCTAAATTTTTTGCAAGTTTTACATCCGTTATCCTATCTCCTATTACATAAGAATTTTCTATATCATAATTCCCATTAAGGTAATTTGTTAGCATTCCAGTATTAGGTTTCCGAGTAGGCTTATTTTCATTTTCAAATGATTTATCAATGCACACTTCTGAAAATATTATTCCTTCGTTTTTTAATGTATCAATTACAAAATTGTGTACAGGCCAAAATGTATTCTCAGGATATTTAGGAGTGCCCAAACCATCTTGATTTGTAACCATTACCAACTCATAATCCATTTCCCTTGCTATTTTTCCCAACCAAGTAATTACACCAGGTAAAAATTTTAACTTATCAAAACTATCTATTTGAAAAGTGTCGGGTGGCTCCCAAATTAATGTTCCATCTCTATCAATAAATAAAACTTTTTTCATGTTAAAATTGTTTTAATGTTTGTATTAAAAATTCATTTTCGTTTTTTGTTCCAATTGTAATTCTAATGCAGCCTTCACATAAAATAACATTGTTTCTTTTTCTAACAATTATTTGTTTTGCCGCTAAAAAGCTATAAAGCTCATCCGGATTAGTTGTTTTAACTAATAAAAAATTCGCCTGACTTGGATAAACTTTTATAACAAAAGAAAATTTCGACAATTCAATCTTTAATTTTTCTCTTTCTTCAACTATCTCTTTTATCCAGAAATTTATTTTTTCGATATTATTTAAAGCATCAACAGCTATTTGCTGAGATGTAGAACTAATATTATATGGAGGTTTTACTTTATTAAATAAATCAATTATTTGCTGTGAAGCGAATGCCATACCAATTCTAAGCCCAGCAAGCCCCCATGCTTTTGACAACGTTTGTAACACAACCAAATTTGGGTAATTTATTAACTCGGTTATTAAACTTTTGCTATTTGCGAAATTTATATATGCTTCATCTACTACTACAATTCCAGTAAATTTTTCTATTAGTTTTTTTATATCGTTGATATCAACAACATTTCCTGTAGGATTGTTAGGACTGCAAATAAAAATCAATTTTGTGTTTTTATTTATTTCACTAATAATTTTTTCAGTATTTAATTGAAAATTTTCTTTTAATGGAACTTTTAACACTTCTATATTGTTAATATTAGCAGAAACTTCATACATACCGTAGGTAGGAGGGCATACAATTACATTATCTTTACCTGGATCGCAAAATATTCTAAATAAGACATCTATAGCTTCGTCACTTCCATTACCAAGAAAAATATTTTCTATGGGCAATCCTTTGATTGTGCTAATTTTTTCTTTTAATTGAATCTGAAGTGGATCGGGGTAGCGACTCAAATTATCAACCGCTTCAAATGTAACTGGTGAACCAAATGAGTTTTCATTTGCATCCAAAAATATTCCTTCCTTTCCTTTATATTCATCTCTTGCAGAGGAATAAGGAATAAGTTTTTTTATATTATCTCTTGTTATTTTATTTAAATCAAACATTGTTTATTTTTTTAGTCTAATTGTTACAGCATTTTTGTGTGCATCTAATCCTTCAGCTAAAGCCATTATTTCAATTGAGGGTCCTATGTTTTTCAACCCTTCAAATGATATTTTTTGAAAAGTAATTTTTTTACAAAAACTATCTAAAGAAACGCCACTATATGATTTTGCATAACCATTTGTTGGCAAAGTATGATTCGTTCCTGAAACATAATCTCCTGCACTTTCACATGAATAATTACCAATAAAAACGGAACCTGCATTTATTATTTTTTGGATAACAGCTTCTTCATTATTGCTTACAACTATCAAATGTTCCGGAGCATATTCATTTATTAAATCTATTCCTTCTTCAACACTTGCAACTAAAATTGCTTTACTATTACCCAATGATTCATTGATAATTTCTTTTCTAGAAAGTAATTCTTTTTGATTATTTATTTCTGCAATAATATTTTCAATTACTGCTTCATTAGTTGAAACGAGTACCACCTGAGAATCCACACCATGTTCTGCTTGAGATAGTAAGTCTGCTGCAACAAAAGAAGCATTACAATTTTCATCTGCAATAACACATAATTCTGACGGTCCTGCTGGCATATCAATTGCTAATCCCATTTTATTTGCCAACATTTTTGCACATGTAACATATTGATTACCCGGCCCGAAAATTTTATACACTTTAGGAATTGTTGCTGTTCCAAATGCCATTGCAGCAATTGCCTGCGCTCCTCCCACTTTAAAAATTTTAGTAACCCCAACTAACTTTGCTGTATATAAAATTGCAGCGTTTATTTTACCATTTTTATCAGGTGGTGTACATAAAATAATTTCGTTACAGGCTGCTATTCGGGCAGGAATACCTAACATTAACACGGTTGAAAACAAGGGTGCAGAACCACCAGGAATATAAAGACCAACTTTTTCAATTGCGACTGATTTACGCCAACAATTAACACCTTTTGTTGTTTCTATAACTTGGTCTTTTTCTCTCTGAGAATTATGAAATTTTTCAATGTTGGCTTTTGCTAATTTAATTGCATCTTTTAAATCTTTAGAAATATTATTTTCAGCTTCAGCGATTTCCCTTTCTTCTACCATTAGGCTTTGAATATCTACTTTATCGAACTTTTTTGCAAAGTATTGAATTGCTACATCACCCTCTAACTTTACTTTTTCAAAAATTTCAAGTACAGTATTTTCAAGTCTTGAATTCTCAAAGCTTGGTCGTTGTAAAATTTCATTCCACTTATCTCGTGGCGGATATTTAATTATTTTCATTACACAATCATTTTTTCTATTGGTACAACTAAAATTCCTTGAGCTCCAAACATTTTTAATTTTTCAATAATTTCCCAAAAATCATTTTCATTTACTACACTGTGCACAGAGCTCCAATCTTTATCCGCTAGTGGCAATATAGTTGGGCTTTTCATCCCTGGGATTACCTCACATATTTTATCTAAATTTTTATTCGGAGCGTTTAACAAAATGTATTTGTTATTCTTTGATTTTTTAACAGAAGCGATTCTAAATAAAAGTTTTTTTAAAATATTTTGCTTTGTTTTAGATAAGTTTTTATTTGACACCAAAACAGCTTCTGATTTCATAATTTCTTCTACTTCCTTTAATCCATTAGAAAACAAAGTACTCCCAGAACTCACTAAATCACAAATTGCATCTGACAATCCAATACTTGGTGCTATTTCAACCGAACCACTAATCTCATGTATATCAGCATTGATTTTGTTTTTCTTTAAATATTTAGAGAGAATTAAAGAATAACTTGTTGCTATTTTTTTCCCTTCAAAATCTTTTAACGAATTATATTTTTGATTTTTAGGTATCGCTATTGATAATCTACATTTTCCAAACCCCAATCTATCTACAATTTTTACTTTTTTATTTTTTTCTATCAACACATTTTCACCCACAATTCCAATATCGGCAATACCATCCTCCACATACTGAGGAATATCATCATCCCTTAAAAAATAAATTTCTAAAGGAAAATTTACTGCTTCTGTTTTTAATTTGGTTAACCCATTATTAACCTCAATTCCACATTCTTTTAAAAGCTTAATTGAATCTTCATTTAATCTTCCTGATTTTTGAATCGCTATTTTTAATTTTGTTTCCATAATTTTTTAAATAAAAAAGGGCTTACCGTTTGGTAAGCCCTATATTTAATGTCTTAATTTTTTTAATTTAAATTTACACAATACAATATCTGCTCACCCTTTCAGGATAAGTATGATGATGATGTATGTGTAATGTGTTTTTCATTTTGTGGGACAAATGTATGTAATAATTCTATTAATCTCCAAATTTATTTTTTATGCTAGTCTAAAATTGTACTTTTGAAATGAAATGTATTTAGTTGATTATACAATTATACATATATGATTAAAAATAAATGTAAGTGAAGTTAATTCAACCATTATATCTAAAAAAAGGCGATAAAATTGGGATTGTTGCTTGTGCTCGAAAAATAAGTAGAGAAGAAATACAGCCAGCAGTTGATATTTTAAAAAGCTGGGAGCTAGAAGTTGTTTTGGGCAATAACTTATTTAATGCCGACAATCAATTTTCTGGAACTGACAATGAACGAGCTGAAGATTTGCAACAAATGCTTGATGATAGTACTATAAAAGCGATAATAAGTGCGAGAGGCGGCTATGGCACGATAAGAATTATTGACTTATTGGATTTTTCAAAATTCGAACAAAATCCTAAATGGATAATTGGCTACAGTGATATTACTGTTTTACATTCTCATATTCATAATCTTGGCTACCAAACAATACATGCTACAATGCCAATAAATTTTATGGTTAACAAAGAAGCAACAGAATCATTGCGAAAAGCTTTGTTTGGAGAAAAGATAGAATACAAGTTCGAATCACATCCACTAAACAGAAATGGTAAGGCAGAAGGACAACTAATTGGAGGAAATTTATCATTATTATACGCTCTTAGCGCTAGCATTTCTGATATAGATACAAAAGGAAAAATTTTATTTATTGAAGATTTAGATGAGTATTTATATCATATTGATAGAATGATGATGAACTTAAAACGTTCTGGAAGATTAAAAAATTTAGCTGGATTAATTGCTGGCGGAATGACCGACATGAAAGATAATACAGTTCCTTTTGGAAAAACAGCAGAAGAAATAATTTTGGATGCAGTAAAAGAATACGATTACCCTGTTTGTTTTAATTTCCCTGCTGGGCATATTGATAAAAATATGGCCTTGATTTTTGGGAAAAAATTAAACATTGAAATTTCTAATTCCCATTGTGGTTTGTGTTAGTACGAGAGATTATTGTAAATAATACTTATTGTGTGTCCATCAGATAAATAGTAAGAAGGCTTATATAATTGAAGATTATAGCCATATGTTAATGAAATTATTCCAAAAAAAGTAAAACCTAAGTCTGGTCTAAAGCATAAATTATTATTCCCATTAAAATCAAAATAATCGATAAAGTTTACACGAGCTGAAAAAAACACATAGTTAAATTCATATCCAACTTTAGGACCTAAAATAAATTTATTATTTAAATTAAATTCTGAAGAAATAAAAAGATTATGATTTATTATTTCGGAAAAATCACCAATTCGCCCTGGTTTAGGAAAAGTATTCCATCTTATTAATCCTACTTCACCTCTCAAGTATTCATTCCCAATATCATAATGCAACCCAAACTTCATTTTGGTTAAACCCTTTCGTGGAATATTATCCTTAGTGAAAATCAAAGGACTTTGGGCCTTCGAATAATTGAATACAATAAATAGGATTAGTATTATTTTTATTTTCATATTAACTCAAATTTAACAAATTCACCGTTAAAAATTTAAAAAGAGAATAGAAAAAAATAAAGATTATTTATGTAAATTTGTGAAAACAAAAAAATTAGAATATGACTGAAGTACGCAATAATTGGACAGAAGAAGAAATTTTAAATGTATATAACACTCCTCTACTCGACTTAATATATAAAGCTCAAAGTATCCATCGTGAATTTAACGATGCGAATGAGGTTCAAGTTAGTTCTTTGCTTTCAATTAAAACAGGAGGTTGTGCAGAAGATTGTAGTTATTGCCCTCAAGCAGCGCGTTATAATACTGGAATAGAAGTTCACAAGCTGATGACTGTTAATGAAGTAAGTGAAGCGGCTGATAAAGCAAAAAGTGGCGGAGCATCCCGCTTATGTATGGGAGCTGCTTGGCGTGAAGTGCGCGACAATCGTGATTTTGACCGTGTTTTGGAAATGGTAAAAGTGGTGAATCAAAAAGGAATGGAAGTTTGTTGTACTCTAGGAATGCTTACAGAAAGCCAAGCTCAAAAACTTGCTGATGCAGGATTATATGCATACAATCATAATTTAGATACATCTGAAGAAAGTTATAAAAAAATCATTACTACTCGTAATTATGATGATAGATTAGATACTATCAAAAATGTTCGTAAAGCAAAAGTATCGGTTTGTTCTGGTGGGATTATTGGCTTAGGAGAAACTGTGGAAGATAGAGTAAAAATGCTAAAAACATTGTCATCTATGCCACAACAACCAGAATCGGTTCCAATTAACGCACTTGTTCCTGTAGCTGGTACGCCATTAGAAAACCAACCTCTGGTTCCAATTTGGGATATGGTAAGAATGATTGCAACTACTAGAATTGTAATGCCAAAAACAGTAGTTCGTTTATCAGCTGGAAGAACACAAATGAGTTTAGAAGGTCAAGCACTTTGCTTTATGGCTGGAGCTAATTCAATTTTTGCAGGTGATAAATTATTAACTACACCCAATCCAGATTTTAATGAAGATATGGAAATGTTTAAATTATTTGGATTAACTCCTCGCAAAGCATTTAAGGGGAGCAAACAACCTCAAATAAAAGAAGTTGAGTCAGTTTAATTTTTCTGCAAATAGTTTTTTATCTCAATCTCTTCAAAAACGTGAAGACCAAAATGCTTTACGTAAATTACTAACAAACAATAATCTAATTGATTTTTGTAGTAATGATTATTTAGGCTTTGCCCAATCACCAGAGCTACAAAAGAATATTGAAGTTGAATTTTCTTTGTTACCTCAAAGAAAAAGCGGTTCAGGAGGTTCTCGCTTACTAGCAGGCAATAGCTCTTATGCCGAAGATTTAGAAAAAAAAATTGCTGCCTTTCATAATGCAGAATCAGGATTAATATTTAATTCGGGCTACGATGCCAACATTGGCTTATTCTCTTCTGTACTTCAAAAAAATGATACGATTATTTATGATGAGCTTATACATGCTTCTATACATGATGGAATAAGACTTTCGAAAGCAAAAGCATTTATGTTTAAGCATAATAACATAGAACATTTAGAAGAAAGATTGAGGTTAGCAGAAGGAACTATTTATGTAGCAATTGAAAGCATTTATTCTATGGATGGAGATGAGTCTCCCTTAGAAGAAATAGTTTCTATCTGTAAAAAACACAATGCCAATTTGATAGTTGATGAAGCACATGCTACTGGAATTACAAAAAATAGTGGTAAAGGATTAGTCCAGCTATTAGGCTATGAAAATGATGTGTTTGCGCGTGTACATACTTTTGGAAAAGCACTGGGTTGCCATGGTGCAATCGTTTTGGGAAGCAATTTGTTGCGCAATTTTTTAATTAATTATTCTCGTTCATTTATTTACACAACGGCTTTACCAATTAAAAGCTTAATAGCAATTAACCAAGCCTATTTATTACTAGAAAAAAGTGAAAGGCTAATTCATGATTTACACACAAAAATTGTTCTTTTCAAAAACACACTTAATACTTATACTTTTATTGAACTTATAGAAAGCACTAGCCCTATTCAATGTATTATTAATAGTGGTAATTCCGAAGTAAAAAAAGTAGCATTATACTTACAAAAAAAAGGTTTCGATATCCGACCAATATTAAGCCCAACAGTGCCAAAAGGGAAAGAACGTTTACGTATATGTTTACATACTTTCAATAATGAAGAGGAATTACAAACTCTCATTAAATCAATGGTTAATTATTTTAAATCAGAAAAACTTGCCAAGTAACTAATTTGTTATAATTTCGTTAAAAGCATTGAATAATCAAAAATATATGAGAAGAATATTTGTAACAGGAATTGGAACAGATGTAGGAAAGACAGTAGTATCAGCAGTTTTAACGGAGGCTTTGAAAGCTGATTATTGGAAGCCTGTACAAACAGGCAGTTTTTTTTCGACCGATACCGCTAAAGTTCAAAAATGGGTATCAAATACTGAAAGTAAATTTCACCCCGAAGGATACTTACTCAAGCAGTACATGAGTCCGCATGCAGCAGCTGAATTAGAAGGAATGGAAATCGATGTGAATTCTATACAACTACCACAAACCAATAACAACATTATTATTGAAGGCGCAGGCGGTTTAATGGTTCCATTAAATCGAAAGCAATTTATGATTGATTTGATTAAAAAGTTTGATGCAGAAGTAATCTTAGTAATCCAAAACTACTTAGGCAGTATAAATCATTCTTTACTTTCTATTGATGCTTTAAAAAGTAGAAATATGAATATTTTGGGCATTGTATTAAATGGACCTCCTCATAAGCTTTCAGAAGATATTATTTTAGATTATAGTGGTTTAAAATTATTAGGAAGAATTAATAAAGAAGCGGAGCTTAATCAAGAAGTGATATCACGTTATGCTAAAGAGTTTGAGTATTTGAGCACAAAATAGCTTCACTACAATTTATTCCAATCCCATCAAAATTGCATACTTTTGATGGGATTTTTATTATATGAATTTACAAGAACGCGACAAAAAAGTTATTTGGCACCCTTTTACTCAAGAAAAAAACTCGCCCTTATCTATTCCAATAGTTAGAGGCGAAGGGACTTATTTGTTTGATGAAAAAGGGAATAAATACATTGATGGAATGTCTAGCTGGTGGGTAAACATTCATGGACATTCGCACCCTTATTTAGCAAAAAAAATCTCAGAACAATTATTTACACTTGAACATGCAATATTTTCAGGATTCACACATGAACCAGCTGTTCAATTAGCAGAACGTTTATTAAAACGATTACCAAAAAACCAATCAAGAATATTTTATTCTGATAATGGTTCTACAGCTGTAGAAGTAGCATTGAAAATGGCATTTCAATTTTGGAGCAATCAAGAAAAACCAAAAACAAAAATCATTGCTTTTGAAAATGCCTATCATGGCGATACATTTGGAGGAATGAGTGTAGGTGCAAGAAATGCTTTTAATTTACCTTTTTCAAAATTATTATTTGATGTAATTCATATTCCAGTTCCAACAAAAGGAAATGAAAATAGAACATTAGAAAAACTCAAAAAAACAATCTCCGAAAATGAAATAGCTGCTTTTGTTTTTGAACCCTTGGTGCAAGGCGCAGGAGGCATGGTAATGTATTCCGAAAAAATATTAGATGAATTGATAAACATTTGCCATACGAATAATGTTATTACAATTGCAGATGAAGTAATGACTGGATTTGGAAGAACAGGAAAGTTTTTTGCATCTGATTATTTAAACAACAAACCAACTATTGTATGCTTAAGTAAAGGATTAACAGGAGGCGTAATGCCTTTGGGTGTTACAAGTTGCGAAGATTTTATTTATGACGCATTTATTAGTGACGACAAGATGAAAACATTTTTTCATGGGCATTCATATACAGCTAACCCTACAGCCTGTTCAGCAGCATTGGCTAGCTTAGATTTATTTGATAAAGTGGAAACGAATGAAAACATTAATCGAATAATAAAAAAGCATACTGTCTTTTTTGAAAAAATAAAATCACACACATCGCTAATTGAAGTGAGGCAACTAGGCACTATCATTGCATTGGAAATAAAAACAGAAGAGGCAACAAATTATTTAAACAACTTGGCAGAAAAAATTTCTAATTTTTTTATTCAGAAAAAAATTATTCTACGTCCTCTTGGCAATATTATTTATGTGCTACCTCCCTACTGTATTAGTGATGACGATTTAGATTATGTTTATTTATGTATTGAAGAATTTTTAAATACTTTATAAAATGTTCAAATCAAAACGAGAATTTGTTTTTATAATATTAGCAGGTATTTTTATTACCAATGCTATTGTTGCAGAGTTAATTGGAGGAAAGCTAATACAAATTGGTCCTTTTATAATGAGCATAGGTATCATCCCTTGGCCTATTGTATTTTTAACAACCGATTTAATAAATGAATTTTATGGAAAATCTGGGGTAAAAAAATTATCCTTAATTACTGCAAGTTTAATTGCATATGCATTTGTTGTTTTATTTTTTGCAATGGTTGTTCCTGCAGCGAAAGGAATTTCAACCGTGTCGGACGAACAATTTATTGCTGTTTTTGGACAAAGCATGTGGATAATAGTAGGTAGCATTGTTGCTTTTCTGTTTTCTCAATTTGTTGATGTATCCATTTTTTGGTTGCTACGAGATAAAACAGGAGGAAAAATGATTTGGTTAAGAAGTACTGGTTCTACTATTATTTCTCAATTAATTGACACATTTGTGGTTTTAGGAATTGCATTTTGGTTGCCAGGGAAAATGACTACTTCTACATTTATCAATGCGGCTTTAACTGGATATACATTTAAACTAATTATTGCTGTGGGATTAACACCATTAATCTATTTAGGACATAATATGATTGACAAATACTTTGGACAAGAAAAATCACAAGATATTATAAAACAAGCTGCAGAAGAATCGTTACAACATAAAGTAAATGAATAAAAAAAACGCCTCAAAGTTTGAGGCGTTTTTTTAGATATAAATAAGTAAGATTATTTCACAATCATCATTCTTTTAGTTTCAGAATAAACAATTTTATTGTTTTGTTTTACTTCCATCTTATAAAAATAACTACCATCAGCGAAAGAAGCTAAATCATCAATAGAAACAGTATGTTTCCCTGTTTGCACATCTCCATTATAAATTGTTTTCACAATTCTTCCAGTAACATCAAACAATTCAATATTTACATTACTAGTTTGCGAAACAGTAAAATCAATATCTGTTTTCCCAGAAGCAGGATTAGGATAATTTTGCCCTATTAAATTCTCGAACTTATCTAAACTGGCAGTATTTAATGATGTTGGACATATTCTGTAAATAGCTCCAGCAGTAGTGTAACCGCCTTTCATAGCATACAAACACCCTTCAGCACCTTGTTTTATATCTGTTAATCCACCAGTGGCGGTAATATCGGCAAATGTTACTCTGCTAGTAACTACATCATAAGCAGGAGCATTTCCCATTGTTAAATCATAAATACGACCATAATCGTTATCTACAACTAAAATATGGTTTTGAAATTCTGGCATTAAAGAATTAGTATAATATACACACCCTGTTATAGCTGGCAATGGTGTTCCCCAATCTTCTATTGGATTAATAAAACCTGTACATGGAGTACTAGTGTTATAAACAAAATTTCCCTCACAGGTTGCCCATCCATAATTTCCCCCTTTATGTATTATATTAAATTCATCCCACGCATTCCAACCATTTTCACTCACATACATGCTATCCGTATTAGGGTTAAAGCACATTCCAAATAAATTACGGTGCCCATAGCTCCAAATTCTATCATCATTACCAGTTAAAGGATTTCCATCATCATAAAAAGGATTATCCGTAGGAATTGTTCCGTCTGTATTTATTCGTAGTACCTTACCATATGGATTTGTTAGTTTATTTGCATAATTTAAAGTAGGGTTACCTTGATTGTATGCCAAATCTCCTGTTTCAATGTATATTTTCGTTGGTTCAGATGGTCTAATTCCTATAATTCCACCAAAGTGATTTCCTGGAAATGTAGATGCAGAAGTTGCGTATTGATGATCGAAAATTAAGAACGGTGCCGTTCCTACATTTGCATTTTCAGTGAGCCTCAAAACCCTCATACGCAAATCATTTTGCGCTGTATTTCGGTATGTATAATAAACATATACATATTTATTAGTAGCAAAGTCAGGGTCTACTACAATTCCTAGTAATCCTCTTTCAAAATCAGAATCTACAACAGATGTTAAATCATAAAAGTTGCCTAAAGAAGTCCCTGTAGAACTATATATTTTAATAAATGCATTCGCAGCAGGAAATGTGTTGTCACCTTTTTGGGTAACTAAATATCTTCCATCTGGTGTAAATGCAAAGGCAACAGGATATCGCAAGCCACTAACAATAGTAGTTTGTACGTATTGTGATGGCAAAGTTTGTGCTATTGCTGGTAAAACAAAAGCAAATGCTAAAAAGGTATGTATCAATTTTTTCATCTTAAATGTTTTTTAATTTAAACAAATGTAGTAAAACCATTTAATTTTTGAAATATATTTGACACAATGAATACAGCATATTTGATATTAGGAGGTAATAAAGGTAAACCTATTGAATCTATTGAAAAAGCTAATCTGTTAATAAACTCAAAAGTTGGAGCAATTACTAAAAAATCCAACATCTTTGTTACAAAGGCATGGGGCAATACCCAACAACCTGATTTTTTGAATCAAGCAATAGCGATTAATTGTGAACTAAGCCCAACAAAATTATTAACTGAACTATTATCTATCGAACAAGAATTAGGAAGAATTCGAACTACGGAAAAATGGGAGGAACGAACAATTGATATTGATATATTGTTTTTTAACAAGGAAGTAATCAATCTTCCTAACCTAAAAATACCACATCCTTATTTACATGAAAGAAAATTTGTGCTAATACCATTAAATGAATTATGTCCAGAGTTTTTGCATCCTACATTAAACAGAACAGTAAAAGATTTATTAACGCTTTGCAAAGATGAGTTAGATGTTCATCTATTATAAATATTTATCTTTATGTTAGATTTGGCATTATAATGGCTTAATCGATTTAGCTAAATGAAAAAAATAATCTATTTACTCTTTTTTATAAATTTCAACGCAATAGCACAAGAAGGCTTTAAGCAAGTTACTGCTATTACAACAACGGCAAGTTTTTTTACTACCGACAATCAAAGTAATGTTTATACAGTGAATGGTAATGAGTTAACAAAATACAATAAGACTGGAAAATTGTTATACCAATACAGTAATAAAAACTTAGGAAATATAGATTACATAGATGCCACAAATCCGCTGAGGATACTTGTCTTTTATAAAAATTTTTTACAAGTTGTTTTTTTAGACAATACCCTTAGCGCGAATGGAGAACCTACAAGTTTTGATGTTTTAGGATTGCCACAAGTACAATTAACAGGCACATCTTACAATAGTGGTATTTGGGTATATAACCAACAAAATTTTGAATTAATTCGATTTAATCAATCATTTGAAAAAACACAAATTACTACTAACTTAAATCTACTGTTGAATATAAATTTACAACCTACCCAACTATTGGAAAATGACAATAAACTCTATCTAAACAACCCCCAAACTGGAATAATGGTATTTGATATTTATGGCACTTATTATAAAACAATTCCATTAAAAAACATTTCACACTTTCAACCCATCAATGATTGGATATATTACCAAATTGGTAACGAAATAATGGCATATAATATTAAAACTACTGAAGAAAAAAAATTTGAAATCCCTAATCAGGTGTTTACTAATTTTAGGGTAGAAATGGACTATCTGTTTTTACAGACTATCGATAAAATACTTGTATATACTGCCAATTAAGCAAGTAATTATTTATTCACAATTTGCGCTTTTTTACTTGTATAGCCCAAAAGATTTTGTATTTTCGTTTTCGGTTTTTTTGAATTATTAAAATTATTTACACATTATGCATATAGCAATAGCGGGAAACATAGGCTCGGGAAAAACAACCCTTACTACTTTACTAGCAAAACATTATAAATGGGAAGCACATTTTGAAGATGCTGATGACAATCCTTACCTAAATGACTTTTATGAAGAAATGCAACGTTGGTCTTTTAACCTGCAAGTATATTTCTTAAATAGTCGTTTTAGTCAGGTACAACAAATAAAAAATAGCGGCAAAACAGTTATTCAAGATCGAACAATATATGAAGACGCATATATTTTTGCTCCTAACTTACATTCAATGGGTTTAATGACCACCAGAGATTTTGAAAATTATTTTTCTCTTTTCAAATTAATGGAGTCTTTTATTTCTCCTCCAGATTTATTAATTTATCTACGCGCTTCGGTACCAACGTTGGTAAATCAGATTCAAAAGCGTGGTAGAGATTATGAGAATGCTATCCGCTTGGATTACCTAAAAAAGTTAAATGAACGTTATGAAGCATTTATTTCTTCATACGAACAAGAACATAAAAAAGCTAAAGTTTTAATCATTGATGTTGACAATAATAATTTTGCTGAAAAATCAGAAGATTTAGGCGAAATCATCAACAAAATAGATGCTGAAATTAATGGTCTATTTTAAAAATAAGAAACGATAATTATTATTTCAGAGCGAAAAGTAAACTTTTCGCTCTATTTATTTAAAACAAAACAATGGAAACTATTAATAATATGCCTAAAAATGCACGTGTTTGGGTGTATCAAAGCAATACACTTTTAAACGATGAACAGATAGCAAAAATTATCGAGCAAGGAAATATTTTTATAAACCAATGGAGTGCGCATGGTGCTGCTCTCAAAGCCAGTTTCGATATTTTATATAATTTATTTATTGTGATTTCTGTGGACGAACAACAAGCTATGGCAAGCGGATGCAGTATTGATAAATCAGCTCAGTTCATGAAAGAACTAGAACTGCAATTCAACATTAATTTATTTGATAGATTAAAAATAGCTTATAAGAATGAATTAAATAAAATAAGTATTGTATCCCTTTCAGAGTTTGAGCAATTGGCTAAACAGAACAAAATAAATGGCGATACAGTTGTATATAATAATATGGTTACAACAAAATTAGGGTTTGACAATGAATGGGAAGTAGCAGCGAAAAATAGTTGGCATAATAAACATCTCAACAATTAATTATCTGCTTTATTATCTTTTGTCCACCCTTCGCTTTCGGCAAAAGCATCAAGCATTTTTTCTAAATCAGTAAGTTCTTTTGGTGCGCCACTTCTTTCTTTTATTTTTTTTGTTTTTCCTTTATTAGAGTAGCTAATATATTTGATTGGGAAATCAGTAATCATCCCCAAATATTCATCATTTAAAGCATTAAAATTTGCCTTTTCAAAAGCTTCAACCCATTGTTTCAACTCATCAGGAGTGATTTTTTTTGTGTAGTTTCCAATTTTTTCTGTATTCTGTTCCCCTTTAAATGTAGCCAATTGTGACATCCCATTTATTGTAAGAGTGTAAACTGGGCATCTTCCAAAGCAAACTGTGCGTTGATATATAATTTCTAATTTATCATAATCAGAATTATTAGTGCTTGCAGCAATTTTTTTTGAGCTATTGCAAGGCGCAAATAGAATTGCAATAAATGCGTATAAGATAATCTTCATTTTTATTTTGTGATAATATATTTGTTATAATACTCAATAATTTTTGCAGCATTTTTTGAAGCAAAATCCTTGTACTGGTCATAAAAATCAATGTGATAACAAGTAACTAACACATAACAATCCAAATATCCATCTTTCTGCATTCTTTTAGCTTCATCTAAAGATTTATCGGAAGAATTTTTAAGCATTTCTTCCCAACAATATACTTCCATATAATTAGACGCAGTTAGATTATTTTTAGTTGTTATTATTCCTTTATCGTTACAAAAAGGTTTTATACTAATAAATGCTTTTTCGTATTGTATCCAAGGTTCTTTTGTTTCTTTTTTATTTTCCTCTACATATTCATTAAAGTCAGTTTTCGTACTGTCTTTAATTTTATTTGGGAAGGCTCCTCTTGGTGTCCATTTAATATCTAATTTTTTATCGTTTAAATATGCTGCATCTTCCAATTTTTCAACCATATTTAAATCTGGATATACCGCCATTGTAGCAATAGCCTCATCCAATGATTGCTTATATAATCTTTCTTTTGCATAGGCATCTACTAAATATTTTCTTGGTTCTAATTGATTTGGAAATTTTTGAGATGATTCTTTAAAATATTTTATAGCCTCAATATAATTTCCCATAAAATAGTAAGAATCTCCTAAATATAGACTTGCTTTATAAAAACTAGGTTGTTCGTCAACAGCTCGCTTGTATAGTTTCGCTGCTTTATCATAATTTTTTTTTGAAAATTCTTCTTCAGCTTCATTATAGTATTTTAAAGCCTTTTTTGTGAGTGTAGTATCTATTTCTTCATCAACAAAATAATTTCTTAAAATAATACTACAATAAGAAGCATCATTTGATGTAAGTAATGCTTTACGCATAGTAAATACATACTTATTAAATGCTCGCTTTGAAGGTTTAATATTCGACATTAAATCTTTCAAAGCATTAGCCATCGAGTCGTTTTTTATCTCTTTACCATCTTTGTCTTTAGTTGTAATAACCATGTTATTAAATAAGTTGTCAGACATTTTAGCATCCTTGTATTGCTTGTATCTTATTTTACAAAGCAAAGTCCAACCATCACCAAACTCGGGATTATCAACAAGTACCTTTTCTAAATAAGTTTCTGCTTCAGTAAGTTTGTCTTTTTGAACAAGTTCCTTTGCTTTATCAAGCTTTTTATCTAAAGGATTAGATTGAGAATAAATATTAGTAGATAATAAAACTAATAAACTAAATGTAAAAACGATTTGTTTCATGGCTAGTTTTTTATGAATTTGTCAACTAAAAAATAGAGGTCTTATCCAAAGGTCGCTCTTTTTTTCGCCAAATAAAATCTTTTAGCTTAAATTCTTTAGCATCAATTTTTTCAATTGGAAAAAGCGTAGCATCGGGTTTAGTAATAAAATTAATTTTTTGAATTTCGTTATCCTTCAAATAAATAATTAAGTCGCTACATTCTGCTCTATTAACTGCTTTTATTTCTTCCTTTTTTGTTTCCTTATTCGTTTCATTCACATAATATATCGTTTGTCCATTACCCTGAATATTCACACGCACAAGTTTGTTTTCTTCAAAAAACCCTTTCATATACTTCCCTCTTATCTGGTTATAATGCAAACTATCTTCTTCTGATATTATAAAACAATTCCCTTTTAAATTCATTGTTTTTAAAGATTTTTTCCCAGTATTTATGTCTATACTATCTGCTGTTAGCTGATTTTCATCACTCCACAATATAGGCTTTCCTCTCAACTTCATAACAGAATCATTTACGTTATAATATAACGAATCGCATTTGCCTTGAATGTCGTTTTTATAAAACTTTACTTTTCGATATGCATATAATTGTTTATTGTCATTTTGAGTAGAATCCCTTATTATTTTTTTATCTCCAAGCGATTTATTTTTATCATTCACTATTCTTTTATCATCACCTATTGCTTTTAAAGTATCGGCATGTAAGTATAAAGTATCTTTTTCAAAATATTGAATCAACATGGCTTTACCTGTTACAATAGAAATATCATCAAATTCAAGGTGTTTAGCATAATCCCCGATTATTGTTATTTTTTGAGTAGTATCAATTATTTGAACATTTTTTAAAGCTTTTCCAATTCCTTTTTTTCTATCGTAATACAAACTATCGCCAAACATTTTTTGTTCTTCAGTAAGAATATAGGAGTTTTTACTAAATCGGGATTGATCTTTAAAAGTATCATACCAACCATCTTCGCAATAGATTAAATTTTCTTTGCTTTTTATAGTTGTTGGTCCTTTAAAATAAGTAACTTTTGAATTGGTGTTATAGCGCATTGTATCACAATTGATTATAAACTGCGGGTTGGTAAGTACAACATCTTTTTTAAAAGTTAAATCGCTTGATTTAGCGAAAAAATAACCGGTAGAACTCGTTAGCGTATTATCTCTATTTACAATTTTTGCAGGAGTGATATAATAACCAACACTTGTAGAAACGTCATAATTTAGCGCTTCAGTAGTCAAATGCATATCACCTTTTGTAACAATTACATTTTTTGTAATTACAGCCTTTTTAGTATTTCCATCGTATTTTAATAACTCGCCAAATAAGTTAATGCTATCACCTTGCTGGATATGAATATGACCAAAAGCATCTAAGGAATTATCTTTATAGAAATAAGCACTATCACAAAACATCAGCGTATTGTCTTGTTTGAACTGAACATTGCCAATCAAACGTTTTGCGCCATTTGCGATATTATTTGCAGACTTTAAAGTTCCAGCATTTACAATTTCGATTTGTTTTCCGCCACCATTTGTAGTGTTTTGCGAAAAGCAAAAAAGGTTTGTAAAAAACAAAACAGAAAATAATGTTATTGTATTAAAGCACAATCTATTATTTTCTGTTTGAATCATTATAATGGTATAAAATGGTGTTGCTTAAACGCAATTACTATACCAGTTCTTTATTACGAATAAGCGTTTGAGTTCTGTCTGGACCAACAGACACAATAGAAATAGGAACTCCTGTTTCTTTTTCAATAAAAGAAATATACTCGTTAAGAGCCTCTGGCATTTGATCTGGACTATTTAATCCTGTTAAATCCTGATTCCAACCTTTTAGCTCTGTATAGATAGGAGTTAATAATTCAGGAGAATAGTCATAAGGCAGATAATCTATTTTTTTACCTTGATAATTATATCCAACACAAACTTTAAGTGTATCAAAACCACTTAATACATCTGCTTTCATCATCATTAATTCCGTAACTCCATTTATCATAACAGCGTATTTCAAAGCTGGCATATCCAACCAACCTGTTCTGCGTGCTCGCCCTGTGGTAGAGCCAAACTCATTTCCTGTTTTTCGAATTTGCTCCCCAACTTCATCATTTAATTCAGTTGGAAAAGGTCCACTACCAACACGTGTACAATATGCTTTAAATATTCCGATTACATTACCAATTTTATTTGGAGCGATGCCCAGACCTGTGCAAGCCCCAGCGCATATAGTATTAGATGAAGTAACAAAAGGGTAAGACCCAAAATCAATATCTAATAATGAACCTTGCGCTCCTTCTGCTAATATTGATTTATTTGAATTTAAAGCATTGTTTATGTAATGTTCACTTTCAATATGTTGTAATGATTTTAAAACTTCAATTCCTTCAAACCAAGCCGGCTCAAGTTCTGCAAGATTGTACTCAAAATTATGATGGCTTAATATCTGTTTGTGTTTTTCAATTAAGACATCGTATTTTTCTTTAAAATTAGGCAAACTTATATCTCCAACTCGTAAACCATTACGTCCTGTTTTATCCATATAAGTTGGGCCAATACCTTTTAAAGTAGAACCAATTTTTTCTTTTCCTTTTGCAGCTTCTGAAGCTGCGTCCAACAATCTATGTGTTGGGAGTATAAGGTGCGCACGTTTTGCAAGTATTAGCTTTGATTTGATATCAACTCCTAATTTTACTAAAGCATCTATTTCTTTTTTGAATATAACTGGGTCAATTACTACTCCATTACCAACAATATTTATTGCTTTATCATGAAAAATACCAGAAGGAATTGTATGCAATACGTGTTTTATTCCGTTAAACTCAAGCGTATGCCCAGCATTTGGTCCACCTTGAAAACGACCAATAATATCATATTTTGGTGTTAACACATCAACAATTTTTCCTTTTCCTTCGTCTCCCCACTGAAGACCTAACAATACATCTACCTTCATTATTTAATTTTTTTAGTTTTAATTTAATACTTCTAATGCCTTTTCTACTGATTCTGAAACATTAAAAACATTATTAAGTTTTGTAATTACCAATAACTCTGTGATTTTAGAATTAACACAACAAATTGCTACATCACCACCAGCTTTTCTTGCTTTTGTTAAAATATGAATCAAGACATTTAGTCCACTACTATTCAAATATTTTAAATCAGCTAAATTTAATATAATTTTATTTTCATTTGCAATCAGATCAGATTCGACTTCACTCATTAATTTTGAAGCCTGATTTTGGTCAATCAATTCGCCTCGCATTAAAAATACAGAAACGTTTTTTTCCTTGCTTTTTTTAAAATCAAATATCATATTGCTTTGGTTTTTTTCTTTTGGTTTTTATGTTCGCAGCTTCCATTATTGTTGAGAGTATTACACTTACCGTAAAAATTCAATGAATGATGTGTAATCGAAAATCCTAAAATTTCTCCAGCCATTTTTTGAATTTGCTGAATCCTTGGATCACAAAATTCAAATACCTTTTCGCAATCACTACAAATTAAATGATCGTGTTGTTTATATTCAAAAGCTTTTTCGAATTGAGCTAAATTTTTTCCAAATTGGTGTTTTGTAACTAAATTACAATTCAGCAAAAGCTCAATGGTATTATAAAGAGTAGCTCTACTTACACGATATTTTTTATTTTTCATGTGAATGTATAAACTCTCTATATCAAAATGACCTCCATGAGAATATATTTCACTGAGTATAGCAAAACGTTCAGGTGTTTTTCTGTGCCCGTACTTTTGCAAATATTCTGCAAAAATTTGTTTTACTGTTTCTTTGGTTTCTGTAACCGACATGCTTTTTTAAAATGAGGTATAAAAGTACAAAAAAATATGAGGACTATAACATCCTTTAATTACTACTATCGAGACGTGTAACTGTCAAAACTCCGTTTACTTTTTTAAGTTTTTTCATTAGCTCAGTCAAGTGATCTGTATCATGAACAAACACTGTAACATTACCCTCAAATGTACCATCATTGGTATCAAAACTGATGGATCGCATATTTACATTCAGCTCATTTGAGATGATTTTTGTAATATTATTGACTAGTCCAACCTCATCAATACCTGTAATTTTTATTCCGGCTAAAAATGAGATTAATTCTTGACTAGTCCATTTTGCTTTTACAACTCTGTATGCGTAATTTGAAAGCAACTGGATGGCATTAGGACAATTTACTCGATGTATTTTTATTCCTTCATTTATTGTAATAAAGCCAAACACATCATCACCTGATATTGGGCTACAACAAGGCGATAATTTATAATCAATTTTATTTAGATTTTCACCAATTACAAGTAAATCAGATTTTCCTCGAACAGAAGAGACCATTTGTTCAAGGCTTTTAGTTGACTCTTTCTTCTTACTTAAGTTTCCAGATTTATGAGCAATTTTTCCGTGTTCCTGATGAAAATCTTTTAGATGTTTTAAATTGATATTACCTACTGCTACTCTATAGAAAAGTTCTTGACTACTCGGTAATTTAAAATAGTTCGCCAACTCATTGATATTTTGTATTGTAAAATCAATTTTCAAATGGTTAAACTTTCTTTCAAGCATTTCTCTCCCGTCCTCTGCAATTTTTTTTCTTTCTTCTTTAAGTGCATTTTTAATTTTTGATTTTGCTCTAGCTGTAACAACATAACCCAACCAATCTTCTTTAGGCGTTTGTTTGCTGGATGTAAGCACTTCAACTTGGTCACCACTTTTTAATTTGTAACTTAATGGGACAAGCTTATGATTTACTTTAGCACCTATACATTTTTCTCCAACTTTTGTATGGATATCAAATGCAAAATCCAAAGCGGTAGCACCAACTGGCAATGTTTTCATTTCACCTTTTGGTGTAAATGCAAAAATTTCTTCAGCAAATAAATTTAATTTAAAATCATCTAAAAATTCTAATGCATTTTCTTGAGGGTTATCAAGTATTTCACGAATTTTTCGAATCCAATCATCTAGTTGACTTTCACTCGTGCTGTCTTTATATTTCCAATGCGCTGCATAACCTTTTTCTGCCAACTCATCCATTCTAACCGTTCTAATTTGAACTTCCACCCATTTGCCTTCTGGCCCCATAACAGTAGTATGCAAACTTTCATATCCATTTGATTTTGGCGTACTCACCCAATCTCTCAATCTATCTGGACTAGGCTGATAAAAATCGGTTACAATAGAATAAACGCGCCAACAATCCGATTTTTCTTTCTCAGGAACAGTATCAATAATAATGCGTATTGCAAACAAATCAAAAATTTCTTCGAAGGTTACTCCTTTAGTTTTTATTTTGTTATTAATTGAATAAATAGATTTTGGTCTACCAATAATTTTGGCTTTTAGTCCTTGTTCTGCCAGTATTTCTTTTATTGGCTCAATAAATTTTGAAATAAATTTTTTGCGTTCAGGCTCACCTTCTTGTAGTTTGAACTGAATTTCATTATAAACTTCAGGTTCCGTATATTTTAAGCACAAATCTTCAAGTTCTGTTTTTATAGCATTCAGCCCCAAGCGATGAGCAAGAGGGGAATACAAATACAATGTTTCAGAAGCAATTTTTAGCTGTTTATCACGCTTCATACTATCAAGCGTACGCATATTATGCATTCTATCTGCAAGCTTAATTAAGATAACTCGAACATCCTCTGCAAGTGTTAAAAGTATTTTTCTAAAATTTTCGGCTTGTATGGAAGAACTTTGATCAAATACTCCAGAGATTTTTGTGAGACCATCAATAATTTTTGAAACCTTTTCACCAAACAGACCTTTAATATCATCAAGAGTTAGATCAGTATCTTCAACAACATCATGCAAAAGAGCACAAACAACAGAAGTTGTCCCAAGCCCAATTTCTTCAGCACAAATATGTGCAACAGCAATAGGATGATAAATATAAGGCTCTCCTGATTTTCTTCGCATATCTTTATGCGCTTCTAATGCAATATTAAATGCTTTCCTTATTAAGGCTTTATCACCTTTTTCAATAGATCTCCGGCAAGCCCTAAGTAATGCACGGTATCTTTTGAGTATTTCCTTTTTTTCAGCTTCTAAATCTATCTCAACCTGTTTTTGCATAAATAGTTTTGAAATAATTGACAAAATTTCGACTATAAATTTAGTATGTTTTTTTAAATTATCCTTTGATTATTTTGCTTAATTTTGAAATGCATCCCCGCAAATAGTTATTATTAAATATTAGATGAATAAAGTAGAAACTTCAATTGCAGAAATGCATATTGACGAGGATGGAATTTTGCAAATTAAAATCAAAAAAAACGCACATTTAACTATCGAAAAAATAAAAGAATATTTTGATGTTACTAATAAATTGCTCGATGGAAAAAAAGCATTGGTTTTATTCGATGCTACTGAAGATTATACCGCAACTGAAGATGCAAAAGCATATGGACAGACCGAAGAAGCAACAAAATATAGAATAGCAATAGCATACATTACAAAATCTATTACCAACAAATTAATGTTTAATCTCTATCTTAAAGTATACAAACCAAAAGTGCCAACTAAAATGTTTTCAAATAAAGAAAATGGATTAAAATGGTTAAAAACATTTTATGTTTTACCTGGAGAAAAATATTTTACAAAAAAGAAAAAATAATTTATGAATTCAAAAAAAACAATTATAATTACAGGAGGAGCGGGTTACATAGGCTCTCATACCATTATTGAGTTACTAGAGAATACAGATTACAACATTATTTCAATTGATAATTATTCGAATTCATCAAAAGAAACTTACGAAAGAATTTCGAAAATAACCAGCAAAAAATTTGAAGTGCTTGAATTGGATTTATGTGACTCAAACAATTTAAATAACGTTTTAGATGGTTACCCTGATATTATTGGTGTTATACATTTTGCTGCATTCAAATCAGTATCTGAATCGGTTGAAAATCCTTTTAAATATTACCATAATAATATAAATTCTCAACTAAACATTTTACAAGCTTGCATTAAACGAGGAATTAATAATTTCATTTTTTCTTCTTCTTGTTCTGTTTATGGGAACATAAATTTATTACCAGTTAATGAGAAGACCAATCTAAACAAAGCCGAATCTCCATATGCATACACAAAACAAATTGGGGAAGAAATATTAAAAGATTATTGTAAAACATTTAACAAATTGCAAACTATTGCATTACGTTATTTTAATCCAGTTGGAGCACACACTTCCGGGTTAAATGGAGAAAATCCGATAAACAAACCTAGCAATCTAGTACCAATAATAACTCAAACTGCTATTGGTAAAATAAAAGAAATGACAGTACATGGAAATAATTACAACACAAGAGACGGATCATGTATAAGAGACTACATACATGTTTCGGATATTGCTACTGCACATATTAAAGCGCTAAATTATTTAATTGAGAAAAAGCAAAAATCTAATTTCTCCATCTTCAATCTTGGTTCTGGAAATGGTGTGAGTGTATTTGAAGCAATTCAATCATTTGAAAAAATTAGCGGAATAAAATTAAATTACAAAATTGGGGAACGCAGACCAGGAGATGTGAAAGCAATATACTCGGACACATCTTTTACAGAAAAAGAGTTGAGTTGGAAAGCAAAATATTCTTTAGACGAAATGATGGAAAGTGCTTGGAAGTGGGAAAAGCATATAAACAAAATATAGATGAACAAAAAAATCTATTTTGAGAACTTAGACGGATTGCGTTTTTTTTGTTTCCTTTCTGTATTCTTCTATCATTGTTTTCAAACAAATAACATCACTATTAAATCATCAAGATTATACCACTTTATTAAAGTAGATTTATTTGGGAATGGAAATATAGGCGTTAATTTCTTTTTTGTAATAAGTGGTTTCCTAATAACGTATCTGTTAATTGAAGAAAAAAAAGCTAAAGGATCTATTAATATTGTTTTCTTTTGGTTAAGAAGAATATTAAGAATTTGGCCATTGTATTTTTTTTGTGTGTTTTTTGGTTTTTTTATTTTCCCCTATTTAAAATCTTTGCTAGGACAAACCCCAAACGAGACTGCTAATTTTTTTTACTACATATTATTTATTAATAATTTCGATTTTATTAACAATGGCCCACCAGACTCATCAATATTGGGAGTGCTATGGAGTATAGCTATAGAAGAGCAGTTTTATTTAATTTGGCCTATTATTTTGTTTGTTTTTCCATTAGAAAAATATTGGGTTGTGTTTATTTCTATAATTTGCTTTACTTGGCTGTTTAGATATCATAACAATTCCTATATTTTTCATGAGTATCATACTTTTTCTTGTATAGGTGATATGGCAGTAGGAGGACTAGGAGCTTGGCTAATTATTCAATTTAAAAATTTTAAAAATTACTTAACAACGCTTAAGCCAATTAAAATTGCTGCAATATATTTTTTATTCTTTATTTGTTTTTTCTTTCGTAGCGAATTGCTGTATTCGAATATTTATATACGTATTTTTGAAAGAACTATACTAGCAGTATTAATTATCCTAATAATTTTAGAACAATGTTATTCAAAAAACTCTTTTTTTAAAATGAGGAAATTTAAAAATATAAGTAGTTTAGGTACAATTAGCTATGGACTCTATTGTTTCCATTTTATTGGAATATTAATTACAATTACTTTAATTAATAAAATCATTCCGGAAAAACAATTATGGCAAATAATTATCGTTGATACTTTAATTTCAATTGCAATTACAATTATTTTAAGTAAGTTAAGCTATCATTACTACGAAAGGCCATTTCTAAATATAAAAAACAAATTTCAACAATTCATTTAACAACAATTTAAAATAATGCTATTACAAGTTATAGCCAGAGCCGCTTGGGAATATGAACAACAAGTTTCAATTGAAACATGGGAAATAGTTGCTGCTCCACTATTAATTTTGCTTTTTTTTGTCTTTGCTTTTATTTATTCTATTCGTAACAAATCAGATTTAATTTTTCAACGCTTTTTTTTCAAAGGACTTATTTTAAAAATACTAGGCTCATTGTTTTTTTGTTTGATTTATCTATATTATTATGGAGGAGGAGATACAATAAATTATTTTGAATCTACCATGGCTATGGCAAAGCTTTTTCAAGTTAGCCCAGAGAAATATTTTGAAGTAATAACATCTCCTCCAACAGTAGAAAACTACTTTTTATTCAGTGATGCAACTGGTTTCCCATGGTCATATATGTATTTTGAAACGTCAACTTGCATGGTAATTAAACTTACTAGCATTTTTACAATTCTTACTGGGAAAGGTTACCTACTTACGTCTCTTATACTTGCATTTTTATCCTATTTAGGCACATGGAAATTATTCCAAGTCTTTGCTTCCTATTCAAAAGGATTTGAGAATAAAATTGCATGGGCTGTGTTATATTTTCCATCTCCATTATTTTGGGGAAGCGGTGTATCAAAAGATACTTTTACATTTTTTGGAACTGCATTGTTTGTTTACTGTGCCCATCAGTTTTTTATAAAGAAAAATCGATCCATAGGTCTTCTTCCAATTCTAGTGTTTAGTATCTGGTTAATTTTGAGTATCAAACCATATATTCTTTTAGTATTATTCCCAGGAGGAGTTTTATGGATATTTTATGAAAGAATAGCAAAATTTAAAAACAAATTTTTACTCATAGTACTGTTTCCCTTAATAATAGCTGCTGTAATAGGGATTTCATTTTTTGCTCTTAGTCAACTTGGTGATAGTATGTCGAAATTTTCATTGGACAATGCTTTACAAACTGCTGCCGCAACAAACTATGATTTAAAACAGGACTATTACAAAGGCTCTAGTTTTAATATTGGAGATTTTGACGGGAGTACAGAAGGAATGCTTAAACTTTTTTTACCAGCAGTAAATGCTGGATTATTTAGGCCTTATTTATGGGAAAGTAATAGCTTGGTGCTTTTAATGGCCGGGGTAGAAAATACTATAATATTATTTCTTGTTATCTATCTTTTAATTAAAACTAAGATTAAAAACTTTTTTAAAATTATCGGACAAAATCCTATTTTATTGTTTTCTGTGTCCTTTGCTATACTTTTCTCTTTTATGATTGGTCTTACAACTTCTAACTTTGGTGCATTGGTTAGGTTTAAAATTCCACTCATCCCATTTTTTATCTCTGCACTGTTAATAATTTACGAAAAAAATAAAATAAAAGACTAAATCCCTTTATAACATTTTATAATACCTTCTTTTATTTTAACAATTGGTTTCCAACCAGACACAGACTGGTATAACGTAGTATCTAATTGGTTAAACAATACATCAAAAGGCCTAGGCTTGTCCGCGATAAATTTAATATTGGATTTTGATGATGTAATATTAATTATCAGCCTGGCCAATTCTTTTAACGATAATGATTCTGAAGATCCTATATTATATAATCCAACAATATTTTTTTCTATTCCAATAGAAACAGCATTAACAATATCATCAATAAATACATAATCTCTTACTATTTCACCATCTCCCCAAATTTCTATATCCTGATTGTTTTTACATTTTTCCAACCAGTTTGCAATAACTCCCTGATTATTTTTAGTAATTTGATGGGGACCATATGCATTACCAATTCTAAATATTAAACTTTCGTAGCCATAAATTTGAGAATAGCACTGCAAATATTTTTCGATTGTTAACTTTGTTATTCCATAGGATGAAACAGGATTTGTCAATTCTAACTCATTTAAAAATTTCTTTTTTGTATCACCATATACAACACCGCCAGAAGATAAATAAACAATTTTTTTTACTTTAGATTTTATGCAATGTTCCAATAGCCTTAAAAAGGGTATTACATTAGACTCAATATCAAAAATAGGATTTTTGGTGGAATTTTCTGGAACTGTAGTGCAGGCAGCATGCAATACGATATCAATTTTTGGTAATATATCGTCCAAAATAGATGAATCTTCATAACTACCATTAATTATATTAATTTTTTCAATTGAAGTATCTAAAATATCAGGGATTTTTGAGGACTTAGAAATTATAGTAATTTCATTATTTTGAAGCAATTTTGCAGCACAATGTGAGGCAATAAAACCAAATCCTCCTGTTATAAGTATTCGCATATGCTAATTTATCAAATTTCTTTTAAGATTGACTCTAAAGCACTAATTGAATTTTGAAGTCCTCTATTTTCTATCGCAACTTTTCTACATCTATTTCTAAGATCCGATATTTCTTCGGAGAGCAAACTAATAATTTCCTGATTCAAATTATCAAATGATATAAGAGACAAACTATCAACAACTAATCCAACATTGCTTTGTTGAGCTAAAATATCGTCTTCTGCAATGCCCTTATTAATAATATAAGGTACTCCACAGGACAAGTATATACCAGTCTTCACAGGAGTTCTATATTTTTGAGAAGGCAATGAAGGAATTGCAATCAATCCAATGTCAGATGCAGAAATATGGTCTTTAAGCTCATCATATGGAACCTCTTTAGAAATAAAATAGCTGCCTTTAGGAATATCAAAACTGCAAATATTTTTTACTACTTCATCGAAATGTGGCGTAATAATATATAAAAAATATTTAGAGTTGGTTTTAAGCAAGTTACTAAAAAATAAAAGTACCTCAGAAGATGTATAATATATACCTCCAAATTTTCCAGTATAAATAATCACAAATTTTTCATTTGCATTTATCTCATTTCTTATTCTTTGCCTTCCCTCAACACTGAAAGTAAATTTATCCGTATCAATTGATATTGGGACCAAATACTTTTTACTTTTCGAATTAATTTTATTGGCTAAATCAATCGAATAATTTGTAGGCAAAACCATATGAGTTGCATATTTTATTTGCCAATATTCAAATTTATTCAACAATATATATTTTAATGAGTACTTTTTCCATCGTTTAAAATCTAACATATACCCACTATGAGGCTCAAAACAAAATATCCCAAGTTTTAGTTTTAAAATTTTAGAAATTATAAAACTAAACGCTCCGGCAATAGAAAGAAATCCAATTATCGCATGAGGATTATGCTTTTTATTTATTTTGTAACATATAATAAAAGATTGAATAAAATTAATTAGTTTTTTTAAGAGCAAATATTTACCTGATATATAATTTATAGGATACCAGTATATATTTATTTTTAAAAGCTCATCTTTAAGTTTCTTAGCTTGAATTTCTGATAGTTTAAATGATTCCTGTTCATGTGAAATTAAATGGAAAATATATGAACTGTTATTTTGGGCAGTTTTTATCATATATTCCAACATTAATCCCTTTAATAATGGATCATTGATACTTTGAAAAGAATAGACAATAAAATTTTTATTTTTCATTTTAATTTTTTCAACATTAAAATAATGGTGCTAAGGGGGGAAGTGCAAAAAGCAATTATAAACCTATAAATAGCCTTTCTAACACTTCCTCCATCTCTGTACCAACAACCAGAAAGCACTAAATTCATTTTTGAATAACATTTCATTCTAAAAAAGAAATTTGAGTATAAGTTATTTTTAGCTGCAATTTTATATACAAGAATCGATTCTTTTTCCATTAACTGTATATTTGATGACATATTTAAATTATGTCTTCTATATAGCCATGTTACTTCACTAATTGATGATATTTTAGAACCAAAAGACAGTAGCCTAATAATGATTTCTTGATCCGCATTATTGGAAAGAGATTTATTAAATCCACCAATCAAAAGTATAGAATCTTTTTTAAACAAATATCCTGACGGAATTGTAATGTAGTTGCCCTCCCAACATAAAATATTTTTAAGCAACAGTGGGCTTAAACCTGTTTTAACAATTCCTGTTTTAAAAGATTCTTCATCTATAATTTCACAGTAAGAATATACTGCATCAAGAAAATTTTGATTAATGCAATTCACTTTCAGCTCCAAATTATTTGGCAGCCAAACATCATCAGAATCTAAAAATGCTACATACTCGCCTTTAGCGATATTTAACCCAAAGTTTCTTGTTTCTGAAACTCCAGAATTAATTTTATTTAATATTTTTATCCTATTATCTTTTTTTTGTGAATTTTCAATTATTGATAAGGAATTATCTGTCGAACCATCATTTACGATTATGAGTTCAAAATTTTTATATGTTTGATTTAAAACAGATTGGATTGTTTCGTGAATGTACTTTTCTGAATTGTAAACAGGAATAATAACAGAAACAAGTAAATCCATAATTCAATTAAATTTATTTTTTAAAGCCAAAATTTTCTTTTCAATAAAATGATACGAAAAAACAGCAACTATAAAAGTAAATAATATATTTTGAGGAAAAGATTGAATAAATAATTTATTTGTAGGACCTGTTGTTAAAAATAATCCCTGGTATATATATAATCCATAAGATATTCTCCCGACATATCTTAAAGGTCTGATATTTAAGATTTCAGTAATTTTAGAATCCTGATTAGTAAACACCCAAATCAGTAATATTCCTATCCCAAATGCTTGTATTATATTAAAAAAATTAAAAAAAGATAAGGATAAGTATAGTGGCGAGATAAATACCAATACCGACAATACAAACATCTTATATTTATTTTGAAAAAGAAGTACAATTAAGTTCTTATTTTTATGTAACAATGTTGCTGCTAGACTCCCAATTGCAATAGGAGCAATCGCAGGAATAGTCCATCTATTAGTATTTGAAAACACTAAAAATGTATTTGAAATTTGGATAGTTAAATCTTTTTGGATAAAAATTACTGCAACAGACAGAATAATCAGCGATAACAAAAACAAATACATCCTAGATCTTTTTAGTATTTGTAAAATAAAAGGCCATGTAAGATAGAACTGCTCTTCCACAGCTAATGACCAAGAATGTCCGAGTTCTATTAAATAATATTTATTTGGAGAAAAGTTTGATAAATAAAAAAAAGACAATAAAAGAGAACCATAATTTTTTTCAACAAAATTAAACTGCATTAACAAAAATACTATTGAAAGTAAAATGAAAAAAGGAGGAAGCAATCTTAAAAATCTCTTAATAAAAAAATTTTTAATGTTTATTTTCCCATTCTTAGTTTGTTCCACTATAAGAATATATGTTATCAAAAAACCGCTTAAAGTAAAAAAAACATTTACTCCTGTACTACCCGATATCAATGATGCTATTCTGATGGTAAAAAAATCTGTCTTAGGAAAAAGAGAAATGACTCCCAAATGGGTTATTAATACCATAATAATAGATAATGCTCTCAATCCATCAAACCCTTTGATATATTTTATCATGGTACGATTAATTTAATAAAAAGAGTTCTCTATAGTTTTTCCACATTTTTTCTATAGAAAAATTATTTTTACAAATTTCAAATGCTCGTTCCGCAATTTGAGCACGATCTTCTTCTAACATATATTCAATTCCATTGACAATATCCGCTACAGAATTAAATTGAGTAAAATAACAACTTTCTTTATGTTTAAGAACATCTCTAACTGCCCCAACATTTGTGGACACAATTGGTATTTTATTAAACATAGCCTCAGGAAACACAAAACCAAAAGCTTCATTTATTGAATTATGAATAAAAACATCAAAACTTTTATATGCTGAAGGAATAAGCGAATATTCAATTTTATCGGTCAAAATAAATTTATCACTTAATTTTTTTTCTTTAATAAGTTCTAACAATTCCGTTTTTTGGGGTCCACTTCCCATACCTAAAAAAACAAAATTTTCATGTTTGCTGCATAAAATTTCAGCTGCTTCTATTATTTGCTTGTACCCTTTTATTTCAACATACCTGCTAACACAACCAATAACAAATTTATTCTCTAAACCATATTTTTTCTTAAACTGACTAATTTCAGATGTTGTTGCACTTGTAATAAAATTTTCATCCATCCCGTGATGAACATTTCTAATTTTGTACTTAGAAGGATGTTCGTAATTCATTATTAAATCTAAAACCTCAGCAGATACAGGAACAATTATAGTGGCATTAAAATTATTGAATTTATCAAATTTAATATACTGAGGATAATATAAAATATGAAAATTGGTATCTTGCTTGGTAATAATTCTGCTTTTTACTCTTGCTATTCTGGCAGCTAATAATCCAGGTAAACTGTCATCAAAAAGATTCGTTTGAACAACATCAGGTTTTATTTTCAAAAATAAAAAAAAGAGTTGAATTGTTAATCGAATGTACTGAAAAGGCTTTGGCTTTTCTTGAAAAAAAGGTAAGTAATAACATTTTGAACCCAAGTTTTCAAGTTCTTCCATTAAGCTTGGGGGTGCTGTATGCAAAAAAACAAAACTAATTTTAACTTCCGTATCATTTCTACAGAACGCTGCAAATGGCCTAAAATAAGAAGGATTAGGACTATTAGAAATTATCATTACAACGTGCTTCATTGCTCTATAGGAGTTTTTCAATGTTTATTAATATATTTTTATACGAATGTTTTTTTGCAAATTCGATTCTTTTTTGAATTAAATACATCTCCTCTTCATTTGATACAATATTATTAATATTTTCAATTGTGTTGTTTAAATCATTAGACATAAATAACAAATCTCTTTCTGTTTGAAATTCTGAAAAAATTGTAGACACAATAGGTTTTCCTTGAGAAAGGTAAACCAGCATTTTATGGCTAGATATATTATTTCCAGGATAATTTTCTTTTTTAAATATAAAACAAAAATTAGACTCCCGTATTTGATATTTAAGCTGAGGATATGGGATTTCACCAATAAATAAAACATTGGGATATTTTCCTGAAAATATATTTAATGACTCTTCATTATCAACATTAACTCTTCCAACAAACTTAAAAATGATAGAAGGGAATGCCTCGATAATTTTTTTTGTAAATTCAAAATCAATTCGACTATCATTATTCCCTATAAAAAGTCCTGTAATTCTATCATTTTTAACAAGCTCAACTGGCAAAAACTCATCGTCAGGGACACCATGAGGTATTGTATAAATGTTTTTATTATATGATTTATATTGGGATGATATTGTGTCAGAAACACATAATATTAAGTCGCTTTTTTTTGAAAGTATTTCTTCAGAAGGATATTTAAATTGATATTTATCGACTGCATGAAAAATAATTTTTTTAGGATTTAATAATTCTGGCAGGGATAATCTAATTGGATCAAATGTCCAAAAAATGATATTGTTAATTTTATTTTTTTTAAAAAAAATATTAATAGCCCTAATAATGATAAAATCATTAATTTTCCACAAGAATGGCAGGCTTGTAGGCAATATATTTTTATACTCTAATACAGTTAAAGAATCAGAAACCCTAAATGATGTAATTTTTTTTTTGAAAAGATTAAACATGTGAAAGGGATGTGGAGGATTCAAAAAAAACACATTGTTTTTCTTAGACAATTGATTTGCATAATTATGTTTAGAGTACCACATATTACCCCATTTCTCATTTGAAACAATGATTATATTCTGATTTATTAATTTCATTTCTGGATAAGTTTCTTTAATTCTTCAAAATATTTTTCGCCAACATTATCTGGAGAGAACTGTAAATGTGCTTTTTTGGAAATGTCAACATCATTAAAAATAGCCCTGTCTTTTATCATTTTAGTTATAGCATCGTACCATTCCTCAATACTTTCGTCATCAACCAAAATCCCATTTTGGTTGTTAATAAAACTTGGAATTCCACCAACATTTGAAGCTATAACAGGGACGCCACAGGAAATAGCTTCTGCACAAATTACCGAAAATGTTTCATATGAAGATGAATGTATTAAAGCTGTTGATTTATTAAGCTCATTCGCAACCTCTATTCTATTTAATTTACCTAATAAGAACACATTTTCTTCCAAATCTAATTCTTTTATTTTTTTTTCCATAGCTTCAATTTGAATACCATATCCTCCTATTCTTAAAATTGCATCTGGAAAAGCTGAAACTATTTTTTTAAAAACTTCAATTATAATTATTGGTTTTTTAATATTTGACCAAATACTAACCATTAAAAATGTTGGAGACGAAGGCAAAAAATCTCGTTTTATGGAATAAATTTTATTATCTACGATATTAGGTATTATTGAATATTCTAATCTTTTATTACCAGAAAAATTAACTATATCTAACGCTAATGATTTTGATACTACAAAAATTTTTTCACACATAAAAAATATTTTTTTCACTTTTCTTAACCCCCTCTTATTTTTATCAACATAGAAATTAAAATGGTATGCAGACCAATGTTCATTTATTACAATTGGAATCCTAATAATTCTTTTAAAGAAAGAAAGAAAAGTAGCAACAGGATATGCAATATGAATATTAACAACATCAAATTTGTTTCCTTTGTGCTTTAAGAATACATAAAAAAACCAAGCTGAAGCAATCAACTCTTTTATTAAAGTATTTTTTATCCTAGTTTTACATGTATAAATATACTCGTAATTCGATTCTTTGAAAAATTCAAATTTTAATAATGTTCTTTCCGATTCAACAAAATCAAGATTAAACACATAGTTATAACAATAGTTTCTCAAAGAATCAATGTGCTCCTTAATGAATCCTGCCTCTATCTCCTGTTTTTTATGAGGATACCAAGTTGTAATATGAAAAATTTTTAAATTAAAATAGTCTCTTGTATATGTTTCTTGTTTATTGAATATTAAAAAAAGTTCTTCGTTTGTAGGAAAATTAATTAGCACAGCTTTTAGTCTTCCATAAAAAACAAACAAACTACCAGCTGCTACTGCAGATGCCCCATTTCTAATAGCATTTAAAAAATCTTTTACCCCGTTTCCTCCTCCACAAGCAATTACAGGAATAGATACCGCCTTGCTTACTTGTTCTATAAGCCAAGTATCATATCCATCATAAGTACCATCTCTATCAATTGAATTTAATAATAGTTCTCCAGCACCAAGTCTTTCCATATTTACAGCATAGGAAATGGGATCTATTCCTGTATCTGTTTGCCCGTTGTCTATATAAACACTATATCTAGAATTTTTATTTTTTTTTACGTCAATCGATATAACCACACTTTGACTTCCAAAAGATTGAACAATACTTTTTATCAATTCGGGTTTTCTGTATGCGTTGCTGTTTATTGCAACTTTCTCAACTCCCAATCTTAATATCTCTCTAACTTCATCCACTGTTGATATTCCACCGCCATAACACAAAGGCATAAAACATTCACTCGCTATTTCTTTTATTAATTCTAAATCAGGTTTTTTATTTTTTATCCCTTTTTCGATATCCAAAAATATTATTTCATCTACCTCTTTTTCATTAAATATCTTTATTGCATTCAGGTGATCTCCTATGTAAACATGACCCTTGAATTTTTTAGACTTTACAAGACCCCTGTAATTATATAAAAGTGTTGGAATAACTCTTGGACGCCTCATAATTTATATTTTCGAAAAATTATTTAATATATGCATACCAAATTTGTGACTTTTTTCAGGATGAAATTGAACACCAAAAATATTTTCTTTTTCTATAGCACATGTATATTCAATTCCATAATTGGTTTTTAACAATGTATCTTCTTCAATGTTGCACTTTACATAGTATGAATGAACAAAATAAAACCTAGAGTTGTTTTCAAGATTTTGAGTTAATCTGCTTTTTTTTTGAATGCTTACTTCATTCCAACCCATATTAGGTACTTTTAAATTCTCATGGCTTGGAAAGTCAAATTTTAATGTTTCAGCATCTATCCACCCAAGGCCAGACAAAACACCTTCTTCACTTCGCTTCGTAAGCAGCTGCATTCCGAGACAAATCCCTAGTATTGGTGTTTTTTCAATCAGTACTTTTTGGTTCAAAATTGAGATTAAATCCAACTGTTTTAATTGTTCCATACCAAAATCAAAAGAACCAACTCCTGGTAATATTAATTTAGTAGAATTTGCTATTAAATTTGGATCAGACGTTATAACAGAAGAAATATGTATTTTTTTTAACATATTTTTAATTGATGCTAAATTCCCTAAACCATAATCGACAATCGTTATCATTTCTTTTTTTTAAATAAAAATATAGTATTACTAAGAAATAATGAAAGCCATTTTTGATATTTATAATGGCTTTTAAAATATGAAGGATAGTCCAAGTGAGACTTAACAGGTAAAGACATATAATCTTCGAACTCGCTCACTTCTAATCCTAATTTTTTCAAAACATACTCATAATCGTCTTGAAACTTGTCTTTTTCATACAAAGGCTTTGTCAATTCTTTTAAGGCTTCTTCCCTAGAAATTTGTCCTGAACATATAAGAGTTGACAAGTGAGCTTTTCTTTTGTCAATCTTAAATTTAGCGGGTAAAATATACGCTTGATAAAACCTAGTAAAAATTGACTCATAATGCTTCCCTCCGTAATCCCTCCAATTCAACTCCTTAACAATTGTTTCTTTGGCTTTATTTTTATTATAATTTAAATAATTTAATAAATGGACACTTTCAATTTTAATAAATTTTGTGATAAAATAATGCTTAAAAAAACCCAATTGAGGGTATGTTTTTATCGGTAAAGTTCCAAATTTCTTATGAATTCCAGTAATATTCAATAAATCGATCTTCCAATGATACCAACTTTTTGGCAAAATAGCCTCAGTTGTTATGTTTGTGCCGTATAGGATATATTTAATTTTATATTGAATTGCAGTATTATATAATACCGCTAAAATTGCTTGATCTGTTATTAATTCAATATCCAAAACTGACGCTTTTAAAAAAGCTAATTGGATATCTTTAAATTCATGCCAATCATTAACATAAGTTATTAAATCTAAATCTAGTTTTTTAACAATATTCTCGATATTAATAACAGCCAACTCAGAATCCCATCCATTGTCATAATGAACGATTAGTGGGCGTAGACCTAACTCTGTGGCTTTGTATATCAAGTATGTACTATCTACACCTCCACTTACTCCAATTACACAATCATATTTATTTTTATGGCCTCTACTTTTTATTTTATCAACTAATATTTTAAGCTCCTCTTCTTTAAATGCACTATCCTCTAATCGATTTTTACTATTAATGACCTCATATTCCTTACAATAATTACAGATACCACGTTCATCAAAATAAATTTCCGAATCATCGTTTGTGTCTAAAATACATTTGCTGCAAGCCTGATAACCCACAATTTTATTTTGTAACATGTTGACGTTTAAAAACAAAACAAATATAATGATATATTAGATTTATTTCTTTGATTAAAAGTTTAACTTTCTAATAGCTATAGCAACTGGAATAATAAAAAAAGCTTTTGGCTTAAGCTTAACAATTCTAAAAAAGGAATTAAACTTTTGAATAAAGGATTTGCTTTCTCCTAACAATTTAAAATAAACACTTACCAAAACCTCCGAAGATGTAGAATATTTAAAATATTTCATTTGAACTTTCAAACCTGCATCATAAACTTTTGATGAATATCTAACTGAATAATTTGCACCATGAATATTATAAGTAGATAATGTTTTGGGGATATATATAAAATCATAACCGTTTTTTGCCCACTTAACCCAAGTAGGATAATCCTCTACATTATAATCAACATCATGCTTCCCAGCAATGCTATATTGCTCAATTTTAAACACTACAGAAATTGCATTAATAAAATTGGCCACAAGCAGTGCATCGAATAAAATTTCACTTTTTAGATGATAATAGTTACCCTGTTTATTGACTAAAATTTTCTCATACAACTTATTTGTATTTTTTTTGGAAAAAAATACGTCTTCACGAATTGTTTTTTTTGTTTTATAGTCGACAACTAAAGAATCTGAAAATGCTGCAATAACAGAATTATCAGAGTTTTCTAATGCCATAATATTTTCATATAAAAAATCAGGATGCCAAATATCATCTCCAATACAGGAAAAATATTTACTATTTAAACTCGCTAGATTAGATATTTCAATAAAATTTTTTGCTAATCCCTGATTTTTATCCTTCTTTATAAATTTAAAATTAAGTTTTTCCCTTTTCAAATAATCATCAATAATTTGAACTGAGTTTCCATCAGTAGAATTATCATCAATAATAATTACTTCGAAATTTTTATACGTCTGATTTAGTAAAGATTCGATAGCCTCAACTACGTAGTTCCCTGTATTAAAACATATAACACCTATTGTTACTTGTGGGGTCCCCAGAATAGTGTTTTCCATAGACTAAGACTGTTTCATTTTTGCTGGATTTCCATACCACGTGGTATTGGGAGGAACATCTTTAGAAATCAAACTTCCAGCCCCTATCAGCGCATTTTCTCCTATTGTAACAGAACCAATCACAGTTGAATTAGCCCCAATAGAAGCACCCTTTTTGATAATTATTTTTTCAAATTTTGCTGGGTAAACTTTTGACTTTGGATATTTATCATTCGTAAATGTAACATTAGATCCAATAAAAACATTGTCTTCTATTCTCATACCGTCCCAAATCTGAACACCAGGTTTTATTGTAACATTATCACCAATTATTACATCATTCTCGATAAATACATTGCAATTAATATTGCAGTTTTTACCTATTACAGCACTTTTAAGTACAACACAAAATTGCCATATTTTTGTATCTTTTCCAATATTTGAAGTCTGCACATCTGCAAGTTTATGGATCATGTAATCTAGTTTATAAGTTATTCCTAATTTAAAATATTATCTTCTATTGTAGAAATTTTTATGTCTGAAATTATCTTATTCGTCAGTACACCTGGAACAGTATGCTGATGAATCACACCAAGTTTTTCATTCAATATTTCAAAATCTACAATATTAGAATGCATATAGAGAAGCTCTTTTCTGTTTTTTCCAAAAATAATTTTGAATTTATACATACCTGCATTTAATATATTCGCAGGAAACGTACAGTTTACCTTATATAATCCTATTTCAGAATCTTTTGAATCTGTTATTACTACACCCGAATGGAAAATTACAACATCGTCAATCGAGGATAATTCGAATGTTGCATCCAAATTAATTTTTTCAGAATAGTTATAAAATACTAACTCAAATATAAAACCAGAAGAAGTTTCAATCATGTTTCCTTTTAATGGAGTTACTTTAAATTCGATTATTCTAATATTTTCATTGCCAATTGCAGAATCAATGGCGCCTTTATGTAAATAGCTATTGTTTGATATGCTTGATGATTGATAAAACTGAATTGAATCTTGTGAATTTCCTTGAAATATTAATTTCCCTCCCTCTAAAACTATTCCTTTGTTGCATAAATTCTTAACAGCTGAAATATTATGACTTACAAATAATATAGTTCTTCCACTTTTACTTATTTCGCTCATTTTACCTATACATTTTTTTTGGAAGTCTGCATCTCCTACCGCCAAAACTTCATCAATAATTAAAATTTCATTTTCAAGAAATGCCGCAACTGCAAAAGCCAAACGCAACTGCATACCTGAACTATAATGTTTTAATGGAGTATCTATAAATTTTTCTACGCCTGAAAATTCTACAATTGCATCAAAATTTTTCTTTATTTCATTTTTTTTCATCCCCAGTATGGAACCATTCATAAAAATATTTTCTCTACCTGATAATTCTGCGTGAAAACCTGTACCCACTTCTAATAGACTTGCAATCCTTCCTCTAGAAATGATCTTCCCAGAATCTGGAGGAGTAATCTTTGAAAGAATTTTTAAAAGTGTAGATTTTCCAGCTCCATTTTTGCCAAGAATCCCAAATGTATCACCAGGTTCAATAGTAAATGATATGTCTTGTAAAGCGAAAAACTTTTCTTTTTTCGTTTTCGTGAAATTTAACAACGATACCAAGGAGTCCCTAAAGCTCAAATAAGCTTGATTCTGAGAATGAATGTTATAGCTTTTTGAAATATTTTGGATTTCTAAAATTGGTTTCATAGTTAAACGATATCGGCAAAAAACAATTCTGTTTTTTTGAAATAATAAACTCCAAACAATAAAAAAAACAATGCGGATGAAACGCTTATCGACATCAATGTCACATCCATCTCTTGCTTTATTATAGAGTATCTTGAAAATTCAATTGCTGAATAAATAGGGTTTAAAGCCAAAAAGTATTTTATTTTTTGGTTAGTAATAATAGAAATTGGATAGATAATAGGGCTTAAAAACAATAAGCCTTGTAATAAAAATGGAATAATATATCTAAAATCTCTGTATTTTAAGTTTAATGCGGCTAATAAACAACCTAGACCCAAAGTTGAAATGGTAATAATTAATATGCTAATAAGCATAAAAAATAAAAAATGTGTTATATCAATTGTTACGTTATAATAAATGATAGCACAAAAAAAAATAAAAAACGTAACAAAAAAATCGAACAAGGAAACCAAAATTGAAGAAACAGGAATAATAATTCTAGGAAAATAAACCTTTTTAATGATATTTGAATTCGTAATCATACTATTACCTGAATTCGTAATTCCTGAAGAAAAAATATTCCAAATCATTAATCCACTTAGAGCAAATAAAGGATAAGGCATATTAATTTCAGAAGCATTAGAAATAACTTTCCCTAAACTCAAACTAAATAAGATAGTCATGGCCAATGGTTGAAGCAAAACCCACAAAAAACCAAGTACAGTTTGTTTATATTTTACTTTTATATCACGCCAAGTAAAAAAATAGAATAGTTCTTTATAACTCCAAACTTCTTTAAAATTAAGACTAAACTTTTTTTCAGGTTTTATCTCGTATTCCATAAAATTAGTTTTTCGAGTTAAATTTAACAAATATAATTGACTGGACTCAAAATTATTTTATTGCCAGATTTTTGTTTCTATTTATTACATTTGTACAAATCAACATAGGTTCTTATGCTAAAATCACTAGTTACTGGAGGCGCAGGATTTATTGGAGCACACGTTACAAATCATTTGATTCAAATGGGGCATTCTGTTGTGGTTTTAGATGACCTTAGTGGCGGTTTTGAAGAAAACATTAATCCGAATGCCAAATTTGTCCATGGCTCAATAAATGACTACGCTTTATTAGAAAAATTATTTTCCGAAGAAAAATTTGATTATGTCTATCATTTAGCAGCATATGCTGCTGAAGGGTTAAGTCATTTTATTAAACGATTTAATTACACAAACAATGTAATTGGTAGTGTTAATCTAATCAACCAATCTGTTATTCATAAAATAAAATGCTTTGTTTTTACTTCCTCCATTGCCGTTTATGGTAAGGGGCAGTTACCCATGCGAGAAGATATGGTTCCAATGCCAGAAGACCCTTACGGTATTGCTAAATATTCAGTTGAGATGGACTTAAAAACCACACACGAAATGTTTGGTTTAAATTATGTAATCTTTAGACCTCATAATGTTTATGGAGAATATCAGAATATTGGCGACAGATACAGAAATGTAGTCGGAATATTTATGAATCAATTGATGCAAGGTAAAGCATTAACAGTGTTTGGAGACGGAACACAAACTAGAGCTTTCAGTTATATTGGAGATGTAGCTCCACATATTGCAAATGCTGTTAATATTCAAAAGGCCTACAACCAAGTTTTTAACATTGGTGGAGATAATGAATATTCTGTAAAAGAACTAGCAACAGAGGTTATGCGAGCTATGCAAATTCAACAACCATTACGACATTTAGATGCCAGAAATGAGGTACAACACGCTTACTCCGATCATAGTAAAATGAAAACTATTTTTGGAATAAAAGGCGATGGTTTTATTTCTCTCTCTGATGGAATAAAAAAAATGGCTGATTGGGCAAAAACTACAGGAGTAAAAAGCAGTGATAAGTTTAAAGGAATTGAAATATTAGAAAAATTACCAAAAGTTTGGTTAGAAGATTAAATGCCAAAAATTTTATTTCTTACACTACATCGCCCCAACCGCTCTCCTAGTCAACGTTTTCGTTTTGAACAATATCTCCATTTTTTTAAGGCTAATGGATTTGAATACGATTTTTCCTTTTTATTGAATGAAAAAGACGATGCTATTTTCTACAGCAAAGGACATTTTTTCCCTAAAGTAGCCATTGTTTTCAAAAGCTTTTTAAAAAGAATTAAAGAATTAAACAGGGCTAAAGAATTTGAAATAATATTTATACAACGTGAATGTTTTATGCTTGGTTCAAGTTTTTTTGAAAAACGTTTTTCAAAATCTGGAGCAAAATTAATTTTCGATTTTGATGATTCTATTTGGCTACAAAATGTTTCCGATGCAAACAAAACGTTTGTGTGGCTTAAAAATCCAGATAAAACTTCCAAAATAATATCCTATTCATCATTAATTTTAGCTGGCAATAATTATCTAAAAAACTATGCCTCTCAGTTTAATAAAAACGTAATAATTATTCCAACAACAATAGATACAGAAGAATATAAAAAAACAATTCTCCCTCCCAAAAACATAATTACTATTGGCTGGAGCGGTAGCATTACTACTATTCAGCATTTTGAATTTTCAGTAAACATTCTTAAGAAAATAAAAGATAAGTATGGCAGTAAGATTGAAATAAAAGTTATTGGCGATAAAAACTACAAAAACCAAGCACTTGATATAACAGGAATGGCTTGGAATAAAAACACAGAAATTGAGGACTTATCATCTTTTGATATTGGCATTATGCCTTTACCTGATGATGAATGGGCAAAAGGAAAATGTGGATTAAAAGGGCTACAATACATGGCTTTGGAAATACCTACTATCATGTCTCCCGTTGGTGTAAACACAGAAATAATTCAAGATGGAATAAATGGCTTTTTATCCTCTTCTGAAAATGAGTGGGTTGAGAAGCTTTCCTTATTAATTGAATCGGAATCATTACGAAAAGAAATTGGAAAAACTGGCAGAGAAACAGTGGTAAAATACTACTCGGTAGAAGCTAATAAGCAAAATTATCTTGATGCATTTAAAACTCTTTTACCAAAATAAATTATTCCTTTCTATAGAAGTTTGAAATTGAATTACAAATAAAATCCACTTCTCTTATTTTTAATTCATAAAACATAGGCAACCTTATTAAACAATTAGAAAATTTATTTGCATTTTCTTTTGTTTCATTTTCCATCATTTCTGAATAAAATTTTGATGCGGCTAATGATTGATAATGAAATATTGCATCAATACCATTTTGTTTTAAATGATTTATTAAACCATTTTTCTCTTCTTCGGAACTACAAACCAAATAAAAAATATGAGCATTATTTGTTGCGTAGCTAGGAATTATTGGCAATTTGAACCCATGTAATTTAACTAATTGTTCCAACTTTAAAAAATAATGTTGCCACAATTTTTTTCTTTTATTTTGGATTTTCTGTAACTGCTCCAATTGAGCAAATAGAAAAGCTGAAATAATTTCTGAAGGTAAAAATGAAGATCCAATATCAATCCATTCGTATTTATCAACTTCGCCTCTATAAAATGCAGCACGGTTAGTCCCTTTTTCCCAAACAATTTCAGCTCGTTTTTTAAATTTTTTATCATTAATAACCAACATTCCCCCTTCTCCTGAAATTATATTTTTTGTTTCATGAAACGAAAAAGCAGCTAAATGTCCTATAGAACCGAGTGGTCGTTTTATGCCATCCTTCCCACTATAAAAACTATCAATTGCCTGTGCAGCATCTTCAATAACAAATAAATTATGCTTATTCGCTATATCCATAATTCTATCCATATCACAAGCAACACCAGCATAATGAACAACAACTATTGCTTTTGTTTGAAGTGAAATTAACTCTTCTATTTTTTCTTCATCCATTCCTGGATGGTCGTTTTTACTATCAACAAATTTAATTTTTGCTCCTCTCAACACAAATGCATTAGCAGAAGAAACAAATGTGAATGAAGGCATTATCACTTCATCTCCAGGCTTTATACCAATTAATATAGCTGCCATTTCCAATGCATCTGTGCACGAAGTAGTTAAAAGGCATTTATTAAACTCATATTTTTCTTCAAAAAACTCATGACACATTTTTGTATAAATACCATTACCTGATATTTTACCAAGCCTCACAGCATTTTGAATATATTGCGTTTCTTTTCCAGTAAAATAAGGTTTATTAAATGGTATTTTTGAAATAGGCATTTTTAATGTTTCATTTATTGCTACCAAAATTAAGAATTTGAAACTATTATTGTCATTTTTGTATTCTTATTTATTAAAAACACTAATTAATGAAACTCGTATTTGCCACAGCCAATCAAAATAAAGCAAAAGAAATCCAATCGCTTATTCCTAAAAGCATTGAAATACTTAGCTTAATAGACATAAACTGTTTGGAAGAAGTGCCAGAAACACAAGCTACAATTGAAGGAAACGCATCTCAAAAAGCTTTTTTTGTACAAAACAATTACAACTACAATTGTTTTGCTGACGATACGGGCTTAGAAGTTGAAGCTTTAGGTGGTAAACCTGGGGCATTGTCGGCAAGATATGCGGGAGAGGCAAAAGATGCAAATGCTAATATGGATAAAATTTTAACGGAATTAAAAGGAATTACAAACAGAAAAGCTCGTTTTAAAACGGTTATTTCTCTTGTGATAAATGGTAATGAAAAACTATTTGAAGGTGTAGTAAATGGGACTATTTTGGAAGAAAAAAGAGGGACGCAAGGTTTTGGATACGATCCTATTTTTGTTCCGAATGGCCATAATCAAACATTTGCAGAAATGGACTTGTCAGAAAAAAACAAAATATCCCATCGTGCTATTGCAGTTAATAAACTTGTTGAATACTTAAATGCAATTAACAAAAGTTAGCAACACTTAATCTTATTTTTGTAAAAGACTATAAAGCATCAACTTTAAATATGAAAATAAAAATAGGAATCATTTTCGGTGGATTTTCAAAGGAGCGAGAAATATCATTTGCTGGCGGAAGAACTGTTTATGACAATTTAAACAAATCACTTTTTGATGCTGTACCTGTTTTTGTAGATAGTTTTGGAAATTTTGTTTTACTCAATTGGGAATTTATTTACAAAGGCAGTGTTCGTGATTTTTATCCTCCAGTAGAATTTATACCAAATAAACAAGGCGATTTTCAAGTGTATGCTGAGCAAATTGGAGAATTTGACGCTTCAGATCAACTTGAAATGATAAATAAAATTGGAAAAAAAATCAATGCAGATGATTTAAGAACTTATTTTGATTTTGCTTTTTTGTGTTTACATGGTCCATTTGGTGAAGACGGGAAGATTCAAGGTCTGTTTGAATTTTTAGGAATCCCATATTCAGGCTCTGGTGTTTTGCCTTCTGCAATTGGTATTGATAAAAGCATTCAAAAAAGAATGATGGTGAGTGCAGGATTCAATAGTCCGAAATTTATTACAATTGATAAAAACGATTATATCACTGGGAATTGCAAAGGTGTTTTTGAAAAAGTAAAAAAAGAAATTGGATTTCCATTAGTTATAAAACCAGCTAACCAAGGTTCATCTATTGGTGTAACTATTCTTTCAAAAGATGATAATTTCTCTTTTATGGAAGCTGTGGAGAAAGCTTTTTTCACAAAATGGGTAGATGCAACAGAATGGAAAAACAAATCAGCAGAAGAAAAAAATAATTTTGTTCGTGTGCTTGCAGATATTCGTGAAGGAATTTCGTTACCAGTAAAAATCAATTCAACAATCATAAATCATCCTGCCGATTTAATTTCTTTTTTAGATAAACTATTTACAACAGAAAAAGAAGGAGCCGTTTTAGAAGCAATAGATGGTGAAACAACTGTGTTAATTGAAGGATTTATTGATGGCAAAGAATTTTCATGTATTGTTGCTCAAGATGAAAATGGGAAAGCAATCGCTCTGCCTCCAACTGAAATAAGAAAAGGAAAAGAATTGTTTGATTATCGTTCAAAGTACTTGCCTGGTTTATCAAGAAAAATTACACCAATTGATTTGCCTAACGAGCAAATTCAAGCAATAAGAAAAGAATGTGAACGATTATTTTATGCTTTAAATTTTGATGTGTATGCTCGTATTGATGGCTTCCTTTCTACAGATGGAAAAATATTTTTGAATGATCCTAATACTACTTCTGGGATGATGCCTTCTTCTTTTTTCTTTCATCAAGCTGCAGAAATAGGATTGAATCCATCTCAATTTTTGACCTATATTATTCGTACTTCTTTGGCACAACGAATAAAAGCTAACTCATATGCAGTTGTATTTAAAAAATTATTAAATCAATTGGATGAATCAATAAAGCAGGACAAATCATCAACTACTAAGAAAATCAAAGTTGCTGTAATCCTTGGCGGTTACTCATCTGAAAGACATATCTCTGTTGAAAGCGGAAGAAATATTTACGAAAAATTAGCTTCTTCTACTAAATATGAACCTATTCCCATTTTTTTAACGGGCAATGCAGATGAACACATCATGTATCAAATTCCAATCAATATTTTGTTGAAGGACAATGCAGATGATATAAAAGAAAAAATTGAAAACTATAAAATTCATGATTTAGTAAAACAGATTATTGATGAAGCATCATCCATTACAACTAAATATGTGAGTGCAGATAATTTAGCAAAACCAAAACGGTTTACTTATGATGAATTAGCAAAAACGGTGGATGCTGTATTTATTGCACTGCATGGCAGGCCAGGCGAAGACGGTGCTGTTCAAGCAAATTTAGAAAAAATAGGGTTGCCTTATAACGGAAGTGGTGTAGATAGTTCACAAATTACAATTGATAAATACAGAACAAACGAAATTTTAAAACAAAATGGTTTTTTAGTTGCAGAACATTTACTTGTTGCCGAAAAAGATTGGAGTTCTGATAAAGATTCCGTTTTAAAAACTATCAAAGAAAAAATAAAATATCCTTTTATAGCAAAGCCTGTTGACGATGGATGTTCTTCTGCAGTAAAAAAAATAAAAACACCCGAAGAGTTTAATGCTTTTGCTACACTTATTTTCCGCAAACAAGAAATGCTAAATCAATTAGCAGCAGATTTGTTACATATAAAAGATAAAGAAGAATTTCCACAAAAAAATGTAATACTTGTTGAAGAATTAATTAGCAGAAAAGAGGCAAAACATTTTTTAGAAATTACAGGTGGAATGCTTACAAAATATGATAAAAATGGAGATATTGTTTACGAAGTATTTGAGGCATCTGAAGCCTTAAGCGAAGGAGAAGTTTTATCCTTAGAAGAAAAATTCCTTGCAGGACAAGGACAAAACATCACACCTGCTCGCTATTCTGCCGACCCTGCAGAACGACAAAAAATTTCAGATATCGTAAAACAAACATTGGGCAATGCAGCAAAAGCTCTAAATGTTCAAGGATATTGCCGTATTGATGCTTTTGTAAGAATAAACAACGATGAAAAAGTGGAAATAATTTTTATTGAAGTAAATTCATTGCCAGGTATGACACCCGCTACTTGTATCTTTCATCAAACAGCCATCAATGGCTACAAACCATACGATTTTATTGATCGTATTTTAGAGTTTGGTGTAAATAAAAAAGAAAAAATGCTTCTTAAAAAATAAGCCTAAATCCATCAAAAATTTGTTTTTTTAGTTTATTTAGATAATTTAGCTACCCTTAAAACCCCTGAATAGCAAATTGTTTGAATTGAAAAAACATATTTCATACACATTTATCGCAAGTCTTTTATTGATTTGCAGCACTTTTCAATCAAAGGCAAGAAATTTTATTTCTGGTCCTGACGATACCGTATCCACTAAACCGCCCGTTTCTAGCTTAATTCAAAACATGAATAAAGAACAGCTATACACCCTGGTTGATTTTTTATTAGAAATGGATACAATTCCTAGCGATTTAATTTCAGAAATCAATTTGGCAATTTCACATATTAAATCAAATTCAAAATATTTTGACAAAAACAAATTCCCTGCAGCCGACATATACGCAGGTTGGGAAATAAATAATCTATTTCCAGAAAAAGACATGTTAAAACTAAAGGGTGACAGCTCTTTAACGATTAACCTAAAAGCAGACGGACAAGATGATTATTTCCATCCTTTTGATGGGCCAATAACGTCTTATTTTGGATGGAGAGATAGTACACAGCACAACGGAATTGATATTGATTTGAATAAAGGAGATAAGGTATCCGCTGCGTTTGGTGGAATGGTACGTATTGCAAAACGTTTTGGAGGTTTTGGAAATGTGGTTATCATCAGACATTACAATGGCTTAGAAACTGTTTATGCTCACCTCTGGAAAATAAAAGTAAAACCTGGTGACATTGTATCCGCTGGTCAACTTATTGGATTAGGTGGCAGTACAGGGCATTCAACTGGAACTCATTTGCATTTTGAAATCAGATTAAAAGGCGTTCCAATTAATCCAAAGTATATTGTTGCATTAAAAGATCAAAAACTATTTTGCGAAGAACTTACAATAAAAAAGACAAAATGGGGTATAGCCGCTTTTCCAAGCAACGCAAAATATTATACAGTAGAAAGGGGTGATACTCTTTTTGAAATTGCTAAACGATTTGGTACTACCACTACTCGTTTAAAACAGATGAACAACATGAGTTCAGGCAGAGTGAAGCTCAAAGTTGGACAATCAATTAATGTTGTTCAATAGTAAACTCAAGCATTGTTTATTTTATTTAAGCATCTAATAAAAGCATCTCTCATTCCTTCGCATTGTGATTCTCTTCCAAAATTTTGTGTGTTTCGTGCTTCATTGATAGCATCATTTAAATGAGCAATTTGTTGGTTTAGCCATTGAACCACCTCTTGTAGTTTTTCAGTGTTCATGGGTTTGTAGTTTTAGCTTGTTTGTGCCTATTATTACGGAATATTTTACTTTATGTTTCGCTGTTTGCTCATAACACGTTACTTTTGTTTTGATATGTTTCATGCTTTTATTGATAAACTAAAAAAACAACTTCAAGAACCTCTGCCAGGCGAAAACGCTCAATTTTCAATGGCTCCAGTTAGTCGCGAAAGAATGAAAGAGCTTAACCTAGTAGCTCTGAAACCTAAAAAAAGTGCTGTTTTGGTATTAATTTACAATCAAAATGATAGCTTTAAAACAGTTTTAATTCAACGCCCAACTTACGATGGGGTGCATAGCGCACAAATTGCATTTCCAGGTGGTAAGTTTGAAGAAACGGATATTGACTTACAACATACCGCTTTACGCGAAACACAAGAAGAAGTTGGTATTAATACGCAACAAGTTGAAATCATTGGCAAATTAACAGATGTTTACATAAGCCCAAGCAATTTTTTAGTTACACCTTTTATTGCTTACACTTCACAAACACCAATTTTTAAAGCTGATGCAAGAGAAGTAGAAAAAATTATTACCACAGATATACTTGGCTTAAATGATTCTAACATAAAAGGAATAAAAACAATTACCCATAGCAGCGGTTACAAAATAAAATCACCTTATTACAACATTGAGGGACATACTGTTTGGGGCGCAACGGCAATGATGATTAGTGAATTGAATGTGATATTGGAGAGAGACTAACCTTGTTCTTATTTAAATTTACTTATCATTGTTGCTTAATTTATGAATCTTTTTAGTCCCCTCATAAATTTCGTATTTCAAAAATTTACATTCCAATTGTCCGTTAAACAACGTTATTTTTCGGGTTGGGCGTAAACCTACGTGCTTAAATGCTTCTAAATTCGAACTCAAAATCCAGCAAGTGTAACCAGCAAATTTTTGTTTAAACGTATCACCCATCATTTTATAAAGTTCTTCGATATTATCTTTTACCATACGCTCGCCATAAGGCGGATTTATTACTACTACCCCTCGCCCAGCGGGTACTTCAAAATCTTTCATATCGCAATTTCTAATTGTAACCACATCATCTACTTTAGCAAGTTTTATATTTTCTTTTGCTTTTTTGGTTACGTTAGGCGAAATTTCGCCTCCTATTATTTTTTGCTCGTGATTGGTAATTTTATTTATTGCCGCATCAAAAATTATATCCCATAATTCTTCTTCAAAAGGCATAATTTTTTGCCAACGCATAAATCCAAAATCTTCTCTAAAATATCCAGGAGGTATATTGTTTGCATACAATGCTGCTTCCACCAAAATAGTTCCCGAACCACACATTGGGTCAATAAAATTAGTACGTTTATCCCACCCACTTAACATTACCAAACCTGCTGCTAGTACTTCGTTTATAGGTGCAAGATTGGTTTTATCTCGGTACCCACGTTTGTGTAATGATTCACCCGAACTGTCTAAAGAAACGGTACAAACATCTCTGAAAATATGTAAATTAATTCTGATAGTGGGTTTATCCAAATCTACATTGGGCCTATCGTTGTGCTTAGCCCTAAATTGGTCAACAATTGCATCTTTTGCTTTTTGCGAAATAAATTGTGAATGTGTAAAAAGTTCGGAATTTAAAACGGTATCTATCGCCAATGTATCGTTCACATTCATGTAATCTTCCCAATTGATGGTTTGAATCGATTCATAAAGTGATTGTTCGTTCACAACTGTAAATGTTTCAATAGGAACTAAAATGCGTAAAGCCGTACGTAAGCACAAATTAGCTTTGTACATAAATCCTTTATCACCAACAAAACTTACAGCACGGTTATGTATTTCTACATCTTTTGCTCCCAAGCGCGATAATTCGCCAGCTAAGGTTTCTTCCAAACCAAAAATGGTTTTGGCAATCATCTTAAAATCAGTATCTAAAGTCTTCATAATTTTGCGCAAAGATATTGTAAAAACAGGCAAATGAGTAATTATCTTAGTTGCTACTGAAAATCAATGTTTTAGAACGAGCAACAGCTTATATTGCTCTGTTTCTGATAAAAATGCAAAAAAACAGGTACGAATTGTTTGATTTATTAGATAAAGTATTATTTTTGGACTTTCATTGTAAAAATAATTTAACCCAAAAAACGAGATGACATTTAAACGTTTTACACTTAAAAGAAATTATACTTTATTTGCTTTTGCTGCTTTAGTTGCAGCAGGTTGTGGCACAGATAACGGAAATAATGATGATTCACTACCTCCAGTTGATAGTACTCAAAGCACTATTTTAAACATTAGTGGTGAAATTTTCAGTATTCCATCACCTATCCAAACTGCGTTTTTGATTAAAAACAGTGGAGCTTCTTATAGCAAAGACATATTAAATCCTTCAAATAAATCGTCACAATATTCTACCAACTTTGCAAAAGCTTTAAATCTTGGTATTTATGGTGCTGACTTAGGTTATGTTACTATTTATGACCAAAATCAAGATGCAATTGGTTTCTTAAACGCTGCTAAAAAATTGAGTGACGAATTAGGAGTTTCTGGAGCATTTGATTTATCTACAATTGAACGTTTTCAAAAAAACTTAGGGAATAAAGATTCTATGCTTGTTCTTGTAGGTATTGCATACCGCTCAAGTGATGCATATTTAAAAACTAACGACCGTAGTGATGTAAGTGGTTTAGTACTTGCAGGAGGCTGGATTGAGAGTTTATACTTTGCTACAAATGTTTACAAAGCAAAACCAAACGAAGCTGTAAAACGCAGAATTGCTGAGCAAAAATCATCTTTACAAAGTTTAATTAAACTATTAACACAATACTACAGCCAACCTGAGTATATGGAATTTGTTGACAACCTAAATGATTTATCTACAGTATTTGATGGTGTTGAGTTTAAATACACTTTTGAAAAACCAACTACTGATGCTGATAAAAAAACAACAACTATCAATAGTAAATCAGAAGTAAACATTACTCCTGAACAAATTGAATTGATTACTCAAAAAGTGAAATCAATCAGATCACAAATTGTAGGATAAACAATTGAACAACAAGTTTTAGATTAAAGATTATACAAAACATACACATTATGAAAAAAATATTTTTACAATTAGCATTTACCTTAGCAACAGTAATTTTGGTTAATACTGCATCAGCTCAAATATCTGATACAGTTGCTAATTCTTGTGCAAAACACTTAGAAGCTCAATTTATATCTGACGGGCAACAATACCGTGCTTTGTTAATGAATGCTGATGAAACTGCTGAATTCCACACTACACTTTACAGTGGAACTGTTTATCGTATTGCTGCTTGCAGTGGCTTAAGCGATGGTAATTTAATTTTTTCTGTTTATGACACTGAACACAATTTATTGTTTACAAACAGTGAATATAAAAATGCTCCATACTGGGATTTTAAAATTACGAACACACTAGATTGTATTATTGAAGCTAAACTTGCAAGTAGCTCTGCAGGTTCTGGACGTGCTGTAATTTTAATTGGCTTTAAACAACAAAAATAATTTTTAAAATAAAATTTTTGAAAGCATTAATTACTGCGGTATTAATGCTTTTATTTTTTAAAACAACAACTACCTTAAACCATGAGTGAACGCATATTAAAAGCCCTGATGCAAATGTTTGCAATTATTGCAAGAGTTGATGGCATAAATGATAACGGGCGATTAATTGTACAATCCTTTTTGAAACAACAGCTTAACCAAGAGTTGGTTGACCAATATTTAAAAATATTTGATGAGTTTTTAGAAGCGCATCATCAAGTAACCAAAAAGAAAGATGGAACAGCAAAACGTACTTCATTAAACTCTGTTAAGGTTTTAAGAATTTGTACTCAAATAAATGAGGAACTTACGCAGGTTCAAAAAGTGGTTGTGTTATTACGTTTGATTGAATTTATTAATTCTAATGAAGAAATTGCAGAACAAGAGTTAGAGTTTGTTACTACTGTGGCAGAAACATTTAATATTGAAGATACAGAATTTAAAAGCTGTATGAAATTTGTTCGCGCATCAGAAAACGAAATTCCTGAATCATCAAAAGTTTTAATAATTGACAACCGTACCGACCATAAATTAGTTGAAACAAAACATATCTATGCCGAAGGCGTAACTGGACAAGCACGAGTGCTTTGGATACCAAGTGTTAATATGTACGCTTTGGTATATTTTGGAAAAAGTGATTTATTGCTTAACGGACAAATTTTATTTCAAGGAAAAGTTTATATCCTAACTCCTGGTTCATCATTAAGAAGTTCAAAAGTAAAACCAGTTTATTATAGCGATATTTTAAGCTCATTTATGAGCGACACTTCTAAAGCAAAAGTATCATTCGTAGTACAAAATTTAGAGTACAAATTTAAAGGAGGAAAATTAGGTTTACGTGATATCAACTTCAGAGAAGAGTCGGGTAAATTAATTGGAATTATGGGAGGTTCTGGTGCGGGTAAATCTACATTACTAAACGTATTAAACGGAAATGAAATACCAAGTGCTGGTTCGGTTAAAATAAATGGAATAAATATTCACACCGAAAAAAATCAAATTGAAGGTGTTATTGGTCACGTTTCGCAAGATGATTTATTGATTGAAGAACTTTCTGTTTTTCAAAATTTATTTTACAATGCTAAACTATGTTTTGGGAACAAGTCTGATGCTGAAATTTCTGAAATGGTGGTGGAAGTACTTACCGACATTGGTTTAATTGAAACACGTGATTTAAAAGTTGGTAGCCCTTTAGAAAAAACAATTTCTGGTGGTCAACGTAAACGATTAAACATTGCGTTGGAATTAATTCGTGAACCATCTGTACTATTTGTAGATGAACCTACTTCTGGTTTATCTTCTCGCGACTCAGAAAATATTATGGACTTACTTAAAGAGCTTGCATTAAAAGGCAAACTTGTTTTTGTTGTAATCCATCAGCCATCGTCAGACATATTTAAAATGTTTGACAAACTAATGATTTTAGATGTGGGCGGTTATCCTATATATTATGGCAACCCTGTTGATTCAGTTATATACTTTAAAACTGTTGTTAACCATGTAAATAGCAACGAAAGCGAATGTATTGAGTGTGGTAATGTAAATCCAGAACAAGTATTTAATATTATTGAATCAAAAGTATTAGATGAGTATGGAAATTTGACATTGAACAGAAAAATGTCTCCAAGTGAATGGAACAAACACTACAGAGAGAAATTAGAAAAAAGAGTTGAGGATGTAACTGATTTTACTGAAATTCCAGAAAGTACATTTAAGCGCCCAAACAAATTTAGTCAATTTAAAGTATTTATTACTCGTGATGTATTATCTAAATTAACTAATAAACAATACTTATCAATCAATTTATTAGAAGCACCTGTTTTAGCTTTTATACTTGCTTACTTAATAAAATTTTACAATACTGATTTATCAAACAAAGTTGGATACATTTTCAGAGAAAACGAAAATATGCCTGCCTATCTTTTTATGGCTGTTGTAGTTGCTTTATTTATTGGTTTAACAGTAAGTGCCGAAGAAATTATCAGAGATAGAAAAATTCAAAAACGTGAATCATTCTTGAACTTAAGTAAAGGCAGTTATTTATGGAGCAAAATTGTAATCATGTTTGTTCTTTCAGCTATACAAACGATTATGTTTGTTTTAGTTGGTAACTACGTTTTAGAAATTGGAGGAATGACACTTTCTTATTGGTTAGTGTTGTTTACTACGTCTTGCTTTGCTAATATGTTGGGCTTAAATATTTCAGCTAGCTTTAACTCTGCTGTAACTATTTATATTTTAATTCCATTTTTAATTATTCCTCAATTATTATTAAGTGGTGTAATTGTAAAATTCGACAAATTAAACCCAAGTATTACTTCACAAAATGTGGTTCCATTTAGCGGTGAAGTAATGACATCTCGCTGGGCTTTTGAAGCACTTGCTATCAAACAATTTAAAGACAATGCTTTCAACAAAAAACTTTACAAGTACGACAAAGCGTTGAGTATTTCTACATACAAAAAAGATTATTGGCTAACAGAACTTAATAAAAAAATTGATTTCTGCGAAAGCAACTATCAAAAACCTGAAAACAAGCAAGATGTTATTGATGCATTGCTAATGATAAAAAGCGAAATCCAAAAAGAGTTGATGTTGCCTGGCAATGAAAATTTGAGATGCGGAGGTTTAGACAATTTAAACATTGGTAGCTTCGGCCCTACTGTTGCTAACCAAATTCGTGATTTTTTCACTACGCTTAAAACTGTTTATTTAAATAATTTTAAACGTGCTACACAATTAAAAGACACTGAAATTGGAAAATTAAATAAAGACAGTTTATCAAGAGTTGCTTATTTAAAAAGTAAAGATGATTATGAAAACGAAAGTTTAAAAGACTTAGTTACTAATCGTACTACTCCTTACCGTATATTAGATTTAGATGGGGAATATATTCAAAAAATCGACCCTGTTTATTTAGATCCTGTTGAGTCTAATTTAGGACGAGCTCATTTCTTTGCACCTCGCAAAAAATTCTTGGGCAAGTATTACGACACCTATTGGTTCAATATATCTGTAATATGGGTTATGAGCTTATTCTTGGCTATTACCTTATATTTTGATATTCTTAAAAAGTTCATCAACTTATTAGAAAATATTTTTAGCCGAATTGGTAAAAAATCATCTTAAATAAAAAAGGCCTTGTAAAATTCACAAGGCCTTTTTTATTTAAGATGATTTAATTATTTTTTCACTATCATTAGTGTAACTCCTCTTCGCAATGTTTTAATTGCTTCATTCATTTTTATTATAGCAACCATTTCTTTTTCTTCGGCATTCAGCAAACCTCCAATAGTTGCCAATTTAACCGATTGAGCATATGCTTCTTCTCTCATTTCTTTTGCAATTCTAAAATAACGTACAGCGGTAAAATAAATAAGTTTTGCTTCATAGGCTGTATTATAGCTAACATCGCACGTATCTAGGTAAGAAATAAAATAATTTTTAAATACTAAAAACTCATCTCTATTATAACTTGCTTTTATTTCTGCTGCTGCTATTTGACAAATTTGTGCTTCATTTTCTAATGTTTTAACTTCGGCCAACATCATTTCATGCTCTGCTCCTGTTTTTGTTTTTAATTCTTTTTTTATTTGATTCGCAATCACCATCAATTTTTCTGATTTAATTATTAGTTCCGCAGGGTCTTGTACTTTCGAAAAATCATTTTTTTCTAATTCGGTATAATAAGCATATCCAAGTACAAATTTTTCGTTTTTTTCAAACACTTGGTTCGCGGGCGTTTGGCTTTGCATCACTGCATGAGTGATAATTACCAACAATGTTCCAATGTAAATTTTTGTTTTCATAATAAATGGGGTTTAATGAGTTTAATATTTTCATTTTAAAAGTTTTTTATTTTCTGTTTTATTATTGTTCTTTTGTATATATTAATACAAAAGGGATTTAGGACTGTTTGTTTTAAAATTTGTTGGGTTGTACGTTTCAGGTTTCAGAAAAGTTTGCAATAAAAATCAGCAGATATAAACATTGTGTGTTAGTATCCAACTCGAAAAATTAGAAAGAAAAAAATAATGCAAAACCTTTTGAAATACTGAACGTAGAACGAAGAGTTTGACTTCTAAAAACAAAAAACACCTTGTAAGTTTTACAAGGTGTTTTTTTATTAAATCAATTTATCTTAGAAAGCCCTGCTAACAGCTATTACAAATCTGTATTGAACAAAGTCTTTATCTGTTGCTGGAATTTTATTCAGAAAGAAAGGCATGTCAAAACGAATGGTAAGCGGATCAACAGTTTGTAAGACTCCAAACTTTTTTATAGTAAGAGCGAGACCTAATCCTGCATCTGCTCTAAAATCGCTCATTTTAAGAATAACATCTGTTGGTTTGCTATAATTTATAATTCCAGCATCTCCAAAAATGTATGTTTTTAAATTAAATGTTCTGTTTAGCCAGTTAGATTTTTTTTGTCTTATTAAGCCACTAAATTCTAATTCAGCATTTACAGCTGCACCTGTTTGTCCTTTATAAGTATAAACTACACTTGCATCACTTTGCAATTGGGGAGCAAAATAACCTGCGTATCCTCTTAAATTCAAACCTCCTCCATATTGGAAGTTGTTTGTGGTTGCTCCAAATTTAGCCCAAGTAGGGTCAAAAAATCCCGTTGAACGAGTATATTTATTATCCATCATTTCTTCTGGATTGGCTCCAGCTAAAAATAATGATGATTCATCTGCCCAAACTTTTCCTGTTCCATATTGCCCCACAACTCTTGTGTTTAATACTAGCTTCCCTAATCGAGTTCTATTAATCACATTTAAATTAATTGTTTGATAATCGTAATCGCTCATTATTGCTGATGAACGTAATCCTAAATTAATATTACCAGTTCCTGCATTATAATTATAACTATGCTCAATACCGATATTGAGTGTATTATTTAATTTGTTTACTTGCCATTCGTTTGGTAATAATAAATAAGTTAAATCATTTAATCCTTTACGATACATTGATTTAAAATACATATATACTCTGTTATTTCCCTTGATATCTTTTCTATCAAACCCAACTGTATATGCATTTAGTCCATCTAAAGCTTTTGCCGAAAAATTAAATGTCGAACCTTTCATAAATTTATCTGTAGAAGTTCTGTAATTTATTCTAAAACTAATATTATCGTATTTATTTTTTTCTGTTAATGAATCTAAATAATTTTGACCCAAACCGGAATTAAACCACACATTTAAATCAAAAATATGTTTGTACATCATATAATTACCATTCATATGAACACCTACTTTAATTCCATCATAACCATTGTACCAAATATCTGGTCGTGCATACAGCTCATATCTGGTCCAATCACTCACATTATAAATTTTAGAATCAAAACGATACTTTAATGGGAATTTTTTATTGTTATCCAACATATTTACATCAGCTAATCGAGTGCTTGGGTCAATCACAACATCGTAAACACCACTTGGAATAGTAACAATAGCAGTGTATTCTGGTTGAACTTTATCCCAACCAATCCATCTTGGGAGTACAGTTGCTTTTGTTTCTTTTACAAACCAAGTATTAGGAATATGAAAATTGTAAATACTATCATTCTTTGCAATAACAGAAAAATCAAGTGGCATTTGCATTCCTTTGCGTTTGAATGTGATTTGATATTCATCATCACCTTTTCCTTTTTTCACTTTCTTAACACCATAATCAATTGTTTTGGTACTTTCAATCCACTCGTCAAAAAACCAGTTTAAATCAACATGCGTGTACTGAATAATTGAATTTCTAAAATCTTCGATATAAGGATGAGCGAACTTCCACTGATTAAAATAATTTTGCATAGCTGCTAAAAACAAAGAATCACCCAAAGTATATTGAAGATTATACAACATGGTAGATGTTTTCATATAAACTTGTCTGTATCCACCACCATGACGAATAGCTCCTCCGTACATATCTGAATGAACATTTAAATTAGCTTCACCACCTCTTGCAGCATCCCCCATATAACCATTATATACTTCACTATTATGAATAAAATCTGGTTCTGTAAATTTTTCTACATACTTTGATTTGTTTTTATAACGGATGCGTTGCTTTCCATCTATGCGTTCATACGTCCAAGCAGTTAAAAATTGTGTGAATCCTTCATCCAAAGCAGCACGATAAGTCTCATTAGAACCAACCATTCCAAAAAACCAATTGTGAGAAATTTCATGAGCTAACAAATCACGATAATCAGGATCCCAACCACCGTCAAGTGTGAGCATTGGATATTCCATGCCATCTTGTGCATCGGCAACAATCATTTTGGGATAACCATACATTCCAAAATCTTCTGAATTTACTTTAATAACTTTTGCTGCATATTCAGCAGCATTTTGCCAATGTGCTGCATGTGGCTCTTGGCATAGCGAAATACATTTTATTCCATTCCACTCTACTTCACCTATTCTATAAGTTGGATCAGCAGTAAGTGCAAAATCATGAACATTTTCAGCATGAAACATCCAGGTTTTTTTAGTTCCATTGGGTTCAATAATTACAGAAGGTTTTTCGTTCCAAGGTTTATTTTTAAAATTCTTAATATCTAATTTTGCACGTAAATCAGCAGGCATAACATCATTTTGATTAATTAAAACTCCTGTTGCATCTAAAATATAATGATTAGGTAATGAAAACGCTACGTCATACGTTCCAAAATCACCATAAAATTCATGGTCCATGTGCTGGTCGGTATCCCAACCTTGTTTTCTATCATACACAGAAATACGAGGATACCAATGCACCACATCATAATGTTTGTAACCAAATGAATTAAACAGTTTCATACGATTACGAATTGTACCGTTATCGTAATACGTTTTAAATTCGATAGAAAAAGTAATACTTTCGCCAGATTTTAATGGAGTTGAAAGAAATACTTTTAATACTGTATTGTCTTGTTCTGTTTTTAAATCAACTCCATTTGAAGAAATTTTAGAAACATTTGTTCCCAATCCTTGCTCTTGATATTTACCAAACTTTAGTTTTATATTGTTGTTTTTATACAAATCTGCTAAATAGGAGTCTTTCGCTTGCGCATTGCTATACAAGTGAAAATACACAAACGGCAATTCGTCCGGAGAATTATTATAATATGTCAACTCAATTTTACCATCAATGATATTTGTTTTATCATCTAATGTTGCATTGATTTTATAATGAACATCTTGTTGCCAATAACCCTCAAATGGTTTTCTATTCTTCCAATAGTATTTATTATTTACACTTTGAAAAGTATTCTCAGGAAACTGCGCCAATGCATTTAATGAAAAGAATGCAATGAAAATGAATAATAATTTTTGTTTCATAATATGTGAAATTTTAAAAATCTTGTAGCATTAAAACAAGTAGGTAAAGATAAAATATTTTGGCAATAAATAGATGCTCTTTTCTGCTTAAAATGGCTATTATTTCAATTATTATGTTGCGGTTTTTCAATATAAAATATATAAATAAACGCTTACCTTTGCATTACAAATGCAAGTTTTACTCACCACCTTAAATGCAAAATACATTCATATAAATTTGGCTGTACGCCTATTGTATGAACTGAATAAAGATTATAAAAACATTGCTTTCAAGGAATTTACAATCAAAGAAGATAAAGATGGTATTTCTGATTATTGTAAAGATTATGATGTAATTGCTTTTAGCTGTTATATATGGAACATTACACCAACACTAGAAGTAATAAAAAAAATAAAAAAACTTAATCCTAATTGTAAAATAATGCTGGGCGGTCCAGAGGTAAGTTACGATTGGAAAAATATTATTACGCTATCAGATGTTGATTATATTGTGAGTGGTGAAGGCGAAACTGCATTTAAAGAGTTTTTAAATAATTTTCCATCAGTAGAAAAGGTTCCAAATTTAATTTGGAAAAAAGGAGATGAGATAATTGAAAATCCTGCTGCTCCAATGTTTGATTTACAAAATTTCAAAGATGTAAATCCATACATATATGATACTCCAGAAGAACTAAACAATAAGGTTTGTTATATTGAAACATCCAGAGGCTGCCCTTACAAATGTGAGTTTTGTTTGGCGAGTTTAGATAATAAAGTTCGTTATCTTCCAAATGATACAATAAAATCACAGTTGTTATACCTAATGCAACACGGACGAACTATCAAATTTTTAGATAGAACATTCAATATTAAAAAAGATTTTACAATAGATATTTTTAAATTCATTTTAGAACACCATCGTCCCGAAAATGTATTTCAGTTTGAAATTACGGCTGACATTGTTCACCCTGATATTATTACATTCATAAACGAACATGTGCCTAAAGGTTTGTTTCGATTTGAAATTGGAATACAAACCGTAAATCAAAAAGCAAATTTGCAGGTAAGTCGCAAACAAAATTTTGATAAAACAAAAAACATCATTCAGCAGCTCGATCAAAGGATTGAAATGCATTTGGATTTGATTGTTGGATTGCCTTTAGACGAATGGGATGACATTAAGTACAGCATAGAAGAAGTATTCAAATTATTTGCACCTGAACTTCAATTAGGCTTTTTAAAATTTTTAAAAGGCACTCCTGTTCGTGATAAATATGAGCAACACGGCTATGTATTTGACCCCATACCTCCTTACCAAATAATTGAAAGTAATTATTTATCAAAAGAACAGTTGAACAAAATTGTTCAGCTAGAACATGCTTTAGAAATTTATTGGAACGGCAAAAAAACTATAAACACACTAAAGTATGTAACAAACAATTATAGCATTTTTGATTTTTTATTAGAACTTGGAATATTTTTTGGCATCAAAAGCGATTATCACAAATATTCGCTCACAGATATTTTTAATATAATTACTGATTTTGTTGAACAAAACTACTCCGAAGACAAAACCCTCAAACAACTTATTGCTGTTGATTACTACCTACATCACAAAGTGAAGCCGCAAACATTATTTTTAGAAGAAATAAGCAGAGAAGAAAAAACTTCAATCATCGAACAAAATAAACTAAACCATCATAAATTCAGATTTATAATTTTACCATTGGATTTTGACTTCGAAATTTTTGAGAAAGAATTGAGAATAGAAAAAAATAAATCAAATTTAATTTTACAGTACGATGGAGTAAATAAAGCAAAAGCCTTATATCTTAACAGAATAGAGAAACAGGAAACAACTAATTTGGTCATAGAGAATTAATAGAAATATTTTATGAAGCTCAATCATCCTGAACTAACAAAACTTTTGCAACAAGCTTATTCTGCTGAAAAAGCTGCAGCATTTGCCTATATTGGTCACGCTCGTTCTGTTAAAAAGTCTGATGAAAAAATAGCCATCCGCCAAATCGAAATAGATGAGTGGAATCATAGAGAAGAAGTTTTAAAAATTATGACCCAATACAACATCCCTATTTCAAAATGGTATGAGTTCCGTTTTTATGTTATTGGAAAAATTATTTGGTATAGCTGTTATGTAATTGGCTGGTTTATGCCATTTTATTTTGCTGGAAGGCTGGAAAGTGGAAACGTATGCGAATATTTTAGAATGAAACAGTTTTTTAATTCACTTGGTATTAAAGAACACGATATTGTCTTATACGAAATGGGTATTAAAGAAAAAGAGCATGAAGTTTATTTTTTAGATAAAATAAAAGACAACAAACTTTTACCATTTTTTGAAAAATTATTCTCATGGGGAAATAAAAGAGGGTTTAACAACATTGATTTAGATAAAAAATATCCTCTAGAACAATCGGATGTATATTGTGTGAAAGAAGAATGAATACCCTAATCAATAATATATTTAATATCCGAACTCAAGAAGAGTTTAAGAAATATGCTCTTGATATTTTTCAATTTCAATCGAAAAATAATTCTGTTTACAAAAAATACATTGATTCTTTAAAAATTAATATTGATGCTGTTCAATCGCTTGAACAAATTCCTTTTTTACCAATTGAGTTATTTAAATCTCATACCATTGTTTCATCTGAGACAGATTATACCCCATCCATAACATTCACAAGCAGTGGAACCACAGGACAAATTACCAGTAAGCACATTGTTATCGACAAACATATTTACGAAAAGAGTTATTTAAAAGCATTTGAGATATTTTATGGCAACATAAAAGACTATTGCATTTTAGCTCTTCTTCCAAGTTATTTAGAGAGAGAAGGTTCGTCTCTCGTATATATGGCAGATGATTTAATAAAAAAAAGCGAACATATCGAAAGTGGTTTTTATTTAAAAAATTACGATGAACTAATTTTAAAATTGCAACAACTTGCAGATAAAAAACAAAAAACACTTTTGATTGGAGTAACTTATGCCTTACTAGATTTAGTAGATCGGTTTCCTCTTTTTAGATTTCCTAAAGGAAGCTTAATTGTTATGGAAACTGGAGGAATGAAAGGGAAACGGAAAGAATTAATACGCGAAGAATTGCACGAAATTTTATCCAATGGTTTTGGAGTAGAGTCTATTCATAGCGAATACGGAATGACCGAATTATTGTCTCAAGCCTACTCAAAAGGAAAAGGGGTATTTAACTATCCACCTTGGATGAAAATAATGATACGTGATACCAACGACCCGTTTAGTTATTTACCAAATAATAAAACGGGGGGAATAAATATTATTGATTTAGCAAATATCTATTCGTGTTCTTTTATTGCTACTCAAGATTTAGGAAAAACAAAACCCAACAGTTCATTTGAAGTGTTAGGGCGTTTTGATAATAGTGATATTAGAGGTTGTAATTTATTGGTTCAGTAATTATTTACCTGAACGATTTTTAAATTCTTTTATTCCATTATTTAACCATTCAATATATTCTAGGATTCCCGATTTATAACCTCTAGGTGCAATCAATGTTTGTTCATTATGGTCCAACAGAACGTATAAAGGTTGTGTGCTTTGTTTGTATAATGTTTCTTCCATATATTTAAACTTATCGCCTATGGTTGTAATTTCTCTTTCCTGACCATACCAAAATACTTTCATAAAGTCTTTAGCATCTAATTCTCTCTTATCATCAACATAAAGTGAAACTAAAACTACATCATCCGTTAATATTTTAGAAACACCAGCATCTGGCCAAATAAAATCTTCTGTTTTTCTGCAATTCGCACAAGCATGACCAGTAAAATCAACCATTAAAGGTTTTCCTGTTTTTTTTGCGTATGCTAAAGCATGTACATAATCATTTTTAAAATATGGAACACCATGTTTATTTACTTCCATATATTTTCCAAATTCAGCATCTAAAGGCTTAGATGTAGAATGAGACTCAGTCCCTCCTCCCCCAAAGCCTTTTGGGGATTCTGAATATTCGGCAGGAGGTAAAACACCGCTAAACAATTTCAAAGGAGCACCCCATAATCCTGGAACTAAATATACTGTAACCGAAAATGAAAATATAATAAAAAATATGCGAGTTACAGACAAGTGCTTTACATCACTATCATGAGCTGTTTTAAATCCTCCTAATAAATAAATTGTCATCAAAGCAAAAATTACAACCCATAATGTGATAAACACCTCTCTGGTTAAAATTCCTAATTGATAAACTAAATCAACATTGGAAGCAAATTTTAACGCTAGGGCTAATTCTAAAAACCCAAGAACAACCTTAACTGTATTTAGCCAACCACCACTTTTAGGCATTGAATTAAGCATAGAAGGAAAAAAAGCAAACAAACCAAATGGCAAAGCTAAACCAGCAGAAAAACCAAACATTGCCCAAAAAGCCCCAGAAGTATTTCCAGATGTAGATGCCGCAACTAAAGCATTTCCAATCATTGGACCAGTACATGAAAATGAAATTACAACGAGCGCCAATGCCATAAAGAAAATACCTACATAACCACCTCTATCGCTTTGTTTATCTATTTTATTTACAAAACTAGATGGCAAAACTATTTCAAAAGCACCCAAAAAAGATGCTCCAAAAATCAATAGCATAAGAAAAATCACAATATTAAAACCAGCACTTGTAGAAAAACTGTGCAAAGCCCCACCGCCCCAAATAGCTGAAATACCAAGCCCTAATGAAACGAATATAATGATGATAGATAATGCATATAAAATAGCATTCAATTTTCCTTTTGCCTTATTTTGGCTGCGCTTAAGAAAAAAGCTAACGTTCATTGGAATTAACGGGAACACACAAGGAGTGAATAAAGCCGCAAAGCCCCAAGCAAAGCCCGTTAAAAAAATTACCCACCAAACTTTTCCTTCAATTGATGATTCATCATCTTGCTTTGAATTTGATTCTGAGATTTGTGTCTCTTTTATAGGTGTATTTTTAAGAATAGCTGAGTCTGAGTTTGAAATAGAAGAATCTATATTTGTTATATTAGAATTTGTCTCCACTTTAACTTCAGGCGACTTATTAGCAGCCATGCAAGCTTCGGTGCCAGACAGTTTAAATTCAAAAGGTGTAGCAGGCGGGAAAATGCATTTTTCTTCGGTACAGGCTTGGTACTCGTATTTCCCTTTAACAACTACCTCTTTATTTGTTTTTAATTTTATCTTTTGTTTGAATGTTACAACTTTTTCATGGTATGCTACATCCATTTCAAATACTTTATCAAAAGCTTTGATTGGCTTAGTTTCTGTTGGTTTACCGAGAATTTCGTAATCATTACTTTTATCAACAGTAATATTTGCAGGCATTGGACCATCATCTCCTTTTAGGAAAAGAGAATAAACATGCCAATGTTCTTCAATTGTCCCAGTGAATACTAATTCATATTCGCAATCACTTATTTTTTTGCTACTCAATTTCCATTTAACTGGGTTGTCTTGAGCCAAAGCATTATTAAACAATACAATTGAACTAAAAATTATAAGACAAAATTTTACTACGTATTTCATATAATATAGGAGTTATGAATATTATGTTTTAATCTCTCGTAAAAATAAAAAACAACCCTGAATAATCAGGGTTGTTTTTAATATATTATTAGTAATTGATGTTAATAGTTGTTAAACCACCTCATGAATCCTATTGATAGGTATAGTTACTCCTTGCTTCAAAATTATTCGATTATCTGTAACCGCCCAAACGGTAGTTTCTACCTGCTTTAAACCTTCATTGTCTTCAAACAAAATCTTTATTTTATTGTGTTCAATATTACCAAGTTTCATGGCTCGATCCAAACCAGCCATTCTTATTTTTTTTGCATCTGAGGATGTCAAAACTTCGGTATCAGGAAAGGTTAAACCTGCGATTTTTTCCTTTTCAATTTTTACCGGCTTCATCGTGTTTGTAGTAGCATTAGTCATGGTAAATAATTTAAGTGGTGAGTATTAAAAAAACAAAAGCAAGTTCTTGTACGTTTGGAGATAAGGAATCGTTACAGTAAAATCGAATTCTTTTGAAATTCCTTTATTTTGAAATGGCTGCTGAAAGGATTTGATATAAATCTTCCTGTTTTTGAGTGCCTATTCTGTATTTTAACCCTTCCTTATCTGTAAGTTCTACAGCATCATTTCCTTGGGTAAAAAAACGAATACGATTTTTGAAATGAAGATTATAGACAGGACGATTAAGTAAATACTTACTGTACTTAACCTTTTTTACTTCAACTATATTCGTTAAGTCGATTTTTACTTTTCGAGATGTCCATAAGCCATCAACTATCAGATTATTGCCATCTACTTTTGTGTGTAAATGCAACACAAAAATCAAGATTAAAGAAAGTAGCATTAAAATAATACCCATTAAAAAAAACAGCTGTCCAGAATCTTCATCAACGGGTGAATTGGGGATTGAAATAACTGCAACATCAACCGCCTTTGGATTTTCGCTCCAATAATAAAGAGTAAAACAGAACAAAGCCAAAACGGTACGCCAAAGTATCGACCATTTATTATAGCCTAAATATTGTTTTTCTTCAAAAAGTAAGTTGTTCTGCATTAAATCCTTTGAATTTCTAATATCTACAAAGTTAATCTACTTGAGCAAATTGGCAAAATATATTTGTTTTGTTTTGTCAGTGATTTTAAATCTATCATCTATTCTATGTCCCACAATCCAAACTATTTTATTGTCTGATATTAATACCATTGTGTTTTCCTTCTCAATTAAACTAAATTTTTGATCAATAAAAAAATCACTTAACTTCTTTTTACCTTTCATTCCGATTGGATGGAAAGTATCTCCATGCTCCCACTTTCTCAATTGAAGCGGAAACTTCAGTTTTTCAAAATCAATCTGAGCAATATCTTTAGATACTTTTAAATCGACTTTTTTTGAATGCAGCATTTTTTTAAAAACAATCTTATTAGAGCCTACTTTTATTTCTTTCTGACTTACGATAATATTTATATTTTTTGAATCAATTATTTTTTCATTAGTGCTAATGATTAAATAATTTCTATCCTTTATAAGTCGATGAGTTCCAGAAAAAAATTGTTTACCTGATTCTGAGTTTAGTGATTCTAAAATATCATCAATCATTTTTGAATTAAACCCAAGAGGATAAAGGTATTCAAACAAATACGCAGAAAGGGGTTTTAGCTTCTCAAGTTCTTTAATACTAATTTTTACTAAACCATTTTTCTCTTCTACAATCTTTAATTTCTTTTTTTCAATTGACTTTAAATAAATAGCTTCTACTTCTCTCAAGTTTTCAATTGTATCAGCAATATTTTTGTTTGCACTTGGGTTAATTGTGTTTAACAACGGAATTAGCTTATGACGGATTTTATTTCGTAAATACTTATCCGTATTATTGCTACTATCTCGTCTGAATTTAAGTTTATTTTTTTTTGCAAATGTTTCAATTTCTACTTTATTCACAAACAACAGCGGTCGAATAATATCGCCTTGTTTTGGTAAAATACCATGCAAACCTCTAATTCCTGAGCCTCTTAATAGGTTAATAAAAAATGTTTCGATGGAATCGTCTTGATGATGAGCCGTTGCAATTAAAGTAAAATTAAATTGAGTTTTTATTTCATCAAACCACTTATAACGTAATTCACGAGCTGCAACTTGAACAGATAATTTATTTTTTTTTGCAAAACTATTCGTATCGAATGAAATTGAATGAAATGCAACATTGTATTGTTCTGCTAACCCTTCAACAAATAATTCATCCTCATCGCTTTCTTCTCCTCTCAAAGTAAAATTGCAATGAGCAATTGCAAATTTTATTTTTGCCTGATGGAGTAGTTTGCACAAAACAACAGAATCAACGCCTCCACTAACAGCCAACAAAATTTTGTCAGAGGGATCAATCAGTTTCTGTTCTTTTATATATTTTAAAAATGACTCAAGCATAAACAAAGATATTAATTTAGGCACTCGTATTATTTCAACACTTCAAACATTGCTTTTGCTTTTAACATACACTCCTCATATTCTTGTTCTGCATCTGCATTTGAAGTAATTGCACTGCCTACCATAAATGATAAATATTTATTTTCCTTATTATACAAAATACTCCTTATTACTACATTAAAATCAAAATCTCCATTAGGTTTGATATACCCAACCGAACCTGAGTACAGTCCTCTTTTTGTTTTTTCGAACTGTTCAATTAATTTCATTGCACTTACTTTTGGAGCACCCGTCATTGAACCCATTGGAAATGTTGCCGCAATAATTTCTGTAAATTTTAAATCGTTTTTCAGCTCACAACTTATGGTAGAAATCATTTGATGCACTTGCTTAAAACTATGTACACCAAATAATTCATCTACACATACACTTCCTTTTTTTGCAAGCTTTGATAAATCATTTCGAACCAAATCAACAATCATTACATTCTCTGTTTGCTCTTTTAAATTATTCTTCAACACGTTTTTTATATTATCATCTTCTTCTTTATCAATTGAACGTTTTGCTGTTCCTTTGATTGGTTGAGAAATTAATTTTTTATCATTTTTTTGGATAAAACGTTCGGGGCTTGATGAGAGCAAGTAATGATTTTTGAATTTACAAAAAGAAGCAAATGGTGCTGCTGAAATATTATTTAGCCTTTCGTAAACTGCGATTGGAAAAATACCTGCATCAGAAGAAAAAAATTCCTTACAAAAATTCACTTCATATATATCACCAAGAGCAATATGCTTTTTTAAACCATTAACTGCATCGATATACCCTGACTTGTTTATCTTTTCATTCAATTGGATTGAACTATTCAAAGAATCATTTTTCTTTTTATCAGAAAACAAAATTGTTTTTAGATTATCCAACTCAATATTATTGACAATTGAATCGTCAAAATTTATTTCAATTTTTTCTTTAAAAATTTCTACTATAAATTTTGGTTCAAAAAAATGCAACAATGGAAAATTAAGCCCATCATCATTTTCAGACTTCAAATTTTCTATTTCATTTTTTAAATCGTAAGAAAGGAAGCCAAATGACCAGGATTTTTTGAAATCAATAAATGCTTGTAATTGTTTCAAGCTATCCTTTTTAGAGTTCAACATCAACTCACGAACAGCACCAATGGCTATTAATTTAGAATAATTATTCGCCTGGGAAACATTACTTGAATTATTAGAATCAAAAATACATACTGTATCAAAATGGCTATCAAGTGCTTCAATATTGACATTGACTGCGTTGTACTTTTTTTCTAGTAATACTTTTTGAAGCATAGACAAAGATACTTTTCTATTTCATTTTACTGAAAATTTGATTTTTTACCTAAAAGCTAAACTTATTAGAAATTGGGAAGCTAATAAGAAGCATATTTTACAAGTACAAAAACTCTTACAAATATCAATTTTATTGGCATTATAGTCGATTTATATAATCAATAAAAAAGCTTTTAAATATGTTCAAAACCAAAAGTTTTCAACAAAAGTGGTAAAAAGTGGTAAAAAGTGGTAAAATTTTCTTTATTTTTACGCCACAAAGCTAAAACCACTATGAATAGCCTATTTGGAGTATATGAATGTAATGCTGATGCGAAAGGTCGTGTAATGCTGCCTGTTGCATTCAAAAAACAGCTTACCAGTGTGCTTGATGCGGGCTTTGTAATGAAGCGAAGCATATTTAGCAAGTCGCTTGAGCTTTATCCAATGGCTACATGGAATGAGATGGTGAAGGAAGTAAACAAGCTAAACAAGTTTGTGAAAAAAAATGTGGAATTCATCAGAATGTTCAACTACGGTGTGATACCAGTAGAATTAGATAGTACAGGACGATTGTTGATTTCAAAAGATATGATGTCGTTCTCAGGAATTAATAAAAATGTGGTAATGGCTGCTGCTGGAGATAGAATTGAAATATGGGATAAAAAATCCTATGAGAAATTTATCAATGAAGGCACCAGCAATTTCGAAAAACTTGCTGAAGATGTTATGGGTGGAATAAATCCAACACCAAGCGAGTAATGGAATATCACAACCCAGTTCTTTTAAAAGAGTGTATAGACGGTTTAAACATCAACCCAGAAGGTATTTATGTGGATGTAACATTTGGTGGTGGTGGTCATTCAAAAGAAATATTAAAGCATTTAACTACAGGAAAATTATTTGCTTTTGATCAAGATGATGATGCAGTAAAAAACAAAATTGATGACCCAAAATTTGTTTTGATAAAACAAAATTTCAGGTTTTTGAAAAATTTTTTAAAACTGTACAACGCACTTCCAATTGATGGGCTACTAGCAGATTTAGGTGTTTCATCTCATCAATTTGACGAAGCAGAAAGAGGATTTTCAATTCGATTTAATGCAAAGTTGGATATGAGAATGGATAGAAATAGCAACCTAACTGCTGCTGATATTTTAAACACTTACAGCGAAGAAGAGTTAAAACGTGTTTTTAAACTATATGGAGAAGTAAATAATGCTGGTTATCTGGCATCAATAATCTTTCATACACGAAAAGAAAAAAAAATTGAAACGGTAGACGATTTAAAAGCTGCGATTACAAAATGTGTAAGAAAAGGAAAAGAAAATCAGTACTACGCACAAGTGTTTCAAGCTTTGAGAATAGAAGTAAATAAAGAACTAGATGCGCTGCAAGAATTGTTGACACAAAGTTTAGATGTTTTAAAACCAAACGGAAGATTAGTAGTGATGTCTTATCACTCATTAGAAGATAGGTTAGTAAAAAAATTTATGAGAAGTGGAAAATTTGAAGGAGAAGTGGAAAAAGATTTTTATGGAAACCAACTAACACCATTCAAACAAATAACAAGAAAACCAATTGTTCCAACAGAACAAGAAATAGAGCAAAACAATAGAGCAAGAAGTGCAAAATTAAGAGTAGCAGAAAAATTATAATGACAAACAAGTTTAAGGAAAAACCAAAAGTTGAAGAATCCAAAAAGGATAATCCTGCAAAGGACAATAAAATGGTGCGTTCTGTTGCAAATGTTGTAAGTGGTAGTTTTTTGTCAAAGCAAACAACAATAAAACATTTACCATTCATTTTTTTTCTTTCGTTTTTGGCTATCTGCTACATAGCAAACGGGTATTATGCAGACGATCAAGTTAGAAAATTAAACAGATTAACAAATGAAATAAAAGAATTAAGAACACAGTACATAGTTGTAAAAGATTCGCTAGTTGTAAAAAGCAAACAAACAGAAGTTGCAAAAGCATTGGCAAAATTGCAAACAGGTATAAAGGAAAGCGTTGTTCCTCCTAAAAAAATAGTAATAAACAAACAAACAACAACTAAAGCGGATTAAGTTAATTGGAAATTAAAAAAGACATACTGTGGCGTGTATATCTCATATATTTTATTATATGCCTTCTTGGTGTCGCTATTATTTCCAAAGTCGCAATCATACAATTTTCTGAAGGGGATGAATGGAGAGCAAAAGCAGAAAGCTTTTCAACTCGATTTTTTGATATTGAAGCTGTAAGAGGAAATATTTATGATGCAAATGGCAGCTTATTGGCAACTTCTCTACCCTATTATGAAACAGGAATTGATGTAAACACAGAACCAATTACAAATGAAATATTTGAGAAGCATGTTGACTCATTAGCTATTTGCTTGTCTAATTTATTTAATGACAAAACTGCAAAAGAATATAAACGTATGCTCAGAAAAGCAAGAGCAGAAGGAGATAGATGGTTAGTCCTACAAAAAAATGTTTCATATCCAGATTTACAAAAAATGAAAAAATTTCCTCTTTTAAGAAGAGGAAAAAACAGAGGAGGATTTGTTTATCTACAAACAAACAAACGTGAACGCCCATTTCAATTTTTAGCTGCACGTACTATTGGAAAATTAAATGAAAATGGAACAGGAAAATCCTATGGATTAGAAGTTGCCTATAATGACTATCTGCAAGGTGTTAATGGACACCGAGTTATGCAAAGAATTGCTGGAGGTGTTTGGAGACCAATAGAAACAGATAATGAAATTGAGCCACAAGATGGTTCGGACATCGTATCAACAATTGATATTAATGTACAAGATGTAGCGGAAAATTCATTACTGAATTGTTTGAAAAAACATGGTGCAAGTCATGGATGTTTGGTTTTAATGGAAGTAAAAACAGGTGAAGTAAAGGCTATTGCGAATCTAACACGTAATAAGAAAGACACTTCTATTTATTTTGAAAACTTAAATTATGCAGTTGGTGTAGCAACTGTGCCTGGATCTACATTTAAACTTCCCTCTCTAATTGCTGCAATGGAAGATTTTAATGTTTCACTAAACGAAGTAGTAGATATTGGAAATGGAGAATGCGAATATTATGGCTCTAAAGTACGTGATTCCCATCCTCCAAAAGAAAGCAAAGTAAATGTTCAACGAGTTTTTGAAGAATCATCTAATGTTGGTGTTACAAAAATTATTACAAAATATTATTCAAAAAATCCACAAAAGTATATTGATAGATTGCACAACATGGGGCTTGGAAATGCTTTGGGAATAAGCATTCCAGGAGAAGCAGATCCATACCTAAAAAATACAAGTGATAAAACTTGGTCAAAAATTTCTTTGCCTTGGATTAGCTATGGCTATGAGTCAAGAATAACTCCATTACAAATTTTGGCTTTCTACAATGCTGTTGCAAACAACGGAAAAATGGTAAAACCCATTTTTGTGAAAGAGGTTCGCAAAAGAGGAAAAACAACAAAAGTGTTTGAAACAGAAGTAATCAATCCCTCAATATGTTCTGAAGCAACAATTGAAAAAGCAAAAACAATGATGGAGGGTGTTGTACTGAATGGCACAGCAAAAAGCTTACGTGCAGCTGATTATCAAATTGCAGGAAAAACAGGAACTGCACAAATGGGAATGGTGAATGGAAAAATGACTTACCAAGCTTCTTTTGTAGGTTATTTCCCTGCCGACAACCCAAAATATTCTTGTATAGTTGTTATTAGTGCACCAACAGGAGATTCTTACTATGGTGGTGCTGTAGCAGGTCCAGTATTTAAAGATGTAGCAGATAAAGTTTACTCAACCAGTTTGGAAATTCATAAAGAAATAAATTCTTCGGAAGAAATGTTTGCTGCAAAAATTCCTGTTACAAAAACTGGTTCTTCAGATGAAGTAGCATACGTTTTAAATGCTTTAAAAGTAAAAGTAAGCCCTTCTGATTCAAATTCAGAATACGTGAGTGCTTCAGTTGTTGATTCTACTTCTATAAAACTAACAGCAAAAAATTTGCAAGAAAATTTTAAAAAAGGAATTGTTCCAAACCTGGTTGGAATGACTGCTAGAGATGCTTTTTATTTATTAGAAAACAATGGCATCCATGTAAAAATAATTGGCAGTGGAAGTGTTGCAAAACAATCCATAGCACCAGGAGAGCCATTTAAAAAAGGAACATCAATAATACTTGAATTGATTTAATGAAATTATTAAAAGACATATTATATAAAGCGGGAATTGTAGAAGTAATTGGTTCTACCAACATTGCAATCACCTCATTAAGTTTTGATTCCAGAAAAATTGAAAAAGACAGTTTGTTTATTGCTATTAAAGGAACTCAAAGTGATGGGCACAAATATATAAATGACACCATTTCAAAAGGCGCAATTGCTATTGTGTGTGATGAAATACCTGAAACTTTAAATGAAAAAATTGCATATATAAAAGTTAACGATTCAAGTATTGCTTTAGGAATTATTGCTGCTAATTTTTATGATAATCCTTCAGAAAAAATTAAACTAGTTGGTGTTACCGGAACAAATGGAAAAACAACAACAGTTACTTTGCTTTTTAACTTATTTAAAAAACTGGGCTACAAAACTGGGCTATTATCAACTGTAAAAAACCAAATTAATAATGATGTAATAGCTGCAACGCATACTACCCCTGATGCAATTCAACTAAACGCTTTGTTGCATCAAATGATTGAAAAGGGTTGCACTCATTGTTTTATGGAAGTGAGTTCTCATGCCGTTGTACAAAATAGAATTAATGGTATCCAGTTCGCTGGTGCTGTATTTACTAATATCACTCACGATCATTTAGATTATCATAAAACATTTGATGAATATCTAAAAGCAAAAAAGAAATTCTTTGATAGCTTAAGTGCAAATGCATTTGCTTTAACAAATAAAGATGATGTAAATGGAGAAGTGATGCTGCAAAATACCAAAGCACTAAAACGCACTTACTCGCTTCGTTCTATGGCTGATTTTAAATGCAAAGTAGTAGAAAATCAATTCAGCGGTTTACACTTAAATATTGATAACAACGATTTGTGGAGCAAACTAATTGGAAGTTTTAATGCTTATAACTTATTAGCTGTATATGCTACCGCCATTTTATTAAAAGAAGATAAAACCAATGTATTAACTACTATCAGTACACTTGGATCAGTTGAAGGAAGATTTCAATACATCAGAAATAATAATGGTGTAATAGGAATTGTAGATTATGCACACACTCCAGATGCTTTACAAAATGTTTTAAAAACAATAAATGACATACGTACTGGAAATGAAAAAGTAATAACAGTAGTTGGTTGTGGGGGAGATAGAGATGCAGCAAAAAGACCAATAATGGCAAAAATTGCATGTGACTTAAGTACAAAAGTAATTCTTACTTCAGACAATCCAAGAAGCGAAGACCCAAACGCAATATTAAAAGAAATGCAAGCAGGTGTGGATGCGGTAAATTTTAAAAAAACAATTTCTATTGCTGATAGACACGAAGCAATAAAAACAGCATGCTCTTACGCAAATGATGGAGACATCATTTTGATTGCAGGAAAAGGACATGAAAAATATCAAGAAATAAAAGGTGTTAAACATCCATTTGATGATATGGAAGTGTTGCAAGAGAATTTAAAAATTTTTGAAAAATAAAATATAACGAAAATAATGTTCTACTATTTATTCGACTTTTTAGACAAACAATTTGACTTACCAGGAGCTGGTGTCTTTCAATACATTTCGTTCAGAGCTGCTATGGCTTTGATAGTTTCTTTATTGATATCGATGGTTTTTGGGAAACGAATTATTAATCTCTTACACAAAAAACAAGTTGGAGAAACAGTTCGCGATTTAGGTTTACATGGGCAATTAGAAAAAAAGGGAACTCCTACTATGGGCGGTTTGATTATTCTTTCAGCTATTGTAATTCCTACACTTTTATTTGCAAAACTTCATAATGTATATATCATTCTAATGCTTGTTTCAACTGTATGGCTTGGGGCAATTGGATTTTTAGATGATTACATCAAGGTATTTAGAAAAAATAAAGAAGGGTTGGCTGGGAAATTCAAAATTCTTGGTCAAGTAGGAATTGGTCTTATAGTAGGAATTACATTGTATTGCAACGATGAAGTAGTAGTTAAAGAAAAAATATTTACGAGTGGTCAAAGTGCATATTCTATTGATGTAATGAATGATTCTGGCAACACACCACAAATGCCAATTTATTCTAAAATAGAAACAAAATCAATGAAAACAACAATTCCTTTTGTAAAAAATAATGAATTTGATTATTCGTCTTTGCTCTCGTTTTTAGGAGATAATTACAAAAAATGGGCTTGGCTAATTTTCATTCCATTTGTAATAATAATTGTTACAGCAGTTTCAAATGGTGCAAATATTACCGATGGAATCGATGGTCTTGCAACGGGCACATCTGCCATTATTGGCGTTACACTTGGCATTTTAGCATACGTTTCAGGTAATACTGTTTTTGCAGACTACCTAAACATAATGTACATACCAAACTCTGGCGAGCTCGTAATTTTTATTGCAGCATTTGTAGGAGGCTGTGTTGGATTTTTATGGTATAACTCTTTCCCTGCACAAGTATTCATGGGAGATACAGGAAGTTTAGCATTAGGAGGAATCATCGCTGTGTTTGCAATTGCTATTCGAAAAGAATTACTCATTCCAATTTTATGTGGTGTATTTCTAGTAGAAAATTTATCGGTAATGATGCAAGTTGCTTATTTCAAAAGAATGAAAAAAAAGCATGGGATTGAATTTGCTCGCGCCAATCGATTATTTAAAATGGCTCCATTACATCATCACTATCAAAAACTAGGAATGCATGAATCAAAAATTGTTTCTCGTTTTTGGATTATAGGAATAATGCTAGCCGTGTTAACCATTGTAACATTGAAATTAAGATAAATGAAACGGTTGGTAATACTGGGTGGTGGCGAAAGTGGTGTAGGTACTGCAATACTTGCACAAAAAAAAGGGTACAATGTTTTTCTTTCAGACAAAGGAAAAATAAAAGATAAATATAAAAACGTTCTTTCAAATAATGGCATTGAGTGGGAAGAGGAAAAACATACAGAAGAGTTAATCTTAAATGCAAATGAAATAGTTAAAAGCCCAGGAATACCAGAAACTGTTGATTTAATTAAAAAATTAAAAGCAAAAGGCACTTCCGTGATTTCTGAAATAGAGTTTGCAGGAAGATATACAAATGCGAAAAAGATTTGTATAACCGGCAGTAATGGTAAAACAACAACTACACTTTTGACTTATCATATTTTAAAAAATGCAGGTTTAAATGTTGGTTTAGCAGGAAATGTAGGTAAAAGTTTTGCATTACAAGTAGCTGAAAACGACTTTGAATATTATGTTTTAGAACTAAGCAGTTTTCAATTAGATGGCATGTATGAATTTAAAGCAGACATAGCAATATTATTAAACATCACACCCGACCATATGGATAGGTATGATTATAAAATAGAAAATTATGCGAATTCAAAATTTAGAATTATTCAAAATCAAACAGCATTAGATGCATTTATTTATTGTGCTGATGATGAAATAACAATGCAAACAATTAAAAATAAAAATATTAAAGCACAACAATTTCCTATTTCAATAAAACAAAAAGTTGAATTAGGAGCACACGTAGAAAACAATCAAATAATAATAAACACAAACAACACAAACCCTTTATTTATGACAATACAAGAACTAGCTTTACAAGGAAAACACAACCTCTACAATTCTATGGCAGCAGGTGTAGCAAGTAAATTAGTTGAAATCAGAAAAGAAGCAATTCGCGAAAGCCTTTCTGATTTTCATAACATTGAACACCGACTAGAAATAGTTGGTAATGTTCATGGAATTGAATTTATCAACGATTCTAAAGCTACGAATGTAAATTCCACATGGTATGCTTTAGAAAGCATGAACAACCCCGTTATACTTATTCTGGGCGGTGTTGACAAAGGAAATGATTATTCTATGTTAAATGATTTAATTAAACAAAAAGTAAAAGCTATTATTTGTTTAGGATCTGATAACAAAAAAATAATCAAAGCATTTAGTGGTTTTGTTGATACCATTTTAGAAGCTGGATCAGCAAAAGAAGCGGTTGCTCAATCTTATAAAATTGGAAAAAAAGGAGATACTGTTCTTCTTTCTCCTGCTTGCGCAAGTTTTGACTTATTTGAAAACTACGAAGACAGAGGAAATCAGTTTAAACATGCAGTAAAAGCTTTATAAAATAATTTTTATTGAATTTAAATTTTGTAACCATGCAAGAAAATTCTAAAATTAAAAACTACCACTCTAAACTAGATTTATCACTATTATCTCGTGAAAGAGTAAGATCATCAGAAGACGACCATCACATGGAGTTTGTAGATGAGATAAATGGAATCGCATACGTTAATGACTCTAAATCGGTTCGCATATCAGCAACCAGAAATTCATTGGATGCAATTGAAACATCTGTAGTTTTAATTTTAGGAGGTAATGATTCAGAAAATGACTATTCATTACTTGGAAAACAAATAAAAGAAAAAGTAGTTGCGATTATTTATCTAGGCGATAATTCGAATCATATTTTAAAACATTATTCAAACCATTCAATGCTTTTTGCTAAAGCGTTGAACATAAAAGAAGCTGTTCAAATTGGAAGCATGTTTGCAAAATCGGGAGATGTTGTGTTGTTCTCTCCCGCTTGCTTAAAACATAACGAATTTGATAATTACAAAACAAGAGGAAATGAATTTAAATCAATAGTAAAACAATTAAAATAGAAATTGAATTTATTTAAATACATAAAAGGAGACAAAGTAATTTGGACAATTGTTCTGTTGTTATCTCTTTTATCTATACTAGTTGTATACAGTTCCGTTGTAGCTATTGCATACAGATACAAAGGAGGAGATACAGCTTCATATTTGATAAAGCATGTATTTATTATGGCAACAGGCATATTATTAATGTATTTAATTCATAAAGTCAAATACATATATTTTTCACGCATTTCACAAATAGCAGTAATATTAGCCGCTCCACTCCTACTCTACACATTGGTAAATGGAATAAGTGCAGGAGAAGCAAATCGCTGGCTAGCAATACCAGGAACATCCTTAACATTTCAAACATCAGATTTTGCAAAACTTGCATTAATTACCTACGTAGCAAGAATGTTGTCAATAAAACAGGATGTAATAAAAGATTTTAAACAAGCCTTTTTACCAATAATTATTCCTATAGCAATTATTTGTTTACTAATTTTTCCTGCCAATTTTTCAACAGCTGCATTGCTCTTTGTTACTTGTTTTGTGCTAATGTTTATTGGGCGAATGAATGCAAAGCATTTACTTTTATTATTAGGATCAGGTATAATATTTGGGACTTTGTTAATAGTATTAATTTTAAAATTTCCGAATGCAATTCCAAGAGGTACTACATGGAAAGCACGTATAGAAAATTTTTCAAGCGGAGATAGCGAGAGTAATTTTCAAGCAGAACAAGCAAAAATAGCAATTGCAAAAGGTATAGTACCCCAAGGGCCAGGAAATAGTATTTCTAGAAACTTCTTACCCCAAGCTTCTTCCGATTTTATTTTTGCAATCGTTATTGAGGAATGGGGATTACTCAGTGGATTTGTAATCGTATTTTTATATCTAATTCTTTTATATAGAGGGATTCGAATTGCTGGTAAGAGTGAACGAACATTTGGAAGTTTGCTCGCCATAGGGCTTACATTTAGTTTAGTCTTTCAAGCAATCATTAATATGTGTGTTGCCGTTGGCTTATTTCCAGTAACAGGACAACCACTTCCATTAATAAGTATGGGAGGAACATCTATTTGGTTCACAAGCATATCACTAGGAATAATATTAAGTGTAAGTAAAGAAGTTGAAGAAAAAACGGAAGGAGGTACAAATGAAGTCGCTTAATATTATTGTAAGTGGTGGTGGAACTGGAGGGCATATTTTCCCAGCCATTGCTATTGCTAACGCAATAAAATCAATTCGACCAGATACTAATTTTTTATTTGTTGGAGCCGAAGGTAAAATGGAAATGGAAAAAGTTCCAGCTGCAGGTTATAACATAAAAGGATTATGGATTAGTGGAATTCAAAGAAAATTAACATTATCCAATTTAAGTTTCCCATTTAAATTGATAAGCAGTATTATTAATGCAAAAAAAATATTAAAAGAATTTAAACCAGATGCAGCAATAGGAACAGGTGGTTTTGCAAGTGGGCCTATGTTACAAGTTGCAGCAAAAAAAGGAATAGTTACATTAATCCAAGAACAAAATTCTTATCCAGGAATTACAAATAAAATATTATCAAAAAAAGTTGATAAAATTTGTGTTGCATACAATGGAATGGAAAAATTCTTTCCAAAAGATAAAATAATTTTCACTGGGAATCCAGTTAGGCAAGATATTCTGAAACTTGAAGGAAAAAGAAACAGAGGATTAGAGTTTTTTGGAATAGATACAAACAAAAAAACAATTCTAATTATTGGTGGTAGCTTAGGTGCAAGAACCATTAATGAAAGCATATTGGCTTCTATTGATTCATTTGCAAAAAACAATATTCAAGTAATTTGGCAAACAGGAAAAGCGTTTTTCGAAATTTCAAAAAAAGCCACAGAACAATATGCAAGTCAAGGAATAAAATCATTTGATTTTATTCAAAAAATGGACTATGCTTATGCTGTAGCTGATATAGTTATTTCTAGAGCAGGCGCAAGTTCCATCTCTGAATTATGTTTGGTAAAAAAGCCTTGCATCCTAGTTCCTTCTCCAAATGTTGCAGAAGACCATCAAACTAAAAATGCAATGGCACTTGTAAATTATGGTGCAGCAATTTTGGTGAAAGATAGCGAAGCTAAAAATGAGTTATGTGACAAAACGATATCTCTAATAAACAACGAAAGTGAATGTGACAAATTATCAAACAATATTGCAAAACTTGGAATGCCAGATGCAGCTATTGTAATTGCAAACGAAGTATTAAGACTGATAAATAGTAAACAATAAATGGATTTCAAAAACATACAAAATTTTTATTTCCTCGGGATAGGAGGCATCGGAATGAGTGCTCTTGCACGTTATTTCAATGCACAAGGAAAATTTGTATGTGGGTACGATAAAACTTCTACGAATTTAACAAATGAGTTAAGTTCAGAAGGAATAGAAATACATTTTGAGGATGAAGTAAATCTAATTTCAAATAAAATATTAGAAGACAAAGACAATTCGTTAATTGTTTATACTCCAGCCATACCTCAGGATCATAATGAACTCATCTTCTTAAAACAAAATGGATTCGTACTAAAAAAAAGAGCAGAGGTTTTAGGACTGATAACAGAACATTCTTGTACTCTTGCAGTTGCTGGAACACATGGAAAAACAACAACTTCATCTTTACTAGCACATATACTTAAAACCGCAAACTATAACCCCACAGCATTTTTAGGTGGAATAACAAAAAATTACAATACAAATTTATTATTAGCACCAAAAAACACTCAACATGAGATAGTGGTTGTGGAGGCAGATGAATACGATCGTTCATTCTTAACATTACATCCAGAAATAGCGATTATAACTTCAATTGATGCAGATCATTTAGATATTTATGGTGATAAAAAGTATGTTGAAGAATCTTATTCACTGTTTGCACAAAAAATAAAAAGCAAACTCATTATCAAAAAAAGCATTTCCGATAAAATTGAAGCAACTGCAAAAAAAATAACATACTCTCTTAATGATTCTACAGCAAATTATTTTGCTCAAAATATTGAAATAAAAAATGGAACATATTATTACGACATAGTAACACCAAGCGGGATAATAAAGAACGTTTCCCTTGGACTAGCAGGACTACACAATGTAGAAAACTCAATAGCTGCAACTGCTGTTGCTTGTGAAAAAGAAGTAGAAGGAAAACAGATTGTCCATGCTCTAAAAACATTTGAAGGTGTAAAACGTAGATTTGATTATCAGATAAAGACTGACACATTAGTTTATATTGATGATTATGCTCACCATCCAGAAGAGCTAAAAGCAACAATTTCATCTGCTAGAAAATTATATCCTAATAAAAAAATCACAGGAGTATTTCAACCGCATCTTTTTTCTAGAACAAGAGATTTTGCTGTTGAATTTGCCGAAAGTTTAGACTTATTAGATGAATGTATTTTATTAGAAATATACCCAGCTCGAGAGCTACCAATTGAAGGTGTAAATTCAAAAATGCTTTTAGGGTTAATGAAAATAAAAAACAGATCAATTGCAATAAAAACAGAGTTAGTAGAAGATATTAAAAAAAGAGAAATAGAAGTTTTAATTACAATGGGAGCTGGAGATATTGATACAATGGTGGCTCCGATAAAAAATAGTTTGTTACAAAAATAATTTGAAAAAAATAAAAAAAATAGCGCTTATTACATTTTGGTGTTTATTAGTCGGAGGCCTACTAATTAGTTTAGGATTCGTAAATAAAGAGCAAGAAACACTTCTGTGTAATAATTTGGAAATTAAAATCAATCAAAATGGTGATTTGAATTTTTTAGACAACGAAGATGTGACTAAACTTATTACAGACAGAGGAGATTCAATTATCAACCAGCCAAAATCAAGCATAAATGTTAGCTCAATAGAAAAAGCACTGAACAGTTATTTTGCAATTGAAAATGCCGAAGTATTTATGAGTATTGATGGAAAAGTAAGTGTAGAATTAACCCAACGAAATCCAATAATAAGATTAATTACAAAAACAGGTGAAGATTATTATATAGATGATAAAGGCAAGCCAATGCCTCTTTCGGAAAAATACACCGCTAAAGTTATAATAGCGAATGGCAATTTGGATGAACCGTATGCTCTTAGATATAAATACAGTGCCGAAGAAATTTCAAGAGATACACTTTTAAATAAAAAAAGTATGATTGATGAATTATATACGATGGCAATGTATATTAATAAAAGTGAATTTTGGAAATCGCAAATACATCAAATTTATGTGAATGAAAACAATGACATGGAATTAGTGCCATTAGCTGGAAATCAAAAAATAATTTTTGGCGACACTACTAACCTAGAAAACAAATTTGAAAAATTAATGATATTTTATAAAAATGGATTAAATGCCACTGGATGGTGGGATAAATACTCAACTATAAATCTAAAATTTAAAAATCAAATCGTTTGTACTAAAAAATAAAAACAATGGAACCATCAGAAATAGTAGTAGGATTAGATATTGGAACTACAAAAATTGTAGCAATTGTAGGTCGCAAAAATGAATTTGGAAAAATTGAAATTCTTGGCATGGGTAAATCAGAGTCGTATGGTGTTGCCCGTGGAGTTGTTG
>CAZJUY010000007.1:0-29697 GCA_964549315.1 uncultured Chitinophaga sp. | reverse complement strand
TTCAAAATATCGACCAAACAGTTCAATCTATTAAAACGGCTGTTGCAGAAGCCGAAAACAAATCGGGTGTTGATATTAAAGTTGTTAATGTTGGAATAGCTGGTCAACATATTAGAAGCATGCAACACCACGGTATTAAAACACGAACAAGTATAGAAGAAGAAATTGCACAAAAAGATATTGATTCATTAATAGATGAAATGTATCGTGTGATGACATCACCAGGTGAACAAATTATTGATGTTTTACCTCAGGAATATATTATTGATAACGAACCAGGAATAAAAGACCCAATCGGAATGTCAGGTATTCGTCTTGCCGCAAACTTCCACATCATAACTGCACAAGTAGCTGCAGTGAAAAATATTTACAAATGTGTTCAAAAAGCAGGTTTAGAAATTTCTGGATTAACACTTGAACCGCTTGCAAGCGCTGATGCTGTTTTAAGCAAAGAAGAAAAAGAAGCAGGAGTTGTACTTGTTGATATTGGTGGTGGAACAACAGATGTAGCAATTTTTCAAGATGGTATTATCCGCCATACTGCAGTAATCCCTTTCGGTGGAAATGTGATTACCGAAGATATAAAAGAAGGATGTACAATTATTAAAAGTCAAGCAGAATTATTAAAAATAAAATTTGGCTCTGCCTTGGCAAATGAAAATCAAGAAAATGAAATTGTTTCGATACCAGGATTAAGAGGCAGACCTCACAAAGAAATCTCTGTTAGAAATCTTTCGAATATTATTCAAGCTCGAATGGAAGAAATTATAGAGCATGTATATTATGAAGTAAAAAATTCTGGATATGAGAAAAAGTTAATTGCAGGAATTGTGGTTACTGGTGGTGGTGCTCAACTAAAACATATCACTCAACTAATAGAATACATAACAGGAATGGATACACGTGTTGGTTACCCAAATGAACACCTAGCAAAAGGAACGGAAGATTTAACAAGCCCTCTATTTGCAACTTCTGTAGGTCTTGTCATTAAAGAATTACAGCGAATTGAAAAACTTAACCAAACAAGTAATACTGGAGTAACAGATGGCTCAAAAATCAAAGGTCATTCAAAAGATAAATCAAATTGGTTTGAAGGATTTAAAAAGTTTTTTGAGAACGATAACATATAAAAAGACTACTGTAATTAACATTCAAAAGTTAGTAACTAATTAAGAGAGCGTTAATTATACATTAATATTTTAAGGAATTTTATGGCATTATAAAATATTATAGGTTAAAAGCCATTAATATCAACTATTTTAAAACAAATCAACATGATACAATTTGATTTACCTCAACAAAACAACTCTTCAATAATTAAAGTTATTGGTGTTGGTGGTGGCGGAAGTAACGCTGTAAACCACATGTACAAGCAAGGAATAAAAGGTGTAGACTTTATTATTTGCAATACAGATCAGCAAGCGTTAGATATAAGTCCTGTGCCAGCAAAAATAGTATTGGGTGCAAGTTTAACAAAAGGACGCGGAGCAGGTTCATTACCTGAAGTTGGTAAAAATGCGGCTATTGAAACAATCGAAGAAATAAAATCAATTCTTGCAAATAATACTGAAATGGTATTTATTACTGCAGGAATGGGAGGAGGAACAGGAACTGGTGCAGCTCCTGTAATTGCACAAGCAGCAAAAGAAATGGGAATTTTAACTGTTGGTATTATCACTATCCCATTTGGTTTTGAAGGTAAAAAAAGAAAAGCACAAGCAGAAGAAGGTTTAAATGCATTAAAAGCGAATGTAGATACACTACTAGTAATTAGTAATGATAAGTTACGTGAGATTTATGGAAATTTAAAAGTAACAGAAGCTTTTGGTCATGCAGATGATATTTTAACAACAGCAGCTAAAGGAATTGCAGATATCATTACAACAACATTGCAAATTAATACGGATATCAATGACGTTAAAACTGTAATGAAAGATAGTGGTGTTGCAATTATGGGTTCTGCTCAAGCGAGCGGTGAACACAGAGCATTACGTGCAGTTGAACAAGCAATGTCTTCACCATTATTAAATGATAGTAATATTCGTGGAGCACGCTATGTTTTAGTTAATGTAACTTGTGGTGATGATGAAATAACAATGGATGAATTAGGTGAAATAACTGATTATATTCAAGATGAAGCAGGAATGACTGCTGAAGTTATTAAAGGTTATGGTGTTGATTCTTCATTGGGAGATAAAGTAAGCGTTACAATTATAGCTACTGGATTTAACTCAAATGAAGAATTCGGTTATAAAATTGAAAAAACACCTGAGAAAAAGGTGTTTTCATTAACAGATGAAGCTCCTAAAAAAATAGAAACTCCTCCAATTGTAAACGAAGTAACTGAGGTTGTACAAGAGATGACTTCTTATATCAAAGAGGAAGAAACTCCTATTATTGAACAAAAAGAAGAAAGTATTGAGCCTTTTTTAATTTCTCAAGAAACGGAAGTTTTTGAAAATAAAACTGAAGAAGTAATCGAAGAAAAAGTAGAAGAACAACAAGTAACATTTGAGTTTGAGGTAGCAAATAGCAATGTGGTTTCTTTAGAAGAACCTTTTTTGATTGTGAAGAAAGAAGAAGAATCTATTGTTAAATCAGAAGACATCAATGAAGTTTCTGCTAAAGTAGATGATGAAACTCAAGAGAAAAAAGCAATTGATCGTGTTGCTAAATTAAAAGAACTTAGTTTCAAAATTAAAACACCAAATGGTCTTTCTGAATTGGAAAATGAACCTGCTTATGTAAGAAGAAATATTTCTTTAAACTCTGTGCCTCATTCTTCTGAATCACAAGTATCTCGCTACACATTATCTGAAGGAGAAGATAAAAAAGTAGATATTAAACCAAACAACTCTTTTTTACACGATAATGTAGATTAATAAATAACAAAAATGAAAAAGCGGGAAAATTTCCCGCTTTTTTTATGTCTTTATTTTTTTCCTACTAAAATAATAAACTAGAAAAGAAGATATAGTAACTAATAAACAACTTAATCCAACAATAAACCATTGGCTCTGCTCTGTCCCTATTTTGTCTATATCAACAGAAATAACTCCTCTATTTACTAACCAAGCAAGTAATACAGCCATACCGTTATTTAAAAAATGTGCAAGTATGCTTGGATATAAAGAACCCGTCCATAAAAATAAATAGCCCAAATATGCTCCCATAATCATTCTAGGAACAAACCCATAAAATTGCATGTGAAAAGCACTAAATAAAATAGCACCTATCCAAACTCCAATATGTTTATTCTTAAAACACTCTATCAGAACTTTTTGCAACACACCTCTAAAAAATATTTCTTCGCTTAATGCTGCCATTAAAGCAATCACAAATAAATTCATAATTAAAACACCAACAGAAGTTCCTTTTGTAAATGCTTCGGTTAACTCTGCTGCTTTTTCTTCACTTACTTTCATCCAATTTTCAATTGAAGCAAAAGATTCGGGTAAACTCATTGATTGATTGATTTCGGCTAACCAATTAATCAATGGCATTGCCAAAAGCATTCCTACTCCAGCAAAAAATAAAACTCTAAATGGTGCTGATTTTGTAATCCCTAAATAATGAATTTTTTGTTTAGTCCAAAAAATAGAAAACAATAATGAAGGTGAAATAAAAATAACTACAACTGCTATAGCTTGTAAAATTTTCAACACAACAATCATATTCTGATTATCTAAATTCAAATTTTCTTCTGAGCCGCCACCAATAATATTTACCCATATATATAATGAAATAAATATTAATATGACTGATAGTTTTAACCAGGAGTGTTTTTCTTGTTCGGTGTTTTCCATCTATTGAATTATTTTTTGGTAATTTTGTATTTCTTAAAATAAGAAGCACGAATTTACAAATCTTTATATAAAAATGGTTAAGATAGGAAATATTGAACTTGGAGACTTTCCTCTATTGCTTGCGCCTATGGAAGATGTAAGCGATCCTCCATTTCGTTATGTATGTAAGCATAATGGTGCCGACTTAATGTACACCGAATTTATTTCATCTGAAGGATTAATTCGTGATGCTGCAAAAAGTGTTCAAAAGTTGGATATTTTTGAATATGAACGTCCGATAGGTATTCAACTTTTTGGTTCTGACATAAATTCTATGCGCGAAGCTGGCGAAATTGCCAATGCAGCAAAACCCGACCTAATTGACATAAATTATGGTTGTCCAGTAAAGCAAGTTGCTTGCAAAGGCGCAGGTGCTGCTCTTTTACAAGACGTACCAAAAATGGTAAAAATGACTTCAGAAATTGTAAAAATTGCTGATAGACCAGTTACTGTTAAAACACGTTTAGGCTGGGATGATAAAACAAAAAATGTTACAGAGGTAGCAGAACGATTACAAGATATAGGCATACAAGCATTGAGCGTTCATGGAAGGACTCGCTCTCAAATGTATAAAGGGGAGGCAGATTGGACCTTAATTGGCGAAATAAAAAATAATCCAAGAATTAAAATTCCAATTTTTGGAAATGGAGATGTTGATACACCAGAAAAAGCGCTTGAGATGAAAAACAAATATGGTGTGGATGGAGTTATGATTGGCAGAGCCAGTATTGGTTATCCTTGGATTTTTAATGAAATAAAACATTTTTTAAAAACAGGAACTCATTTAGAAAAACCTATTTTAAAAGACAGAATAGAAGTATGTAAAATTCACCTTTCAAAATCTATTGAATGGAAAAATCCAGTTTTAGGCATTCTAGAAATGCGCAGACATTATGCAAACTATTTTAAAGGGCTACCACATTTTAAAGATTATAGAATGCGATTAGTTACTTCAAACTCCTATGAAGAAATATTAAATATTCTTGCGGAAGTAGAAAACAATTATTCAGAGATGGAAGTACTTTAATTATGCGGGAAAAAAGGTACAAATTTCAAACCATTTCGCCAAGGATTTGGGTGAAATACTTGATTTCATTGACCGTTTCCGTCCTGAAATAGACGCCATTGGTAAAGAACCCGAAAATTCGCAAAAATAGCCCCTTACTGCCCTCCAAAATAATAAGTCGAGCCATTTAACAACAATTGTCTCCCGCCTGAATTGGGGGGCATTTTACTGATCCGTAACTGCAATAAACACAACAATCGCCTTCCAATGGCTTTAACCTTGCTTTGCAGTTTTCGCACTCGTAAAAATAGGCACATGCGTCCGTTGGCATTATTTCATCCTTTTTATGGCCACATTCCGGGCAGGTTAAGGTGGATTTCAGTTCTACCTTTTTGCCATTATAAGTTCCACAGGTTTCGCAAGAACCGTGAAGTTTATTCCTGTAATAGTTTACTCCAGTTGCAATAAGTAATCCTAACATTCCCCCGTATAGAAAATATGTCCAATAATCACTGTTATTGAAATGATAGCCATAAAAAATTAGTAGGCCACTTGGGATGGCAATAAGAAGCGGATAAGTACAACGATGCTTTCTATATGAAATAATAAAGCCAATAGTGGAAATCAAAACCATCAATTGAAATATCCACATTGTCCAGCCACCAAACAGTTCAAAACTGCCCAATCCAAGAGCAGAAGCTGCAAAGGCAAAAAGGGGAAAGCAGCAGGGTGAAAAGATGGCGGTGATTAATAAACCAAAAGTCCCAATTTTATCTATGTTATTTGTAATTTTCATGCAATGGAGTTCTGTTTGATATGCTTGAAGAAAGGATTTAGAATCTTATGATGTTCCTTCTTTAAAGAGTAATAAATGGTTTGTCCGGAACGTCTTGTTTGCACAATGTTTCCATCCTTCATTTTTCTCAAGTGCTGAGAAATTGCAGGAATACTAATACCAATTATGTCGCTTAAATCACAAGGACATAATTCTTGTTCATTCTCCAAAAGAAAAAGGATTTTAAGCCTTACTTCATTCCCTGCCAATTCTAACACTTTTCCGAGGGATTCAAAGGTATCTGCGTTTTCCTTTATTACCATTTTACATTGGTCAATCTGATGCTTATCAGCAAAAACTCTTATACATGAATTCTTTTCCATGATACAAATCTATTTATTTTTAATTATTTAAGCAAATACTTAAATATAGATAACAAAAAAAAGGCGGAATTCCCGCCTTTTCGTTTTTTTTACTAATCTTAAATCCTGTGTATTTTCTTAGCCTCCTCAAACCCAACCCATTTTCCGTTGCTGTCAAGTCCTCGATTTGCCAGTTCCCTCCGAACCAAGTAAATCAGATCAAAGTCCCCTTTGATGGCTTCTGAAAGAAGTAGGTTACTTGTTAAGCTGAAAATATATGAAGGGTTGTCGTCATCCTTTCTGTTCTCATAAAAGCGATGATCAAATTTTGCACGGGATTTCTGTTCCGATTTGCCGGTGGATTGATCCCATATCTTTAAAGCTTCAGCCATCTGCGTCAAAAACGCATTTAAATTCGGATGAATTTCATTCACGACATCGTGAAAATTTACGCTGCGTTCTTGGGCAATATCCAAAATTTCAATGTAGTCGGCATCGGTAAGTTCCAAATCCCACTCCCTTTCAATCACTCCTTTTAAAAGGCGGATTGTTCCGTTAAAAACAATGGTTGGTTTTTGTTTTGTAGGTTGATTAACTTTTGCTTGAGTATTACCTTGTCTTTGACGTAATTTTTCTTCGCCAGTTTTGGTTAATTCTCCTCCCATTTGTTTCCAAATTTCAGGCGGGATTTCTTCTCTAATTACGGTATCGGCATCCATAGCTCGACTCATAGCCTCTTTGTACTTCTTTGCTTTATACAAACGATTAATTTCTTTTAGGACTGCGTGATCTTGTTTATCCAAGTATTCAGGCTCAGTCCAGTCTTCGGTTTTTGCGGTTTTCTTTTTCATGCTGTCTACGTTCGATACTTTATTCGGAACGTCCAAGTTCTTTCCGCTTTTTCTGACTCCATTTAACTCTTCTGCATCACTCATGCTATTATCGCCAAAAATATCAAGCTCTCCTCCCTGATTAAATCTTCCAAATTGTACAGCTTTACCTTGCTCCGGTACTTCAATTACTACGTCCACATCGTGTTGAAATTCATTGTTGCCTTTGAACTTACCACCTTTAGTGGCCTGAAAGACGTAAATAAATGACTTTCCTTTATTGGAAGCTTTAAGCGCATCCAAATCTTTAGGAGATAAACCAAGTTTATTTACAGAGTCCAGGAAGATAAATTCATAAGAAGATAAATCCTTTGGCAATGCATCTGCCACAAATAGGTTTTCATGAGCAACATCCTTATCCTTCAGTTTTTTCTGAAGGGTTGCATCCAACTTCTCTTCTTTAGCAACATAAAGTACCTTTCCATGATTTCTTGCCAAGTATCCTGCAAAATCAACACACAAATAACTCTTACCCATTTTCGGCATCCCAAAAACCATTGCCGTAAATCCCGGAGCAGGATCACCAATGAAATCAAGCCACTTTCCTGTGAATCCAACAGCATTAAATTGCAAGTTGGTAAAATCAGTACTCGGCATCACGTTAACTTGTTGAGAGGAATTATTTATTCCACTCAAATCCATCTTCTTCTTTTTTACTTTAGTGTATGATTCATCAATATCATCGTAAGCGTTCTCATATTTTTCGATGATCGATTTCAATCGCTTAACTGTAGCGGGGGTAAGAACAAAGTGTTTGGCATTACCCATTGTATTGAAAGCTTTAAGCATCGCTTGTTGGATAGACATTATGTCTTTAGCTACCGGAGACTTTTTTGTGATTTTCTTTTCCTCAATAGCTTTTTGCAACTCGTCTATAAATATTTCAAAGGTCTTTTTGTAAAGGACTTTATCATTGAAATCCAAAAAACGGTTAATGAATTTCACTTCAGTTGAAATTTCACCATAAGGGTTTTTCTTTATTGGCTTTTCAGGTTTTATTCCATTGACAGGTTTTTCCTCTTCTTTATCTGACTTTATAAACTCTTCCAGTTTTTTGAAAGCAAGATTTACCATTCGTTTTAAATCAGGCTCACTTTTATATCTTTCCCAATCTTCTCCTTCTTCTGTTTTGGAAAGAATGACCATGTGTGATTCCTGTAATACTTGAGGTAGGTTTTCAAAACCGATCTCCTCAATGGTTTCAAAATAATTATCTGTTGTTATTTTCTTTGCTTTCATTATGCTGCGAATTTTAGTCGTTTGAGTTTGGATTCAATTTCTTTCATGGATATACTTTTGATTTTCGGATGTTGCTTCATAGGTTTGATTTTCTCAGGATCGTAATTAAAAACAAGCATTTCCGTTTTCTTTTTGTCTGTGTGCTTTGTTACTGCTACCGACTTCTCTACCTTTCTCGTTCGCCACTTGAACTTTTTAATGTACTGGCTCAGTATCGTAGAAGGATAACTACTCAACAAGAATTTTCCCTTTACCTTCGATAACGCATTTAAGAGGTCTTTATAATCATCTTCGGAATAGCCTTTATAATGTCCCATATCCGAACCGATATAAGGAGGATCGGCATAAATGAAAGCATCCTTGTCATCGCATCGCTCAATTACTTTAAGCGCATCATTATTCTCGATCTGCACCATTTTCAAACGCTGTGCATATGCCGCAGTAAAATCTTCCCGCTTATTGGCAAGTGATTTTTCTTTTGAGTTTGTTTTCCCGAATCCCCAAGAACCTATCATTCCTGCGAATCCCTGATTAGTGAGCGTCCATAATGCCCAAGCACGTTTTACATCCGGAAACAGATCGGGGTGTTCATACACGACCATCGCTTTTTTGTAGAGCTCTCTGCTGTGAAGTGTAGATTGTATTTCCTTTTGCAATTCAGGAAACTTGGATTTAATGACCTTGAAAAAATTAATGACTTCACCATTCTTATCATTGATAACTTCAACTTCTGATTTTGGTTTTGCAAAAAACAATGCTCCCCCACCAAAGAATGGTTCACAGTAAATACGGTGAGCTGGTATTAAGTTCAATAGATGCTTCAGCATGGTTTGTTTTCCTCCGTAGTATGTAATTGGTGTTTTCATTTAGGCAGCGTATTTTAAATTCATTAATTCAAGTTCCAGTTCAATGGTGAGTAGTTTGATTTGTTCATTGTTTTCAAGTACGACTTGTTTTACTGTACGTCCGAGTAGTCGCATGCCAATCGCTTCTACAACGGGAACACTTACTGCATTTCCAAGCATCTTGTAGCGTTGTGCATCAGAAATTTCTTTTGCTTTTCCGTCAAACAAGCCAAATCTTGTCCAGTTATCAGGAAAGCCCTGCAACCGCTCACATTCAATTGGAGTTAATCTTCTGAGGCTTCCTTGTTTAATAGTGTACTGTTGAACGCCTGTATCAATAGTGTTCGCTATTCCTTTTCCAACTCTTCCTCTTCTTCTGTTCGCTTCTAAAAATGAAAGATTAATACTGTCACCTTCAGTTGCTGTTGCATATCCCTTGCGTGTTGCTTCAGGAACATGAAACAAAACCATACTGTCCTTTTGTGCTGTGGTGAGTTGGTTTGCGATCTTGTCTTTGCGAACTTCTATCTTCCCGGATTGTCCTTTGTAATTTCGGGTTCTGTATGCGGCACTACTCACTACTAAAGGTTGACGTACTAAATCAGTTTGTGCTTTAAGAGCAGGGCTTTTATCCATTCGCTCTTTTACCCATTTATCTGTTGAGTTCTTCCAATGAAGAATATATGGACTACGATGGGATGATTCTCCAACCTTTGTATCAATAGTAGGACTTAAACTTTTCCTTTGAGATTCTTTTTTATTGAGCGCATGATTCCCTTGATAGCTTTCTCCGAAAGGAAATATCTGTGGTGTGGATTTTCCTCTAAGACATCCGACAAGGTATATCCGCTCTCTGTTTTGGGGTAAAAACCAGCAAGTATTAAGCAGTTGCCATTGGCATTCATAAAGCCCAATGTCGGCAAGCGTTTGAAGTACCACCTCAAAGTCTTTGCCCTCGTTACTGGAGAAAAGCCCTTTGACGTTTTCAAAGATAAAAACATCGGGTCTGCACTCACGGATGATTCTAACAGCTTCAAAAAAGAGGCTGCTTCTTTTTCCTTTGAGCCCTTTGAATTTTCCAGCAATGGAAATATCTTGGCAGGGTGAACCAAACGTGATGATGTTGGGACGTTCGATTTGTTTGCCTTTAATTTTTGTGATGTCACCGAGGTTTTTCGCATGTCTGAAATTGTATTGATAATTAGCAACAGAGTATTTATCTACTTCCGAGTAGTAATGTTTGGCAAAGACAAATCCAGAGGACTGGAGGCCTTTTGCAAAGCCTCCAGTCCCACTGAATAGGTCGAGATAGATGATCTCTTTTTTCATTTTAGCTGTAAACAAGTGCTTTACGGTTATCCCAAATCTTATCGAAGTTTTTATTACCGCCCGCCCAGTGGTAAGAAAGAACTCCTTTGTTGTTGGTTACCTTTAAAATTGCCCACACAGGTTCATCTGTTTTTGCTCCCGGATTTGCAAATCCCTTGTAAACTACATTCGAGTTTGTCTCATCTACCAGTTTTGGTTCGTAGAAGATTTTATCGTTCATGCTTGTTACTTTTTCGGATAATTGCGCTACCGAGTTTTTTAAATTCACGATCTCCGCATTGCCCTCTGTTTGTTTAGCTTCTGTTGCCAAACCAACCACTGCCGGACTTTGCAGCATCTCCATGATCTTATCTCTCAAATCATTTACATCAGTTGAAGCAGGAACAGTTACTTCTGTTTGATCTACGAACACATTGTACAATGCTCCCTGACCGATGTCGATTTTGATTATGGTATCTCTTACCACTTCCACTTCTTTGATTTGATGTTTCAAAATGAAACGTGGTGAACCGTCTGTGACGATTTTAAGGCTTGCGCCATTGTTGATGATTTCTGTTGCCATTTAATCCTCCTTTTTGTCTTGGTTGTTTTTACTACTTTTAATTGCTCCTACAATCACTTCACCGATTACAGCCCCCATGAACCCGCCAATCATAACAAAGGGAATGGTGTCCTTTTGTGTTTCTTTGGCGTAGAAGTAGCTGATAAGTGATGCAGCGAGCGTAACGGTTGATACGATTGTTTTTTCTCTCATTATTTATTAGCGTTGATGTAAAGTGTGGTGGCGATTCCTGATAGTATGAGCATGCCCCCGGCAAGCAGTTTATTTTGCAACACTTTCCTGCGTTGTGATTTGTAGGCTGTGTTTAAATCATCGGAGAGTTTTCGTTCCCTTTCCAAATTCTCATCAAGCAGCCCTTTGATTTGTGAGTAGGAAGCTCTACAAATAACCACTTGTGAATCTTTGATGGCGACCATGTTTTCCAGTTGCGAGATATTACTTTCGTAAATGGATTGAGTGCTATCCACCCAAGCCACATAAGCAAGCGTTTGCTGTTTTAATGAATCACAATCGTTCAGTAATTGCTCAATGCTCAACGTGTCACTTTTCTTTTCGGCTAATGCTACAAGTGCAACTTGTGACTGGTTCAGTTTAAACTTGGTTACCTTCAACTTGTTTTGTGTTGCAGACAGTTCTTTTTGCAAACTGTCGCTGTGCGTTTGCAGTTTCTCAAGAGCTTTGTTGTAGGTGTTGTCAATGCCATCCGCTTTTACTTCGGCTTTGATGATCTCGGTTTTATCGGGCTTCACTTTTTCTCCGGTATTGCAGGTGCTGAGTGTTAGGAACAATCCTGTGATGAGTGCTGTAAATAAAATAACTAATGGAACTCGTTTCATGATCTTTCGTTTTAATAATGGTTTTTAATTGATTGTTTTTGACTTTTTCTCAAGGGAGTAACCGAATGTTCCTGCACCGATCATACTGATGAATGCGTAGAACATATATTCAGGAACCTCCATTCCAAAGAACTGCTGCGATACCCAACTGATAATGGACATAAGCACGTAGATCAGTGTAATCACTTCTCTTAATGAAAAATTGCTGTCTTTGTCTTTTAAAAGCTGATGTAGGATGTCTTTAATCTTCATAGTTGCTGTTCTTGTTTTTTAAATAGATGATTAAATGTTTCGCTGATTTGTTCAGCGATGTTTTTGAGTTTATCGCCTCCGCTGAGAGCGATGAACCCTACTGCAAGCAGACCTATAATTCCTGCTCCGACTGCGATTCGCCTGTAGGTTTCTCTTTTTACCGCTCTGAAATCAATCAAAGTGTAAGTGAATTTATTGCCGTACATACTTCGGTGGCGTTCACATAAGCGCAGGAATTCCTGAAAGGCTGTTGCATTTTCAAAGACCTGACAGCCTGCCGAATTTTTATCAACGGTTTTTGTTGTTCCAATTCTGTTGGCTCTGTGGATATTGATCCCATACAAGCCCTTTGTTTTCTTTCCGTTGTAAAAATCAAGCGTGGCATCACGGTCATAATCCCTAATAATGGTTACAGGTTTTCGCTGTACTAAAGCCAGGTATTGTCCACGGTGCAAGCCCATCTCGTAAGCATGCTCGTATTGTCCCTGTCCGAGTATGGCTGTTCCCTGTGGCTGCATCGGATTGCGTAACCAAAACGTTCCCGGATCTGTGGTGGCTTTGTAAACGTGATAGTTCCATTTGATTGGGCTAACCTTATAGAACACATGAATCTCGTCATCAAAGCGATTCGGAATTGTACTGGCTGAACGCAAGCCAACAATATTCAACTCATACGGGCGTGTATAGAGTTTATACCCTTTGTGCTTTAGTATCGCTCTTAACTTCTGTAATACCATTATGCTGCGGAATTAAAATCTGGTTCGTAATTCTTCAGCCACTCTTTCACATCAAAGCATGGACATGCTTTTTTCACTCCCGGAAAATCTCTGTGTCCAAGCACTTCTGCTTTTGGATATTTTTCGGTTAAGCGAACGATGATATCGAACATGGCATGCTTTTGTGCATCGCTGCGGTTATCCACAGGCTTTCCGTCTTTATCAATACCACCAACATAAGCGATGCTGATACATTCGGAATTATGCTTGTAAACTCCGTAGCTGTTCTTCTTTTCATCAAGCAACTGAACGATTGTTCCATCACGTTTGATAAAGTAATGATAGCCGGGTGTGTCACCCCATCCACGCTGTACTTTCCAGTAACGTTTGATAGACTCAAGGGTGGTTGTTGTGGGCGTTGCTGTGCAATGCACCACGATGTATTTTATGTTTCTTAAATTCATAAGTAGTTGATTGTTTTGGTTTCCACTAAAAAGTGTTTTCCGTTGTTTTCAAATAGTGTGTGATTTCCTTTTTGTGCGATCTCTTTTCCAAGCACCATATTGGCAGGAACTTTAATTGCTTTCTTTGGATGCACCCAAACAAGTGTTGCTTGTTTGGTGATGATACTGGAGCTCTCAATACCGGACAGCGACCATTTCTTCCCATCGTAATTCAACCCCATGCGGGTGAACTGTAAACGGATCGCTTGCTTTTGTTTCTCATCGGTAAAGCTGTTAAGCATTCCGTTGACAAGCGTTTGGCGAACCCCACCGATGCGGTAGTTGGTTTTAAAATCATCAGAGACTGTGGTGTAATCGTCTTTTGATTTTAATTTTTGCAGGGCTTTAATTGCACCCGTGAAGTTTTTGATGATCGCAGCAGAGTAGAGTTCTTTTGCACTTGCGGAAGCATCCAAGGATTCACCCTGTGTCATGACATTGAAAGTGCTTTCATCAATCGTACTTGGATATCCTGCTTTGATAAGAGCCGCTTCTGTTTTACTTCCAAAATCTCCATCCGCTCCGGCTTTGCCGAGTGCATCTTTTCCTAACTTGGTAAGCAATACTTCCTGCACCTGTTTTACTCTCGCTCCTTTGCTGCCTTTCTTTAATGGAAAATCATCGTTTCGTTTAGGAGCAGAGGGAAGAGAGAAATTTTGCTTAGGCGGGGGTGTGAAGTCAACATCAGTCATTTCATCTGCATTGCTTTCCTTTTTTGCCACGGTCGCTGACCGCCACCATTGGTAACCAAAGTATCCCAATGTGCCTGTGGCTGCTATACCCAAACTAATCAGCAAAATCTTCTTTCCCTTTCCTGATGTTTGTTCTTGTTGTGTTATTGTCTGCTCCATTTTATTTTCGTTTTGCTGTAATGATTTTCATCCATTCATCGTACTGTCCGAATTCACTCTCACTTTTCATATCCTCAAGCATATTCGTTCCGTACAATCGTTTGTATTCTAAAGCCACTTTTACAAAGGCTGTCTGCGTTGGTATTTCATTAAATACCGCTATGATGGCTTCTGCATCTGTGCCTCCAAAGAATCCGTACTCTTTATCAAAGGCTGCTTTCATTCGTTTCGCCCATGCCGTGTACGCAACAGGACTTGGTGCTTGTCCTTTCTTTTCAGGCTTGGCAGCGAGGATTTGAAGCATCTCGTTGTATTCGGTGGTTTGCAATTCATCACTCATATCTTTAATCAGGTTACCGTTATAAAGCTTCTGATAAGACTTTACGACTTTAGCGAACTCCTCCTTGCTTGGTATTTCACGAAGGGTATCACGCAATGCCTCTGTGTCTGTTCCCGGCCATCCATCATTCTCAAATGCCATTTTTATTTGTTTAGCTGAAGTGGCAGATGTGCCGTCTTCGAAACTCTTGTTCTCTTCTTTATTGGCTATTTTATTGAGAATGATTTTTCTGCCGATATAGATTGTGCCTCCAACTACTACCACACCAAGCAAACTGAAAAGTATTTTTTCCTTTAGCGTCCATGTTTCCTTATCCTGCTGTGTGGGCTGCACAGCCTGAACAGGTAATGGTTTGGATTGATATGTAGTTACAGCGGTTTCCATTTTTTTACAGACCTAGGTATGCTTTTGCCATTGCTGTTTTTACTGGATCGTTTTTTACAATATGTGCGAGCTTCTCCACTTCATTTGTTTTTAGTTTGGAAGCAAGCACCGTTAATGCTTTCATTTTCTTATCGGCTTCCTGTTCTGTAGGAGCCTCGATGGTGATTGTGTATGAGAATTTTGACATTTGCTTTTGTTTTGAGACAGTTTTTCTCTTAGCCAACCACTTTTAGCAGGTAGCCATTTGAAAATTGTCAGGATTAATTAATGATTGTTACATCGGAACGTTCAACAGTTCAGCAACGGTTTTGAGTTGTGAAGTGTCTTTGCCGAGTTGGTTGATTATTTTTGCAAGGAGAGTAATCTCTTCATCTTCAAAATTCTCAGCCACCTGTTTTCCAAACTCCAAATAACTTTTTTCTTCATCGGTCAAACTTGGCGCATCTGTTTTTTTAGATAGCGTCACTTCGGTTTCTTCAGTCGTACTATCGATGCGTTTACCATTGGTATTTTCATCAACAATAACACCCGCTAAACCTTCCAATCCGGGAACTTTTGTTAGCCATTGTGGATTCCTTCGCATTACACCTTCAATTGCAGAGCCTGCTAAAGAACCTAAATCCAGTTTTCCAAAATGATTGGGTTTAAGCTTTGCTTTTTCCAATTGACCGGATAATTCATCAATGTATTCTTCAGCTTCCTGTAATTCCAGTTTGGTGCGATCCAACTCTTTTATCAACTGATCTCTGTCCCAACGTTCACGCTCCACAGCAATCGATTCTTTTATTTTGGTATTGATATCGGTTACTTCTCCCAAGCTTCTGTTTACCTCCGGTTTTTTCTCTTCAACTTCAAACACATACTTTGTATGGCTGATTGTTTCCGATGGTGAATTGTAAACATTGATGCGAATAAACTTTGTTTCATTGGTCATCACATCTTCGTAGCTGTCGAATTCCAACATATCGGTTGTTTTCATCACCACTTTAAAATTGTCCACGAATATTTCGTAAGCCAAGGGACTTCCTTTGGATGATTGTTTCTCAAGCATGCGCTTGATAATCTCTATTTTTTGCGGGTTATATGCTTCAATTATCTTTGCCATTTTTCAATTGTTTTAATGCGATGTGTTTTGGTATTACCTGAATAAAGCGAACGTGATTGACTGATGCCGAGTAGTTCTGAATGCTGATGTATCCCTGATGCTCGTACAACTGCTCGTTGGTTCTGTCTACACTTAAATCAAAGAACCCAAATTCAGAAGTGATGTTGATGTTCACCGGCTCATCCACCATAATGTAGAACTGATTGTAGGCTTCAATATCCACATGCTCGTTTGGTTGTAATACCAAGTGGCGAAAACGGATGTAATAATTCTTTCCGTATCCAAGTTCATCCATTCTGCGTGGGATGTATTCCAATGCTAATGCTATGTTCATGATTTGCCTCCTTCTTCTTCAATTTCCACCCACACGTAAACATTCACCACATACTCATAATCTGCTTTGCTTTGTTCACCTAATCGGTCTTTATAAATCCCCTGAATGATGGTACTGTCTCCGTCAACGATCACAATGTCCTCTTCGGTTTTAGTTTGATGAGAGAATAAGCTTGCTCGCCAGTTACGGTTCTGTGAAAAATCTCCTGCACCTATATTTTCATCCGACTGGATGTGTGTAGCATAGAAGATATTTGCCTGCTCGCAACTTTGCAGCTTTAATTCACCGATGAGTTTGTTACACTTAAAGGGTATCAGGGATTTTAAAATTTCTGCTCGCATGTTATGGTTGTTTTATTGCTTCTGCTTCTTTGGGTGTTACTTCGATTCCTGTTCCGTCTGTTTTTGGCACTTTGGTTAAGCGACCGCCAACTTCTATTCCGATGATGCGCTTGGCATTTTTCGGAAGCCTGACCTGAAAATGTTTCACCTGTCCGGCTTTGGTAATCTTAACTTGTGTTACTATTACTTGCTCTCTGATCATAACTCGTCCTCCATTTCACAGTCCAGGTATAAAGACACTCGGTAAGCCACAAAAGGAGTTCTCAAATCATCCGTATCGGTAAATGTGAGTTTCACCAAACCATTTCCCGGATTTACATTTCCCAAATCATAGTAGCGTTGTTTTGGTGACACATTGATTCCTGACATCAACAATTTGCTTTCGTAATTTTCAGGAAAGAACTCTTCTTTATTGATTTCGATTTTTTGAGTTCCCCTGTAATAGAGCAGATCATCTTTATCAGAAGTCACCAACACACCTTTCACCGCTTTGATGTTTTTATCCAACTCAAATGTTTTGTTGACTGTCTTGTTTGCTTCCGTAATCGGAAGGTCAAAGCGTTTCTTTACTGGTTTTAACATCTCTTTTTGTTTTTACTGTTTTTAATAATCGCTTGTGTCGCTGACATCACCTGAGTCCTCCGAGTTACGCAGCACATGTGGCTGCGTAACTTCGGACTCAGAACCCCTGTTATGGAGTAGTGATAGTGCCATGCAATCCAACGTACACATGGGTCTTAGGGTCTAAGCCCTCCATTGAACCCAAGTCGATAGTTGCTTCGATCAGGATATCATCGTGGATCATACGTGGGTTTGCCAGTTTGTAATACCCAACAGGAACGGTGTTCATTGTTTTGGTTTTAAAAATGGTGTTCACAGTTTCCGGCATGATGATCTTCTTGTTGCTTTTCAAAGAGAATTCTCCGTTTGATAAAGCAGCGAAATCTTCAATGCCCTCGAATTTCGCTCCAATGATTTTGTCTTTGTTTACTTCGGTTGGAATTCCGGCAAGCAAAAAGATTCCGCTTACAAGCATGGCTTGGTTCTTTGGCAATTTGGCATTGCTGATGTTACGCAGACCAACTTCTTTGTCGTCCTGTGTTTCAAACATCTTGATGGTTTTGGAGTTCACCGCTTTGATGCTGTAAATCACAGTATCCGCCAAACGCAATTCACCTTTCATTAAACCATCTTTAATGTGTTGTGGTAACTCATTAAAATGTTTTTCCATTTCGGCACGTGATCCTTTGCTTGCAGGAACACCGCTTGCCAGTTTGTTGATAGTACGCATGCGCTGAATTGGATTCATACGTCTTAATGCGCCAAGCAACTCTTCGTTATCAACTGCATCCAAGCCTAATAAAGCTCCTGCGTTGTTGTATTCTTCTACTCCGTCTAATACGCCTAACATAATGTTTCGTTTTTTATGGTTATTAATTATTTACTTTTTTTGATGATGAGTTTTTTCAGGTTTAGAAATTCTGGTCGCTAACGTCCATCATTCCCATTTCACCTTGCAATCCACCTGAAACAGATTGTTTGGCTTCAAATTTTTTGGCTGACTCTTCCACTTGTTTTTCAATGCGGTCTAACACATTCAAGTGATTGGCTGCGCCTTCCAGTTCTTTGCCGTTGGGATAAGTGAAGTATTGTACTTCGCCCATACCGTTTGTGCCTTCCTCGGATTTCTCGTCCTCTTTCTTTTTGCTCTTGATGATTTTGTCAAGGAACAGTTTTCGTTTGAACTCTTCTTTGAAAGCGGCCATGCGTTCTTTCACGCCTTCAAAACCTTCTTTCTCTGTTCCGTTCATTGCCCCGGCTACTGCCTGATAACCGCCCGAAGCCATCATGCCTACACCGAAAGCTGCTGCTCCATTACTGCCCATGTAATGTCCAACACCTGTTACTGCAATTCCCACCAAGAAGGAAGAACGTCCGAGTACCGCACCTGCCAAGCCACCGCCAATTGCACCAACCAAAATGTCACGGCCTGTTTCAAGTGCCGACTTTTTGATATCGCCTTTGGCATGCTCCGCAGCTACTCCGTCAAGGAGTTGCTTTTTCTGCGCTTTTTTCTCGTATGAATTTTTCTTCTTCATGTTTTTTTGTTTTTACTTTTTTATTTTTAAAGCAATGCAACTGCTTCTTTTTTATGCTTCTTACTTTTTACTGTTGTCCGTTTACCTCCTTTCCGCTTTTTCTTTTTGCTTTTTGGAATTCCGGACAATGCAGGTTTTGCTGTTTGTTTTTTTCCTCCGGTGACCATTCGGTATCCTGCGTACAGCAGCCCTAATGCGCCAACTCCGATTCCTACAGGCTTGATCCACTTTTTATTCTTGTCCCAAAATCCTTCGGGTTTTGGATCGTCACCGCCTGATGATGTTTCTCTGTTTGCAGACTTGTTTGCGCTTCCCGAACTGTCACCTCCACCTGAATAATCTCCACCGCTTCCTGCCTCTTCATTTTGTGAGGGAGTGTTGCTCTTTTTAATCACCATCGGTTTACTGCTACTGTTAGAACTTCCACTATCGAAATTCATATCCGCAGATCCGCCACTTTCGCTTGATGAAGAGGAAGAAGCATCGCCACCGCTTTCTCCACCACCGCCTGATTCGCTTGCTCCACCTTCGCCACCGCCTTCTTCAAAGTCTTTTGCACCTTTGTCTTTTTTAGGAAGGATGTTTCCGATTCCTTTTAATAATCCTGCAATTGCTGTGAGGATAGTGGTTGCTGCGGTTACCGATGCCGCTGCTGAATAAGGTTCTCCTAATCCATTGAGCTGACTCAACTCTTCGCTTTGGTAGATGTCGCTTCCCAATAATTCTTCTGTTGAAGAATATTTGTCAAGTCCACTCATGTCATCAGCTATGTAACCAAGACCGCTTACTTGCTTATCTCTGTTTCCTCTTCCGGTAAGGATTGCCTTTTGGAAATTTTCAGGGATTCCACCTGCACCGTAAAAAATACCTTGTAGTTTGTCTTTTACTTTTTTCAATCGTTCAAACTTTCCCATGTCAATTCCTCGCTTTTGTGCTTCTTCATTGGAGAGGTATGCATAGCGAAGTCGCTGTGCAATTTTGAACATGTTTGTTTTAAGGGCGATTAAAATTCCGTTGCGGATAAGCACCGTTGCCGGGTTTAATCGGTTTGTAATATGCAAGCCCATTTTTGCAATGGCTTTGATACCGCCTTTTTTGTAGGCTTCTTTGATTGCACCTTTTTTGAAGACTTGTTTAAAGCCTCCGCTTTTCTCTCCGCCCGATTTGCGTTTGAAGAGTCTGCCGAGTTCTGCCATTGCTTCACGGTCATCATATATTCCGATCAGGTCAACAGCATCAATGTTTTTGTTTGAGGAGTCATTGACTCCGTTCAGATATTCTAAATCCATGTTTGTATCTTTTTTTTCACTGTATGGTTCTTCGTAATCAAATTGTCTTACTACACAATCGATGGTGATGTAGCTTCCATCGCTTAAAGGAACTATCGGGTAGATGTGCTGAAAGTGATCTTCTTTGTATTTGGTGATCCGCAGGATGTGTCTGATTTTTAAATTGCTCAGAATGCTGCTGATAAACACCGTGTAACAGTCACAATCTACTCCCTGAATGTTTCCTCTGTCGTGCCATGCTCTTGCAGGACTTCTTATTTGCTCCTTTCCGTCTTCATCTTTTTTGTAAGCGATGTGGTCATAAACAAATTGCCATATTGCTTTACAGGTCTCATGCACCGTTTTTCGTTTCAACACTTTTGCGATCTTCTCGGTATGGAAGAGCGTTTCTCTCACCACTTGCGGAATGAAGCGAATCGTATCGGCAACCGTTGCACCTTCTTTTTTAGTGATGGTGGTCAGCATCGCTTTAGGAAAGAGATGGTCGAACTCCGCACCGCTTTTTACTTTTACTGTTTCTCTTCTTTCCATTATGCTTTTGGTTGACTAAGTGTTAGTGTATCCGATTTTGTGTAAGGAACTTTTTTCCATCCCAAATCAATTGTGGTGAGTGTCTTTACATCGATCTTCACCGGCTCTTTGTTTTGTATTGCTCGGAGCAAACTTCCTGACAGAGAAAAAATATTCATCAACGGAACTCGGATCATCATTTGTTCAACTACTGCTTCACCGAAAGAAGGAATGCTAATGTCTTTGTCAACAACCTGAGAAGAACCGACTGTTGTGCCTTTGTACACGAGCTTGACAAAAGGAAACTTGATTTTAAAAGGAGTGCGTGTTGGATTTTTCAACTGCACATCAACTCGTATGGTTAATCCTGAAAGATCAAGCTTGTGTATTTTTGCCATCGGCACAGTTTCCAACTCAGCATTCATTTTGTTCAGGCGCACCACATACACCGTTCCGCCAATCAATACTCCGCCTACAACTGTTCCTACTGCTATTTTTTTCCAAGTCTCCATTACTTCTTTTTTAATCGTTCGCTGATATAATCGCCTGTTACTTTAAATGCCATCCAAATCACTCCGCCCACAAGTGCTTTTAAGGCATAATCGGCAAGCCCCGAATAGTCCAGGTTGGCAAGCAAAATGGTTCCGGTGAGAAACATGTTGCTTGTGCTGTCGCTGCTTGTTTGAGCTTCTTTCATTTTGTCTCCTTTCTTTTTTGGTTCTTACTGTTTGTGGATACAAAGTTGCAGCGGTGGTCTGACTCACTTTCCGCTTTGGTAAGCGGTTGTCCAACATCTGCATTCTTATGCGTTCAAATGGATTTATTTGGCTTTCAATTCTCCGGGAATTCCGAACTGTTCTACAATTTTTCGCACTTGCTCAATGGTTAAGTAGCGTTTGTTTTTCATGCCCCATGTTTCATTGAATGGCTCTAACCATCGTTGGAATGTTTTTGGAGGCACACCGTATATCTCCCGCAGTTCTTTGCGTGTGTAGGTTTTCAGAATGAATGTTCTTTCTTTTATTTCTTTAGTTTGCTCGCTCATGATTAAAGGATGTATTGAAGGTTTATAATGGTGATTTGGAAAATTTGCAAAAGGTCAAATTGCTTTTGCTCTAAAAGCATTTTACGATATCGCAGGAATACCATAATGTTTGGCGACTCCATGTATTTCAGGATGCCGTTCGCAAGCGTGGTAATTCCCTCGTTGTAATGTGGAACTGCCTTGCGTTGTTCTTTTACTTCTTCCAACCAAGACGCTGTGCCAGATAAACCATTTTTGTAATTGATGTTTAACCAGTTGATTGGTTTGGAAATGTATCTTCCTCTTTTGCGAGCTACAAAACGCTTGGCTAAACAGATGCGTTCAACAAGGTCTTTGAAATTGCGTTTACAATTTTTGTTGTTTTCAAAATGCTCTGAAAGCAAATCTTTTAATTGTTCTGTTTCGTTTATGGAAAATTCTCTGTTATTCCATAATGAACTGTAAGCTAAAGTCCATAATCCATGAACCAGTTTATCAAGATCAGGAGTGCGGCCTCCTTTGATTAGTTTTAACTGGATTACTTTTGCTTCTTTTTTCTTTTGGGTTTTTCTAATTGCGCTCATATGAATTGTTTTTATTTGTTACTCGTTTAGTGATTACGAGAACAAAGTTGCGACAACTCAAAAGGGCACTTTCCGGTTATTACCCTTAACTGAATTCAATTAAATGTTATTGAAAATTGTTTGATGTAAATCGTGAAATTTTTAAAAATCGCACGTAACTTGATGTAATTTGATTTATTGTTAAACATCGGGAAGCTATGTCCATCAAGTGCTTTGAATGGGAAACAAAAAAGCCGGAGAATGTCCGGCAATGTCTTAGTTTGTCTTAATAAATATTTTTACGCAAGCGGTCTTTCTTTAAGCACCTTGCTTACTTTTAGAAGATCGTTTTGAAAATTAACTCGCAAATTACGTCCGTGACATTTTTTATACTTCATTTCGCTACCGCACAAGCATGGTGTTTGTTCTGTTCCTCCTTGATATAAATAAGCCTGAAACATGTTTTTCAAATTTTGATATTGAAAGGTTAGTGTTAATGCAGGTTCAGGAACATTCAGCATATCATCGTTCAGTCGTGTCCCATAAGTGTAAAAGAATTCTAATGTTTCGCATAGTTTAATATAGTCATCAACGAGTTTGTTATTTGTGATATTGATTCTTGCATTATCAATGAGTTGTCCTCGGTACACTAAATTATTATCTGAAACGAACATTATGTTTTCAAATCCGAATTCTCTCGGAGTAATGTCGATTAACTCTTCGTTATCGTTTTCCCATACAGCGTGTCGCTCTGCTTCACAGATAATGCTCGATTGAAAGATCGCCCATCCGTAGTGAACTTTTCCTCCGTCACGTTTTACTTTTTCATCAACGTTTGCAAAACAATTTTCTGGTTTTGCATAAAGTTCAGGAATGACGGGGATAAATTCAGGATCGAACTCTGCATTGATCTTATCAAGCACTTTCTCCACAAATGGATTGACTTCTGTTGGAACTTTAGGTAACATCTTACTTTACAATTGCCAACTCATCCTTCAAATAACTATTCGGATAACCCAAGTGAGAAAAGATTTTTTCTACTTGCTTAACGGTATAGTATCTTCCATTTTTCTTACCAACGTTATCTGCAAACGGAGCCAACATCGTGGTAAAACAATGTGGGGTTATTTCATAAAGATTAGCCAACTCTTTTTTTGTAAACGGTTTGATTTCTGCTCTACTCATATCTCTATTATTTTTTTGTTACTAATTAATTATACCGACTTAAAAACTCCTCTTGCTCGAGGAAAAAGAAATCGGCCATTTCTTTTACACTCATTTTTTGTTTGGTTCTGTAACGTGTAATCAAATCACGTACAGCACTTCCTCTTTCAATCGCAATGTCCAGTTCAACTGGTTCTCTTCTTCTTATCTTTAAGGCATTGAATTGCCCAATGATATAACGCTTTTGATTATCGGTTAGCATATTTAAATCATTCGCCCGGTAAAGAATGGCTTGCATGGATACTTTCCATTTCTTTTTTAAACGTGCGAGCAAGTCCAGGTTAATGGTTTCATTAAAATCCGCTTGTATTTCCTTTTCAGGCATCAGAAACTCAGCAGCAAACAAGTTCGCTTCATGTCCAACTTCTTCTGTTGAGAGTAATGCTTGTCGTGTATGCATTACAATATGTCCTAATTCGTGTGCAAGTGTAAAGCGCAAGCGATCACCTAATAAAGCTTTGTTATAAAAGATCACCGGATACTTATTTGAAATCAAAATGCTTCGGCTATCCACACGATCCGTTTTAAAATCAACAGCAAGCGTCATGATGCCATTTGCTTCCAAAAGGTCAATCACATTTGCTACTTCGCCCTTTGGCATGTTCAATACTTTACGAAGTTTTTGTGCAATGTTTGCCGGAGTTCCGTTTTCCGAAACAGGTAACAACGGAATTTCTTTTGGCTCCAATTTCATGGCTTCAAACAGGCGTTGCATGTTCAGGCGATAAATATTAAGGTTCGCATCTATGTATGATAAAACCTTTGCGGGTACTTTATCACGTCTTCGATATAATGCAGGAGGAAGTATCTCCTCATTTTGCATAAAAAAGTGTTCAGGAAACTTTAAGGCTTCGATCAGCTTTATCAGCACATCATCACTAAAGCCCATTTCATCCTGCTCAAACCGACTGATATTGGAACGATTAATTCCTGCAAGATCAGCCAGTTCCATTTGTGTTAAACCACGAGCCTCACGTGCAAGCATCAGCATTTTTGGATTTATTTTTTGTTCAGTTACCATCTCTTTCTTAAAATCGTTTTCCGAAATCAAAAGTATAATTATTCTGCATATCTCAAAAATAATGTGCGTAAAATAGTTTTCAAAAAAGTGTATCTTGTTGATAATGAGGTCTAAAACTTTTTTGAGTTCGAGTATTAGTTTACTTGTAGAAAAATTGTAGATTTGATATAGAAAAAATATCTAATTAATATTTTAATTTATTAGAAATAATATAAATATTATATAATTAAATTATAGATGACTGAAAATTCATCAAAAAAATCCGATTGGAAGCGCAGATATCGCTTGTTTAAGCAGCAGGAAGACCGTCAGGAGTTTGAAGGATGGGAAGTTGAGGATTTCATCAAACACATTTTTGAACTGCGTCAAGAGGTTACGGAGCTTCAGGATCAGGTGGACAGCCTGAAAGCCCAACCTAAACAGGAAAGCAAGCCTGAAAAAACGGAACGGGAGCTTAAAGTCGAAGATTTTAAACAGGATTGGCCGTACTCCACAAAATTTGTGTTCCTGCTTACCTTGGAAAACAAACCGCTTACAAGCCGTGAAATTCACGATCACCTTTTAAAACTGGATAAACAGTACCAGTTTTATAACGATCCTAAAGGAACGCTCTCGGTTTATTTGCGTGCGGTTGTAAAATCCGGCAGAATAAAATCGGTTAAATTGCCTGGCATTAAAGAAAAGTTATTTGCAATGCCCGAATGGGTGGATAGAGAGGGGAATCTTTCGGTTTTATATAAAAATCAGATCGCAAAACTAACTTTTATGTAAGAATAATTTTAGTTTTTCTTTCCTGATATGATTATCTCTTCAGGCCTTACTCCAAGGGCGTCCGCAATCTGAAATAACTTGAAAATACTTGTGTTTATTTCGGCATTCTCTATTTGACGAATATGTTTTTCGGACGTTTTAGCTTCGAAAGCTAATTGGTAACGAGAAATTTTTTGCTGGGTACGAAGCTTTTTGATTCTCATTCCTATTTGTTTCAGTATTTTTTCTTTGTCTAATTCCGCCACATATCAAAAGTGCGCATATTTAACATTTTTGCGCGGTTAGATATAACCGTGTTTTTGTAAATTTGATACTAAAAAAATGGAAAAATCAGAATATGCGTTGGAGCTTTTGGATCGTATAATCGAGAAAGGCGGTCTCATTGGAAGCTGTGCCAAAATGTATGCTAACAATGTTACCTTAGCTGATAATTTTATTAGAGAGTGTAAAGAACAATGTCATAACAAAATGACAAAAGGATATTGGGGCGAGGATTTGGTAGCTGATATAATTAATTATCCAAGTACAGCCCAAACGGTAACTAAGTCAAATTTGAAAACACACTTATCGGTTTGCTAAATAAAGAAGAGATAATAAAATACATTTTAAACTTTAGGGACAACCTAAGAGAGGATTATTTATTGACACTCAGTCTTGAGGCTTTAGTTATATTAAAAGTAGAAATAAAGTTGCAAGAAACGAAGGAGTACAAAAAATAGCAAAACTCTTAACAATACCCTGTAAATCAATTATTTATAACTTATATTGAAAATTAGTACATTTGTGTAGTTGAAAAAGATATTGGCCATATTCCTTTTATTACAAATCATAACCAACAATGCCTTTGCGGAAGAGTTGATTAAGATGCCGAGGCTGTTTACCCATTACTTTCATCATTCACACGAGCATAAAGACACCAAAGATTTTTTTGATTATTTGCACAAGCATTATTCGGATCATCACGAAAACGATACTCATTCAAAAAAACATAGTGATGAGGATAACGACTGCCAATTGCCATTTAAACATTGCGGTGGCTGTTGCCTGAACATTCATTCCTCCGTTATCGGTTTTGTCCCTTCTATCCTTAATGCCGATTATATTTATTACCACATAAAAAATACAGGTTTTTCGGCTCACAACGACCGCATCGAAAGCCTTGATATTTGTAATATTTGGCAACCTCCCAAAATTTCTTAATTCTAAAGTAGTTTTTCACTACTGATCTTCATCGGATAATTTCCGATCAATCCATTTTTTATTAATCCATTAAACACAGTCTTTGCTGTTGTTTATATAATCAATTATGAACTATGTTAGATAAGGTCATACACTTTTCTATAAAAAACAAAATGATAATAGGCTTGTTCACACTTGCGCTTATCATTTGGGGCGGTTACTCGTTAACGAAGCTGCCTATTGATGCCGTGCCTGACATCACCAACAATCAGGTACAGGTAATAACTGTTTCACCATCGTTGGCAGCAGAAGATATTGAACGCTTGGTAACCTTTCCGGTAGAACAAACAATGGCAAACATTCCGGGAATTGAAGAAGTACGTTCGTTTTCCCGCTTTGGATTATCGGTTGTAACCATCGTTTTTAAAGATGAGATCGATGTCTATTGGGCTCGTCAGCAGGTTAACGAACGCTTAAACGAAGCCAAAACTATTATACCGCAAGGCGTTGGTATTCCTGAATTAGCTCCTGTTACAACGGGCTTGGGAGAAATATACCAATACGTTATTCATACCAAAAAAGGTTATGAGAAAAAATACTCACCAATGGAATTGCGAACCATTCAGGATTGGATCGTTCGCAGACAGTTATTAGGAACAGAAGGAGTTGCGGATGTAAGCAGCTTTGGTGGTTATTTAAAACAATACGAAATCGCTTTGAACCCAGATAAGCTCCGTAGCATGAACATTAGCATTAATGATGTGTTTACGGCTTTGCAAAAAAACAATCAAAATACAGGCGGTGCGTATATTGATAAAAAACCGAACGCTTACTTTATCAGAAGCGAAGGTTTAATTGGCACAAAAGAAGATATCGAAAAAATTGTTGTAAAAGTAAATCCGAATGGCATTCCGGTATTGATCCGCAATGTTGCGAGTGTTGATTTCGGTCACGCCACACGCTATGGTGCTATGACACGCAATGATGAAGGTGAAGTGGTAGGTGCAATTGTAATGATGCTGAAAGGCGCAAATTCATCGGAAGTAATTTCAAACGTAAAAGAGCGCATTACACAAATTGAAAAAAATCTACCCGAAGGAGTTGTTATTGAGCCATTCCTTGACAGAACTAAATTAGTAAACAACGCTATAGGTACAGTAACTAAGAACCTTGCAGAAGGAGCGTTGATAGTAATTTTCGTGTTGGTATTGTTGCTCGGAAATTTCAGGGCAGGATTAATTGTAGCATCGGTTATTCCTTTGGCCATGTTGTTTGCTATTGCTTTAATGAATCTGTTTGGTGTATCCGGTAATTTAATGAGCTTGGGTGCAATTGATTTCGGATTGATTGTAGATGGTGCTGTAATTATTGTGGAAGCTACACTTCATCATTTAACAGGCAGAACACTTTTACAAAAATTTGGTGGCAGAAGATTAAGCCAAGATGAAATGAACCTTGAAGTTTACGAGTCGGCATCTAAAATAAGAAGTTCGGCAGCATTTGGTGAGATTATTATTTTAATAGTTTATTTGCCAATTCTTGCTCTGGTTGGTGTTGAAGGTAAAATGTTTAAGCCAATGGCACAAACGGTTTCCTTTGCCATTCTCGGTGCATTTATTCTTTCTTTAACCTATGTGCCAATGGCAGCGGCATTATTCTTAAACAAGAACACGGTTCAGAAAAGAAATATCTCTGATCGCATTATGGATTTCTTTCAAAGAGTTTATAAGCCGATGATTTATTTCGCATTAAAACGAAAAGTGGCTGTATTAATTACTGCTGTGGTAATGTCTTTTGTAAGCATTGGTGTATTTATGAATATGGGCGGAGAGTTTATTCCGACTTTAGATGAGGGCGACTTTGCTGTTGAAACACGAGTATTACAAGGCAGTTCTATTTCACAAACGATTGAAGCCGCATTAAGAGCCGCCAAAATATTAAAAGCAAAATTTCCTGAAGTAAAAGAAGTCATCGGAAAAGTTGGATCAAGTGAAATTCCTACCGACCCTATGCCTGTTGAGGCTTGCGACTTAATGATTATTTTAAAAGATAAATCGGAATGGACAAGTGCTGAAACAAGAGATGAATTAGCAGAGAAAATGGCGGAAGCCTTGGAGGATATTCCGGGAGTAACTTTCGGATTTCAGCAGCCTATACAAATGCGCTTTAATGAATTAATGACAGGTGCAAGACAAGATGTTGTAATTAAAGTGTATGGCGAAGACCTGAATACTTTAACCGATTATGCCAACAAACTCGGTAAAATTGCATCCACTATTGAAGGGGCGCAGGATGTTTATGTAGAACAAGTAACAGGTCAATCTCAAATTGTAGTAAAGTTCGATAGAGATAAAATCGCTCAGTTTGGATTAAATATTGAAGATGTGAATCAAGTAATCAAAGCCGGATTTGCCGGTGACTTTGCAGGTTTTGTTTACGAAGGGGAAAAGCGATTTGATATGGTTGTCCGTTTGGAGAAAGAAAACAGACAGGGCTTAGAAGACATTAAAAATCTGTTTGTTACTGCACCTAATGGAAATCAGGTTCCTGTTTCGCAGTTAGCTGAAGTTGAAATGAAAATAAGTCCCAATCAAATACAACGAGATGATGCCAAGCGAAGAATTACAGTTGGATTTAATGTGCGTGGTAAGGATGTTGAAACGGTTGTAAAAGAAATGCAAAGCAAAGTGGATAAGGAAGTAAAATTTAGCGCAGGTTATTATCCTACTTATGGTGGAACATTTAAAAATTTGATAGAAGCTCGTCAGCGTTTATCTATCGCAGTTCCCGTAGCATTACTTCTAATTTTTATGCTCTTATTTTTTACATTCCATTCATTCAAACAAAGTATTCTCATTTTCACAGCCATTCCGCTTTCAGCTATTGGTGGTGTGTTTGCGCTTTGGTTAAGAGATATGCCATTTAGTATTTCGGCAGGCGTTGGTTTTATTGCTTTGTTTGGAGTAGCTGTATTAAATGGAATTGTTTTGATAGCGGAGTTTAATAGATTAAAAACAGAAGGTATGACAGATATAAAAGAAATCATCCTGAAAGGAACATCGGTACGTTTGCGTCCGGTGATTATGACAGCATTGGTTGCCTCATTGGGCTTTTTACCAATGGCACTTTCGCACGGATCAGGTGCTGAAGTTCAAAAACCATTAGCAACTGTTGTAATTGGTGGTTTATTAACCGCTACATTATTAACGCTATTAGTATTACCTATACTGTATTGGTTCTTTGAGAAAATCGGTAAATCAAAACCAAACATTTCGGTTAATGCTGCTGCAATTGTTTTATTACTATTAGTTCCTGCATTCAGCAATGCACAAACAGCTAACGGTATTAGTTTGCAACAAGCCATTGACGGAGCATTAAAAAATAATGCAAGTGTTAAAGCAGGAAACTTTGAAATTGATTACAGTAAAGCGTTAAAGAAAACATCAACGGATATTGGTAAAACCAATGTGTCCTTAATGTACGGTCAATACAATTCAATTAA
>CAZJUY010000006.1:43955-117167 GCA_964549315.1 uncultured Chitinophaga sp. | reverse complement strand
TGTGACGGAACTGCAAGTATAACTGCTAGTGGTGGAACTCCTCCATATACTTACGATTGGACACCTGGAACGCCTATTGGAGATGGGACACCAAACATTACAAATCTTTGTCCTGGAACTTATACTTGCACAACAACCGATGCAAATGGTTGTATTGCCACTTACACAACAACAATTACACAACCGCCAATTTTAACCCTTGCTACATCACAAACAAATGCGAGTTGTGGTGGTGTATGTGATGGAACAGCTACAGCTACTATTACAGGAGGAACAGCACCATACATTTATATTTGGTCGAACGGTTCTTCTACATCAACTCCTTCTTTGTCAAATACAATTACGAATCTTTGTGCCGGACCTTATACTGTTCAAGTTACAGATGCAAATGGTTGTAATTTAACTGCATCAATAACCATTACAGAGCCTCCAATTTTAACAACTCTAATTTCTGGTACTGATATTACTTGTTTTGCTGCCTGCAATGGAACTGCAACTGCGGCACCAGCAGGAGGAACTCCTGCCTATAATTATTTTTGGACTCCAGGAACCCCCACGGGACAAGGAACTGCAACAATTTCAAACTTATGCCCAGGAACATACACAGTAGTAGTAACAGATCAAAATGGTTGTACCACTACTGCAAATGTTACAATTAACCAACCTGCTCAGTTATTTGCTAACCCCACTGCAACAGATGTTTTGTGTTTTGGAAATTGTAATGGAACAGCAGCATCAGCACCAACGGGTGGAACTTCACCTTACACATATGATTGGAGCCCAGGAGCACCAACTGGTGATGGAACACCAAATATTTCAAATTTATGTGCTGGAGTTTGGACAGTATTGGTAACTGACCTAAATGGTTGTACTTCTACCCAAAGTGCTACAGTAAACGAACCTACACAAATTAGCATTGTAACAAGTAGAACAAATGTTACTTGTAATGGAGCTTGTAATGGAACTGCAACTGCAATACCTTCGGGCGGTACACCTGGATATGGATATTTATGGATGCCTGGAGGACAAACAACACAAACTGCGGTTGGATTATGCCCAGGAACATACACTGTTACTGTTACTGATGCAAATGGATGTACTCGAACGGCTACAGTAGTAATTACTCAACCTAACGTATTAAATGTAACTGTTAGTGCTACTACTTTGGCCTGTTTTGGCGACTGTAATGCGGTAGCAACAGCAACAATATCTGGAGGAACCCCAATATATACTATTGATTGGCTTCCAGGAACGCCAGCTGGTGATGGCACGACAACAATAACTGGCTTGTGTGCTGGTACCTATACGGTAAATATTACTGATGCAAACAGTTGTCCAGCAACTGCAACTGTTACTATTAACCAACCTACCCAGCTAATATTAAACACAAGCGCTACAGATGTTACTTGTTTTGGCTTATGTAATGGAACTGCTTCAGCAATTGGCGGTGGTGGTTCTCCTCCATACACTTTTTCATGGGCACCAGGTGGACAAACAACTTCAACCATCACCAACTTATGTGCTGGTTCTTATACTGTTACCATTCGTGATGCAAACAATTGTACACAAACAGCAACAGTTACAGTAAATCAACCAACACAAATACTTCCTAATGCAAGTGTCTTGAGTAGTATTACCTGCAATGGCTTATGTAATGGTTCTGCCACATCAGCACCAACGGGTGGAGTTGGCCCATATACATTTGATTGGAGCCCAGGTACACCAACAGGTGATTTTACTAATACAATAACCAACTTATGTGCTGGAAACTTTAGCGTGCAGGTTACAGATGCAAATGGTTGCGTACAATCACAAAATGTAACAATTACTCAACCAACACCTTTAAGTGCACCAATAACAGGCAATACTTCCAGTTGTAATATTTGTAATGGCTCTGCCACCGTAACAGCTACTGGAGGAACAGCTCCTTATACTTATTTATGGATGCCAACTGGACAAACCACTCCAACTGCAACAGGCTTATGTCCAAATACTACATATACCGTTACTGTTACTGATGCAAATGGTTGTACTGCAACTAACACTGTAACTATTCTGCAAACAATTATCATTAATATTACTACATCAAGCACAACTTTAACTTGTTTTGGTGCTTGTAATGGAGTAGCGACTGCAAATCCATCAGGGGGAACAGCTCCTTACAGCTTTTTATGGGTGAATAGTTTAGGAATGACTGTTTCTACATTACAAACAGCTACCGCATTATGCGCAGGAAGTTATACTGTAACAGTTTCTGATGCTGCTGGATGCTTTAATACAGCAACAGTTACATTTACTGACCCACCAGCTTTAACAACTACAACTTCATTTACAAATGCTACATGCGGAGGTACATGTAATGGAACTGCCACAGCAACTCCAAGTGGTGGAACAGGAGCATACTCTTATTCTTGGAACAGCTCTCCAATTCAAACAACACAAACTGCTACTGGGCTTTGTGCGGGCAGCTATACAGTTACAGTTACTGATGCAAATGGTTGTACAACAACTGGAACGGTTACTATAACAGAACCAGCTATTCTTATTGATAATGTTACCATAACACCCGCCAATTGTACTTTTGCGGATGGAATAATTTCGGTTGCACCAACAGGGGGAACTTCCCCTTATACTTACAATTGGGGACCTGGAGTACTTGTAGGAGATGGAACACCAACCATTACAAATTTATTACCTAATGCTTATACACTAACGATAACAGATGCAGCAGGCTGTTCTTATAACTTTAACTATCTATTAAATAATACAAATGGCCCTACCACAAGTATGTCTCATACTAATGTTAGCTGTAATAATGCTTGTGATGGTACTGCTACGGTAGTTGCAAGTGCTGGTGCTGGAGGTTATCTTTATGATTGGTCGCCAGGAACCCCAACAGGAGATTTTAGCCCAGCAATAACTGCGTTATGTGGCACAACAACTTATACTGTTCAGGTAACTGATGCTGCTGGCTGTATTGCATTTGACACTGCAACTGTAATTAACCCAGCGGTTATTTCTCCTAATGCAACCGTAGTAAATGAAAGTTGTGGTGGTTCTTGTAATGGAAGCATAACATTAAATCCTACAGGAGGAACAGCACCATTTACATATTTATGGAGCACTGGGGCCACAACTCCAAGTATTACAAATTTATGTGCAGGACCGTATTCCGTTACAATAACTGATGCGAATGGTTGTACATTTATTTTCTCTACAAATATTACTTCTCCTCCAACACTAACAGTCTCTCTTGCTTCAACAAATGTGTTGTGTAATAGTGCGTGTAACGGAACAGCCTCAGCAACACCTTCTGGTGGCACACCAGGTTATACATATTCTTGGTCTCATGGGGCAGCATTTATTTTACCTAATGTTGTAAACTTATGTCCAGGAGGATACACAGTCACAGTTACCGATGCTGGAGGTTGTACTGCAACAGCAAATACTACAATTACTGAACCTACAGCATTAACTTCTTCTACTTCACAAACGAATGTAAGTTGCAATGGTGTTTGTGATGGTACTGCAACAGTAACACCTAGCGGTGGAACTTTACCTTATTCATCCGTTTGGAATCCAGGTGCAATTGCAGGCTTCACTGCAACAAACCTTTGTGCAGGAACTTACAATGTAACTACTACTGATGGAAATGGCTGTACAAATACTCCTGCTTCTGTTATTATTACAGAACCTGCTGCAATTGTCCCTACTGCAACCTTTAATAATCCTACTTGTAATGGATTATGTAATGGAACTGCAACTGTAAATCCAACTGGTGGTACAGGACCATACACCTTTTTGTGGATGCCTGGCTCATTAGTAACCCCATCTGTTTCTGGTTTGTGTGCTGGTTCTTATACAGTAACTGTAACAGATGCTTCGGGTTGTTCAGGAACACAAATATTTAATTTAACCGCACCAGCATCCTTATCATCAAATACATCATCCACTCCACCAACTTGTGCAAATGGATGTAACGGAACAGTAACAGCTAACCCTGTTGGCGGAACTCCAACATATACATATTCTTGGATGCCAGGTAGTTTTAATACTCAAACTGTTACCAATTTATGTGTTGGAACTTATACTGTTACAACTACAGATGCGAATGGATGTACTAATGTCCAAACAGCAGTAATTAATAATGTACCAAGCATTAATATAACTGTAGGAAGTACACCAGCTGCTTGTGGTGTTTGTGATGGAACAATTAATATTACTCCTATTACAGGAACACCCGCATATACTTATGCTTGGACACCTGTATTACCTCCTACTGCAAATCAAACAAACTTATGTGCTAATCTTTATTCTGTAATTGTTACAGATGCAAATGGTTGTGATTCTACCTTTGTAATTGCATTGAGTAACTCTGGGGGAGCAACTGGTGAAACAGTAACTTCAACCAACGCAACTTGTAATAATGTTTGTGATGGAACTGGTTCGATTATTCCAATAGGAGGTACACCACCATATTCCTATTTATGGAATGATGGTCCTCCTCCAACAGCTGATTCAGCTGCAATCAATTTATGTGATGGTAATTATTTTGTTCAGGTTACAGATGCAAATTCTTGTATTCATTTTAGTCCTGTTAATATTTTTGAACCTGCGCCAATTCTTGCAAATGCAAATATAACTGGAGCTGCATGTAGCACCGTTTGTACTGGAGCAATTACAACTAATCCTACAGGAGGAACACCTGGATACACTTATTTATGGATGCCTGGAGGAATGACAACACAAAACGTTTCTAGTTTATGTCCTGGAACATATACATTAACAATTACTGATGCAAACTCTTGTACACAACAGTTTACTTTTGTAATCGGACAAACTACACCACTAACAGCTACTATTAACTCAAATAATATTTCTTGTTCTAATATTTGTAGTGGTTTAGCATATGTAACTGTTGTTACAGGAACTATACCTTTTTCATTCCAATGGAATGACCCATTAGGGCAAACAAACGATACTGCTTCTGCATTATGTGCAGGAAATTATAATGTTACAATTACTGATGGATTAGGTTGTATTATTTCATTGTTAGATACAATTTCAGCTACACCTGCAATTACAGCAAATCCAAGTATTGTTGATGCTACTTGCGGTATGTGTGATGGTTCGGCAACATTAACGCCAACAGGTGGAACTCCCACATATACTTATATTTGGAGCAATGGACAATCAAGCGCAACTGCAACAAATTTATGTGCTGGATTATACTCTGTAAATATTACAGACGCGAATGGTTGTAATGCTAATTTTTCAATCCCAGTTAATAACCCTACTGGGCCTACAAGTGCTGTTGTTGCTTCAACAAATGTTTCTTGTAATAGTTTGTGCGATGGTACTGTTACAGCAGTTACACCAAGCGGAGGTACTGCGCCATACACCTTCTTATGGATACATAATGGCCAAACAACTGCAACACAATCAAACTTATGTGCGGGAACTTATTTTGTACAAATTACAGACGCAAACGGATGTTCATTCACTCAACCAGTTGTTATCACACAGCCGAATGTATTAACTGCAAATCAAACTATCACTGCTGCAACTTGTGGCCTTTGTGATGGTTCAATAACAATTGCTCCTTCTGGTGGTACTTCTCCATACACTATTTTATGGAATACTGGTTCTTCTGCTTTAACGTTAACTAATTTATGTGCGGGGATTTATTCTGTTCAAATTACAGATGCAAATGGATGTACTAATAATATTGTAATTCCTGTTAATAGTCAAAACGCACCAACAGTTAGTGCTTCATCAACCAATATATCTTGTAATGGAACATGTGATGGAACCGCTACAGTAAATGCTTTTGGATCTTCTCCATTCACTTATTCTTGGAACACAAGCCCAACACAATCTACACAAAGTATATCATCACTATGTGCAGGAACATATTTTGTTCAAATAACTGACAATGTAGGTTGTGTAGGAATAACATCTACAACTGTATCTGAACCAACACCTATAGGATTTAGTTTAGCAGTTGCTAATAATCCATTGTGTAATGGTAATAACAATGGTTCTATTACAGCAATACCTAGTGGCGGAACTCTGCCATATACTTACTCTTGGTCATCAGGAGGAACAAGTGATACGCTGACAAACTTAGGTGCTGGAGTTTATACTATTACTGTAACAGATGCAAATGGTTGTACTGCAATACAAACAACCACCTTAACAAGTCCAACAGCAATGACCATATCTAATGTTGCTACTTCACCAAGTTGTAATACGATTGCAGATGGATTAATAGATGTAACCGTTGGAGGAGGAACAACTCCATACTCTTACCAATGGAGTGGCGCATCTTCTGCAACTACAGAAGATTTAACAAATATTTTGAGTGGAACATATACCATTACTGTAACTGATACTAATGGCTGTACTGTTGCTGATACAATTATTCTTTTGCCAACACAATCTGTATTTGCAAATGCCGGTAATGATACAACCTATTGCCAATCTGGATCAATTACACTTACAGCAACCAGTGTAAATGGTGTAAATTACCAATGGTTTGAAATGCCTGCAAATACAAATGTTGGAAATACAGCAACTATAACTATTAACCCATCTGGAACTACAAACTACTATGTTGTAGTTGATAATGGAACTGGTTGTTCTGATAGCGATACAATTTCTGTAACCGCGAATCCACTACCAAATGTAAATGCCGGACCCGATCATACAATAATCATAGGAACAAGTACCAACATTGGAGGCTCTCCAACAACTACAACAGGTGGTGCAACCATATCTTGGAATCCATTACCTGGATTAGACAATGCAACTGTACCTAATCCTAATGCAAATCCAAATTCAACTACTACTTATGTAGTAACTGTGACTTCTCCTCAAGGATGTGTCGCAAGCGACTCGATGGTAGTAACCGTTTTACCAACAATTATTTTCCCTGATGGTATTTCTCCGAATGGCGATGGTTCTAATGATGAATGGATAATTGATGGAATTGAATTATTCCCTAATTGCGTAGTAGAGGTTTACAACCGTTGGGGTGAGTTATTATTCCAATCTATTGGTTATAGAGAAAATTGGAAAGGAACTTACAAAGGCAAAGAATTACCTGTTGGGACTTATTATTATATAATTGATTTAAAAGATCCATTGTTCCCAGATGTTTACACAGGTCCAATTACAATATTGCGATAATTTAATTTGAACAAAAACAAATATGAAAAAACACATTCACATATTATTTTTTATCCTTTGTACTGTAATTGCAAATGCTCAACAGCTACCACATTACAGTAATTATATGGTAAATGATTATGCTATCAACCCTGCTGTTGGAGGGAGCAATTCTTACTTCGAAGGAAAATCAAATAATCGTTATCAATGGATTGGAATCACTGATGCTCCAAGAACTTATATTTTGAGTGTTAATGGTCCTCTAAAATCACTAAAAGTTGGATTGGGAGGTTTATTATTTACAGACATTGTTGGCCCAACTAGAAGAACAGGATTGTATTTATCTTATGCTTATCATTTAAAAGCAAGTGAAAACATTAGAGTATCGTTAGGATTAAATGCAGGTATATTACAATTTATGGTTGATGCTTCAAAAATAACGCTGAGAGACCCATCAGATAATGTAATAAGTAATGGTGTTCAATCAGTTCTTATTCCTGATTTTGGAGCTGGTATTTATGTTTACTCTAAAGATAAAAAATGGTATATTGGAGCAAGTGTTCCGCAAATTTTCCAAAACAAAATTAAATTTTTTGATACAAATACTTCTACTTTGAGTAGGCTAGCAACACACTACTATGCAACTGCAGGATATAAGTTTCCTCTAGGAGAAGATTTTAAAATTGAACCCTCAACATGTATTAAGTATGTAAAGCCTGCTCCATTGCAATTTGATTTAGGATTGCGTGGAATTTACAAAGACAAGTATTGGATTGGTGGTGCATTTAGATATTTAGATGCTGTTTCTGCTATGGTTGGTTTTACTATGCAAGAAAATATTATGTTCGCTTATTCGTATGATTTTACAATGACAAATATTAAAAAATATAGCACAGGTACTCATGAACTAATGATAGGCATTAAGTTTCATGATAGCAGCAAAAAAGAAGACAATGCTGCCAGAATGAGATAAAAATTATTTTCTCCGCTCCTCTGAGGATTAAACCGTTCAACAATCTCTTACGTTTTTTTTAAAAACTTATCGATATATTTGTGTTTAAACAAAAAACAAATTATCGTGAAAAAATATATTCTATCATTACTATTTATTTCCACAATATTATTTTGTGCTGCTCAAACCAAACTAATTGAAAAAGTAACTCGTAAAGGTTCTGAATTAGTTATCCCTTATGAAAAATATCAACTACCAAATGGTTTAACCATAATCGTACATGAAGACCACTCAGATCCGATTGTATATATTGATGTTACTTATCATGTTGGTTCTGCAAGAGAACAAGAAGGGCGTTCTGGTTTTGCACATTTCTTTGAACACATGATGTTTCAAGGTTCTGAACATGTTGGAGATGAACAACATTTTAAAATCGTTACAGAAGCAGGTGGCACCTTAAATGGAACAACAAACAGAGATAGAACAAATTACTTTGAGGTTTTACCAAGCAATAAATTAGAAACTGCGTTCTGGTTAGAATCAGACAGAATGGGGTTTTTCCTTGACTCTGTTACTGAAAGAAAATTTGAAGTACAACGTGAAACTGTAAAAAACGAACGTGGTCAAAATTATGATAACAAACCGTATGCATTGGCTTATGAAAAAATTGGAGAGGCTTTATACCCTCCTGCACACCCCTACTCCTGGTTAACAATAGGATATATTGACGATTTAAATAAAATGAATTTATCTGATTTGAAAAAATTCTTTTTGCGTTGGTATGGCCCTAACAATGCAACATTAACTGTTTCAGGTGATGTAAATACCGCTGAAGTTGTAAAACTTGCAGAAAAATATTTTGGGTCCATTCCTAAAGGACCAGAGGTAAAAGCACAAACCGTAGCTCCTGTTATCTTAGAAAGTGATAGATATATTTCTTATCAAGACAATATTAGAGCACCACAAATCAATTTTGTTTTCCCAACTGTTCCAATAAGACATAAAGATGAAGCCGCACTTGACGCTTTAGCAGATATTTTAAGCGGAGGGAAAAGTTCTATTTTTTATCAAAATTTTGTAAAATCTGGAATGGCACAATTTGCAAGTGTTTTTCATCCAACAGATGAACTTGCTGGAAATTTTTCAATTAATGTAAGAACATTTCCAAACAAAACACTCTCACAAATGGATTCTCTGGTAAAAGTATCTTTATTACAATTTGAAAAACGAGGTGTAACAGATGACGATTTAATAAAATTTAAAGCAAGCAGAGAAACGGATTTAATAAACTCTTTATCCAGTGTTCAAGGAAAAGGAACCAGATTAGCTTCATACCAAACATTTACAGGCAATCCAAATTACATCAAAAAAGAAATTGAAGCCACAAATTCAGTAACAAAAGAAGATGTGATGCGTGTTTATAATACCTATATTAAAAACAAATATGCAGTTGTTCTTAGCATCTATCCAAAGGGTAAGTCGGAAGTAATTGCAAAACCAGATAATTATAAATGCCCACCAAGAAATACAAATGCTGTTGAAGCAGACGAATACAAAAATTTAGTTTACAACAAAGCAAAAGATAATTTAGATAGAAGTAAGCAACCAAACTCTCCTCCAGCTGCACTTGTAAAAGCTCCTGAATATTGGACTGAAAATTCCCAAAACGGATTAAAAATTATTGGTACAAAAAACACAGAAGTTCCAACTGTTACAATGCAACTTAGTATTGAAGCTGGACACAGGTACAGCCATCCCTCACAAGCGGGGATAGCAGGATTAACCGCAAGTATGCTAAACGAAGGAACACTAAAACACACAAGCGAAGAAATTGGAGAAATGCTTGATCGTTTGGGAAGTTCAATAAATATTTATGACAACGGGCAAGATATTGTGTTAAGCATTTTTTCACTTACAAAAAACCTTGATGCAACATTGGCAATAGCAGAAGAAATGTTATTCCAGCCTAAATTTGACGAAAAAGATTTTGAACGATTAAAAAAACAACGTCTTGAAAGTATTGAAAATCAAAGTACACAAGCTACTACTATTGCAAATAATGTATATAGCAAATTGCTTTACGGTTCAAAACATATCATGGGAATTCCTTCTCTTGGGACAAAAAAGTCCGTTTCTGAACTTTCCTTAACAAATATTAAAGAGCATTATCAAACCAATTTCTCGCCTACAGTTTCATCTATTGTAATTGTTGGTGATATTGAAAAAGAACAAGTTTTACAAAAAATAAATTTCCTAAAAACATGGAAACCAATATTGGTAGAACATTATAGAGAGCCCAACCCACTTTACATTGATAAAACAAAAATTTACTTTGTAAACAAAGAAAAAGCTCCTCAATCTGAAATCAGAATTGGATACCTTTCTATACCTTATGATGCAACTGGCATGTTTTACAAAGCTCAGATAATGAATTTTCCTTTAGGAGGAGCATTTAATGGCCGAATAAATTTAAGTTTAAGGGAGAAACACGGCTGGACATATGGCGCACGTTCTTTTTTTAATGGCAACCAATTTAACGGCCCTTATACTGGATATGCTGGTGTTAGAGGAAATGCTACGGATAGTAGTTTAATTGAATTTTTAGGTGAAATAAAAAATTATGCCGACAAAGGAATTACTGAAGAAGAGCTTTTGTTTACTAAAAATTCAATGGGTCAAAGTGAAGCTCTAAAATATGAAACAGCACAACAAAAAGCAGGATTTATAAAAAGAATTCTTGATTATAAATTAGAAAAGAATTTTACTGACAAACAAAGCGAGATTCTAAAATCTATTTCAAAAACAGAAATTGATGGACTTGCAAAAAAAATGTTGCCTTACGATAAAATGATAATTTTAGTTGTTGGTGATAAGGAATCTAACTTTGAAAAATTAAAAAAATTAGGGTATGAGGTAGTTGAATTAGATACCGATGGAAATCCACTTATTAAAGATGGGAATTTGAATAATTTACATCCTCCAGAAGGAAGTACATTGCCTAAAAATACCATTACAAAACCAATGGAAGAAAGAAAATAAAACTAGAAAAATAGCCTAAAATAAATCAAAGGATTTCTGTATATTTGAGAGCGTAAACTTTTGACTAAAAAATAGTCGTTGTTTTCATTAAATATGCTATTCAGTCAAGTAATTGGTCAAGAAAATATAAAAGAAAGATTAATTCGTTCTGTTAAAGAACAACGAATTAGTCATGCTCAATTATTTTTGGGTCCGCAGGGGTCTGGCGCCTTACCAATTGCACTTGCCTACGCTCAATATATTTCATGTACTAATAAATCAGAAACAGATAGCTGTGGTACTTGCTTATCTTGTATTAAATACAATAAAATTATTCATCCTGATTTACACTTTGTATTCCCAATTGCTCTTTCAAAAGATGTTCGAAAAAGCGATGATGTGCTAACCGAATTTAGAAGTGCATTTTTAAATAACCCTTACATTACTTTATTTGATTGGTTTGATTCTCTGAACGCAGAAAACAAACAAGCAATAATTGGAACCGAAGAAAGTGCTGAAATATTACGAAAATTAAGTCTTACCACTTACGAATCGGCATACAAGATTATGATTATTTGGTTGCCAGAAAAAATGAATACAACTTCAGCCAACAAACTTTTAAAAATACTGGAAGAGCCACCTGAAAAAACTTTATTTCTATTAGTGTGTGAAAATGAAGATCAGTTATTACGAACAATCGTTTCGAGAACACAGCTCATAAAAATAAATAAACTAACTGAAGAACAAATAGTAAATGCTCTTGTTCAACAACATCAGTTAAGTTTTGAAGATGCACAAAAAACAGCGCATTTATCAGATGGAAATTATTCTGAAGCTTTACTGTTGTTAAGTGATATTGAAAACAATTCTCAGAATTTGTTAAACTTCCAAACATTAATGCGCAACTGTTTAAAGTTTAACATTAAAGAAATAATCAGCTGGACAAATGGAATTAGTGAAGCTGGTAGAGAACGACAAAAAAATTTCATTACATATGCATTGCATATTTCTAGACAATGTTTTTTAATGAACAACAGCACTGAGCTTTTAGTAAAACTTACAGAAAAAGAATTAGACTTCGTAAAAAAATTCGCTGCTTTTATGCATGCAAATAATATTGAACATTTTACAGAAGAATTGAATAAAGCATTTTATCATTTGGAACGAAATGCAAATCCAAAAATTTTATTTATGGATTTGGCATTTAAATTTAATGAATTGTTAAACGTTCCAAAACCAAATGAAGTAGGCGTAAATTAATGTCTTATTTCGCAATTAAATTAACTTAAAGAAAAAACAAGATATGGGATGTAGTGGATGTTCAACGAGTAGAGGGTGTAGCACAACAAGTAAAAGCTTGCCTGGTGGCTGTAAAAATAATGGCTCTTGTGGAACTGGCGGTTGTAATAAACTAAGCGTATTCGACTGGCTAGCTAATATGGATTTACCAAGTGGTCAATCACAATTTGATATTGTTGAAATACGATTTAAAAACAGCAGAAAAGAATTTTTTAAAAATGTAAATAACCTGCCATTGGCTGTTGGTGATGTAGTTGCAGTAGAAGCTTCTCCTGGACATGATATTGGAACTATTTCCATTACAGGTGAACTTGTAAAATTACAGATGAAAAAACACAATGTTAATTTTGATTCTGCTGAAATAAAAAAAGTTTACCGAAAAGCCAAACAAACCGATATTGATAAATGGCAAGAAGCTCAGAAACTTGAATACAATACGATGCATCGTGCTAGAACTATTGCAGTGAAGCTAGGTTTACAAATGAAAATTAGTGATGTGGAATATCAAGGCGATAAAACTAAGGCTATATTCTATTACACAGCAGATGAAAGAGTTGACTTTAGAGAGTTGATTAAAGTAATGGCTGATGAATTTAAAATTAGAATTGAAATGCGCCAAATTGGTGCACGACAAGAAGCAAGCAGGTTGGGTGGAATCGGTTCATGTGGAAGAGAGTTATGTTGTTCGACTTGGTTAACAGATTTTCGTTCTGTAGGAACAAGTGCTGCCCGTTATCAACAACTATCGTTAAACCCATTAAAGTTAGCTGGGCAATGTGGTAAATTAAAATGTTGTTTAAACTTTGAATTAGATAGCTATTTGGATGCATTACACGATTTTCCTGATGTAAATAATGTAAAACTTGAAACAGAAAAAGGAAGAGCATTTCATCAGAAAACAGATATTTTCAGAAGAACTATGTTTTTCTCTTACACTTCTGAACCTGACAATTTTATTGCATTACCTGTAGATAGAGTTAAAGAAATTATTGAATTGAATACTAAAGGAGAAAAGCCTGCAGATTTAACGGTTTATGTAGAACGAAAAGTTGTAGAGAAAAAATTAGATTACGAAAATGTTGTAGGACAAGATGATGTAACTCGATTCGACAAAAAGAAAAAAAGTAACAACAGAAACAAAAACAATAAGAAACGACCAACTAATCCACACAACAATCCAAATCCTAGTCAGGGTGCAAAACAAAACCCAAATCCTAATGCGGGAAACAAAAACAACAATAGAAACAGAAACAATAGAAATAATAATAAACCAAGACCAAACAATAACAACCCAAAACCACCACAAGCTCAATAAATGAAAAACAAAAGCATACATACCATTTTCTCATTCGCATTTTTGCTTGGCATTTTTTTGTTTTCATCTTGTGATAAAAACAGAGTTTTTGAAGAAAACCAAGATATACCTGAATCTGGATGGAAAATAAGTGATATTAAAAAATTTGAGGTGAATATTCTTGACCCTTCTACATCAACCAATTTTTACATAAATGTTAGAAATGCAGATGGATATCCATACAGCAATTTATTTTTATTCATAAAAACTATTTTCCCAAATGGAAAATATTCAAATGATACATTGGAATGTGTTCTTGCGGATGCCAATGGAAAATGGATTGGAAAAGGAATTGGAGATATATACGACAATCAAATCCCATTTAAAAAAAATGTGCGTTTCCCTCTAGCAGGAAAATATAGTTTTGAAATTCAGCATGGCATGCGCTCTGACAACATCCCTTTGATTATGGATGTGGGCTTAAGAATTGAAAAAGCTGAATAATATTATTTAAAAAATAAAGTTCATCCTACTGAACATGACAACCGAAAAAACAAAAGATAAAAAACAAAATTCCAAAAAAGCAATACTATGGTTTTGGGTTTTATTTTCAAGCCCAATAGTTGGAATATTTTTAATGGTGCTTTTTGTACGCTTATTTTCTGACTTGCCAGATACAGAAGAATTACAAAATCCTAAAACACTTTTAGCAACAGAAATTTATTCCAGCGACTTAAAAGTGATTGGGAAATTTTATGCCGAAAACAGAACAAATGTTAAGTATAGCGAAATCTCTCCAAATGTAATAAATGCACTTATTGCTACTGAAGATGCGCGTTTTTTTGAACATTCTGGAATTGACATCAGATCACTTGGTAGGGTTGTTTATGGTGCACTCACCGGAAGCTCATCAAGTGGAGGTGGTAGTACAATTTCTCAACAACTAGCAAAAATGCTTTTCCCTCGCGAGGATTTAAGTAAAATTGGTTTAGTGATTCGTAAATTCAAGGAATGGATTATTGCAGTAAAATTAGAAAAAGAATATACCAAGGAAGAAATAATTGCATTGTACTTAAATAAATTTGATTTTGTGAATAATGCTGTAGGTATAAAATCTGCAGCACAAATATATTTTAATACAACACCTGATTCGCTGAATATAGAAGAAGCAGCAATGCTTGTTGGAATGGCAAAAAATCCTTCTTACTTCAACCCAAACCGTTTTCATGATAAAGCCGAAGGAAGAAGAAATACCGTTCTTCAACAAATGTGTAAATATGGTTATTTGACAGAGCAAGCATGTGATTCAATTAAAGCGATTCCACTAAAACTAGATTTTCACCCCGAAGATCATAACGAAGGATTGGCACCATATTTTAGAGAATACCTGCGTGATGTATTTCTCAAAAAATGGTGCGAAGAAAATCGCAAACCTGATGGTACTAAATATGATATTTACAGAGATGGTTTAAAAATTTATACCACCATTGATTCTCGAATGCAAAAATATGGTGAACAAGCCGTAACGGAGCACTTAACCGATTTGCAAGCAGCATTTTTTAAAGACTGTACGCGCAAAAAAAATGCACCTTTTGCATGGAATGTTTCAAAAGATGAAATCAATACAATCATGAAAACTGCAATGAAACGTAGCGAACGCTATCGTGTTTTAAAAAAAGCAGGTTTATCAATGGATGAGATTGAAAAAGTATTTAATACAGCTATTCCAATGAAATTATTTACATGGCAAGGGGAAAAAGATACAGTACTTAGTCCATGGGATTCAATTAAATATGCTAAATATTATTTGCAAGCTGGATTTATGTCAATTGAACCTCAAACAGGTTATATCAAAGCTTGGGTTGGAGGTATTAACCATAAATATTTTCAGTACGACCATGTTCAAATTGGTCATGCGCGGCAAGTAGGTTCAACATTTAAACCTTTTGTATATGCTTTAGCAATTCAAGAAGGATATTTACCATGTTATCGTTTGCCAAACGTACCAACTACAATAAGTTATGATGGAAAAGAATGGACTCCTTCTAACTCTGACGATAAATTAAATGGTAAAATGCTAACGATACAACAAGCATTGGCAAATTCTGTAAATTATATTTCTGCTTATTTTATGAAACAATTTGGTCCACAAGCTACTGTTGATTTGGTTCGAAGAATGGGAATTGTATCACCAATTGAAGCGGTACCAGCAATTTGCTTGGGCACACCAGAAATTTCAGTTTTCGAAATGGTTGGAGCTAATGCAACTTTTGCAAATAAAGGAACTTGGATAGAACCAACTTTTGTAACACGTATAGAAGATAAAAACGGAAAAGTATTAGCGGACTTTGTTCCGAAAACCGAAGAAGTAATGAGTGAAGAAAAAGCATACATCATGATACAATTAATGAAAGGTGTTGTTACTTCAGGAACTGGTGTTCGTTTACGTTACCGTTATAAACTAAACCAACCGATGGCTGGTAAAACAGGTACTACTCAAAACAATTCTGATGGTTGGTTTATGGGTATTACGCCCGATTTAGTTTCAGGCTGTTGGGTAGGTGGTGAAGATAGAGCAATCCATTTTAATACTACCGACCAAGGACAGGGAGCCAGCATGGCATTACCAATATTTGCTAAGTACATGACAAAAATATATGCAGATAAATCAATAAAAATTACACAAGGTGATTTTGAAAAGCCAGCTAAAAAAATTGATGCCGATTTAGATTGCAGCAAATACAATAAAGAATTAGAAGAAGGAAAAGAAAATTTTAATGTAACAGACGATTTTTATTAATGTCAGGGAAAAAAGAGATTATTTTATCTGAAGAAATCGTATTGAATCAAATATATTTCATCAGAGGACAAAAAGTAATGCTAGATAGAGATTTGGCAGTATTATATGGAGTTGAAACAAGAGTTTTAAAACAATCTGTAAAACGTAATATTGATCGGTTTCCTTCAGACTTTATGTTTGAATTAACAAAAATGGAATTTGAACTTTGGAGATCACAAAATGTGACCTCCAAAGCTGACAAAATAGGATTAAGATATGCCCCTTTTGCTTTTACAGAACAAGGTGTGGCAATGCTATCTAGTGTTCTTAATAGCAAACGTGCAATTGGTGTAAATATTCAAATAATAAGAATATTTACAAAAATAAAACAAGTACTTATAGATACTTCTGAACTAAAAACTGAGATTGAACAAATTAGACATAAACTTGGAAATCAAAGTAAGAACATTGAACTAATATTTCAATATTTGGACGAGCTTTTAGAAAAGAAAGAAAATAATATACCAAGAGAAAAAGTAGGTTATAAACTTAAGAATATAAAATAGAATTATTTATCATGAATAAAACAGTAAAAAATGCTGATGAAGCCATAAATGATATTAAAGACAATATGACTTTAATGCTTGGCGGTTTTGGTTTATGTGGAATTCCAGAAAATTGCATTTCAGCAATTGTAAAAAAAGGAGTAAAAGGATTAACATGTATTTCAAACAATGCTGGTGTTGATGATTTTGGAATTGGCTTAATGCTTAAAACACGTCAGGTAAAAAAAATGATTTCTTCTTACGTAGGAGAAAATGCTGAATTTGAACGTCAATTATTAAGTGGTGAATTGGAAGTAGAATTAATTCCACAAGGCACATTAGCTACACGTTGTTTAGCAGCGGGATACGGAATGCCTGCAATATTCACTCCTGCTGGTGTTGGAACAGAAGTAGCAATTGGAAAGGAAACAAGAACTTTTAAAGTAGATGGTGCAGAAAAAGAATTTTTAATGGAAATGGCTTTTGATGCAGATTTTGCTATTGTGAAAGCTTGGAAAGGAGATACTCATGGCAATTTAATTTTTAGAGAAACTGCACGAAATTTTAATCCTATGATGGCAATGGCTGGAAAAATAACAATTGCAGAAGTAGAAGAGTTAGTTCCTTCTGGAGAATTAAATCCAGATCATATTCATACACCAGGAATATATGTACACAGAATCTTTCAAGGAGTAAACTATGAAAAACGAATTGAACAGCGAACGGTTAGGAAAAAATAATTTGGAAATTTTTCAATTTGGAAATTTGAAAATGCTGACATCATTAAAAGATTGATGTCTGTTCCAATAGAGAAAACGAAAAAATTAAAAAAGGAATTAAAATTTCTATGCAAGAGAAACCAAATATTATTGTTGAAAAAACGTTTGAGTTTGCTTTATTGATTGTTGAGTTTGCCGAACAGTTGGAGTCCAACAGAAAATATGTAATTGCAAATCAATTATTAAAGTCAGGAACATCAATTGGAGCAAATGTTAGAGAGGCGCAAAATGCAGAAAGCAAGGCAGATTTTATTCACAAAATGAAAATTGCAGCCAAAGAAGCAGATGAAACAGAGTATTGGTTATTGTTGTGCCAAAAATCGGAAAATTACCCTGATTGTGAATTGCTACAAAAAGAAATAAAAGAGATTGTTAAAATATTGTCGAAGATTATTTCTTCTTCAAAAAATAAAACTATAATAAACTCAAATTAAAACATTAAAAACGGAATCGAAGTAAAACAGATAATGTGTTAACGAGAATACCATTTTCAAATTGACACACTTTCAAATTTTCAAATTAATATGTTAGACAAGGTTGGAATAGCGAAACGTATCGCAAAAGAAATTAAAGATGGTTATTACGTAAATCTTGGAATTGGTATTCCTACGTTAGTGGCTAATTATATTCCTCAAGGAATGAATGTTGTTTTACAATCTGAAAATGGGTTACTTGGAATGGGACCATTTCCTTTTGAAGGAGAAGAAGACCCTGATTTAATAAATGCAGGAAAACAAACTATCACTACAGTTCCTGGTTCTGTATTTTTTGATTCAGCTATGAGCTTTGGAATGATTAGATCACGTAAAGTAGATTTAACTATTCTGGGTGCAATGGAAGTTGCCGACAATGGAGATATTGCCAATTGGAAGATACCAGGCAAGATGGTAAAAGGAATGGGTGGCGCAATGGATTTAGTTGCATCAGCAAAAAATATTATTGTTGCAATGCAACATGTAAATAAAGCAGGTGAATCTAAACTTTTGACCAAATGTACTTTGCCATTGACAGGAGTAAAATGTGTAAAAAAAATAGTAACAGAATTAGCAGTGCTGGATGTTACACCACAAGGATTTAAATTATTAGAACGTGCACCTGGCATTAGTGTTGAGCAAATAAAAAATGCTACGGAAGGAAAACTAATTGTAGAAGGAGAAATACCAGAAATGATTATTGAATAAATTCATTCATGCTAAATAATAATCCTTACTCCAAAAATAAGATTGCATTCATAACAATCATTGTTTTTGGAGTTTTAATTTTTTCATACACTGTAACTCGAGCTTACCTTCTTTCAATTACTTGGGATGAATCTTATACATATTTAGAATTTATTAAGCACGGGATATATTATCCAAAGGAATTTGGAGTGATGTCAGCAAACAATCATATACTAAATTCAATTGGAGGGATTTTTTTCACAAAACTATTTGGCGTTTCTGAATTTACGCTTCGACTAACTACTCTATTTTCTCACCTGTTTTTTCTTTTCTATTCTGCTAAATTAACTCTCAAATTAAACAATAAATGGGTTTCTATTTCTGCTTTTTTAATTTTGAATTTAAACCCTTTTATGCTAGATTTTTTTTCATTATCTCGCGGATATGGAATTTCTTTAGGATTTTTAATGCCAAGCATATACTATTTGTTTGAGTTTAATTCAGAAAAAATTAAAATAAAATATGCTGTAATTTCTCTACTATTTGCAGCATTAGGCACACTAGGTAATTTAACATTATTAAACTACTTTTTCGTTCTGTACTGTATTATCATTCTGATTTTTTTCTATAACAATTATAATAAAAACACTAACAAGATAAATGCTATTAAAAAAACCATTTACCAACTTTTACTACCAACATTCCTATTCGGTTCTTTCTTGTTTCTAATACTACCCTATTCTTTTGAATTACGTAAAGCTGGAGCGTTGTTTATGGGTGGCGAAAGTGGATTATGGACCGATACACTAGGAACTATTATTCCACGATTATGGTACGGACTAGATTTTTCATACTATTTAATAAGACTTTCCAAGGGATTTATTCTTATTGTAATATTCATAGCATTATACTATAGTATTTTCAATTTTTTAAAAAATAAAAAATCAGAAAACTTATCCTCTTTAACGGTAATGCTTTTATTATTCCTAGGAATATTATTTTTTACTGTTTTACAACATTATTTATTGGGCACGCTGTATTTGATAGAAAGAGCAGTCTTGTTTTTATATGCTATTTTTTTAGTTGTATTTATTTTTTTAGTAAAAGAGTTAATGTTGAAAAAGAATATATACAAAGTTTGTCTTCATCTGTTCGCCTTATTCGTGATTGTACATTTCCTGTTTTCGATTAATTTTAAATATGTTTATGAGTGGAAAGACGATTGCGAAACAAAAGACATGTTATCCGATTTGGAAAAAATAAAAAAAGTGTCGTCTGAAAAATTTAATCTATCAATAGGCATTCCACTATCATTAGAAAGTAGTATAAATTTTTATAGAAATACAAACCAACTTAACTGGTTAAACCAAACAATGCGTGCAAAAAGAATTAGCTATTTAGACGACTATTTTTTTTTAAGACCAGAAGATTTAAAAAATGAAAATGTTGATTCATTAGAAATAATTAAGATCTATCCTATTACTAAAAATGTGTTAGCAAAACCAAAATTAATTTTCAAAAAAACAAGCATTTTTATTGATACAATTGCTAATTATTCATCATTTAAAATAAATTCGGAAGTTGAATATAGTCCGGGAATTAACATTGTTTTACTCGACAGTTTGCCAAAGGGCAGAACAGCTCTTTCTTGCCAAGTAGAATTTGAAACTAACCAAAATATAGCTGGGAATGTATTTTTTATAATGTCACTACAAGAAAAGGGCTCACTATATTTTTGGAAAAATTACCGATTAAATGATTTCATTTATAGTTCAAAAGGTGTATTCAGTGCGAATTTTTCTGCGAACGATATTCCTATTCAAACTAAATCAGGAGACGAATTAAAAGTTTATCTTTGGAATCCAAATAAACAAGAATTGCTTTTAAAAACAATGCAATTAAAATGGATTAGTTATTCTAATTAAAATGAGAATCATACAAAATATTAAATTAGATAAAAGATGTTTTGAATTAGAATTTACAAATCAGAATTTTTCTACTATTTTAGAACCTATACAGAAGGAAGTATTCATAATTGGATTGACATTCAGACTAAAAAAATTAAGATAACAAGATAATATTACTTTTACTTAATGAGCATGCGCTTGAAAATAAATATGTACAAAACAGTAGTTCTATTATTAATTACCATTTTAGCAATTATTCGCTTAAGCAAGGAAAAACCTTTGTATCCTAATGGAGATGCAGTAGAATATACCATCACAACAGAGGCTCTGTATAATCATTTTAGTCCTGACGTAAATAAAGAAGATTTTGAATCATTTAAAAAGGCGTACTGTAAAGTAAACAAGTGGGAAACCAATCAAAAATCAAAATACTATGATGAAGTTCAAGAGTATGTAGCACAAAAGAACCATAAAAAATTAGATTTTGACTATCGCTTTTTTACTAGTAAAGATGGGAAGCAATTTAGTGTTCACTTTTTTTTCTACTCTTTATTAAATATTCCTTCAAAAATTCTTTGCAATATTATTGGCTTTAATCCCTTGTTTATAGGAATTTTAACAAATTTAATTTTATTATTAATAACCTGTTTCCTACTATTCAAATTCTCTGTATTTGATGAATTTAAAACAGCTGCATTTATTTTTTTATTTTTTTATTCCACTAACTATTGGTATTTATCATGGCAACACCCTGAAATTGCAACTGTTTGTTTTGCAACATTAGGTCTTTGGCTGTTTCTTTCTAAAAAATATTATTGGGGGTTATTCTTAATTTCTTTAGCCTCATTACAAAATCAACCCATTGCCATTGTCATAGCTGGATTATCACTTTATGTAATATATATCAACGGAATAAATTTAAAAAATTTAATTAAAATCGGCTTGAGTATATTAATCGTTTTTATCCCTTCAGTATTCTATTTCTATCATTTTGGGGAAACTAATTTGATAAAATACCAAGGAGCATTAAGTTTTGACTATGTTACTGTAAACAGAATTGTTGGATTCTTTTTTGATGTTAATCAAGGTGCAATACTAGCTATACCATTTGTTTTATTCGCTTATATTTTTCTTATTGTTAGAAAAATTGTTTTTATAAAAAAAGGTGTCCCATTTTTAGATCTAATTATTGTATTTTCAATGATAGGCGCTATTTGCATTTCCGCAACAATATATGACTGGAATCATGGGCAATCAGTTGTTTTAAGGTACGTGACTTATATTAGTGGATTTATTTTGGTGCACTTTTTTTATTTAGTAATGGACTTACAAAAAGAAGCAATTCAAAAGATTATTATTTACTTCTCAATAATCACACAAATTGCTACCGTTTATTATCATGCCACATTAACTAAATATGATTGGGATACGAATCAACCAAAGCCTTTATCCAACTGGTTTTTTGAAAATTACCCTCGGCTTTACAATCCGGATAATGTAATTTTTATTTCAAGATACTTCCCCGAACTAATGAGTAGCCCTAACGCATCTCCTTTTTATTATATGAAAGAAGATGACAACATTACTAAACTATTGGTTCATCGCGATTATTTAAAAAATCTTGAACATGTAGGATTGACTAAAGAAGCAATTGATTCTATTAGTTATTGTTTAAAATATAATAACAATTGGGCCTATATAGATGTAGATTATAATTTTATTGGGATTCTATCTCCAATTAAACTAAAGCAATTTATTGCTAAAAACAAAATTTATTCAAAAAGCAAAGAGATAAAATCAACTCCTGAATGGTACGCTATTATTAAACAACAAGCATTAAATGAAAACATATCAGAGGAAACAGCCCTTAAAAAAAATGCTGCGTATGTTCTCAAATTAGATTTAAATTTTGTTTACGATAGCACTCTTACAAAAGAAAAAATACTTTTTAACAAAATGCTTGAAATTAAAAGTGTACCAGCATGGGTAAAAGAAATAGAGGAAAAAGCAAAAACAAAAAACATACCACTCGATTCTGCTATCTATATTGATGCACTTTGGATTATTGAAAATCAGCAATGAAATTTTAATTCGCCATTGTAGAATGGGACTAAAGACGGCATAACTTAGTATAACAGAATCAATCTGAAATTAAAATGGGAGACGAATTAAAAGTTTATCTTTGGAATCCAAATAAACAAGAATTGCTTTTAAAAACAATGCAATTAAAATGAATTAGTTATTCTAATTAAATGCAAATTAAAAAATTATCTATAATTATTCCTGCTTATAATGAGGCAGCAACAATTCACCTAATATTAAACAAGGTAATTGCAGTAGAATTAATAAATAATATTGAAAAAGAAATAATCATTGTTAATGATTATTCAAATGACGGAACAAAAGAAGTAATTGAAAAATATATTTCCGAGCACAGTCAATTTAACATTCGCTTATTCAATCAAGAATATAATCAAGGAAAAGGAGCTGCATTACACAAAGGAATTTCATTAGCGACTGGGGAATATATAGTTATTCAAGATGCCGATTTAGAATACGACCCAGAAGAGTATAATATTTTATTAAAACCCGTTGCAAATGGCTTTGCTGATGTGGTTTATGGCTCTAGATTTATTGGTGGCGAACCTCATCGTATTTTATTTTTTTGGCATACTATAGGAAATAAATTTTTGACATTTTTATCCAATATGTTTACCAATTTAAATTTAACAGATATGGAAACCTGTTATAAATTATTTAAAACAGAAATCATACAAAATATAAAACTAAAAGAAAAACGTTTTGGTTTTGAACCAGAGATAACAGCAAAAATTTCTAAAGTGCCAAAAATTCGAATCTATGAAGTTGGAATTTCTTATTACGGAAGAACTTATGAAGAAGGCAAAAAAATTGGCTGGAAAGATGGATTTAGAGCTATTTGGTGTATATTAAAGTATAATTTCAGCTCCTAACATGCTTTCAAAGATTAACAAACCTTTACTATTTTTTGTTTTGACTTTTTTATCGCTCACCATCTTTGTGAGAAGCTATGAAATTACAAATGAAAGTTTGTATGGTGACGAACCTTACAGTATTTTTCAAGCACAAAAGAGCTTATCAGAACTAAAAGAAATTTTTTTGCATGATCAAAATCCACCAATGCATATAGCATTGTTACATTTTTGGATTAAAATATTTGGGATTTCTGATGTGTCAGCTAAAATGTTTTCTGTAATATGTAGCGCATTAGCAGGATTAGTACTTTTTTTGTTTACAAAAAAGCACATAAACAAACAATCAGCTTATTTAGTGTCTTTTCTTTTTCTATTTTCAAATGCACAACAGTTTTACGCTACTGAAGTAAGACCCTATGCATTAATTCAATTGTTATGCATTTTATCCTTTTATTTTTATTTCAATATTATTAAATCTCAAAACAAAAGAGATATCATTTTTTTATTCCTAACAAATACTCTACTCCTCTACACTCATTATTTAACAATTTTTATTTTTGTTGTTCAATTTTTATGTATTTGGTTTTTCTTAAAAGAAAATAAAAAAATTGTTGTCTATTATTTTACCAGCCAAATTTTAGTAAGTCTAGCATTTTTACCATGGGTAAATGTTTTGTTATCTAATATTCCTAAAGAAGGATCGTTTTGGTCACATGCACCAAACTATGCTGATTTTAGATGGCATACGAACTTGTTAATGGGTAATAATAATTTGTTTTATATATTCCTCACATTAGTATTCTTATTTGTTTTTCTAGTGATAGTAAATAAAAAAATTGGGGTGTATTACGAAAATTTCAATTCTAAATATTTTACAGTTTTTACCTTATTATTTATTATTCCGATAGGATTGGATTTTTTTATAGCCCAATACACTCCTGTATTTCTAACTCGTTATATTTTATATAGTAGTTTGGGCCTATTTTTACTTATAGCCTATTGTTTTGCAAACATTAAGTTAAATAATGTATACAAACTTGCATTCATTTTACCTCTATTACTGTTTATTTTTTCATCTTTCAGAATAACACAAGAACGAGAAGATGATTGGAAACACTTTGTTCCTATGGTAAAAAAAATGCAGGATGAGAATACTGTTATCTTTATTTGCGCCTCTTATAAATTTAAAGATTTTTCTTTTTACTATGATTTAAGCGCATTTAAAAACTACAAAAATAGCGCAGAGGCGCTTGCTAAAAAAAATGTCTATTTTTCTGCAAAGGATGAATGGTTTGGCTGGAAAAAATTAAACTTTGATTCTATTAATAAAATAATATACGTACAATCTCACAACCAATTTGAAGACCCAGAAAATGCTAATTATGCTTTTATTCTTTCGAAAGGATTTAAAGAGTGTGATAATTATAAAAAAATAAATACGGGATATACCCTATTTGTAAAAAACAATTTAGAATGTAATCCTGTAAAAATTATTACAAAAAACAAAAACGCAAAATGTGATGTTTTTGAATGTTTTGCAGGAATTGACTCAAACAAAGACACGGTAGATGTTTATAAAACATCATTCGAAAAAAAAGAAGGATGTAAAGATGTTTCTGAAACTTCTAGTGAAATATATTTTGACGGCAAATACAGTTTAAAATTGAATAAAAACAACGAGTACAGCATTGGAATTACAAAACCTATTTTAGAGCTAGACACAAAAAAAACAATCATTATTTCTTCTTTTATTTTTTGTAAAGAAGGTAATACTTCTCACCTAGTTGTTTCGGTTGAAAAAGAAAACCAAACACTTTTTAGAGAAGAACTATTTATTCCAGAAAAAATTAAAGAAATTGAAGTTTGGAAAGAAATAAGCATGAAATCTATTTTACCAAATAACTTACCAAAGGATGCTATTTTAAAAATTTATTTTTGGAACCCTTCCGAAAATAATTTTTATGTTGACAACTTGAGCATTATCTTACAATAGTTTTATTTCTTTTCAAATGCCTCAATTTTGATATTATCAACATATAATGTATCTTTTCCTTTGTACCAAACATAGGCTTTCAACCTATCATCTTCTGAAAAAACTGATGGTGTTAAATAATATGCTGTTATAATATTCCATTTCTTGGCAGCAATTTGATCTTGTTTAAAAGGGAATTCCATATAACTATATAATTTTTCTTTATGAGAAAAGTGCATCACTATAACTGCATCCTTCTCTTCTAATTCACGTAAAGAATACAAAGAAACACTAAATTTTATCCATGCATGATCCTTAGCGGTTATTGCGAAGAATGAAGTGTCAACACCTGGAGAGTAACAATATTCACTGGTCATCATAAATGATTTTTTACCACTTAAAGCATGACCTGCAGAATCAACAAAATTATTTTTTTTGAAATTTTCAATATCATAAAAAGCAAGGATTTTTGACTTATAGGCTTTATTATTCTCGTCAAATTTTTGAGTATTATCAAAAGTTCTTTGTAATTCCAAATAAGACCTATCTTCTTCTGTAACAGCAGTTTTTAAAAAAGACCGAAAATAAAATTCTTTTGTAATTCCATCTCCAGGAATAATCCATCTAACAAATTGCCATGTTTGAAACAAATTCAAAAATACAAGAAAGATAAAAATTGGAATTAATAGAATTTTGTAAAATATTTTTTTTTGAAAGATTATTATCTCTATAAAACAAGCCATTGGAAGTGCCAATAATGCATAAGATTGCACCATAAATCTTTGCCCAAAACTACCAGCATTCCACCAAATAGGCACATGAGAAAGAATAAAAACATTGCAGATAATAAATAAAACAATTGAGCTTCTCGCTTCCATTAATTTATTTCTACCTAAAAAATAGATTCCTATTAATGCAATAACAATCAATGGAGAATATACAAACCAGCCTTTTCTAAAGCTAAATAAAATTTTAAATAAATGAGATTCGGAGATATCAAAAGATATTTGGTTATCGTAGCTATTATATACCCATGACCCGGTTAAATATTTCCAATAAATTATTTGAGGCAAACCAACGAGGAGCACCGTAAATACCAGTATTAGTAAATGTTTCCAATTTTGTTTAACAATACTGATTTTATTTTTTAATGTTTGCAGACTACTCACATTCCAAAAAATTGGAATAAGAATACAAATTAATTCTGTTGGGCGAATTAAGGTCAGAAACCCTACAGAAATTCCAACAAGTATAGAATATTTAATTTTCGGGGTTTTATGCCATTTTATTGTATTTAATAACAGCAGACAGTATAATGCAAAAAGAATTGCGTGAGGCCCCATATTATAGTCTGTCGCTTCTCGAAAATAATTTGTACCTAATAATAATAATATAAGAGTAACCGATACAATACCGTCAGAAAAATAGTTCAATAAAATTTTTCTCATCAAAAAAATGCCAGAAATGATATAAAACATATTCCCTGTCGAAACACAAAATTGATATGGGAACGAAAATCCATCCATTGGATATCCTCCCAAGTTAGCCCAAAGATGTCCAATACAAAAAAAGGGGAATTGTAAAATTGCCATGCCAGATGTATAAACCATTACCCAATTACCATTATGCAACTGATTGGCTTGGTAAAAAGAAGGAGAAAAATGATACTGCTCAAAAATAGTTTGAATATAAGCGTAATCGCTTATCCCATAATCATGCTTAATAAAAGTCAAAGGCAAATACAAGTAGTAAGATAGAATATCCCACTCAAATTCTTTTGTAAATCCGTAATATTTATACCTAGGAAGTGTATAATGAAAGTATAATATTATAAAAGAGATAACAAAAACTGCAAGAAGAGAAATTTTATTGTTCTTGTTAATTTTTGAAAACATAAGTCCAATTTTAAATCAATTTCCCTAAATCCCCAACCCAAGTTTTTAGCAAAACCATCTCCTCTTTGCCAATTACATTTATGTCAATTAGTTTTTGATAGCAGGTAATTAAATTATCAAAAATATTTTCTTGTCCTTTTTTTAGTTCAAGACTTTGTAATTCTTTACAAATATTAAAATTATTAGTGTAGCCAGAAATCTCATCTTCAAAATCTTTCATCAAATTATGTTCATTACGTTCTTGCCAAACGGTTGGTTCATGATATAAAACACTCCAGCCACATTCCCAAGCAATACGTTGTGCTACATAACTGCGCCAAATATCTGTCATCCTAAAACTACAATAAGATGGCAAATACATTAATGCAAATGCTTCTTTAAACCAATATGTATTTTGGCTATTGAATGGGCTCCATGCATTTTTTCCTAATGCCAATTGTGTTTTTATTTCAAAATTTAGTGGCAAAGGATAAGTTAATCGGTAAACGGCATCCACATCTGGGTTTTCATCAGCCAATCCTTGCTGTATCGGGCAATTTATTGCTTCGTATTTTAAAGTAGCTGTATCTATTTGTTTTTTTTGCAACTCTTCTAATGGAAATCCTCTAGGCCAAATCATTTGCTTGGTAAAATAATGATACACATTTACCCAACCTGTATTTTCAAACTTGTAACTTTTTACTTCACGCGATTTTGCTTCCCAAAATTCTTTGCGTGGGATATTATCGTCATCGGTTTCAACTAACTCTGTTGCGCCATTTTTTATGGCTAATAAATAACCCAAGTTTTTTCTTGAGTAGTGACGTGTAGGAGTAATTTTTGCTAATTCAAAGGGCAAAGTTAATTGACGTTCTACACTCCAAAAATCGCAGCCTTCAAGATCAAATTCAGCTGGTGATTTGGTATCCCCTATTACAATAAAAGGAGTATTATGCTCTTTGCATTCTTTTGCAAATTGTTTTAAGATTGGATGTTTATCGTTTGCAATAGATGTTATAATTAGTGATTTCATATTTTTACCGCTGAGGCGCAAAGGCGCAGTTTTTATTAGTATTTATACCGTTATGTTTTTTTCAAATTTATACTGTCATTCCGACCATTGGGAGGAATCTTACTATTTAAAAGATTTCTCACTTCATTGCATTTCGTTCGAAATGACATCCCCTATTTGTCATTCCGCCCATAGGGAGAAATCTCATTATTTAAAAGATTTCTCGTTTCGCTTCACTTCACTCGAAATGACAGCTTCGTGTTTGTCATTCTGATTGCGAGAAGAAACCCCATCATTCAAAAAAACGTTCTTTAATTTCATCATTCAGAAATTCCCATTTAGGGTTGACTGATTTAATTAAATTTTCTTTCTTTTCCCTTCTCCACTTTTTAATTTCTGTTTCTCGTTTTATTGCTTGATTAATATCTGAAAACCTCTCATAATAAATCAAATGGACACAATTATAACGAGTCGTAAATTTAAACTTATTTTTGAAAATATTTGAGTGTCCTAAAAGTCTTCTTTCCAAATTGTTTGTAACTCCAATATATAGTACGGTTTTATTCTTATTTGTAAGTATATAAATAAAATAATTGTAGTTCATTTTAATAAAAGTCTACTTTAAGAGATTTCTCACTCCATTCTATTCCGTTCGAAATGACAATTCCTATTTGTCATTTCGACTGTAAGGAGAAATCTCATTATTTGTAAGATTTCTCACTTCATTTCATTCCGTTCGAAATGACAGTTTTTATGTGTCATTCCGACCGCAGAGAGGAATCTCATTATTTGTAAGATTTCTTTTCTCTCTACACTACGTTTCGTTCGAAAAGACAAGGTGCTACAATGTTGGTTTATTTCCTATCAATCGTTGAAAGAAATAATAAAACAATGTTTGATATGCATTTTTTATTGCATTTTTTGATACACGAGGAGATGGTGCTTGATAATGAATTGGCACTTCAAACATTCTTCGTTTACGTAATAAATACCTTAACTCTGTTTGATAAAAATGTGCTTTGGATTTAAAATCATGATTAATAATCTTTTCTACTACATCTCTATGAAAACCTTGGTACCCAGATGTCATGTCTTTTAATTTTGTTCCTAAAAGCATATTTGCTAATACTGTCCCCGTTTTAGAAAGCATTCTGCGTTTAAAAGGAGAATCGCCCATAGAACCACCATTAATAAATCTACTTCCAAATGCACATTCATTTCCTTCGTTCAATACTCGTAAAAACATTGGTATTGCTCTTGGGTCATGCGATAAGCCTGCATCCATTTCAATAATAATCTCGTGTCCTGCTTCATAAGCAACACGTAATCCTTTAACATAAGCATCTACCACATTTTTATTATCGGGCGCCCAAACTGTTACATAACGCGGGTCTTTTGCTGATAATTCCTGACACAACTCCAATGTTCTATCCTTAGATGCTTTGTCGATTATAAAATAAACATTACCTGGGTTTAGTTCATTAATCACAAAATTCACCATTTCTATAAATGGTTTAAAATCTTCTTCTTCGTTTGCCATTGGTACTACAATGGCCCATTTTTTATAATAAAACATCGCTCTAAAATTTACTATACAAATATAATTTTTTTACTCAATCACCAACTCATAAATCTCACCCTTAATATCATTCAAAGGGAATGGCAAATTATCTTGTGAGTAAGGTGCGCCAGGCCACCACTTGGTATTATGGTATTCTTGTGTTATTATTAAAAGCATTTGGTTATTTGGTATGGAAGTTACTGTTTCATTCATATAACCTACCTCACGCATTTTATCAGGACTTGGTCCTATACGCCAAATAATTTCGGTTGGGCGCCAATCTATTTCAAAATAATAAAATTCACCTGCAAAAAGCTCATCATCATTCTCTTCTTTCTTTTCGGTTAGGGCTCTGTACCAATGATCCCAACGATGAGTATAATATGTTTGTTCTTTGTGTTTTAATTCGTTACAACCTACTCCAAAGTTTTTGGGTTCCCAACAAGCCATGTCCCAATTGGTACAAGCTACTGTAATATTATTTTTATTGTCAGTAATATCAGTAGGCATGGATACATTCCAACTATTTATATTTTTATTATTGTCTTTTGAATTTTTAAATACTGGAGGAAAAGCATTGTCAGGGCAATAAGGCGGTGTTTTTAATATTTCAAAATCTATTTCAGAATAATCCACTGCTGGAACACGTTTATCATCCCTTCCTCCCCAGTAACTAGCCATATAACCTTCTTTGTTGCAATTTCTTCTGTAATTCCATTCACCACCACCTTGTGTAATTAACCAAATTGCATTTGTTAAACCATTCCATACTCCATTTTTATTTAGTAATTCCGTAAGCTTTACTTTTACTCTGTACTTACCATAAGTAAAACCGTGACGTGTAATAATTCCTACACTTTCTTTTTTCCATTCGCCATATTTTGTAGCAGGATTTTTAATCACAATTTTATTTTCTTTTTCATCAGAAAAAACGGTTTGGCAAGGATGCTTAGATGTTTGAATTAAAGTAGGAATCAATTCTTCTTTTTTATAAAAATTTTTGTTCCAATTATAATCCATATTTGAATAGTTGTCTTTTAAAATATCGGCAATCACCGGAATATTTTCCATTTTAGTGGATGCATCCACATAATTTATAAATTGTTGAATAGCAGAATTTTTGTAGATATTGCTGTCTTGCCCACATGTTTTGCAGAAGTATGATCTATCATAATTATTTCCCTTAAAAATCATATCATTAATGTAAATTCCTACACCCAAATTAGGTTTCGCAATTACATTTAAATCTTGAGAAGCATTATATACAATAGATTGTTTTAGTGACTTGCCTTCACCATAATTATAATAATAAAATGGATTTATAAAATGTTCTTTTTCTTTAATACAAATATTTTTGATTTCATTAGGAATAAGTTTCAAATCCTCTACGGTACAAACTACCAACATAAATTTATACTTCCCTACTCTTGGGTTTCGTTTCCACCTGTCGTTCACATTTTCATTAAAGTACCTCAACTCATTTCTAGGGTTCCCTACAATACGAAATTTGTCTTTTATTTTAATAAAATCTTCAGTAGAAGGAATAGAGGCAGTTTCTCTAAAAATAACATCTGCAACTTCCCAGCTTCCATAGAAATTTTCTTCGGCCAATGGATTTGGAGCTTTCGCCAAAGAATCATATTCTAAAAATTTATAGCTTTCGTTTTGATAATATATTTTGTAATAAAATTTTTGTGCTTTTTTGCTCTTATTTTTTATTTCAAATTCAAACTCAAATTGTCCATCCTCCGTTTGATTTACAGAAGGGATTACAAAACCATCCAACGCATTGTTATAGTCAATATAAATAGTTTTATTGTTACTGCTATCTGATTGATAGTTTACAATTGGGTTAAAATTTTGAACAGAAAAATCCTCACAAGAAAATGATTGTTTGTCTTTATTATCAGAATTACAAGATGCCAATACAATTACTATAAGTAATAGCATACTTGCTTCCCTTTTTACTTTATTAAACAATCTATTTAACATCATCTACTGAATAAATATTAATTGAATTGGGTAATTCTTTTAAATTTTCAATTTCATTACAAAGCACACCATCAAACTTATCGTCTTTACAATTGCAGGAAACAACCAAAACAGAAGAACTATTTTTATCCATAAATCTTCCTATTATAATTTTTGTGTATTCGTAATATTTAGGATTGTAGTCATTAGCATATCCTTTAAAATCTAAAACATTTTTAATGCTAATTTCTGAACTGTTTTTTTCAATTAGCTGTAAATCAAATCGCCATTCTGTATTCAATCTTAATAAAGTGTTTTTTTGAGAAGAAGAAACTATAGAAAATAGTTTATCTGCAGTTTTAAAAATCATAAAGTCTCCAGTTAAGTTTGTTTGATTTTCTTCCAATTTGTCAGCCTTCAACTGAAGTAATACCATATTTTTTTCAGTGAAATAAACTAAAGCAGGCAGTTTATTTATATTAAAGTTGGAAACAACATTCATATTGTTCAAATATTTTAAATGCTTTTTGTCTATGCCTTTTAACGTATTTTTTAAAATAAATTTATTTGTTTCAAAATTATAAAGTTTGGTTTCCCCTGAAGTCTTATCTATCGTCAATAAATCTGTTTTCTCATCGCCATTAAAATCTGCAGAAAAAATATAATTATTGGAATTCCATATTTCTGTTGAAGTCAAATCATTATCAGAACTGCTTTTCCAAACGCTCATAAATTGTTTTTGTTCAGTATTGAATTTCAACAATTCAGCTTTATTGTTTTTTATACTAAGTAATTCATCCAAATTATTTTTGTCTTTAACAAAATCACCAGAAAAAAACTGGTCATTTGAATTATAATTTTTCAAAACATCAATATCAACAATCTGTTTATTCAAATACAAAATTTGAAAAGGAGGCTTGTTTTTTTCAGGAACAAAACTGCTCCCTGTAAATGCTGATGGGTCTATAACATTTGGTTTCCCTTTTCTTTCTGGCTGATCGCCATAAATAATTTCTAAATCATCAACAATAATTTTATTTTTTCCTTTATTCCAAATATTTACTTGAACCACATCATTCATAGAGATTTTATCGCTAGGCAAAGCAAACGAAACATTCAATTTTGTCCATTGATTCTTAGGAAATTTTCCAGTATCCGTTCCTTTTCCTCCCCAAAACACTGTTTCATTTTTATCGTTTACTACTGAAGCCGTAAGGTGCGTATTTGTATTTTCTTCTAATGAGTAAAACCAAACACTAGCACTTATTTTTGTTAAAGGCGCATCACTTATTTCTTTTACTGTTTTTATAACTGAAACACCAAACTCTTGTCCTTCACTCAAATCGCAAGCTATTTTACCTGAATGAGAAGTACAAGCTTTTAAATTATCTGTGCCCGACAAACCATCATTTGTTTCAAAATCAAAAAAATAATTAGACGAAATTTGTGTTGATTTTTCCTCTTTATATATCACTTTTCCATACAGTGTGAAATTTAAATCATCAACGTATAATTCCTTTTTATCTCTATTCCATAAATAAAATTGAAATGTATTTTCAGGAATAAGCAATTCTGGACTAATGCTAAATTTAATTTGACTTTTTATCCAAGTATTTGCTTTTTCAATTTTAATTGGTTTTCCATCCCAAAAAACGGATTCGTTTTTAGCATTACTCACAGACAAAACATAATGAACGCTACTATCTACAATTGGAGACATGCACATAAAATCAATGATAACTTGTTCTGTATTTTTTAATACCGATAGTTGGGTAATAGATTTAGTAATTCCAAAACCAAACTCAATTTCAGGAGTAAGCATAGTGCTTTGCGTTCCAGAATAAGTCTTTTTAGAAGCAGTTATACCTAAATCAATATTTTCGAAATTAAAAAACTCGGCATATAATTCAGAGTAATATGTTGAATCTTGGAAAGTAATATTCGAAGAGACAGAAAGTTTCTCTGTCTTTTTATTTTTTTCAACAACAATCAAACCTACAACAGCAGCCAACAATAATACTAGCAATGCTATGTTGATTCTTCTCCTACTTTGCATTACTGAATTATTAAATTGCTTGCTGTTGTTTTTTCTTTTCAATAGAAGCTTTTATATCTTCTAATTGTCCTTTAGGAATTGCGTTGATTAATTTTTGTGTGTATTCACTTTGAGGGGAATTGTAGATGCTATCAGCATCACCCATTTCAACCACTTTACCTTGATTCATTACCACCATTCTATCACTCATAAATTTAACAACAGATAAGTCATGAGAAATAAAAATATAGGTGAAATCAAATTCTCTTTTTAATTCGTTCAACAAATTCAATACTTGTGCTTGAACAGAAACATCCAATGCAGAAACAGATTCATCACAAATAATAAATTTTGGTTTTAAAGCTAGTGCTCGTGCAATACAAATTCGTTGACGTTGCCCACCCGAAAACTCATGCGGATAACGATAGAAATGACTTTCGGTCATATTTACTCTATGCAATAATTCAATTACGCGTTCACGTCTTGCTTTATCATTTTCTAAAATACCATGTACTTTCATTGGCTCCATAATAGCTTCTCCAATTGTAATCCTTGGATTCAATGAAGAATATGGATCTTGAAAAATAATTTGAATATCCTTACGCAACTCTCGCATTTCTTCGGCTTTGAGTTTCGTAATATTTTTCCCAAAGAAAATTACATCACCAGAAGTTGGCTCAATCAAACGCAATACTGTTCTTCCTAATGTTGTTTTACCGCAACCTGATTCTCCAACCAAACCAAGTGTTTCTCCAGGATATACATCAAATGAAACATCATCTACTGCATGAACAAAATCTTTTGCTTTTCCAAACAGAGATTTATTAATTGGGAAATAAGTCTTTAAATTTTTGATTTGCAAAATCGGTTCTTTTGCATATAATTTTTTGTGTTGTTCTTCTCTTTCCTGACCTGTAACTACCAACTTATCTGTAACCTGTGCAACAGTTTGGTTGCTTTCCGTCATTTCGCCTTGGTCGTTTGTTTTCATAAAATCTGAAACTGTTGGCAACCAATGCAAACGTTTATTCAATGGTGGACGACATGCTAAAAGTCCTTTTGTATAAGGGTGTTTAGGGTTTGAAAAAATATCCAATACACTTCCTTGTTCAACAATTTTTCCTTTGTACATTACTACTACTTTGTCGGCAAGTTCAGCAATAACACCTAAATCATGTGTAATAAACATAATTCCCATATCGTGCTGGCGTTGCAGTTTCAACATCAAATCTAAAATAGTAGCTTGTACAGTAACGTCCAATGCAGTAGTAGGTTCATCTGCAATTAAAATATTGGGATTACAACTCATTGCCATAGCAATCATTACACGCTGCTTTTGACCTCCAGAAATTTGATGAGGATAACTATCAAAAATAGCTTCAGGTCTTGGTAGTTGTACTTCGTTGAATAGTGCAATTGTTTTTTCCTTCGCTTCTTTTTTAGTGCATTTTTGATGAAGCAAAATTGCTTCCATTACTTGATCTCCACAAGTGTAAACAGGGTTCAATGAAGTCATTGGCTCCTGAAAAATCATTGCTATTTCATTCCCTCTTAATGTGCGCATTTCTTTTTCAGAAAGCTTTACAATATCAACTGGTCCACGAGTTTTAGAATGGTATATTATTTCTCCTCCTGTTATTTTACCTGGAGGATTGGGAATCAATCGCATTACGGATAATGATGTTACTGACTTTCCTGAACCTGATTCACCAACAATACCAATTGTTTCGCCTTTCGAAAGTGTAAATGAAATATCGTTAACAGCTTTTACAGAATCTTCTTCTGTTCTAAATTCAGTAACTAAATTTTTTATCTCTAATAAAATGTCTTTTGCCATTTTTGGTGTTTTTCAAAGAATGCTAAAAGTACATTTTGTTACTTAAATATGCAAACGAATTGTTCAAATTATTTGGAGGTATTATTTGTCAAAACTATAATGGCTATAATCCTGAACTACAATGGCTAAAAACTGTTTATGAGGCAGGTTTGTAGTAATACCCATCGCTTGTTTTGTTTTTTTTGCCAACTTATCAATAGCTTCGTAATTATCGTTCTGAATACTCATTTTCATTACGTCTTTTATAATGGCTACATCATTATCAGAAAGCTTTGAAACTTCAGGAAAAACGACAGTATAATCTGGTCTTGTTTTGTTTAAAATAGTATCATTTAATGTTACTTTTTGTTTTAACTTAATTACAGTAGTACCTGCAGCTAAATCACCCAACCGCTGTCCTTTCCCGTTTAGCACAATAGTGATTAATGCCACCAACCCCGAAAACAAGCGCATATCAACAATACGCATAAGCCAACGAATTAGATAAGAACCAAATGTGGCTTGAGTTCCATCCACTTTTACAACTTTGATTTTCATAATCATTTTCCCAAATGATTTTCCCTGAAATAAAGCTTCTAATACTAAATCATAAAGTAAAATGGGGAGGAAAATAATTACTGTAATGGCAATACTTTCAAAAATAATTCCTTTGGTTAATGCTGCGACAAACATCCAAATAAAAATATATGCTGTAAAAAAAAGATAATCTAATAAGGTTGCCAAAATACGATCTCCCACACTTGCTACCTCATATTCTATATCAACATTTTGAGCGGTTTGTATTTTAATATTATCCATTTAACAAATATTTATATAAATTTACAGAAGTGCAAATTAAATCTATTTTCTTGAGTGAAAGAAATAACTTTTTTAAAACAAAATGCTGATAAATGGCAAGAATTTGAAACTCTTGTTTCGACAAAAGGCTCATCTAATCCAGATTTAATGGCAGAATTGTTTATTCAACTTACAGATGACTTATCTTATTCTAAAACGCACTATCCAAAATCAAAAACTACTCAATATTTAAATGCAGTAGCCGCCAGAGTTCATCAAGAAATTTATAAAAACAAGAAAGAAAAAAAATCACGTATTGCTCATTTTTGGAAATACGAATTACCCTTTGTTTTTAAAAATTCACACAAACAATTGCTGTATTCATTTATCATTTTTATTGTTGGAATGCTTGTTGGAATTGTTTCTTCCGCCTATGACGATAGTTTTGTTCGCCTTATTTTAGGTGATAGTTATGTAAATATGACACTGGAAAATATTGACAAAGGTGATCCAATGGCTGTTTATAAAAGCATGAATCAAGTAGATATGTTTTTAGGAATAACTGTAAATAATATTTATGTATCCTTCTTGTGTTTTATTTTAGGAGCATTATTTTCGGTAGGAACTGGGTATCTTTTATTTTCAAATGCAGTAATGTTGGGTTCATTCCAATACTTTTTTCATTCAAAAGGCTTATTATTAGATTCTATATTATCTATTTGGATACACGGAACATTAGAAATTTCAGCTATTGTAATTGCAGGTTGTGCAGGTTTAACCCTAGGCAATAGCATTCTTTTCCCGGGAACTTATTCTAGAGGAGTTTCATTTGTGAAAGGAGCGAAACAAGGGGTAAAAATTGCTATTGGCCTAGTGCCTGTTTTTATTGCTGCAGGGTTTTTAGAAAGTTTTATTACACGCTATTCAAATATGCCTATTTGGTTAAGCATAACAATAATTGGAAGTTCTCTCTTTTTTATAATTTGGTATTTTGTAATTTATCCTATTCAACTAAATAAAAAAGCACAATCTATTTCCACCCTTTAAAAAATAAAAATATGAATCAAGAAAAAATAAATTTATTTCAAGCACGAGATTTTGGTGAAACATTTAATGTTACCATAAAATTTTTACGTCAAAACTTTAAACCCTTTTTTAAATCCTTAATTTTTATAGCAGGTCCATTGTTTTTGCTATCTACTTTATTTGGAATTTATTACCAAACAACTGTTAATTCAGGAGGGTCTTTAAATTCATTTGCTATGCTTGCAAATATTTTTAATTGGAAATATTTTGTAACATTATTTTTATCTCTGCTCGCGGGTTTAACATTAATGGGAACAACGTTCTCTTATTTGATTTGTTATAATAAAAACGGACCAGGAAATGTAAGCACAAGTGATGTGGCAAGTCTCTTTATTAAAAACATTGGCAAAATAATAGGTGGTTTTTTTCTTTTGCTTCTGTTGATTGTTATAATAGGATTTGGAGCATTTTTTATTATAGGTTTAATTGGTTCTATTCACACTGCGGTTGCAATTTTAATGGGATTTATTGTGGTAATAGGGTTATTGATTTTAGGACCTCCGTTTATATGGCAATTTTCCACTTTTTATCTTCCAATGATGCATGATGAAGATTCTGTAATTAATTCATTATCCAGAATTAGAGAAGTAATGCGTGGTGAGTTTTGGTGGACATGGTTACTAATGGTTTGTAATTATATAATGGTTATAATTATTTCAATGGTAATTTTAGTTCCTCAATTAATTTACACCATAGTAATTGTTTTAAGTGGATCAGTGCAAGGCTATAGCTCATTATCATTTATAATTGTGTCTTCTGTTTGTACTTTTTTAGCATCATTTATTTATAGCATCTACTATCTTGTAAATGCTTTTCACTATTACAGTTTAGCAGAAAAGAAAGAGGGTATTGGTTTAATGGAACGTATTAATGAAATTGGTGCTAAACCAAATAACGATGAGTACAAACCCCAGTTTTAGTATCTTAAAATTCACAACTGTTTTATTGTGTTTTATTTTTCACAATACAAATATGTATTGCCTGAGTGATAGCATAAAAACAAAAAAGACGGTTGTATTTGATTCTTCAAAAATTGAAGTGCGAAAATTATCAGAAGAAAAACAAAAAGAAATTTTTAATGACTCGGATTACAAATACGATAAAATATCTTCTGCTCCAAGAACACCATGGGAAGAATTTAAAGAATGGGTTGCACGAATGGTATCAAAATTATTCAATACCGAAGAGGGCCAAACAGGTTGGAAAATATTCCAATACGTTTTAATAGCTACCGTAATAGTTACAGTTGTTTTACTTCTTTTAAAAAACAATGTTCGTGCTTTATTTTATGGTAAAAGTGCAAGCGTAAAATTAGATTTTGGTGAAATTGAAGAAGACATCGATAAAATTGATTTTACGAAAATGATTGCAGAAGCAATATCAAAAAAAGATTATAGAAAAGCTATTCGCTTACATTTTTTAATGTTGTTAAAACAACTTTCCGACAAAAAATTAATACAATGGAAAATTGATAAAACAAATAATGACTATTTAATAGAGCTCTCAAACAATAAGTTTAGCAGGCAATTTAAAGAGTTAAGTATTCTATACGAATATTTTTGGTATGGTAATTTTCCATTAGATGAAAACAAGTTTAAGCAAACTGTAGAAAAATTTAATTCGATAAATGTTTAAAGGGAATAAAAAATATATCATTGTACTTGTATTATGCTTTTTAGCATTAATACTTTTAAAAATATATTCTCCAAAACCTATTGATTGGTCTTTATCTTATTCCAAAAAAGATAAAATTCCTTATGGAACAAAAGCTCTGTATGATGCAATAACAGAGATATATAGTTCAACAACTATAAGTACAGAAAAAGCTCCTTTGTACAATATTTTAAAAAACAATTCGCTTAAAAACACAAACTATTTATTAATTAATGAATCTTTTGAGCCCGATGATTTAGATACTAAAGAATTACTAAAATTTGTAACGAATGGAAATACTGCTTTTATTTCAGCAAACTATTTTTCAGGAAAATTTGCCGACACTTTAAAAATAAGTACAGACGCTTTTTATAATTATGATGATGGATTTAGCATTGATTCCTCCGCAATAAATAATTTTACTAAAAAAAGTGATTCTATTCAATTCAACTTTTCAAGCCCCAGCTTGCATTCTGAAAAATTTTATCAGTATAGCAAACAAATAACAAACACTTACTTTACTTCTTTTGACACAACAGCATCAAAAATATTAGGAATTACAGCAGACGATGAAATCAATTTTATTGAAATGAAATTCGGGAAAGGGAAAATATACATCCATTCTACACCTGAAGTATTTACGAATTATTTTTTTACAGATGAACCCAATTCCGAATACGTTTATAAGTGTTTATCTTATTTACCGCTTTCAAATTTAATTTGGGATGAGTATTACAAAGTGGGGAATGGACAAAACGATAATATGTTAAGAGTTCTGTTTGCAAACACATCATTAAAAACAGCTTATTTTGTAGCACTTATTTCTTTATTATTATTTATACTCATCGGCATTAAACGTAAACAAAGAATTATACCCGTTATTGAACCAATGAGAAATACTACACTTGATTTTGTTGATGTCGTAGGCACCTTATATTATCAATCAGGAAATCACAAAAATATAGCAGATAAAAAAATAACTTATTTTTTAGAATACATCCGAAAAACATTTCAAGTAAAAACAACTATTTATGATGATTTATTTATCAATAGAATAAGTGTTTTGTCAGGAATTGAATTAGAAAAAATTCACAAACTATTTTATTATTTCTCTGATATAACAGCAAAAAATTTAATCACAGAAAATGAGTTAGGGAAATTAAATGCTATGATAGAAGAATTTCACACTTACAATAAAAGATAAAAACTATGGAAAACCAAACCTTTGAAAACAGAATTGATTTGAGCGGATTACAACAAGCTGTAAATTCTATTAAGTCCGAAATAAATAAAATTATTGTTGGGCAGGACACGATGATTGAAATGCTTATAGCTGCCGTATTAGCAGACGGACATGTATTAATAGAGGGCGTGCCTGGAGTAGCTAAAACACTTACTGCAAAATTGCTATCAAGAACAATGTCAGTAAATTTTTCCCGTATTCAATTTACGCCCGATTTAATGCCTTCCGATATTATCGGAACAAGTATATTCAATTTAAAAACAAGTGAATTTGAATTTAAACCAGGACCTCTATTTTCGAACATTGTACTTATCGATGAAATCAACCGCGCTCCGGCAAAAACGCAAGCAGCATTATTTGAGGCAATGGAAGAAAGGCAAATTACTGTGGATGGAAAAACTTATCCTTTAGCCGCACCATTTATTGTATTGGCAACACAAAACCCTGTAGAACATGAAGGAACATACCGTTTACCTGAAGCACAATTAGATAGATTTTTATTCAAAATAAATATTGATTACCCATCTTTAGAAGATGAAACAAAAATAATTGCTGATTATCACGATAGAAAAAACACAGTTGATATCAATACTGTTAATTCTGTTATGACTGCAAGTGATGTAAAAAATTACAGAGAAAAAGTCAGTCAGGTTCATATTGACCAAAACTTAATTTCATATATCGCTAAAATTGTAAACCAAACTAGAAATAACACTTCGCTTTATTTAGGAGCTTCTCCTCGTGCGTCTTTATCTATGCTTACAAGCGCAAAAGCAATAGCTGCAATCAAAGGAAGAGATTTTGTAACACCAGACGATATTAAATACGTTGCTGTGAATGTTTTAAAACACAGAGTAATACTCACTCCAGAAAAAGAAATGGAGGGTATTACTTCGAATGAAATTATTAAACAAATAATTGAAAAAATAGAAATTCCTAGATAGTATATAGAATACAAAAATGAAATCATTTATAAAGTCAATATACTTTTCTACTCTCATTTATTACATCATTTCATTGGAAGTTGTGTTTTTGGTGTTTGGCTTTTTCTTTAATGAGGTAGCAGATTTTGCAATTTATTCATTAATACTAATCGTTGCTTTGCTACTTGTTGATATTATCATTTTATATGCAAATAAAAATGGAGTATTTGCGAGACGAGATACACTCGACAAGCTTTCAAACGGAGATGACAATCCAGTACAAATATTTATTGAAAATTTTTATTTATTCCCTATAAAAATTGAAGTTATTGACGAGTTACCTTTTCAATTCCAATTAAGAAACAATTCTTTTCATCTAAAAATAGGTTCAGGAAAACACAGAACAATAGAATATGATGTTCGACCAGTAAAACGTGGAGAATATCATTTTGGATCTGTAAATATTTTTGTTAAAAGCCCAATTGGATTCATTCAAAAAAGATTCAAATTTTCACAGGATATAATGGTTCCTGTTTTTCCATCATTTATGCAAATGCGTAAATATGAATTATTAGCTATATCAAATAGGCTTACAGATTTTGGCATCAAAAAAATCAGAAAAATCGGAAACAATAGCGAATTTGATCAGATAAAAGAATACGTTTTTGGTGATGATTATAGAACAATCAATTGGAAAGCTACTGCAAGAAAAAACAAATTGATGACCAATCAGTATCAAGATGAAAAATCACAACAAGTATATGCTGTAATAGACATGGGTAGAATTATGCGTATGCCATTTGATGGATTAAGTTTATTGGATTATGCTATTAACTCTAGTTTGGTAATTACTAATATTGCAATGTTAAAACATGACAAAGCGGGAATTGTAACGTTTTCTAATAAGGTTCAATCTGTTTTACCAGCAGAAAGAAAAAGCGGGCAGCTAAATAAAATATTGCATTTATTATACAACCAAAAAACGGGTTATTTAGAAAGTGATTATGAAAACTTGTATATAAACATTAAAACAAAAATCTCTCAACGCAGTTTATTATTACTCTACACCAATTTTGAGAGCCTATCGGGTTTAAAGCGGCAATTAAAATATTTATTGCGTCTAGCAAAAGACCACTTGTTAGTAGTTATATTTTTTGAAAATACCGAGCTAACTGATTTTTTAAACAAACCAGCAAAAACTACAGAAGAAATTTACAGCAAAGCAATTGCAGAAAAATTTGCATTTGAAAAAAAGTTAATTGCAAAAGAGTTAGAAAAATATGGAATACAAAGCATACTCACCCCACCACAAAATTTATCTGTAAATTCTATTAATAAATATCTGGAACTAAAAGCGCGAGGACTGATTTAGTATTATGGATTTTGAAAATAAACCAAAGAAAAAACTTACTCCCAACCAAGCATATATCAAAGCACAAAAATACTGCGCTTATCAGGAGCGTTGTCAGCAAGAAATGCGCGATAAATTATACGAATGGGGTTTGTATAGTAATGATGTAGAAAATATTCTTGCAAATTTAATTACAGAAAATTTTTTAAATGAAGAACGATTTGCAAAAGCTTTTGCTGGCGGAAAATTTAGAATAAAAAAATGGGGCAAAGTGAAAATAAAAATTGAACTTAAAAAAAGAAAGATTTCTGATTATTGTATAAAAGCCGGAATGAAAGAGATTGATGAAGACGATTACGAAAATACATTAAAAGAAATTTTGCTAAAAAAAATAAAAGAAAATAAAGGCGAACAAGAATACCAAAAAAACTACAAAGCTGTTCAATACGCTATTTCAAGAGGCTTTGAAAGCGATTTAGCTTGGGGAATGATAAAATCGATTGATTAAATTAATTTTAATTCTTTCAAAATTGACTCTGCTTGTTTTTTATATAAAATAGGAATTACTTTTCTTAATGTTTTGCCCTCTGGCCCTTCAAAATAAATTACAAGTCGAGCAAACGAAAAAAACGGAGTTTTAAAATAAACAGATTTAATACTTGAACGATTTATTGTAGGCGTGTAACTCGACAGAAGGCCATTTTTCATACGAACAAAAGAAAGAAGCAACAATAAAATAGCTCCGTAATTTTCGATATGCTTGAAAAAATTTACTCCATAATAATTAATAGATATTGCTGTGTAAATAAATAGCAAACCAAAAAATATATAATTCAGTATGCTTTTTACACTCCAAGCTTCACTTAAATCATACTCTAAAGGAATACGTGTTGGAATTTTTTCATTAGTAACAAAAATATTTTCATCCGTAATATGACAATACTCTTTCTTATTCACTTTAAAATATTTTGTTTGCATAAGGCTTACTTCTTAAATTTTAATCGGATAAAAGTATAAATAATTGCCAAACTAACTTTAAACATGTAATAAATAGAAGACATAAAACCAATTGACGAAACACCACCTTGCCTTTCCATCATATTAACAGGCACTTCTATAATTTTAAAATTATTTAATGCATATAAAATAATTGCTTCAGGTTCTGGGTATTCATCAGGGTAATATTCGCTCACTTTTTCCAAAACCTTTTTATTTATCAATCGAAAACCAGAAGTGCTATCTGTAACAACTATACCGACCAACAAATTATTTAGTTTTCTAAAATAATTTATTCCAAATCTTCTCATAGCAGAAGATTGAAACCCTTGTTTATTAATAAACCGTGAACCTATTGCAACATCAGCATTATGATCCACAGCATCTTTCACAATTTTATATATTTCATTGGCGGGATGCTGTCCGTCACCATCCACTTGAATAGCAAAATCATAATTATTTTCAAAGGCGTATTTAAACCCAGTTTGCACTGCACCTCCAATGCCCAAATTAATTGGCAAGTCCAAGGCGATGCATTTTAATGAATGAATAATATCAGATGTTGAATCTTTTGAACAGTCATTTATAACAATTACATCAATTGAAAATAGACCATTTGAATCAATAGAATTAATACTTTTTACAACATTTTCTATCGATTTTTCTTCGTTATAAGCAGGAACAATTGCAGCTATTTTGAGCATTTCGGTAAAAGTAAAATATTTTATCGATAGAATTATTCACTTCGTAGAAAAATTAAATTAAAGTATAGAAATGTTTGGCTGTGTAACAATTTTTTATTATATATTTACAAGTAATAAATGAACAAACAAAAATAATTTTTCAGTACTAATACGCAAAAAATAAATTATTAAAATGGTGGTAACAGAGACTTCTCTTCAAGAATGTTTACAAAAATTTTTCGGATTCGATAGTTTTAAAGGTCAACAAGAGGAAATTATTAGTAGTGTGCTTGATGGCAAAGACACATTTGTTATTATGCCAACAGGTGGTGGTAAATCTTTATGCTATCAATTACCTGCTTTGGTAAGTGAAGGCACAGCAATTATCGTTTCTCCTTTAATTGCATTAATGAAAAACCAGGTAGATGCATTAAGAAATTTTGGTAATGAAGAAGGTATTGCTCACTTTTTAAATTCATCGTTAAATAAAACAGAAATTGCAAAAGTTAAAAGTGATATTAAATCTGGAAAAACAAAATTACTATATGTTGCTCCCGAAAGTTTAACCAAAGAAGAAAACATTGCTTTTTTTAATGAAATAACTATTTCTTTTTTTGCAATTGATGAGGCACATTGTATTTCGGAATGGGGACATGATTTCAGACCAGAATACCGCAGATTAAGACCAATTATAGAAAACATTGGTAAAGTTCCTATTATTGCGCTTACTGCTACTGCAACTCCAAAAGTGCAGCAAGACATTCAAAAAAACTTAGGCATGACAAAAGCCAATGTTTTTAAGTCATCTTTTAATCGTAATAATTTATATTATGAAATTCGTCCAAAACAAAATGTAGCAAAAGAAATTATAAAATATATAAAAGGTCAACAAGGAAAATCTGGAATTGTTTATTGCTTGAGCCGTAAAAAAGTTGAAGAGTTAGCAGAAACATTAAAAGTAAATGGAATTAAAGCAGCTCCTTACCATGCTGGTTTAGAAGCAAAAGAACGTGCCGCTACACAAGATGCATTTTTGATGGAAGATATTGATGTGATTGTTGCAACAATTGCATTTGGAATGGGAATCGATAAACCAGATGTTCGTTTTGTTATACACCACGACATTCCTAAATCACTTGAAGGCTACTACCAAGAAACTGGACGTGCTGGACGTGATGGTGGTGAAGGAAATTGTGTTACGTTTTACAGTTATGATGATATTGTAAAACTTGAAAAATTCATGAAAGGCAAGCCTGTTGCTGAACAAGAAATTGGGAAACAACTTTTAACAGAAACGGTTTCTTATGCCGAAACTTCTAGTTGCCGTAGAAAATTTTTATTGCACTACTTTGGTGAAGAATTTGATGAAAAAGGGTGTAATTCAATGTGCGACAACTGTCGTAACCCAAAACAAAAATTTGAAGGAATGGATGATGTAGCTTTAGCTATTGAAGCTGTTTTGGATGTAAAAGAAAAATTTAAAACAAAAGATATTATTAATATTCTTCTCGGCAATTTAACATCTACTGTAAAAACATACAAACACAATGATTTAGAGTGTTACGGAAAAGGTGCAGAAGATGATAAAACAGAAAAATATTGGAATGCTGTAATACGTCAAGCGTTGGTAACTGGTCTTTTATCTAAAGACATTGAAAATTACGGTTTATTAAAAGTTACAGCAGAAGGAAAAAAATTCATGGATAAACCTTATAGTGTAATGGTAACAAAAGATCATGACTACGAAGGGACAGAAAGCGATGACGATGACGGACCAAGCGGAGCAAAAGGTGGAAGCGCAGGAGCTGATGAAGCCTTATTTGCTGCATTAAAAGATTTATTAAAACAAACAGCAAACAAATTAAAATTACCTCCTTATGTAATTTTCCAAGAAATATCTTTACAAGAAATGGCAATTCAATATCCAATTAAAATGGATGAATTGGTTAACATTACTGGTGTTGGACAAGGTAAAGCTCAAAAATTCGGAAAACCATTTATTGATTTAATTGCAAAATATGTTGACGAAAATGAGATCGAACGACCATTAGACATGGTAGTAAAATCCATTGTAAACAAATCTGGTTTAAAAGTTTACATCATACAAAGTATTGACCGTAAATTAAAATTAGAAGATGTTGCAAAAGCAAAAGGATTAACATTAACAGATTTGATCACAGAAATTGAAAGCATTGTTTCTTCTGGAACAAAAGTGAATATCACTTATTATTTAAATGATATCATGGATGAAGATAAACAAGAAGAAGCAATGGAATATTTTAAAGAATCAGAAAGCGATTCAATAGATGCAGCCTTAAAAGAATTAGGTGAAGATGAATATACCGAAGAAGAAATGCGATTAATGCGTATTCGATTTATGAGTGAATTTGGAAATTAAAAAAGCAAAAACAAAAGCCTGGAAATCCAGGCTTTTGTTTTTGCTTTTTTTTAAAATTATGCTATATTTGATATAGACTTAAAATTTGCTCCATGAAAAAAAGTTTCCTACTCCCGTTTATACTACTTTTGTTTCTTAAGAACACTGCAGCCCAAAACAATTGCAATAGCGCTTACCCTTATCTTACTGGCACGAGTGTATCTTATCCAGCAGAAACATCATCTACCGCACCACTAGGTCCAAATTATGGATGTCTGACAGCAACATCAAACCCAACATGGTTTTACTTAGGACTCTGTTCAGATGGGAATATAAGTATTGATATAACTAGCGCCACTTTAGATGTTGATTTTGTAGCTTGGGGCCCATTTTCAAACTCATCTACAATGTGTAGCACTATTTCTTCGGGTAGCTCAAGTCCTTTCGATTGCAGTTTTTCAACAGGGCTATCAGAACAGTTTAATATTCCAAATGCTTTGCAAGGAGAATTTTACGTTCTTATGATTACTAATTTTTCAGGTAACCCTGGAGCCTTTACCCTTTCTACAAATGCTGCTACTATAGGTGTAGCATGTGATTCAACTGCCTTAAGTAACCCATGCATTGCCCCTTTACAACCAATTTGCAAAGTAACAGCAAATAACGTAAGTAATCACAATCTTATTTTTTGGGATAAGACTTCCTCTTTCACTGGTTTTTACAACATTCAAAGAGAAACAAGTACAAGTGGTGTTTATTCGACAATTGCCTCCATTCCATCATCAGACACATCTGTTTACGAAGACATAACATCTAATACAATGGTGCAAGCATACAAATACAAAATACAAACAGCAGATACATGCGGAAATATAAACAATGGAGGAGGCATACACAGAACAATGCATCTACAATCAAGTCTCAATCTATTTTTGGGTTATCCTCAGCTTTCTTGGAATCCATATAGTGGATTTGGCTATGGCACATTCTATATTAGCAGAGGAAATTCACCTTCCTCGATTACTCTTTATGATTCTATTGCTTCTGGGTTTACAACTTATACAGACATAAATCCGATAAGCGGTTTAAATTATTATGTTATTTCTGTAATTCCACCCGCTCCGTGTCAGCCTTCGCGCTCTTTGAATAATATGGCTTTTTCAAATATTAGTATAATAACAATTACCAATATAACAGAGAACAATTTGGAAAACATTATGATTAGCCCTAATCCAGCAACAGATGAATTATTAATATCATTTGGGAAAACCGTGTTTGATAATTCAAAAATAGAATTAATTGACATTACTGGACGAATTGTAAAAATTGAAAATGTAATGAATGAAAATTACAAAAAAATTGATGTTGGCAATCTAAATCAAGGTTGCTATTTCTTAAAATTTACAACAACAAACAGTAGTATTCAGAAAAAAATAATTATTTCCAGATAGACTAATTATTCTACAAACTTTCTTTATTCAATTTTATATCCTGTCTTGTGCTTCACTTCTGTCATCACAAAAGAACTTTGTACATGTGCAATATTTTCTGCTGCTGCTAATTTATTTGTTATAAAATCTTGATAATGATTCATATCGTTTGATACCACTTTTAATAAATAGTCAAACGTTCCAGCAGTGTGATAACATTCCATTACTTCATCCAATTTAGCAATTGCTTGTTCAAATTTTTTCAACAAGGGTTTTGAATGTACTTGCAATGAAACACTACAATAAACAACTAAATTTTTTCCAACTTTTTCTTTATTTAAAAGAGCAACATATTTTTGAATAAGCCCAGATTTTTCCATTCGTTTAATTCGCTCATAAGTTGGAGTGGCAGATAAACCAATTTCATCTGCTATCTGTTTAGTATTTAAAGAAGAGTCCATTTGCAATAAATGCAGTATTCTTTTATCCAATTTATCTAATTTTTCCATGCAGTAAATTTTTCTTTTTATAATTAGTTAATTCCAATTTATAGTATTATTATCTATAATATTACAAATATATAGATATATTTTCTATTTTTTCATGAATATGCAGAACTACAAAAGATCTACATTACCTTTATATAAAATAAAATCTCTCTATTATGTCTAAAGTTAAGGCCACAACAAAAAAGAAAATGCGCCCAGAAAGTTTAATGATGAGTTATGGTTATAAACCAGAATTATCAGAAGGTGCCGTAAAATGTCCAATATTTCAAACATCCACTTTTGTTTTTAAAACAGCAGAAGAAGGAAAATCTTTTTTTGAAGTTGCTTATGGCAAAAGAAATTTAAAGCCGAAAGAAGAAGTTGGTTTAATATATAGTCGGATTAATAATCCTGATTTAGAAATTTTAGAAAATCGTCTTTGTCTATGGGATGAAGCAGAAGATGGAGCCGTATTTGAAAGCGGAATGGCTGCAATTAGCACTTCTGTTTTAGAACTTTTACAACCTGGAGATTTATTATTACATAGTGAGCCTATTTACGGAGGTAGTGACCATTTTTTCAAACATGTATTAGCAAAATTTGGTATTCATAGTATTGGTTTTATGCCTAACCAATCCAAAGAGGAAATTATAAAACTTGTTGAGTCAACAGGAAAAGCAGCAAACTTAGCAATGATATTTATTGAAAGCCCCGCAAACCCCACCAACGATTTGATTGACATGAAAATGTGTGTGAAGATTGCAAAAAAATATTCAACAAAAAATAAAAAAGTAATTACCGCTATTGATAATACATTTTTAGGACCTGTTTTTTCTCACCCTTTAAAACATGGCTTTGATTTGGTTTTATATTCAGCTACAAAATATATTGGCGGACATAGCGATGTAATTGCAGGAGCTTGTGTAGGCTCAAAAGAAGTTATGAAAAGAATAAAGTCTTTTAGAAGTATCATGGGGACAATGGCATCCCCCAATACAGGCTGGTTATTGATGCGAAGTTTGGAAACATTAAAAATGAGAATGACTTTACAAGCAGAAAATGCAATAAAAATTGCCAATTGGTTAAACAAACATCCAAAGGTTGAAAAAGTATATTACTTAGGTTTATTAAAAAAAGGAGACAAACAATTTGCAACATACAAACGTCAATGCCTATCGCCTGGTGCAATGATTAGCTTTGATGTGAAAGGAGGAGAAAAACAAGCATTTAAAGTTTTAAATGCTATGAAATTAATTAAGCTAGCTGTTAGTTTAGGTAGTACTGAATCATTAGCGGAACATCCTTACAGCATGACACATACTCCTGTAAATGATGATTTAAAAAAGAAAATGAACTTGACCGAAAAAATGATTCGCTTATCGGTTGGTGTAGAATACTATGAAGATATTATTGCTGATATAGAACAAGCATTGGAAAAAATATAAATAAAAAGAGGTGAATAAATTCACCTCTTTTTTTATTTGCAATTACTAACCAAGTAATTATTTAGTTGTAGCAACTAAATTCACATCTAATTCAAAATCATCGTTAATAGCTTTGTCGCCAATGCTATCAAAAAATGAAGCTGAACCATATTTAATTCCAAATTTTGTTCTGTTTACAGTTACTTTGGCAACTACAACTAAAGCCTTCCCTTCCATTTTAATAACCGCAGGAAAAGTAATATCATTTGTAATTCCTTTAATAGTTAACTTACCTGTTACATCATAATTAGAACCATCTTTCAAAGCTACTTTAGTAATTTCTATACTAGCAGTTTTGAATTTATCAACTCCAAAAAAATCATCTGCTTTTAAATGTCCTACCAGTTTTTCGTTCCATTCTTTATCTGTTAAATCAGTACAAGTAATGGTAGTCATATCAAACTCAACTGTTCCTCCAGTGATGTTTTTACCGTCAACCATAATCGTTCCTTTTGAAACAGAAATATTTCCTTCGTGCTGACCAGTTACTTTTTTACCTAACCAGTGCGAAGTTGTCGTTTTTGTATCAACTGTATAAGTTGTTTTTGCATTAGGAGTTGTAAATGCAAATGCTGCTACTGCAGCCACAGCCATAAAGGCAATTGTAATTTTGTTTTTCATTTTTATATAATTTTTATTGATTTCAGATTACAAATATACACATTATATGTATATACATATAATATTTTTAACATTTTTTTACTTTTTAAATTCAATCGACAAGGAATTTACACAATATCTAAGTCCTGTAGGCGCTGGACCATCATCAAAAACATGACCCAAATGGCCTCCACACTTTGCACATGTAATTTCGGTACGAATCATACCGTGACTTTTGTCTTTTGTATAAACTATTTTAGTAGAATCTATTGCCTCAAAAAAGCTAGGCCAGCCGCATCCTGCATCAAATTTGGTATTGGATGTAAATAGTTCTGCCCCGCAAGCAGCACAAACATAGGTTCCTTTTTCTTTATGCAAATAAAATTTACCAGAAAATGGCGCTTCAGTGCCTTTTTCTCTAATAACATTGTACTGTTCTGGGCTTAAAATCTTTTTCCATTCTTCTTCAGTTTTTACAACTTTTGATGTGTCATTGTTATTTGTGCTCATATTTTTTGTGGATGTTTGATTGGCAGTTTGACTGTTGGTATTACAAGAAAACATTAAAGACAATGCTAAAACATAAAATAGACATTTCATTTTATTCAGTATTAATAATGTATACTAGAACAAAAATCAAACCAATTATTTAGGCTTAACTGCAGTGGACTTTGAAGGCGGAGATTTGGGTGCTCCTTGCGGTTTAGTATTAGCAGCAGGTGAGATTGGAGCAGAACCTATTTTAGTAAGTTGTATTTTTTTTTCTTTTACTGAAGTAAAGTCAGACATATCCAAAATGCTAAAATTTTCTGTGTATTTATCATAACCAGCACATTCCACTTCAATTGTATAATTACCAGCCTCAAGAGCAAAAACAAAACGTTTTGTTTTAGAATTAACCTCTTTCCATTCTATTTCTTCTTTAGTTTGGGCATTCAACAACCTTACAGAAGCATTTATTTCTTTTATAGAAGAGTCGTTTGTGGTAATAATACCTTTAAAGGCTGTTAGAGCAGGCTCAATATCGTGAAACACCACTTTATAAATATCTAAATCACCATAACCTTCTTTACGGTAAGCAGATATATAACCATCTCTTTTGTTTCCAGCTAATGAAAACTGAACATTGTCTTCTGGAGTATTCAATGGATAACCAATATTAACAGCTTCTTCAAATTTTTGTGTCTTTAAATTAAATTTTGATTTAAAAATATCATAGCCTCCCATATTAAAATGTCCTTCAGATGCAAAATATAAAATGTTGTTTTTTTCATCAAAATTTGGAAACCCTTCGTTATATTTAGTATTCACAGCACTTCCCAAATTTACTGGTGTGCCCCAATTACCATTCGGCAATTTTTTACTCATGTATAAATCCATTCCGCCAAAACCTCCTGCCCTGTCGCTATTAAAAATAATTGTACTTCCATCTTCTGTGATACAACCTTCAAATTCAACATCTGCGGAACTTATAGGCTCATCAATTATTGTTGGCTTAGGAAAATTTTTTATTTTACCAGACATCGAAGTAACAAACAAATCACTTGCTACTTTTTGATTATCAATATAAACGACCATAATTTTACCATCAGGAGAAAGATAAACACATTGTTCATCTTCCTGCGAATTTAAAAGTGGTCCAGCATTTTTAGCTTTTGACCATTTTCCGTTTTGCACTTTAGAAAAATAAATGTCAGAAGTATAATATCCTTGCCAGCTCTGCACATTTCCTATGGTTGCATCTCTTCTCGTTGTAAAATAAAGGATGCTTTCTTCTTCATTAACAAAAGGATAATAATCAGGAAAGGCAGTATTTATTTCTTTTCCTAAATTTTCAAATGAAACATTTATGGGCTTTTTAATTAGCACTTTTGCGCTTTCGCAATTGTCTATTAATGCATTTGCTACATCTATATCTTTTGATTTTGTTTTATAATCATTAAAAAAACCAATGGCTTTATCAAACTCATAATTGTACATATAAGCCATTCCCAAATAGAGAAGCAAGTTATTATTATACTTTCCACTTCTATAAACGTAATCTAAATAAGGTATTGCTTTTGATTTATCATCATTTATGTTCAAATAACACATCCCTATGTTTAAATTCAGAGGCAAATCGGTTTTTTTTTCGGGATATTGTTTAAGATATTCTTTTAAAGCGCGGTTGTAATCTTCATTAGCCAAATAGGTTTTCGCGCCTCTTTTATTGTTTACTTGCGCATAGCTATTTTCACCTCCTATAAATAAGAGGGCAAACAAAAAAACAAAAATTGGTAACTTTATTTTTAACAAAATTCTTAAGAGGTAACTTTATTCCTATGCTAATTTAGGAATAAATTAAATCTAAAAAAATATTATTACAAAAACTTAATTTATGCTTAAATCAGTTATATTTATTGAATAATTTATGAAAGAACTATTTAAAATATATATAACTATATTCCTAGTAATACTTACTAACAAAACTAAAGCAGATACACTATCTGTCTTATTAAATAATTTTAACCGAACTACCAACACAAATTTAGATAGCAGTATTTATTTTGCTGAACAATTAATAAAATATGCTGAGTCCAACCACAACAAACACGCTCTTGCAGAAGGCTATAAAAACAAAGGCATTGCGAATTATTACAAAGGAAATTACCCAAAAGCATTAGAGTATTATCAAAAAGCTGTGAAAATAGCTGAGCAAGAAAAATATAACGATGTTTTAATTTCCATGTATAACTATTATGGAACATATTATAAAAAACAAAATAATTTAAAAGCGTCTTTGGAGCAATTTACTGCCGGATATAACCTAGCAAAATCAATGAATGATAGCTCCGCAATGGCTTCTTCATTGGGCGATATAGGACTTATTCATCAACTTAACAATGATACATTTTTAGCTATAGACTGTTTTACGAAAGGGCTAAAAATTTACCAATCATCACATAATAAATTAGGAGAATCTTACTGTTTAAATTATTTAGCAGAAGTTTATGCATCACAAAGCAAGTATAATGAGGCCATCTCTTATTTAAATAAGGGATTGAAATTGCGACTAGAGCTAGATGACAAAAAATCAGTTGCAATTAACTACACAAATATTGGCGAAGTGTATTTACAAATGAAACAATATGATAATGCCCTTACGAATTTTAATAAATGCATAGAACTTTCCAAAGAAATAAACTATGTGGATTTATTGAAACACTCCTACAGAATGGCTTCTGATATTTATATAAAACAAAACAATTACATAAAAGCTTATGAATACTTTGCAGAATACTCAAACCTAAAAGACACAATTTACAACACAGAAAACGCAAGGCTTATAAATGAAATGGAAGCTAAATATCAAAATGAAAAAAAACAACTGCAAATCGAAAACCTAAATAAAGAAAACGAAATAAAAGAGGTTAAACTTGAACAACAAACTGCTAAAACACAAAATCTATATATACTATCAGCATTATTATTGATTGTAATAGCAACCATTTTTATTGGTTATAAGAACAAACAAAAAGCAAACGAACTTATTTTAGAACAAAAACGAGAAGTTGAATTCCAGAAAGCTATTGTTGATGGTAAACAAAAAGAAATTTTAGATAGCATTCATTACGCTAAACGAATACAACAGTCTTTACTACCAAAAGACAAGTACATTGAAAAAAATTTAAATCGTTTGAAATAATAGCTTATTTTTATTACGTGTATTACCTTAAAAAAATATTTTTCACCTTATTAATTCTTTGCTATAGCATAAAACTGTTTGCTCAGTACAATGGCTATCCAATACGCAACTATTCACCAAAAGAGTACAATGGTTTTATGCAAGTTTGGAATTGTGTGCAAGATGAGAGAGGCGTTCTTTATTTTGGCAACAGTACTAATATACTTGAGTATGACGGGAAATCTTGGCGAAAGATATTTATTACAAGCGGTGTTGCTATTCGCTCTTTGATAAAAGATAAAAAAGGAACTATTTACGTTGGGGCAGTTGGAGAATTTGGGTACTTAAAACCAAATGAAAAAGGTGAAATGACCTATCAATCGATCTCAAAAAACTTAAATCAAGAAGCAAAAAAATTTGCAGATATATGGGAAATTCATGAACTTAATGATGCAGTTATATTTCAGTCCAGTGAAAACTTATTTGTATATGAGAATGGGATTGTAAAAACAATTCCACCTTCATCAAATTCTTTTGCATCTATCTCATTCAAAATAGGGGACAAAATTTATTTTCGAGAACGCAAAATTGGCATGCTACAATTTGATGGAAAAAAAACAACATTAATTTCTGGAGGAGAGTTGTTTGCCAACGAGCCTATCGTTGGAATGGTAAATTACCCAAAAGAAAACACAAACCAAATCATTGCATTATCTGTTGATCAAGGTTTCTTTATAATGAATCTTGCAACAAATGAAACAAAAAAAATAAACCCTGTTTCACAAAAAGAAATACTAGATGCAGGCCCTCTGGGAATAAGGTGGTTTAATGATTCCTCTATTATTTTAAATACACGTTCTGGATTGTTTTTTCTAAATAAAAATCTAGAAATTACTAGTCGAATCAACAAAACAGATGGTTTAAACGATGAATCTATAGCAAACATTTTTTTTGATTCTGAAGATCAACTGTGGGTGTGTACAAATAATGGTATCGGTAAAATATCTATTCATTCTCCATTATATTATTACAGCAATAAAACAGGGTTTAGTGGTAATATTGAGTCGATTATTATTTTTAATAATAAAATTTATTTAGGAACTACTTCAGGGATGAGTTCAGCTATTTTAAACGATAATAATATTAGCGGAAAGCCAAAACCATTACAATTTGAACAAATAGGAGGAACTTATTTTGAAGTTTGGAATTTTAATGCAAATGGAAATCAACTGTTTGCAGCAACTAGTGACGGTGTATTTGAAATAGTTGGGAATAATAGCAAAAGGCTAACTAAAGCTTATTCAACTGTTCTGTGTAATTCAACTACTAATAGCAATAGAATGTATGTTGGAGAAAAAGACGGGTTAAAAATTTTAGAAAAAGATAAAAACAATGAATGGAAAATCATTAAATACATTGAAATTCCCACAAGTGATGTCTTACATTTAATAGAAATAAACAAGAATGTAAATTCTGAACTATGGGCAGCAACAAGAAATAGTGGAATCTTAAAAATAACATTAGATGCGAAATTAAATTATAAAATATCTCAATATGATAGTACGCAGGGTGCACCTAAACAAGCTACGAATATTGTAAACAACAATGATAAATTATTTTTTTTCACTACAACAAACACCTACGAATATCTTCCAAACTTAGACAAGGGTAAACAGAAATGTTTTGCCATTTCAAAAGGCTTAGATATAACATACAATCATAGTGGCAACAAATTAGATTTATTAAACAAAAAATCAGCAGGAGGAAAAATCACTCAAAAAGCATTATTATTCCTAGAAAATCAAGGCTACACTTTTTATCAAAATAGTGATAAAATATTGTGGATAGGATTAACAGATGTGCTTGTAAGATATGACGGAGGCATTAAAAAGAACTACTCTCCTAATTATAATACAATTATTAGAAAAGTAACAATCGGAAAAGACTCCTTGCTTAATATCATTGTAAGTGATAGCACTAAAAAAAATATTGAACAAACTATCAACTATAATTACAATTCTATTTCCTTTGATTACGCTGCTGCATTTTTTGAAAGAGAAGATAAATTACTTTACAGTTATAAGCTTTCGGGCTTTGATACTGCTTGGTCGGATTGGTCTTCAACAGGAGTAAAACAATACACTAATCTCTATGAAGGCGAATACACCTTTTCAGTAAAAGCAAAAAATATATATGAGCATGAAAGTACAATAGCTAATTATAAGTTTACCATACTGCCTCCTTTATATAGAACAATTTGGGCTTATGTATTTTACTTCTTAGGACTTATCATTATTATTATTCTAATAGTTCAATTAAGTGTTAGACGACTACAAGTAGCAAAAATAAAACTCGAACGAATAGTATCAGAAAGAACATCTGAAGTTGTAAAGCAAAAAGAAGAACTAATAGAAAAAAATACAATTATAGAAGTTGCTTACAATGATATAAAATCAAGTATCAATTATGCAAAACGCATTCAAGAAGCAATACTTCCATTAAAGGACGAAATAAAAAAAACATTCCCAAAATCATTCGTACTATTTAAACCAAGAGATATTGTAAGTGGTGATTTTTACTGGTTTACAAAACATAACAATCAATACATTATTGCATGCGTTGATTGCACAGGACATGGTGTTCCTGGTGCATTTATGAGTATGATTGGAAATACCTTACTTAATGAAATTGTAATAGAAAAAAATATTGTTACACCAGCCAAAATTTTAAACTTACTTCATGAACGCGTTCGGCAATCTTTAAAACAAGATTTAGAACAAAGCGAAACTCGTGATGGAATGGATATTTCTATTTGTGTATTTAATAACAACAAAACACAATTGCAGTATGCAGGAGCAAATCGTTCTTTAATACTTATTAAAGAAAATAAATTGCAAGAAATTAAAGCTGATAAACAGCCCATCGGTGGAGATCAGATGAATGAAGATCGTGTGTTTACAAATCATACTTTAGAATTAGAAAAAGGAGATGTTATTTATATGACAACGGATGGATACGCTGATCAATTTGGCGGAGAAAAAGGTAAAAAATATATGGTGAAAAGATTTCATCAAACTTTAATAGCTTTACAAAAAAACACCGAAATGGAAGAACAAGGGGTGCTGCTAGACAAAACAATTTCTGAATGGCAAGGGAACCTAGAACAAGTTGATGATATATTGGTAATCGGAATTAAAATATAATGAAACAAAAAATTGCATATTTTCTATTGCTATTCCTGTTTGCGAAATTTTCAGTTTCTCAAAGCAACCATACTGCCGATAGTTTAAAAAATATTCTTCAAAAAAATATTGTTGATACATTACGAATTAAAATAACAAATGAGCTTGCTTACGAATACTCTGCAGACAACACAGAAGATGCTTTAAAACTGGCAAACGAAGCATTGACCCTATCTGAAAAAATTGATTTTAATGAAGGGAAAATGAATTCTTATAATAACATCGGACTTATCTCCTATTATTCCAGCAATTATGAAAAAGCTTTAGAATATTTTAACCGTTCATTAAAAATTGCGAAACAACTAAATAATAAAAATAAAATTGCAGTTGCCCTAAACAATATTGGTTTAGTGTATGACGACAAAGCGGATTATAACAAAGCTTTAGATTATTATTTACAATCATTAAAAATTTCTGAAGAAGTAGGAGGAAGTAAATGGCAGCTTGGAAGTACTTATAACAACATTGCTTTAATTTATAAATTTCTTGGCAAATATGATGAAGCATTAGAGTATCAACATAAGTCATTAAAAATAAAAACAGAAATAAATAACAAAAGAGGAATTGGCAACTCACTACACAACATTGCCTTAATCTATAAAGTCAAAGGAGACACAGCAAAAAGTTTAGAATACAATAGAAAAGCATTAGTCGCAAGAAAAGAAGCAAATGACGAATCGGGGACAGCTCTTACATTAAATAATATTGGAAGTGTGTATGAAGATGAAGGGAAACATGAAGTTGCTTTATTCTATTTTGAACAATCATTAAAAATTAGAGAAAAGCTAAAAGATAAATACAACTTAGCAATAACACTTTTTAGTATGGGTAGCAATTATTGTAATCGATCAAAATACGAAAAAGGTTTTCAATACTTAGACAGGGCAATGGCTATTGCTAAAGAGTTAAATGCAAAAGAGTTAATAAGATACGGATATGAAACCTATTCTGAATCATATGCTAAAATGGGAAATTATCAAAAAGCATTTGAAAGCCAAAAAGAGTTGATAAATATAAAAGACTCGATTTTTAACTCTGAAAATACTAAACAACTAAATGAATTACAAACAAAATATGAATCGGAAAAACGACAAAAAGAATTAGAAATAATTACAAAGGAATCTGAGATTCAGTCATTGCAGTTGAACAAAAACAAAATGTGGATGTTTATTTTAATAGTATCCATTTTGCTAGTCGTAACTCTATCGTTGTTTTTACTAAACAGATTCCAGTTAAAACAAAAAGCAAACAAATTATTAGAACATCAAAATATTGAAATAACTCAGCAAAAAAAAGAAATTACAGATAGTATTAATTATGCCAAACGCATTCAGGAGTCTATCTTGCCGCCCAATCAACACTGGAAAACGCTTTTACCCAATAGTTTTATTTTTTACAGACCAAAAGATATTGTTAGCGGTGATTTTTATTGGATAGAACAAAAAAATGAATTTGTTTGTTTCGCAGCAGTTGATTGTACTGGCCATGGAGTTCCAGGTGCCTTAATGAGTGTGGTAGGGTTTAACTTATTAACTCAAGCAGTAAATGAAGTTGGTTTAACAGAACCTGCAGAAATTTTAAAACATTTAGATGCTGGTGTTACAAAAACATTACGCCAATCAGAAGATGGTAAAGGAGTTAAAGATGGAATGGATTTATCTTTGTGCACTTTAAATACTAAAACAAATGAATTGCAATATGCTGGTGCATTCAATTCTTTATATTATGTAAGAAACCAAAAAATATTTGAGATAAAAGCTGATAAATTTCCAATAGGAATAAATTTAGATGGTATTGTAGATAATTACACCAACCATAAAATTCAACTACAAAAAGGAGATGCTGTTTATTTGTTTAGTGATGGGTATGCTGACCAATTTGGTGGCGACAAAGGGAAAAAATTCAAATACAATCAGCTCAAAAAATTGCTATCCGAAAATTATAACAAGCCAATAGATACTCAAAAAGAAATAATTGCAAACACATTTGATAATTGGAAAGGAAACTTAGAACAAGTGGATGATGTGGTTGTGATAGGATTAATTATTTGAGCTATTTCTTTAAAGATTCTAACCACTGGCATAGTTGTACGAAACAAATTTTATTAAGTTTCAACCTTTTGTATCTTTTTATTTTTGGGCACTTTCAGCTAATTAACAAAATAGAATTTTTATTAGCTTTTTTGAAACTCTTTATTTTTTGGGGCGTTGAAAGAGGTAAGTTCTTAATTTATTGTTTTACCCATTTAAAAGAAACGGAGGATTATTATGAAAACAACTACTATTATAAAACAGGTTTTCGTTGCAATAAGTTTCTTAATATTATTTATTCAATCACAAAATGAAGCTTATGCTTCGCATGCACAAAGTGCGGACTTAACATACCAATGCCTAGGTGGCAATCAGTATCAAATTTCACTTTCCTTTTATCGCGACTGCGCGGGTGTAGCAGCACCAAACACAGCCTCAATAAATATTTCATCGGCATCGTGCAACCAAAATTTTAACGTAACATTAAATCGTATTGCAAACACAGGTATAGAAGTTACTCCTATATGCGCTACAATGACAACGCAATGTTCGGGAGGAACATACCCAGGTGTTCAGGAATACATATACAGAGGCATTGTAACATTCCCAGCACAATGTACCGACTGGGTGATGAGTTTTAACCTATGCTGTAGAAATGCTGCAATAGGCACAATTCAAGCTCCAGGCAGTCAAAATATTTATATCGAGGCGCATTTAGATAATCTTAATTTCCCTTGCAATAGCTCCCCTACATTTTCGAATCCACCCATCCCTTTTGTTTGTGTAGGTCAACCTTATTGTTTTAATAATGGTTCTACTGATATTGATGGAGACTCATTATATTATACTTTAATCACCCCTAACACTAGCCCAACAACCACTGTAACTTATAACGCACCTTACTCAGCACAACAACCATTATTATCATCTCCAGCAGTTACGTTTAATAACTTAACTGGAGACATGTGTATGACGCCAACTGCATTACAAGTAACAGTATTTACCATTTTAGTACAAGAATATCGTAATGAAGTTTTAGTTGGCAGTGTGATGAGAGACATTCAATTGCGTACAATCACTTGTACAAACAACAACCCTTATGTGAATGGTATTAATAACACAGGAGTTTATTCCTTAACTGCTTGTGCAGGTGTTCCAATTAATTTTAACATTCCAACTTTTGATGCTGATGCATCACAAAACGTAACCATCACATGGAACAGTGGAATTAGTGGTGCAACATTTACATCAAGTGGTGGCTCAAGACCAACAGGAACTTTTAGCTGGACTCCAACCCAAGCAAATATTGGAAATGCATCTAACTGTTTTACTGTTACTGTTCAAGATAACAACTGTCCATACAATGGAACACAATCTTATTCATTTTGCATAAGCGTTACTGGAATTGTATTAAACACTTCCTCTACAAATGCAAACTGTGGAGCATCAAATGGCACGGCTACAGTTTCTGTTGTAAGTGGAACAGGACCTTTTACATATTCATGGTCGGTTGGAGGAAGTAATCCAACACACAATGGATTGAGTGCAGGAACTTATGGAGTAACTGTAACCGGTGCAGGAGGTTGTTCAAGTACGGCAAATGTTACCGTTGGAAGCGGAGCTGCTCCTGGAAATGTGAACATGAGTTCTACAAACGTAGGTTGTTATGGAGGGAATAATGGAAGTGCAACGGTAAATGCAAATGGTGGTCAGCCACCATATACCTACTTATGGAGCAACGGAGCAACCACTGCCACAATAAATAATTTAGCAGCAGGGACATATAATGTATCTGTTACCACAGCAAATGGTTGTGTTACAAGTTCAAGTGTAACAATTACACAACCTGCAACTGCATTAGCATATACATCCAACCAAACCAATGTAACTTGTAATGGATCAAATAATGGATCTGCAACAATTTTACCTTCAGGAGGAACAGCGCCCTATTCTTATGTTTGGAATTCAACCCCTACACAAACTACATCAACTGCAACAAACTTGTATGCAGGAAGTATATCTGTTATAGTAACTGATAACAATGGATGTTCAATCACTCAAAGTTTTATTATCACAGAACCTACTGCCCTTATAAGTAATGCCATGGTGGTAAATAATATTACTTGCAATGGTTTAAATAATGGACAAGCAACAGTGGGTGCATCTGGAGGAGTTGGCCCTTATACTTATTCATGGAACACATCACCAATACAAAACACGCAAACAATAAATGGATTATCTGTTGGAAATTATATTGCAACTGTAACAGATGCAAATGGTTGTGTTTCTACTTCAAATATTAATATTACACAACCTACACCTATTACATTGGCAACAGCAGGCTTCCCAGCAACATGCAATGGCGCTTGTAATGGACAGGCAGTGGTAATCCCAAGTGGCGGTTCACCAACATATTCTTATCAATGGTTACCAACTGGTGGAACAAGTGCTAGTGCAAACGGATTATGTTCTGGAACATATAATATTACAGTAACAGATAATAATGGATGTACTGCAACATCAAGTGTGAGTGTTACACAACCAGCACCTATTAGTTTAATTGCCGCAGGAACAACCACTATTTGTTCTGGGCAATCAACAACTATAAATGCAAATGCAACTGGTGGTAATGGTGGATACATTTACATCTGGAATGGCTCAATGATAGGAGCATCACAAAATGTGTCTCCTACATCACCAACCGTTTATAATGTAAGTGTAACCGATGCGAACGGATGTACAGGTAATATGGCAAGTGTTTCTATAAACGTTACATCTTTAACTGCAGCCAATTTAACGATTTCTCCTTCATCATCAATTTGTGTAGGAAATAGTGCGATTATTTCTTCAACTGTTTCAGGAAATACTGGCCCCGTAACAGTAGTTTGGAGTAATGGATTAGGTTCAGGAAATGGACCATTTACAGTATCTCCTACAAATACAACAAACTACATTGTAACGGTAACAGATGCATGTAATAATTCAATTACTGGAACAGTTCCAGTGATAGTAAATCCATTGCCAGTTATAAGTTTGACACCTGCTTCAGCAGTTGATTGTGGTGAAGTGAATTTAACCTTTGTAGATAATTCTACAACTAATAATGGAGCTCAATACAATTGGAATTTTGGTGATGGTACAACTTCTTATCAAACGAGTCCGCAACATACCTACGGACAAAGTGGGATTTACAATATTACTGTAGCTGTAACTTCCCCATTTGGATGTGTGAATACTGCAAACACAACAGCAACTGTAGTAGTTTACACTCCTTCAAAAGCATTGTTTACTGCCGAAGCGATGGATGGAACTACTATAAGTCCGATTTACAAATTTGTAAATAACTCTATCAATTATGCATCACATACTTGGAGTTTTGGTGATGGAGGAACATCTACTCAAATAAATCCGCAGCACACTTATGCTGATAAAGGCGAGTACCTAGTAACTCTAATTACAATAAGTCCTGATGGATGTAGAGACTCAATTGCTATTCCAGTAGAGATAAAACCAGAATTTACACTTTATATCCCTAATGCATTTACACCTGATGGAAATGGACACAATGATTATTTTACTGCAAAAGGTGCCGAAATAAACGAATTTAAAATGATGATATTTAACCGTTGGGGAGAATTAATTTTTGAAACGGATAATATCTACCAAGGTTGGAATGGAACAGCAAATGGTGGAAGTGAAATCTCACAAACAGGAGTTTACGTTTATAAAATTAACGTAAAAGATTTCAGAAACAGAAATCATGATTACACAGGACATGTAACATTATTAAAAGGTGAATAAATAAGTAAGAACCAAGTGTGAAAATCTCAACGAATATTCGTTGAGATTTTCTATTTTTGATATACCAATACTACTATTATGAAATTTAAGGCAACCACATTATTTTTTTGCATAATAATTCAATCACTATTTTCTCAAACTTCAAAAGTAGATAGTTTGGAAGCGCTTCTTCCAAAAGCAAAACATGACACAACCCGAGCAAGCTTATTGGCACAAATTGGGTTTGAAATAAAATTTTCTGACCCAGAAAAATCAAAAAAACTAGCAGAAGAAGCTTTAGCTCTCTCCATCAAATCAAATTACAAAACAACTGAAGCTGCAGCAAATAATGTTATTGGGGTTTATTACTATTTAAAACAAGATTTTGCTAATGCTCGGCAATATTTTATGAAAACTCTTAGTGGCTATACCGAAGTAAACTTCTTAAAAGGAATGGCTAGTTCTTCGGGAAATATTGGTAGTGCTTTTAATGGACTAGCAATGTTTGATTCGGCTATTTATTATCAAGAAATGAGTTTAGAGTATAGCAAAAAATTAAACAATGAAAAAAGTATTGCAACCTCTTATCAAAATTTGGGAAATACCTACAATATGAAAGGGGATTACAAATTGTCTTCAGAGTATTTATTTAAATCTTTGAAAGTATTTGAAAAAGCAAAAGACAATTATGGGATCAACATGGCATACTATAATATTGGTAGAGCTTTTTATATGCAAGGAAAACATTTACAAGCCATAGAATATGCTAAAAAATGCAGAACCATTCGTACAGAACTAAATGACAAAAGTGGTGTTGCTACCACTTATATTTTAGAATCAAGTGCATTGAACCAACTAAAAAAACACACCGAAGCTTCAGAAGCTGTGAATAAAGCTATTGCCATTCAAAATGAAATTGGAGATGTTGGTGGCTTGCAGTACTCTTATTCTATATTGGCAAATATATTTTACGAATACAAACAATTTGATTTATCAATTGAGTATTATTTAAAATCAAGAAAAATTGCCGAAGAAATTGGCAACAAACAGACAATTGCAAATATTGATTATAGTGTAGGTTCTGCTTATTCAGAAAAAGGAGATTACAAAAAAGCACTTGAATATCAATTGAACTCATTAAAACTATCAAAAGAGTTAGATATAAAAGAGGAATTAAAAAATTCTTATTTGGCTCTTTCGCAAACCTATGCTAAAATGAAAAATTTTGAAAAAGCTTATGAATATGTGAATGAATATATGGCAACTAAAGACTCGTTGTTAAATGAAACAAATTCAAAACAATTGAATGAACTTGAAACACAATACGAAAGTGAGAAAAAACAAAAAGAAATAGAATTATTGACAAAAGACCAAGAAGTAAAAAACGAACGTATTGCTCGCCAAAACATAATTACATATGCAATGATTGGAGGAATACTATTGCTTATAGGCTTAGCATTTTTATCCTACAAAAGATTTAGAGAAAAGAAAAAAGCAAATCTTGAAATAACTCTTCAAAAAGAAATAATAGAAGAAAAACAGAGAGAAATTATTGATAGTATTAAATATGCAAAACGTATTCAGCATTCATTAATGCCAACAGAAATATACATATCAAAAACAATCAATCGTCTTAAAAAATAAAATTGTGTTCTAATTTTAAAAGCTATATTTTTGATATATGTTGAGAAAAACAATTTTCTTTTTATTCCTCCTTACTAGTTTGTTTTCAAAAGCTCAGAAGTATAAACAGCTGATTGAAGACGGAGATAAAGCCTTTGCTGAAAACAATTTTTTTAGCGCATCTATCTATTATAACCAAGCTATTTTACAGGATTCATCGGATGTTACATTGCAATACAAATATGCTGATGCAAGCAGATTAAATTACGATTTTGACATTGCCGACCATTGGTATAGCAAAGTTTATAAAAAAGACCCAAGCGGAAAGTTGTATCCTGAATGTGTGTTTTGGTTAGCATCAATCAAAAAAAACAAAGGCAAGTACAAGGATGCAAAAAAAATGTTTGATAAGTACGCAAAGAAAAACAAAAAAAAGAAAGACAGTTATTTTGTAAAAAAAGCATTGCAAGAAGTAGCTGCTTGTGATTTAGCGCAAATATTAACAAGTACTCCCGACAAATCAATCACCGTTATTCATTTAGATAGCACAGTAAATAGTAAAGTTTCGGAATATGCGCCCATGCAGGTGGATAGCCTACTCTACTTCTCTTCCTTACGTGATGCAAAAGACAGAGATAAAAAAAACAATGTTAATTATAACAAAATATATACTTCCATTCAGGATTCAATTAAATGGCAAAAATCAAAAGAGTTGGATACACTTTTTAACCAACAAGGTATTCATACTGCCAACACTGCTTTTAACAGTGATTATACAAAAGTATATATCAGCCGATGCCAACAAAAAAATGCGCAGGAGTTTAATTGTGAAATTTATTCGTCCGAATACAAAGACGGACATTGGCTAACGCTTAAAAAATTACCAGATGATATAAATGCAAAAGGGTATACCAATACACAACCCGCAACAGGTTTTTTGGGTGATGATGAAGTTTTATTTTTCTCTTCGAACCGACCAGGAGGAGAAGGACAAATGGATATTTGGTATAGTAAAATTAATAAAGATGGCAGTTATGGAAAGCCTGTTAATGCGGGAAAAAAAGTAAATTCTATTGAAGATGAAATAACCCCTTTTTATTGTACACCTTGTAACGAATTATTTTTTAGCAGTACATGGCATAAAGGATTAGGTGGTTTTGATATTTTTAAAAGTGCTTACAAAGAAAGCACGTTTGAAGACCCCAAAAATTTAGGACTACCCATAAACAGCAATTACAACGATATTTATTTTAGCATCAACTCAAAAAAAACACAAGCATTTATTTCATCTAATCGTTTGGGTTCTTATTTCGAAGAAAAAGAATCTTGCTGTAATGATATTTATATGTTTAAAATTCCGAAGATTGAAGAAACACCAAAAAAAGTGGATAGCACACAAATATTTATAACACAAATGAAAGTGTTGGTTCCGCTTACGCTTTATTTCCATAATGATGAGCCTGATAAAAAAACTTTAGCAACAAGCACCAAAAAGAATTACAAAAAAACATACGAAGATTATTCGGTGATGCGTGAGCAGTATAAAAAAGAATATAGTAAAGGCGCAAAAGAAAAAGATTATGAGCGCGCCATAAATGATATTGATGCATTGTTTGATGATAGTGTGGATGCAGGAATGCAAGACCTTGAACGTTTTGCTCAACTGCTTGTAAAAGTTTTAAAAAACAATGAAAAAGTAACTATTACCATGAAAGGCTATTGTAGCCCACTTGCTTCTACCGATTACAATGTGAATTTAGCTAAACGAAGAATTTCGAGCTTAAAAAATTATTTTATGGAATATGAAAATGGCATATTGGTAAAATATGTAAACAACTCAAATACGGCAGAAGGAAGTATTACTTTTTTTGAAGAAGAAATAGGAGAATTAAAAGCAAGACCAAATGTGAGTGATGATTATTACGACACTAAAAACTCTGTTTACAGCCCTGCGGCTGCTCTAGAACGAAAAATCCAGATTATTGCTATTTCTACTTTTGCTGAACAGCAGAAGTGATAAAACACTATCATTAAAAGCAAAAAACGCCTCAGAAATTCTGAGGCGTTTTACTTTATACTAATTAAATTTTATTGAATAATTAATTTCTGAACTTTAACATCGGAACCTGTACTTAATTTAATAAAGTAAATTCCTTTTGAAACATCAGATAAATCAATTTGTTTTTTGTACTCTGTTGCAATATTTTTTTCGCGAACAGCAAATACTTCTTTCCCTTGCATATCTACTATTGAAATTAACAACTCATCAATTGAAGCATTATCAATAGCTAATGTAAATGTACCTTGTGTTGGGTTTGGATATACATTTACAAAATAAGTATTGCTACTTTCAATTATTCCTATACAATTGTTTACCATTATATTTTGTGAAGATGAATTAGAACATCCATTACCATCAGTAATTGTATATGTAATAGTATGCGAGCCAACACCTGCTGCCTGTGGATTAAACACATTTCCTACAACTGTAGGTCCGCTATATACTCCACCGGAAGGTGTTCCGTTTGTTAAAATAAATGATGTTAAATCATTACAAACCGGGCTGCTAAATGGAATTAATCCAACACCAGGTAAAGGATTAATTGTTAGCATTACTGTATCGCTTGCAGAACATCCATCGGAATTTGTAACTGTTACATTGTATGTACCACTTGTACTAACTGTTATAGTTTGTGTACTTGCTGAAGTACTCCATAAATAAGTAGCACCAGCATTTTGAGCATTTAATGTAATTACACCTCCGCATTGTGTACTATCATTCCCAATATTCACAACAGGAATACTTCCAATTGTTAAATTAACTGTATCTGCTGCTTGACATCCAGTTGACAAATCAGTAACCATTACAGAATAAGTTCCTGTAATAAATACGGTAATGGTTTGACTTGTTGAACTGTTGTTCCACAAATAATCCATTCCTGAATTTCCAGCATCAAGTGTAATACTTCCTCCGCAAGAAGAAGAATCTGCACCTAAATTTGGTGTAGGTAAATTATTAATTGTGATGTCAATTGTATCAGAAGCTGAACATGAATTCACGTCAGTTACTGTTACAGCATAGGTTCCTGTGGATGTAGCAGAAAGTGTTTGACTTGCCGATGCATCGCTCCATAAATAAGTAGAACCTGTATTACCAGCATCTAAAACAATTGTTCCACCACATTGGATTGAATCAAGTCCTAAATCAACTACTGGCAATGAATTGATAGTAACGTTTATAGAATCTGCCTGATAACATCCGGTAATACTATCTACTACCATAACAGAATACGTTCCAGTTGCAGATGCAATTAATGTTTGTGATGTAGAAGCATCGTTCCACATGTAATTATAATTTCCTGAACCTGCATCCAAGGTAATTGTTCCAGCACATTGTGCAGAATCAGCTCCTAAATTTTGAACTGGATTTGGATTTACTGTTACAATTATATCATCTGTATTTGAACAACCCGTACTTGGGTTTGTTACCAATACCGAATAAGTTGCACCCGTTGTAACTGTTATTGTTTGTGTTGTAGATGCGGCTGTATCATTCCATAAAAAATCCATTCCAGTATTTCCTGCATCAAGTGTAATGTTATCGCCATCACAAAAAGCAACATCAGCACCTAAGTTTACAATTGGTAATGAATTTAAAATTAAATTCATATTGTCAGTTGCGGTACAACCTAATGCTGTTGTAATATCTACAGAATAAGCTCCTCCTGTTGAAACAACAATTGTTTGAGTTGTTTCGGTAGTATTCCACAGATAAGTACTTCCTGCATTTTGTGCATCAAGTGTATAGGTAGAACCTGTACAAACTGCAGTATCGTTTAATGTCATTACTGGTAATGGATTAATAATCACGTCCACATTTGAACGAGTTGTACTTGCACATGCTCCAGAAACTGCTTCGGCATAAAACGTATATGTTCCTGCAGTATTTGTGTTTGGTAACAATGTTGTTCCAACTGTTTGGAATGGAGAACCTGAACCTTGCATAACTCCAGCTGTTGAAGCATTGTACCAATTGATAGTTGTTGTAGGTAATGTATAGTTAATTATTAATCTTATTTCGTTAAATGAAGCATCATTACCTCCATCATCAAATGTTTCCGTTAATGTTAATGTAACAGCACCACCGCCTATTGGAGGATTAGCAACTGTAATAACTGGGTCTGGTGTAATTAATCCTGCTGATGCTAAAGGAGAAATTTGTGTGGCAGGCAAAGTAATAACTCCTGACAATGCAACACGAATTTCGCTTCTGTATGAACCACCTAAAGCAGTAGCACCCAATATTTCCAATTGAGTTCCTGTAATAGTAGCTCCTGCAGGTAATGCTGGAATTGTAGCATTAAAAACAGCAGGAACTGTACCTGTTGAAATTAAATTTGTTCCAAAACTAACTGTTTGTGATCCTGATGAAGCAACAGTTGCAGCAATCATTGCAGAAGATGCACCAGCACATATTGTAACATTTCCAGAACTTACAGGTGCTTGTGGAATAAATGTATCTATTTGAACTGCTACTCCATTTGTGTTCGACCAACAAGATGAAGTAGAATCATAAGCAGAAACATAATACGTTCCACTTGCATTTACGGTATATGGACTCGTTGCATTTTGTGTAGTACTTGTTCCGTTAACAGTTGTTCCTTGCCAAAAATAACCCACACCAGAAGGAGGTGCAACAACCGAAATTGTAGTACTTGTACAAGCAGGACTTGCAGCAGCAGTTGGTGAAGGTGGCAATGGTGCCAAAGGAATATTTGAAACCACAACAGAATCAGAACCAGCAGACCAAATCATATTTGCAGCATTGTACGTTCTTACATAATATGTTCCATTTAAAAATACAGTGTACGGTCCAGAAACAGCATTAGCTGTGCTTGTTCCCATTGCAGTTGTTTGCCAATACCATGCGTCACCAGGGGCTGGAGAGCCAGGGACTGTTAAATCTGTTCCACTAGCACAAGTAGGGATGCTTGGGTCTTGAACCGGTGTAGGAGGATTAGGTGGCAATGGAACAATATTTACTAAATAATCTTCAGTTTCACCATAACCATAAACTAAACAAGGAGTAATTCCTGCACCTGCAAAGCCTTCTGCATTAATAACACGCATTCTGGTTGTGCCACTTAATGCAGCCATTGGAACCGTAAAATTACCTGTAACCGTATGTGGGCCATTTGTCCCTACAGGTGTTGTAAATACTTGCTCCCCTGGGTCAGTAAATAATCCATTTTGATTGTAATCTATAAATATTGCTGTACCACTTGTAAAGTTTCCACCACAAGTTCCAATTTGAATTGAGAAAGTATAATTTGCTGACTTCGCCAAATTGGGAGCAGTTGCAATTGTTGTATAATCTGAATATAGACTTAAAACAGAACCTGGTCCACCTGTTGTAGCACAAGTTGAAGAATTATTTAATGACCCAACGGTTACATTAAAAATTTCTTCGTCACCAGCATTTGTTGCATTGCTTGCACAATAACAATTGTAAAAAGGGTTCATTGTTACTTGAAATGCATTAGATGTGGAAGATAATCCACTTGCAGTACAGGTAACAATACATTGATAGTATGTAGTGGATGTTTGATTAACTGCAGAAGTAGCATTTGTAGCTCCAGCGATATTTGAATAAGTAACTCCATCCGGAGAGGATTGCCATTGAAAAACAATACCAGTTGCCCCCGTTGTGTAACCAGATAAAGAGACATTAAAATTAGTTCCCGAACAAGCCGCAGCAGGACCAGATGCTGTTCCTGCTACAGGAGTTCCAGAGCAAGGTAATGGAGGTGTCCATGTATATGTCTGTCCTGATGCGGGAAATACGGTTGTAGTTAATGTATTGTTTGCTGAGTTTACTGCTCCTGCAGTTGTTGCACTCCAATCAGTTGTAGTTGTGCGGTTATTAAAATCAGCATTGGAAGCACCTCTAAGTCCTATTTCATAGGTACTTGCTGTTGGGTTTGTTGAAAATGGACCGTAAACAACTTGAATTTCATTCGTTGTTTCATGTAGCAAAATTTGAAAATTAAAAAAAGTGTTTCTTCCAGTAGTCACTCCTGTTCCAAATCTTCTTGTACGTAACCATTGTACAACACAAATTCTATTGGGAGCCGTTCCAATTGTTTCCGTTCTAATTTCTCCGCCAACAGTTAAAGCACCTGCAGTACCTGTAGTAGTTGCATTATTAGAAACCGTTATAGTTCCTGCACCTATAGCAGTAATAGTAGTTCCAGCAGGAAAACCAGTTGCAGTAGTTAATACATCTCCAACAAGAAAACCTACAGTACTTGTAACATTTATAATAATATTACTTCCAGTAGTCCTATCCCCAACGGTAGTAAATCCTAATTGCAAATCACGTCCTAGTCCAGAAATAATATTATTTGTAGTTCCTGTACTTATTGGTGTATAACTACTAACAGGAGCAGTTGGCCCCATACTAATCCATCCATTAACATTTAAACCAAATTGAGTATAAGTAATACTGTTGTAGTCAAAATTAAACCCAATGTTTTGGGTTCCATAAGTATTGTCATCGGCAGTTCCAGTTGCAATTACCGTTCCTCCTGTAATTAAATTAAATGTTCCTAACGATTGCGAAAAAGAATAAGCACTCACTTGTGCGTTAAGGCTTGCAACAAAAGTTATTGATAATAAAAAAACAAATAGTTTTTCGATTAAGCCATTGGTTTTGTAGATTTTTTTCATGTTGTAAGTTTTTAAATTATCCCTGATTTATTATTAGACAAAAAAGCTCCGAACCATCTATGGTTTGGAGCTTTTTTGTTAGTGTTATTAAATCTTATTTATTGTACTATCAATTTTTCAATTTTAACATCAGCTCCTATGTTTAATTTCACATAGTAAATTCCTTTTGCTAAATCAGATAAATCAATTTGTTTGATGTATTGGTTAGAAACATTTTTATCTGATTCATTAAATACAACTTTTCCTTGCATATCCAAAATTGTTATTACAACTTGGTTTGCATTTGAATTATTAATATTCAATGTAAACATTCCTGTTGTTGGGTTTGGATACAAGCTAATTACTTGTGATTCATTACTTGCAATTCCAGTACATAAATCAACAGTTAATACTTCGCTATCTGAATTGTTACATCCATTACCATCTGTTACAGTATAAGTAATCGTCCACATGCCTGCTCCTGTTACTGAAGGGTCAAATGTGCTTCCTGTTACTCCTAAACCACTGAACATACCACCTGTTGGTGTTCCATCAACTAAACTAACTGGTCCACCATTATCACATACTGAAGTGGTGAATGGTGCTAAATCAACTGTAGGTAATGCATTAACTGTAATTGTAATTGATGCTGTTCCTTCGCAACCATTCAAGTCTGTTCCTGTAACTGTATAGGTATCAGTCATAGAAGGTGCGAAACTTGCTCCATCCATAACACCACCTGTCCAAATATAAGTATCAGCTCCTCCACCATTTAATGTAACCATTAATCCAGCACATACTTCATCATTTGTTGCATCCGAACTTGCTGTTACAGTTGGCAATGTATTTACAGTAATTGTTATCATGTCTGTGTTCATACAACCATTTGCATCTGTTCCTGTTACTGTATAAGTATCAGTCATTGTTGGTGTAAATGCTGTTGCATCCATTACGC
>CAZJUY010000006.1:0-43855 GCA_964549315.1 uncultured Chitinophaga sp. | reverse complement strand
AACCAGTTGCTGTTCCAGTTCCTGTTAAAGTAACCATATCTCCATCACACACCATGTTACCTGCTGCATCAGAAGATGCTGTTACAGTTGGCAATGTATTCACAGTAATTGTAATCATATCTGTATTCATACAACCATTTGCATCTGTACCCGTTACTGTATAAGTATCAGTCATTGTTGGTGTAAATGCTGTTGCATCCATTACGCCACCTGTCCAAGTATAACCAGTTGCTGTTCCAGTTCCTGTTAAAGTAACCATATCTCCATCACACACCATATTTCCTGCTGCATCAGAAGATGCTGTTACAGTTGGTAATGTATTCACAGTAATAGTTATCATGTCTGTATTCATACAGCCGTTTCCATCTGTTCCTGTCACAGTATAAGTTGTTGTAGAAGTTGCAGCAAATGCTGTTGCATCTATTACTCCCCCGCTCCAAGTATAACCAGTTGCTGTTCCAGTTCCTGTTAATGTTACCATTGTTCCGTTACACACTGTATTGTCTGCATCGTCTGATGTAGCTGTTACTGTTGGCAGTGCATTTACGGTCAATGTAAGCGTTGCTGTGTTTTGGCAACTGTTACCATCTGTACCAGTTACAGTGTAAGTTGTTGTTGAAGTTGCAGCAAATGCTGTTGCATCTGTTACTCCTCCACTCCAAGTATAAGTTGAAGCACCTCCACCTGTTAATGTAACCATTGTTCCGTTACATACTGTATTGTCTGCATCATCAGATGATGCTGTTACGGTTGGTAAGGCATTTACTGTTACTGTAGTATTTCCTTGAGCAGAACATCCTGCTAATGAAGTTGCTGTAACCGTATAAGTTGTTGTAGATGACATAGCAGTTGCTGTTGGGTTAGCAACAGTTGTGCTACTTAAGAATGTTGAAGGAGACCAAGCATAAGAAATATTGGTATTGGTAGTTCCTCCTGAAATATTTACAGTATAATCTTCCACTTGACCATAAGTAGAAGTTCCACATGGCGTTGAGTTTGCTCCTGTACTTTGATCTTGCAATCTGATACGAATTCTTGTTGAACCATTGTATGCAGCAACCGGAATTGTAATATTTCCATTAACAGTAGTATTTGTTCCTGCGCAAGCTGGACAGAAAGTACTAATTGCTAAGTTCAAAACATTTTCTGCAGGGTCAGCAAAAACACCATCATTATTCATATCCACCCAAACATGTATTCTATCGTCTGTAGCATATGCTCCAGAAACACCAATTGAAATTGGAACTGCTACGCCTGCTGTAATATTTGTACTTTGAGCTGTAAAGTTTTCGTATCCTGCTGTTGCAGCAGATGTATTGTTAATTGTTCCAAAAGTTACGTTTGATATTTTTTCAAAGCCTGTACTTGTAGCTCCTGCTGTACAATACGCAAGATTTAAAGACGCATTTGCCAATATCGAACTATTTCCTCCTGTACAAATAGCACTAGGAGTTGCAGTTACAGAAGATACGGAAACAGCAGGTGCAGAAGTAATTGCGGTAGTAGCTGTATTTGTACAACCGTTTCCATCTGTACCTGTTACTGTATATGTAGTTGTTGCAGCTGGTGTTGCATTAACAGATGTTCCTGTTGTTGCAGATAGACCTGCAGAAGGAGCCCAAGTGTATGTATTAGCACCACCAGCTGTTAAACCAACTGCCGTTCCAGGATTACAATATAATGCAGAAGTTGGATTAACAGTAACTGTAGGCAAACCATTAATATTTAATGTATATTCAGCTGTTGCTGATGAACTACCAAAAGCACAAGTTGTTGTAACAATATAATAGGTTGTACTAGTAAGCGGTCCAGTTGCTTGAGTAGTTGATGTTCCCATATTTGTGTATGGTCCTCCACTCACAGTTGATGATGCCCATTGGTAGGTAATACCTGCACCAGAGCTAGCTCCAGTTAAATTTAAAGTTGTACCCGAACCATTACACACAGAAGAAACACCTGTAATAGAACCTGCAGTTGGAGCTCCAGAACATGCATTTAAAATATATGCTCCTATGTCGTTGTCTGGTGTACGTGTTGCACAATCTAAATCGTTGGTAATATATGCTGGAGGAGCTTGAGCTGCTCCATTTAAAGCCGAATTAGTAGCATGTAAATCACTTGTGTTATTAATATAATTTGGACTTACAGAAACTGAAGCTGCATCCTGAGTCATTGCTGTTTGCCAGTCTGCCAGAGTTATATAATCAGTAGCGTTACCGCGACCAACAAACCCTGTAACACCTAGATCATTTAATACAAACAAATCATTATTATTTGATACTGTTCCTGTGTTTCCTAACAATGTTGCAGATGTAGAAAACATTGCCAAATGCCTTGCAACTCCAGTTTGAGCAGCAGTAAAATTGGCAAAAACATTGTTCCCAATATTATAAACAGGTCCAGAAGTTGTTCCATGCTCAAAACAAGTACTTGAAATGTTTAGAGAAGAAGAACCATCTATACTAACATTGTTATTAAAAACTTCATACACTTGAGTTGATAATCCTCCACCTGCAGCAGCTATAAATAAACCTTTGATAGTACGCGTAGCACTTGCTGCTCCCGTATAACCTGAAGTGATATCTGAAATTGAATTGTTATAAACTCTCAATGTATGGGTTCCAGTAGTAGTATGAGTTGATCTTATACCTGTAACTGTGGTTGTAGAAGCAGCACCAGCATTTCTAATGGACTGAATTTTATTGTTATAAACCGCACTAGTCCCTTGGAAAAGCAAAATATTAATACCATCAGCTTGTCCGCCAGTATTCGTAACATTCCTAATAATGTTGTTATATATTTTTACCCCACTTTGATTACTTGCAGATATTCCATAGGTTGTAGTTGTTCCATTTCCAATATCATTTGGAGTGGCTGCATCACCAATGGAATTAAAGGTAACACAAGCTGTTGTTCCTATTTCTGTATTTAAATCTGGATTAGCTGCATTACCTAATAATTGTATTCCCGCGTAAGTGTTTTTTATAGTTAAATTTTTGTAAGTATTATTTGAGTTCGCCCCTGCTGGAGTGGTGGGAGTAGTTGACACATTCTGTTGAATAGCAATTGTAGATGTATTTGTTCTTAATAAAGTTGAGGAAATATTCTCAAAAAGATTATTTTGTGCTCCATCAGTTGCAGTTGCATTAGCCACTAATATTGCTCTATCAACTAATCCATTGCCAATCGTTTGAAAATTTATATTCTTTACAGTAGCGTAATCTGTTCCTACAATTGCAAAAATTGGCTCACTAGTAGTCCCAAATGCTGTTGCATTTGTTTGATTACCTCCACTACCAGAGTTAACACCTCTATATGTAAGTGTTGCCATTCCTGAAGCAGGCTGAACTGTAATTGTATTCACAGAATTATTTCCTACTACTGGACCAAACATAATTGGAAAAATATTTTTCCCACCAGCCGCTGTTGTATCATATACAGCATCTATTAGAGAAAGGACTACTGGTCCACTGATTCCGCGATGATTAATATTTGCAACTGCTTCACTTAAATTTGGATATGTACCTGTTGAACCAACAGTATAAGTTCCTCCAGCAAGCACAGTCGGTGCTCCAGGTGTAAAACGAATAAAATCAGTCAACCATTTGTTCGTTGTCATATATGATTGATTGATGAAGGATGAACCAGACATTGCATCAATAAAATTTCCTGCACCACCTGTAGCACCTTCAATACCAATAGAAGCTGATTCAGTTATATTGAATGCACCTGGGGTTGAATTATTATAGTGAAATTCAATTACATTTGTTCCTTCATATAATACTAATTTAAAGGTAAGTGTACGAGCACTTCCATTATAAGATAACACATTATCCCATTGTACTGTAAATGTTTGGGAACCAGCAATACCTTGAGTTTGGTATAAAACTGCTCCTGTACCTACATTCAAATCATCCCACCAAGGTGCAAGCGTATTATTTGGAGTTGTAGTTGTAAATAAATTATTATTAGTCCAACTATTAGCCCCCCCAGCTCCAAAACTAGCCCAACCATTCGCACACAAATCCATTGTTGTGAAATTAGTCCCCAAGTAGTTAAATGTAAATCCTATTGGTATTGCAGTTTGGGTTCCATCATCTCCCACAATTGTTGATGTAGTTGCACCACCACCAACAGTAATAGGTACAAAAGGAGCATTAAAAGTTGATCTGGTCATTGGTAATTGTGCCCAAGCACCAAAACTCATCATTAAACACGCCACCACAAAAGTCAATCGTGTAATTAGTTTGTAATTTTTCATCATTTTTATTTTTGTTTTTAATTTATATACTTATTTATCCCTGATTAATTTATTAAAATTAGACCGCAAATTTACCCCTAAACGCTTTTGTAACCAAAAAAAGTAATTAACAATTCGATTAATTGGGAAGATTTACCCATTAATATAACAAAAAAAACCGAACATTGTTCGGTTTTTTTATAACACACTATAACAGAGAGATTTATCTTACTTGAGTAAGCCTAATTGTTGCCGTTTTTTCTGGAGTTTTCAATTGTAAAATGTAAATTCCGTCTGGCAAGTCCAATTTTTTGAAATTAAATCCAAATTCATAATACCCTTGTGCTTGAACTCCTTTAGAAATTGTTTCTATTCTTTGTCCCATAACATTATACAATTCAAAATCTACTTGTGATTTTTCAGGCATAAAATAAGTTATCATGGTATTTTCTGAAATAGGGTTTGGATACGCATTAAATCCAAAATAGTTTACCATTGATTCTTCGATACCAACTCCTGTAATAGTAATTATTTGTGTAGTAGTATCACTACCGCAATCACTAGTTACAATCATAGTAACTGCATAATTTCCATTACTTGTATATAAATGCGATGGATTTTGCGCTGTACTAGTTGCTCCATCACCAAAATACCAAATATAAGTATTTGTAACACTTGGGGGATTGTTAAACTGTACATTTGGTGTACCAGTATGTGTAAATGTTGCTGTTGGACCAGCAAGTTGTTGTGTTAATGTAATTGGTGTTGCAGCCCAGTTATTTGTTTCATTGCTTTCTACAAAATTATTATCTGGGTCTGTAATAGAAACAATATAATAATCCCCATTACAAACTCCCGTTAAGTCAATAGACATACCCGCAAGTCCTTGGCTATAAATATCTAAATTTCCAACATAAATCCCTTGGTCGGTTCCGCAACCGCTAATCAAACCAAATGGAGAGTTAGGAATATCTGCCATCGAAAGTGGAGGTCCATAATTGCCATCTCTGCACCATCCATAATTGCCAGTACAATCTCCTAAATTTATTAAACAAAAAGATACTTTGGAACCAGTTGAAACAATTGGCCAAGTGGTAGCATCTGGATTTGCAGTAGCTTTTCTTAGTGTAAATTCTGCCCAATTATCAACATGAACATGTCCATGTGATGGATGATAACTCATTAACCCATTAGTTAGAGTGTCACGAGATGTTATAACACCACCATTTTTATGATAAATAGTTTGTCTTAATTTTTGTTTTGGGTAACTTCCATCAGGACACAGAGGAGTTGAGCAAGCAACATTAACAGTATCACACCAACAAGAATTTGAACCATGAATTTCCATTGGCCCCCAACCAATATTTGGTGTCGCATTACTCAAAGTAAGTAATCCAGGTGTTTCGGTATGTTGTGCTTGAATAATTTGTGCTGATGCTGTCATATCAGGTAATAAATCACAATCCGTACTTATTCCGTCAGGACATTGACAACCATTTCCATTTGTTGCACTACAAGGGCCGAAAACTACTGGGTCAGCAGGGGGATTTGGTGAAAATGTAATTGAAAATGATACTAGTGATCCAAAATCTGCAGGAACTTCATCAATAATACATACATACCATGTTCCATTGGGATCTTGATTATTATTTACTCCATTAATACTATTGTTTGGTATAAAACTTCCTGTAAACGGAGCAGAGCCTGCACCTATTGCAGTTGGTGCGTTCATTGCAAAACAAGTATTGGTATAATTATCTCCACTACCACCATTATTATTAGAGAGAACTACAACTGTTCCATCAGGAGCTTTTAATTTTATATCCAAATCGCCATCCCAAGTATGTGTTAAATCCACACAAACTTGTGAAAGACCAAATGTGGAATTAATTTGTGTTGGTAAACCCGACACACTTAATGGAAAACAAACTTCGGTATTATTATCAGGTATTGCGCCACCTGTAGAGTTTGTAAATGTTTGAGAATTTACAAAAAGTGGAAGTGCAAAAAGAAAGTAGAGTAAATTTTTTTTCATTCGTTTAGATTTAGTATAACGAATGTAGAAAAAACATTTGAATTTTCAAACAAATTAAAAAAAGGAAACTATTTTTATGTTATACCGAAAAAATTTCAAAAAATAAACACCTCGACAGGCTTAGTGTGACCTGATATAGAAATTTTGAGAAAAAGAAATAAACTTTATAAATTGAAAATTTTTCAAAAAAACACTTCGACAAGCTCAGTGTGACTACACTCTGGATAAACAACTCAACTAGTATACTAATGAACTAATAAACTACTAATATGCTCTCACATTTTTACCTTCCATATAATTGATGAAAGATTTATTTACTACTTTGTTTCCTCCTGGTGTTGGATAATTTCCAGTGAAATACCAATCACCTTTATTATTAGGACAGGCATTGTGCAAGCCTTCGATTGTTTGATAAATTATTTCTACTTCTGCATTAATACCTTCCGGACGAAGTAGTTCTGAAATTTTTTGGGAAATTTGTTCTGCTGTAAATGGCTCATAAATTTCTTTTACCACATTTACTATTTCTTCCTTAGGAAGCGATTCTTGAGCTTTCGCTTTTTCGTATAATTCTTCCAACAAATTATCTTTAAAATTATCTTTTAGCAATTGTACAGCTGCTTGAAATGCAATAAAATCGCCTAATTTAGCCATGTCAATTCCATAACAATCAGGGTAACGAATTTGTGGAGCAGAAGAAACAATAACAATTTTTTTAGGTCCTAAGCGGTCTAATATTTTTAAAATACTTTGTTTAAGAGTTGTGCCTCTAACTATTGAATCGTCCAACACTACCAAATTATCTTTTCCGCTTTTTACAACGCCATAAGTAGTATCATAAACGTGTGCTACCATATCATCACGTTGTGCATCCTGCGTAATAAAGGTTCTTAGCTTCGCATCTTTGATTGCAATTTTTTCGATGCGCGGATGCACATTTAAAATTTCACTCAACTCTGGGTCGGCAACTTTGCTACCCATTTGTAAAATTTTATGTTTTTTAACTGTATTGTTGTAATGATGTAATCCTTCTACCAAACCACCAAATGCTACTTCTGCTGTATTGGGTATGTATGAAAAAACAGTATTAGTTAAATCATAATCAACCGAACGCAAAACAGATGGCGTTAACTGTCTTCCCAATTGTTGACGTTCTTTGTAAATATCTGCATCACTTCCTCTTGAGAAATAAATACGTTCAAATGAACAAGCTGTTTTTTTAAGCGGAGTAAGAATTTCTTGTTCACCAAAACTGCCATCTCTTTTTATAATTAACGCATTACCTGGTGTTAGCTCTTTTATTTTTTCTAGCGAAACATTAAATGCTGTTTGAATAACCGGCCTTTCTGATGTTACCACAATTATTTCCTCATCATGATAATAATATGTTGGGCGAATGCCGCTTGGGTCACGCAAAACAAATGCATCTCCATGACCAAATAAACCAGCCATTGCATAACCACCATCCCATTTTTTACTTGCATCTTTTAATATGGCTTGCACATCCAAATTTTTTGCAATCAGTGATGATATCTCTGCGTTATCGTGTCCTTCTTTTTTAAATTTCTGAAATAATCTTTCATTTTCTTCATCCAAAAAATGACCAATTTTTTCCATTACCGTAACGGTATCTGTTTTTTCTTTTGGGTGTTGGCCCAAATCTACTAACTGCTCAAAAAGCTCATCAACATTGGTTAAGTTAAAATTACCTGCAACTACAAGATTACGGGTCATCCAATTATTTTGGCGCAAAAATGGGTGACAATTTTCGATTGAATTTCCTCCAAATGTTCCGTAACGTAAATGACCTAAAAATAATTCGCCTGTATAAGCAACATTTTTTTTAAGCCATACAGCATCATTTAATTTTTCTGGATTTTTTTTGTGAACTTCTTCGAATTTGGAATTTATTTTTCCGAAAATTTCTTTTATCGCTCCACTACCAACTGCTCTGCTTCTGCTAATATAACGTGTACCTGGTGCTACATCAAATTTTATGTTTGCAACTCCTGCTCCATCTTGCCCCCTGTTGTGTTGCTTTTCCATTAACAAGTACATTTTATTTATACCATACAATGGAGTTCCATATTTTTTGATGTAATAGTCAAGCGGTTTAAGCAACCGAATCATTGCTATACCACATTCATGCTTTATTGCATCGCTCATAGTAAAAAAGGCTTGAAATTTTGAGCAACGAATTTACGATTTTTATTTGATGCTTTTACAGTTTATTTAGACAGATGCCTTATTGTTGTAGACAAAATAAAAATCCCGAAGAACTTGATAAAAACTTCGGGACTTTTTGGATAAAACTAAACATGAAACACTGTTGTGCTACTCCTTCACAACACCAAGTTTTTACAATTTACTTTGGATATTGAAATCCTACTTGTAGTAGTAAACTGCGTAACAAATATGTACTCAAATAAAAGAAATAGCAAACCATTATTCGCACTTTTTTAGTTTTCGGATGCTTAGTTGAGTTATAAATAACTGATTAATTGTACCTTAAAATATGGCATTGGGGGTGGATGGGAAATAAAAAAACAAAAGGTTTTGCTCGTTTTTTTTAGTTTTCGGAGCTTAAATTAGGATTTTACGGTTCAAAACATATATTTGTACCTCTTTTAACTAAACAATCGGGGTTGAATGTCAACAAATAATAATAGCTTATTTCTTTTAATCAAGTCGCTAACAGCTACTGAAAAGGGCTATATTAAAAAGCAAGCTGGTGTTCATGTTGTTGGCGACAAAAATAAATACATCAAAATTTTTGATGCTATTGATAAACAAAAAGAATATGACGAATCTTCCATTCTTAAAAAGTTTAAAGGAGAACCTATCCTAAATAATTTTGCCGTTGCAAAAAATTATCTTTTCAAATTCATTCTAAAAAGTTTGGAGCAATACCATTCCAATGTAAAAAGTGAATTACGCAGCACTTTAAACCATGTTGAAATACTATACAATAAAAACATTCCTTCAGTAGCAAAAAAAATGCTGGTAAAAGCCAAAGCTACAGCACAGGAATATGAGCTATATGAGTTTATGGAGGAAATTATTGACTGGGAAATTATACTACTAGTTGAAGAAGCTACTCCACAAAATTATTTGGAGTTGGTAAATAAATATTTTAACGAATTGTATGAAAGTATAGAAAAGAAAAAAACTATAATTGAGTACAAACACTTATATCAAAAGCTAAGAGCAAAAGCCATGTACACAGGGCTTGCCCGAAACGATGAAGATGTACTTAGCTACCAAAAAATATTTGAACAATCAGAAGCAAACGACAAAAATTTACTAAACTCTTTTAACGCAAAGTTCTACCGAAACTTAATGCAAGCCAACTTTTTGTTCAACATAAATGAACAATTTAAAGCAAGCAGTTTATTAGAAGATAATGTGAATTTGTTTACCGAAAAAAATCACATGATTGAGGTAAAACCATTTGCATATATTGGTATCTTAAGAAACAAAGCTGTAAACGAACTTTCATTAATGCAATTTGATGATTTGTTTAAAACGCTTAAAAAAATGGATGACTTTGTTGCAAAACATGGTCAAACAAATAGGTATTACGAGATACTTACCGAAAACTTAAAACTATTTGTGTACATTCCAATGGGTGATTTCGACAAAGCTTTAGATGTTGCAAAAAACCTAGAAAATGTTTACAAGCAAATTCCACCTACTAAACTATTATTAAAAGAAAAATTATTACAACACTATGCGTATGCATACATTTATATTGGCTTGGGTGAATTCAAATTAGCAAACCAACACATTAATGTATTGTTAAATGCGCCAGAGAATGATTTTAGAAGCGATGTATATTGTTTTGCGCATATACTAAGTTTAATTATTCATTTCGAATTAAAAAACACCGAATTGATAGAATATCGAATCAGAAGCACTTACCGATTATTATTGAGACGAAATAAATTGCACAATTTTGAAAAACAGATTTTGGCATTTTTAAAATCTTCGCAGCGAAAAATTGAAAATCCAAAGGAGCTAATCAAAGCTTTTGTAAAGCTGAAAGAGAATATTGAGTCGTCAACCACAAATAAAGTTGAAAAAAATGCACTAAGCCTTTTCGACCTTATTTCTTGGCTCGAAAGTAAAATTGAAAACAAAAGCTTTATGGAAATTAAAAAAGAAAAATTCCTTAAACAACAAAGTTCGGAAGGCTCAAATGCTCACTTGCATTAAAAACAACTATTCAGCATGTTTTCGATAAGCAATATTTTCCAAATCAAACTTGCCTTCATTTTCGTATATCAACATGTTTTGATAAAATCGATATGATAGCATTTCCATCCCATCTTTTATATTTTTCTTCGTTTGATTTGGGATTATTACTATGATGTCATTTTCAACTTTCCATGTTCCAAAATATTTACTTTTGTTTTTATGACCGTGATTTATTCCTTTCATCACTAATACATATGTATGGTCATGTTTTATTTTTAATGTAGAAATACAACACTCACTGGCCCTAAAACAAGTTGTATCTCCATAAGTTCCAATAAAATCTTTTTCTGAACAATTTTGTGAAAATCCAATGACACACAATAGAACAAAGAATATAGTACAAGTATTTTTTCTCATTTGTTTTGGAATAAATAAGATACAAAAAAGCCCCTTTGATTAAAAAGAGGCTTTTTCTGTTGTCCGACTAGGGCTCGAACCTAGACTCTTCTGGACCAAAACCAGACGTGTTGCCAGTTACACCATCGGACAGTTTCCAATCCATTATTTGCTGAATTGGGCTGCAAAAATAATAAATATCTTGTATGTGCAAAATTTTTTATGATTTCTTCTCGTTTCTTGCCTTTTTTTAACATCGATTACATTAGATTTATTTTCTATCTTCGCAATCATCTAAATTATAAACAGAAATTTATTACATATGAATAGTACCGCTAATTACCAACGTTTAAATAATATTATTGGATGGCTTGTTTTTTTAATAGCATCTTATACTTATTTAAGCACTATTGAATCTACTGCTTCATTTTGGGATTGTGGCGAATATATCGCTTGTGCTTATAAACTTGAGGTTGGTCACCCTCCTGGAGCTCCTTTATTTTTGCTATTAGGAAGATTTTTTAGCCTTTTTGCTTTTGGAGATACTGCTAAAGTAGGTATGATGATTAATGCATTAAGTGGTTTGTGTAGTGCATTTACAATTTTGTTTTTATTCTGGTCTATCACAGCATTCGCTCGTAAAATAGTTGACAAAACAGGAGAATTAACAACAGGCAGAATGTATGCCGTATTAGGTGCTGGCGCTGTGGGTGCTTTAGCTTATACTTTTAGTGATTCATTTTGGTTTTCTGCTGTTGAGGGTGAGGTTTATGCAATGTCTAGCTTTTTTACTGCTATTACTTTTTGGGCAATTCTTAAATGGGAACGTGAAGCTGATGAACCTCATGCAAATCGTTGGATAATATTAATCGCTTATTTAATCGGTTTAGCTATTGGTGTCCATCTATTGAATTTATTGGTTATTCCGGCAATTGTATTTATTTATTATTTCAAAAAATACGAAACAGTAACTCGCAAAGGTTTAATAATTACAGGAATTTTAGCAGTAGTTATTTTAGGTGGTATTCAAGGTGGTATTATTCCAATGATTGTAAAACTTGCTGCTTGGTTCGAAATTACTGCGGTAAATAGTATGGGCTTACCTTTTAATGGAGGAACTATACTTTATGCTGTTCTTTTAATTGGCGGAATTGTTTTTGGTTTGTATTACACTACTAAAAAAGTAAAACCTATTTTAAATACAGTTATTCTTTGTTTTACTGTAATTTTAATCGGATATTCTTCTTTCATTATTTTGGTTATTCGTTCACAAGCGAACACGCCAATGGACGAGAACAACCCTGAAAACGCAGTAAACTTATTATCTTATTTACAACGCGAACAATACGGAACTTGGCCAATAGGATACGGACAATATTTTACAGCTCCCGTAAAATCATACGAAGATGGAAATCCAATTTATGTACAAGATGAAAAATCTGGAAAATACATTGTTTCTGATCCAAGAAAAGGAACAATACCAGTTTATGACCCTCGTTTTTGTACTGTATTTCCTCGTATGTGGAGCAGCCAACAAAATCATATAGCTGGTTATAGAAACTGGACAAATACACGTAATTATAAAAAAATTACAATCAATAATCCTCAAACAGGAGAAACGGAAACAGTAGACAAACCTACTTTTTCTGAAAATTTAAAATTCTTTTTTAATTATCAAATTGGTTGGATGTATTCTCGCTATTTCCTTTGGAATTTTGTTGGAAGACAAAATGAAATCCAAGGTCATGGAAATTCATCAGAAGGAAATTGGTTGAGTGGAATACCTATGATAGATAAATCCAGACTTGGTCCACAAGTTGGATTGCCAGATGGTGCAGATAACAACAAGGGAAAAAATACACTCTTTGCTTTGCCATTAATTTTAGGTTTAATTGGCGTTTACTATCAGATTGTAAAAGACGGAAAAAATGCAGCCGTAGTTGGTCTTTTATTCTTCTTTACTGGAATTGCTATTGTAATTTATCTGAATCAAAAGCCTTTTGAACCACGTGAACGAGATTATGCTTATGCAGCATCATTCTACGCTTTTGCTTATTGGATAGGTCTTGGCGTACTTGCCATTTTTGATTTTTTACAAAAGAAAATGAATCAAACCACAAGTGCGATAGCTGCAACAGCAGTTTGTTTATTAGCAGTACCTGCTTTAATGGCAAAAGAAGAATGGGATGACCACGATCGTTCGGGCCGTTATATTGCCCGTGATTTTGCAAAAAACTATCTTGAGTCATGTGCTCCAAATGCTATATTATTTACGAATGGAGATAATGACACTTTCCCTCTGTGGTATGCACAAGAAGTGGAAGGAATTAGAACAGACGTACGTGTGGTTTGTCTAGAATTATTAAATACCGATTGGTATATTGACCAAATGGTGCATAAAGCATATGAATCAGAACCCGTTCCTTTTTCTTTAACCAAGTGGCAATACCGCCAAGGTACTAGAGATGTGGTTTTATTTCACGACAGAAAAATCAAAGGAAATATTTCTGTGAAAGAATTAGTTGAATTTGCAAAAAGCGAAGACAGAGCAAATCAACTGGAAGTACAATCTGGAACATTCTACAATTATTTCCCAACACGCAACATGAGTGTTCTTGTTGATAGTGCAACAGTTGTAAACAACGGTACTGTTCCAAAAGAACTAGCAAATAGAATTGTAAAAAGTATTGATTGGACTATACAAGGGAATTACGTTCAAAAAAATGACTTAATGATCTTAGATTTATTAGCGCATAACGATTGGAAACGACCAATTTATTTTGCTGCTACTGCTCCAGCAAGTTCTTACTTAAATCTTGCACCATATCTTCAATTAGAAGGTCTTGCTTATCGATTAGTGCCAGTTAAACAAGAAGCTACAGAACAACAACAAGAAACACGCATTGCAACAGAAACAATGTATGATAATATCATGAATAAGTTTACTTGGGGTGGAATGGAAAAACCAGGCACCTATTTAGATGATGTTTTTGTTCGTTCTTGTGCTTTAAATGTTCGTCAACGTATGGCAGCTTTAGCAGTAGCCTTGGTTGAAGAAGGAAAAAAAGATAAAGCAATTAAAATTTTAGATAAATGTATTGAAGTTACTCCAGAAGAGAATGTTCCTTTTGATGGAACTATCTATTCAATAGCTATGGGTTATTACCAAGCAGGTGCAATTGAAAAAGGAAATGAATTATCAAAAAAATTATTTGATAATATGGAACGTAACATAAACTATTACAATAAGTTTAAAGGACGTGATAAAGTATCCTATATTCAAGATGAAGAGCGTGCTCAAGATATTATTGAACGTTTAATTTATTTCGCAAATAATTTTAAACAAACAAAACTATCTGCTGAATTTGAAGAACGTTATACTAATTTATTGAAGAGTTATAATTTAACTCCAAAAATTAATCAACGTCAGTAATACAATAAAAAAACAAAAGACGTCCGCCAATAGGCGGACGCTTTTTTTATAAAATGTTTTTTGCAAGAACTCCATATTTAATCAGAAAGCTGTATTCAAAGGCTGTATGGCGAATCCCTAATTCCGAAAAAAAAATCTATTTAACATTTGATGATGGTCCTATTCCTGAAATTACAGAATGGGTTTTGGATGTTTTAAAAGAAAAAAATATTTTAGCAACCTTTTTTTGTGTAGGAGATAATGTGGAAAACAACAGACCTATTTTTAATAAGATAATTGCTGAAGGGCATCGTGTAGGTAACCACACTTATAACCATTTAAAAGGTTGGAAGACTCATACTAAAAGCTATATCGACAATGTAGAGTTATGTAATAAACTTGTACAATCTAATTTGTTTCGTCCGCCATATGGAAGAATTAAAAAATCACAACTAAATATACTAAGCAAAAAATATAAAATTATTATGTGGGATGTTTTAAGCGGAGATTACGACAAAAAAATCACCCCTGAGCAATGTCTTGAGAATGTTACAAAAAATGTCCGTGCGGGTTCTATCATTGTTTTTCATGACAGTTTAAAAGCAAAAGAAAAACTACAGTATGTCTTACCAAAATTTATTGATTTTGCATTGCAAGAAAATTACAAATTCGAATTACTATAATAATTCATTAGATTTAAAATAATCAACCAATGCTTGCTTTACGAATTGTTCCTGTTGCATTGGTTTTAATGGTGGCAATTTTTCATTTATTTTCCAGTGGGGCCAACCATCTTTATCAACTCCTTCAAAAGTATAAAAACCAAAAGGTTCTAAAAGTGTACAAATAGCTATATGAATAACATCTAATTTTTCATTTTTAGATAATTTCACCTTGCCTTTTCCTAACTCTTGTACTCCAATCAAAAACAGTATTCCTTGTAAGTCTATATCTTGTCCGAATTGCGTTTCAAATCGCTCTACGACCTTTTGAAATTCGGTATTAATTTCTGTTTGCATTCAACAAAGTTAAAGTAAAAAAATAAAAATCCACACTAAAGTATTTTATTACTTCTAGTGTGGATGAAAACTGTGCGGTGGTAGAGCAGAGTTTTATTGCCTTAATATTTTTGCCGTATATATTTTTCCGCCTTTTGTTTTTACTTCAAACAAATAAGTTCCTTTTTGCAAATTTTCAATATTTATTATTTTGGTCTTCCTATGAGTTTCTATCAGTTGTCCAATGTTATTGTATACCATTACTTCCTCGATATCACTTTGGCTATCAATAAATACATTTTCTGAACTGGGATTAGGATATACCTTAATATACTTTGTAATATCAATTTCTTTTACTGAATTTGGTATTTCTATAAATACTGGGAATATTAAGGAATCTCCATTTCCGGTTGAAATAGCATACGGCCAAATAACAATTACATTAATATCATAATGATACTTTTGAGGAGCAATGATAAAATTTTGGTAAATTCTAATTGCCACACTATCATAAGCAGGGATATTTCTGAAACCAAAATTCAAACTATCCACATTGTGAAATAAAAAACCTACAGAATCCTGAACATCAATTGCTATATTTAAAAAATCTGCAAAAACAATGTTAGTATCGTTAACAATCCAAACATCAGCACTATCTATGGTATTTGCCACAACAGTATCAGCATATATGGTATATGTGTAAGGACTAACCCTTAATTGTGCATCTGATTTGATTACTAATCCAAGGAATACACAAATGATGATGATTATCTTTTTCATATTATTTTTCTTCTGCTTTACGTAAAAGTAGTACAATTGTTTTACCAATTAAAATATATTTTGTACTTTTCTTACGTATTCAAAAATATAGAAATGGACATCCTACAAAATATTATAGGTGAAATGAGTAAGGAAGAAATTAGAAATTTCAAACTTTTCATTTACCGTACCGAAAAATCAACCGAAAGAAAAGATGAAATTTTATTTGATTTCATTAAAAAAAATCCAAACAATTATGAAGAGGAGAAAATTCTAAATCGTTTATATCAAACATCCGACAAAAACGCCTTATATCGTCTAAAAAATAGACTTTTGGACGACCTAGGGAAAAGTCTTTTATTACATCATTCAGATAACAGCGAATACAACATTATTCAAAATTTGCTGATGCTGTCACGCATTTTTCAAGAAAAAGGACAAACAGATGCAGCATATTATTATTTGAATAAAGCAGCTAAAAAGGCAAATGAAAATGAATATTTAGAATGGTTAGATCTTATTTACGGTGAATTCATCAAGTTATCACATGAAACTTTAGAAATTAATCCTGAAGAATTTATTAAAAAGAGAAAGGAAAATCGTGTTAAATTAAATAAGTTGCAAGAGATTGATGATATTCTAGCGGCATTAATATATAGAATTAAAGTATCCCAAAATTTCGCTACTCAAAACACTCAAATATTGTCGTTATTACAAAAAACAGTAAATGATTTTTCTAAAAATAAATCTATAAAAAACAGTTCTGTATTACGATTCAAAATTTATCAATCTGTAAGCCGAATACTATTACAAAAGCATGATTATGTTTCGCTCGAAAAGTATTTATTAAAAACGTTTACCGAATTCACAAAAGAAAAATTATTTAACAAGAACAACCATGAAATAAAACTTCAAATGTTAACCTACTTGGTAAATTCATTATTTAAAAACAAAAGAAATGATTTATCTCTAACTTATACTGAGCATTTAAAAAATGCAATGAAAGAATTTGATAATTTATTTTACGATAAATATTTATTCTATTACTACAATTCACTTGTAATAAATTATTCTGTAAAAAATATTGATAAGGCTATAGAAATTTTGCATGAAGCAAAAGACAATTCAGTTATTAAAAAACTCCCAATGTATAATGTTTTTATTTATTTGAATTTAGCTGTTCTGAATTTTGATAAGAAAAATTATAAAGAAGCATTACGGAGCCTTATTAAACCTATGATGAATGATACATTTAAAAACTTAGATGCTGCTTGGCACTTAAAATTACAGGTTTTTGAACTAATGATTCGTTATGAATTAGGCGATTTGGATTATATCCAAAACAAATTACAAAGAGTGAAAAAAGAGTTTTCGGGCTTATTAAAAATGAATGCTTACAACAGACAAAAACTGATGTTAAATACAATCGAATTATTAGTTACAAATGAAGGAGATAAAAAAACAAAGCAACTGAAAAAAATAATTCAGTTGCTTGTTGGTAGTTCTGTTGAGAGTAGTTCAGACAGTGATTTAATAAATTATAATGATTGGTTAAATTCCTTAAAAAAATCTTAATTAGTTGATACTTTAAAATCTAAAATTACTTTACTTCCATTGTCTTCAAAAGAAACCGAGTCTGCAAGCCTACGCATTAAGAAAACGCCTCTTCCATTTGGTTTTTCAATATTTTCAGGGCTTGTTGGGTCTGGTAAATTATCATAACTAAAACCAGTACCCTCATCTTTTACAATAAATGATACTTTATCCGATTGAGATTTAAATGAAATATCTATGCTCTTACTTGGATTTGCTTTGTTTCCATGATAAATAGCATTATTAACAGCTTCAGTAATTGCTACTAAGATATTGCCATAGTAATCTTCGCTAATACTAAAAAGATCACAAACATCTTCAATCATCTTTTCAACCAAAATAATGTTTTCGGCTTTTGAGGTAATGCGTATTTTTTGATTTTCTGCGAGCACCATTTTAATTTTCTATATTATTAAAATATTCGTTTACTTTCGTTTTGTAAAAAGGGGTGAAAGAGGGCGGAACAGTTTTTAGCAATTCCGTTTCTTTGTTTTTCAGTCTGTTATACTCTAAAAATTGATTAGGGTTACTAAAATTTTCATTTTTTGCTTCATTGGATTGTCTTTTTTCGTCCATTTCCCTTTCTTTTTCAGCCTTTTCATGCTCTAAAAGGCGAGTTAAAATTTCTTGTTGACGCTTCATTGTTTCGGGGCTAATCAGTTTATTTACCAAATCTGTTTCTGTCTCTTCCATTTTTTCAGCCAATTTGCTCATATTCCCAGCTCCTTTTCCATCTTTATTTAGCTGGTCCGACATTTTCTGAATTTCTTTACGTATAGCTTCTTGTTGAGCCGCAAGTTTTGCAAGTTCTTGGCTCATTCCACTTCCTCCCATACCCATCGCGCCAGATTTTTGTCCGGGCTTATTCCCATTCTTCTCCATTCCTTCTTTTAGCCTTTCTATTTGCTTGTTCAGCTGTTCTTGCATTTGACGCATATTTGCCATTGATGGTTTTTGACCTTTGCCTCCAGGCTTATTACAACTACCAGAGCCTGGCATTTTATTTTTCATATCGTTTTGCATTTGTTTCAATGCTTCACTAAGCATTAAAGCAAGATTGTTGATAGAAGTCATAGCAAACTGTTGGCGACTTTGAGCTTCCGACTTATGATTTTTACCATCATAAGTTAATGTTTGTGCTTCTTTAATTTCTTCAACCGCTTTTTCCATATTCATATTAATCGCACTAATTTCTCGATTAACAAGTGATTGTATTTGAGGAACTCTTTTGCTCAATGCAAGCAAACTATCTTCAATCATTTTACTATCATCCTGTAATTTTTTTTGTTTTTGTGTTATCTTGTAATACTGTGGGTCATTCGGTTTTGTTTTGGATAAATCCGCCATTAAAGCTTCTTGGCTAAACGATAATTGAAGCAAATTTTCTAATAAATCTCTGAGCTTATCAATATCTTCTGCGGCTTGTTCGGCACCCATTTTTTGTTGCATTGCAGACAGCTGATTGCTCATCTCCTCCATTTTTTCAGAAGCCTTTTTTTGTGATTTAGAAGCATTCTTCTTTTCGTTTTTCTGAAGTTGCTCACTACTATTCTGCATCTCTTTTTTAATCTCTTGTTGCTGCTGTTCAGTATTTTCAAGTTTTTTGGGTTCTTCCAGCTCGCTGTTCTTTTTCTCCATCTCTTTCATATCTTTCTTCAAATCTTCAAACTCTTTATTTAAAGCATCTTGTTTTTCTTTTTGTTCATTAGCATTGCTTTTTTTATCTTCAGATTGTTTGGATAATTCATCTTGTTTTTTTGAAAGCTCATTCAGCTTATCAATGTTCTGTTGAAGTTTTTGTTCGAATTCCAATTGTTTGAATAGTTCTAAATTTCTATCTAGTTCTTTCATTAAATCTTTATTATCTAATTTCATCTTATCCAATGCTTCTTGGATTTTATCCTTGTCCATCTTTTCCATCAACTTTTGAAGCTCATTATACTTCTCCTTCATTTCAGGCGTCATTACTTTGTCAAACAAATCCTCTAATTGCTTTTGTTTATCTAACAATTGCTCATCTGGTTGTTTAAATTCATTTTGTTGTTGATTGTTTAATGAATTTTCATTTTTGATATTTTCTACTTTTTTCTCTAACTCTTTTTGCTTGTTTAACAACTCTTCCATTTTCTTTTTTTCTTCCCACGTAAGCGTTTTTTTCTCCGCTACTTTTCGTTGCAAATCGGCTAACTGCTTTTGAATATCTTTTGCTTGCGAAATACTTTCTTGCAAGTCGTCTTTTATCTTATCATTATTTTTGTCTGTTTTTTCGGCTAGTTCTTTTAAAGTGGGTGCTTTAAAAATCTTTTTATCTGAACGTGTTGATTTGTTCCCAAGCACACCATCGTTATCCCACACTTCAAAATAGTATTCAATTTGATCACCTGGATTAACACCTAAAGAATTTAAATCCCAGTAATGAAAAAAATAGGTTTGTGAAACAGCCTTATTAAAGGCAATTGGAGAAGAGTTTGTGGTGATTTTTTTATAGTTGTCTGTAATGGCACTATCGTTATTAGTTATGAAACGATAATTAAACGACAATTTACTAAAACCATAATCATCTTTTATTTCACCTTTAAAATAAAGTCGTTTAGTTGATACCGAATCTTTTTTTTCTTCCACCGAAATTTGCGGGTATGCATCAGGGATAACATTTATACTATATGTAACTGAGTCCTTATTTTTTAAAAATTGATTAGCTGTAGTAACTGAATACGTTTTATCTTTTAAAAACTTGTTGGTATAAATAAAACGATTTTGTGCAGCGGGCTGAACTAAAAATGCGGTATCATTAAAATTTAGTTTTAGTTCATTTGCATTTTGAGTATTGAATATCCAATTTACTTTTGTTCCAGCTGGAATAATCAAATCACCTGTATTTTTTATTACCTCATCTTTTTTATTTAAATATTTTGGATAGTTCAATGCTATTTCAAAATTCAACAAAATAGGATTTGGCAAAGCAACTAACTCATATTCTTTTGATTTAAAACCATCTGCCGTTAAATTAAAAGCTGTATTTCTTTGTACATTTTTAAATGTGTATTTGAAATTTACAATATTTAATTTTTCTAATTTAAATTCATTTCCTGCAATCTCCACAAAAACATTGTCAGGTATTTCATTGCCAGTTAATTTTATTTCTAAATCAAAATCCTCTTGAGCTATTGCTGTTAAATTTTTGTTTGTAATAACAAACTGAAATGGAGCTTCTTTCTCGAAATAAGTAGAATGATTTACAATACGCTTGGTACTATCTGTAATAATACTTGGAGACGAAAAAAGAATCACAACAATTAAAAAAAATGGAATAAGCGCATATTTTAAATATCTTTTGTTTTGAGACAAATCAACAGCAGCAGAAAAAGGAATAGGCTTTAATTCATTTATTTTTTGATTGATGCTTGCTACTATTAAATCGGAATCGCCAGTAGTAGTAGTTGATTGGCTTTGCAATTGCAATACGTTTAATAGTTTATCCTGAACCGAAGTAAAATGCTTGCCAATTATGGCAGATGCGTCTTGATATGAAATTATTTTACCAAACTTGTACAATTTTGAAATGGGAACGGCAATGTATTTAGCCAAGACGAATAAACTTGAAAACAAAAAAGAGTAAAAGAGGATAGTACGTACAAGCGTATTGAAGTGACCAAAATATTCCACTAAAGTAACAGAAACAAAAAACAGCAACAGTAACCCAACACTATAAATAGCTCCTTTTACAAGTTGATTTTTATAGTACTTACGAATAAACTCGTCTAACTTTTGAATTAATGATTGATAATTGCTTCCCATCCGAAAATATATAACGTCAACGCTTAATTTATGTTACATCAAATATAATTAATTCTTGAGGGATAAGCAAGACGGCATTATGCAAGAAATGTTAAATAAAAAAAGCCCAAAATTGGGCTTTTAATATCTGTTTTCGATAATTAATTAAACCGTCATAATTTCTTTTTCTTTCACTTCTAGATGCTTATCGCATTTTACAACAAAAGAGTCTGTAAGTGTTTGCACTTTCGCTTCTGCATCTTTTATTTCATCCTCTGGTGTTCCGTCTTTTTGAAGTTTTTTTAATGACTCATTTGCTTCTTTCCTAATTGTACGCAGACTTACTTTTGCATTTTCTGCTTCAGACTTTGCTTTTTTTACCAAATCTTTTCTTCTTTCTTCTGTTAGTGCAGGAACTAAAATGCGAATGATTACTCCATCATTTTGTGGGTTTAGACCAAGGTTAGCAATTTGAATTGCTTTTTCAATTGGTGTTAACATACTTTTTTCCCATGGCTGAATTACCAATGTACGAGCATCAGCAGTATTAATATTTGCAACTTGATTCATTGGTGTTTGAGTTCCGTAGTAGTCAACCATAAGCCCTTCAACCATTCCAGGACTTGCTTTCCCTGCACGAACTTTTACCAATTCTGCCTCTAAATGTGTCACTGCTTTTTCCATTTGCTCTTTAGCAGAATCCAATATAAATTTTGTTTCTTCGGTCATAATTTTGATGTAGTAAATTAGTTAGAGAGATAAAAATATCCCCACAAATATAAATGATTTTTTCTAAGAATCTAGTGTGCGCGGATGGGTCATTCTGAACTTGTTTCAGAATCTGCGAGAAGGCCCGTTTCATATAAATCTAACATTTCAGGATTAATAGATTTAATTAGGTTAAGCTTCCAAGTTCTTTTCCAATTTTTTAATTGTGTTTCTCTCTTAATCGCTTGTTCTATTCCAAGTATTCTCTCAAAATACACCAAGTAAAATAATTTGTATTTTTTTGTAAACTCAGAACCGACACCAACTTTGTGCTGCTCTACTCTTTTTTGTAAATTAGAAGTAACGCCAATATAAAATGTAGTTCTTTTTATATTGCTCATGATATAAACATAACCAACTTTCATTTTGCTAATAATGCTTACGCACAGATTCTGAAACAAGTTCAGAATGACCTAGCACACAGGTAATACTAAAGATTTACTAAAGTTCCAACTTTTTCGCCTTGCATTAATTTTTTCAAGTTGCCAATTTTGTTCATATCAAAAACAATAATAGGAAGATTGTTTTCTTTACATAATGTAAATGCAGTCATATCCATAATTTCAAGTCCTTTTGAATATGCTTCGTCAAAAGTAATGACATCATATTTTGTAGCGGTTTTGTCTTTTTCTGGGTCTGCAGTATAAATTCCATCAACACGTGTTCCTTTTAAAACTACGTCAGCTTCAATTTCAATTGCTCGTAATGTAGCTGCTGTATCAGTTGTAAAATAAGGATTCCCAGTTCCTGCTCCAAAAATAACTACACGATTTTTTTCTAAATGACGAACTGCTTTCCGTCTAATAAATGGTTCACAAATTTGTTCCATTTTTATCGCTGATTGCAAACGTGTATCAATACCTTGTTTTTCTAAAGCTGATTGCAATGCCATTGAATTAATTACAGTTGCAAGCATTCCCATATAGTCACCATGTACTCTATCCATCCCACCTTCTTCAGCTTGTATTCCCCTAAAAATATTTCCTCCACCAATCACTATTGCAACTTGAACGCCCATATCTACTAACTCTTTAATTTGTTTTGCATAATCAGCTATACGCTCATTATCAATTCCAAATTGTTTGTTGCCCATTAGCGACTCTCCGCTTAATTTTAGTAGAATGCGTTTGTATTTCATACTTATGTATTGTTTATAGTTCCGTTTAGCAAAAAAAAATCCCGATAAATATCGGGATTTTTTTGAATTAAAATTATTAGCTCAATGCAATGCGTTTGAAAGCGGTAACAGTTAAATCTTTATTCGCTTCTTTTAAAAACTGAGCAATTGTTTTTTTGTTGTCTTTAATGTACTCTTGGTTTAATAAAGTAGATTCCTTATAGAATTTATTTAATTTACCCATTGCAATTTTTTCCAACATCTCTTCTGGTTTTCCATCAGCACGCGCTTGCTCTTTACCAATTTCGATTTCACGTTGTAATGTTTCTGCATCTACACCATCTTTATCTACTGCTACTGGAGCCATTGCTGCTACTTGCATTGCAACATCTTTAGCAACATCAGCTGGTACACTTTCTTGGTTAAAGCCAACAATGTTTGCTAATTTATTTCCTGGATGAATATATGCTAAAACAAAAGCTGCTTCTACCGTTTCGAATTTTTTCAATTCAATTTTTTCTCCGATAACTCCTGTTTGCTCAATTAGCTTTTCTTCTATTGTAATTTTACCATCAAAAGATAAAGCCTTTAACTCATCAGCTGTTTTAACTTTTTTATCAACTGCAATGTCAATAATGGCATTTGTTAATTTAATAAAGTCTGCATTAATTGCAACAAAATCAGTTTCGCAATTTAAAGCCAAAACAATTCCATTTTTATTATCAGCAGAAACTTTAGCTAAAACCACACCTTCTTTTGATTCACGGTCGCCACGGTTTGCAGCTACTTTTTGTCCTTTTTTACGCAATTCATCAATTGCTTTTTCAAAATCTCCACCTGCTTCTGTTAATGCTTTTTTGCAGTCCATCATACCTGCACCTGTCATTTGGCGTAATTTATTTACATCAGCCGCTGTAATAGTCATTGTTGTCATTTTTTTATTTTTTTATTTAAAAAATATCCCGACCATAGAGTCGGGACATTTTATCTCAATTTATATTTATTTTTATTAAAAGCCCCTTTGTGCTTAACTATAAAGTTTAGCTAATTTTTTTTCTAGGTTTTTTTACCGCTGTTTTTTTAGCAACATCACCACCATCTTCATCAGCTGATTTGAATTTTGTTCCATCTACTAATTTAGATGCTTCTTCACGTGAATTGCTTTTGCTATCTTTTTCTTCAGCAGCTGCAGTTTCTTTATCTACTTTACGTTCAGCTAAACCTTCTTCAATTGCTTTAGTAATGATTCCAGTAATTAAAGCTACAGAAGTAGAAGCATCATCATTTGCAGGAATAGCATAATCTACCACATTAGGATCAGAATTTGTATCAACAATCGCAAAAGTTGGGATATTTAATCTTTTAGCTTCTGCCACTGCAATGTGTTCTTTAGAAATATCAACAATAAATAAAGCTGCTGGTAAGCGTGTTAAATCAACAATACTTCCTAACTGAGTTTCTAATTTAGCACGTTCGCGAGAAATTTGTAATTTTTCTTTTTTAGAAATATTATCAAAAGTTCCATCAGTACCCATTTTGTCAATCGTAGCCATTTTACGAACAGCTTTACGGATTGTAGCAAAATTAGTAAGCATACCACCTGGCCAACGCTCAGTAACATAAGGCATGTTTACTGCTTTTACTTTTTCAGCAACAATATCTTTCGCTTGTTTTTTTGTAGCAACAAATAAAACTTTTTTACCAGATTTTGCAATTTGTTTCAAAGCATTTGCTGCTTCATCAATTTTTGCAACTGTTTTATTTAAGTCTATAATGTGGATACCATTTTTTTCTGTAAAAATGTAAGGAGCCATTGCTGGATTCCATTTTCTTTTCAAATGTCCGAAGTGTGCTCCAGACTCCAATAGTTCATTAAAATTTGTTCTTGACATTTCGTCTTTAATTTTAGAATTAATACTTTTTTTTGATAGATGATAATCTTAACGTTTACTGAATTGGAAACGTTTACGAGCTTTTTTCTGACCCGGTTTCTTACGTTCCACCATTTTAGGATTACGTGTCATTAAACCTTCTGCTTTTAAAGCTGGTTTATGATTTGCATCCATTTCTACTAATGCGCGAGCAATCGCTAAGCGTACAGCTTCAACTTGCCCGGTTACCCCGCCCCCTTTTACATTTACTTTTACATCTACTTCTCCTGTTGTTTTAGTAACAGCAAAAGCTTGAGTAACTTTGTATTGTAAAACAGATGTTGTGAAATAAGATTTGTAATCTTTATCGTTGATTACAATATTCCCACTTCCTTTTTGCGCATAAGCACGCGCTACAGCGGTTTTTCTTCTACCAAGAGTATTTACTACTTCCATTTTTATTATTTAATTGTATTTGATTTGATTTCTTTTGGTTGTTGTGCAGCATGAGGATGTTCTGAACCTGCATAAATATATACATTACGTCTTAAAGCATCTCCCAATCTATTTTTTGGCAACATACCACTAACTGCTTTACGCAATACTTCTGTTGGTTTTGATGCAAATAAATCTTTTGGAGTAGCGAAACGTTGCCCACCTGGATATCCAGTATGGCGTACATATTCTTTATCAATAAGTTTGTTTCCTGTAAACTTAACTTTTTCTGCATTGATAATAATTACATTATCTCCTGCATCTGAATTTGGAGTAAAATTTACTTTGTCTTTTCCGCGTAAAACATACGCAACTCTAGAAGCTAAACGACCCACTGTTTCGTTTTCTGCATCTATTAAAATCCAACCTTTGGTTACAGTTTCTTTACTTGCCGAAACTGTTTTGTAACTTAATGCGTCCACTGTAATTTATGTATTAATTTATAAAAAAATAGTACCACTTTTCTTAAAATGGGACGCGAAGATAATTACATTTTTAAAACTAACAAAATAATTCACCAATAAATTGTTGAAAACTAAACCCGAACACCTGTAAAACCAATTTTTATTTGCATTTTTGCCACTCAAAATGAGTTTTTCGTATACAAATAAAGTAGTTTGGATTACTGGGGCATCCTCAGGTATTGGTGAGGCTTTGGCTTTTCAATTCTATTCAAAAGGATGCAAATTGGTGCTATCTGCTCGAAGAAAAGAGGAATTAAATAGGGTAAAATCAAAATTGGGCGGAAACGACAGCAATATCTTGATTTTACCTTTGGATTTAGAAAACACCTCAACCATTCAGGAATTAACCGAAAAAGTAATTTCTAGTTTTGGTCAAATTGACATCTTAGTAAATAATGGAGGAATGAGCCAACGCTCCTTAACCAAAGATACTCCCATTGAAATTGACAGAAAAATAATGGAAATCAACTTTTTTGGAACAGTTGCACTTACAAAAAGTGTATTACCTTATATGGCAAAGCAAAAAAGCGGCTATATAATAGCCATGAGTAGTATCGCTGGCAAATTTGGGTTTTATTATCGTTCGGCTTATGCTGCTTCAAAGCATGCTTTACATGGATTTTTTGAATCATTAAGAATGGAAGTTTTTAATGACAATATTAAAGTACTTATTGTTTGTCCAGGGAAAGTAAAAACAGATATTTCTATAAATGCGATTACAAGCAGTGGTGAAAAGCACAACAAAATGGATGAAAGTCAAGCAAAAGGCGTAAGTGCCGAAGAATGTGCAAAAGAAATTTTAAGAGGCATAGAAAAAAATAAATTTGAAATTTTTATTGGCGGAAAAGAATTACGTGCCATTTGGATAAAAAGATTTTTTCCAAATTTATTTACCAAAATTATTAGAAAACAAAAAGCAGAATAATGAAAGGTAAAAGGGAATTAAGGGAATAAGTCAAAAGAGGGGATAGAAGGGAAATGACAGTTGGCAATTAAAAAAACAATTCCACAATTAAACGATCAAATAGACAGTGGGCAAAAAAAGTTGACAATGGTTTTTAACCTTATTAACCAACGAACTAGTCAACCATTTAACCAATCAACTAATTAACTAAATATGAATCAACCAACAATAGCAGGAATCCAACAAGTAGGAATAGGAATACCAAATGTACATGAAGCATTTAAGTGGTACCGTCAACATTTTGGAATGGATGTGCCTATTTTTGAAGAAGCTGCTGAAGCTAATCTAATGTTGCCCTACACAGGAGGCAAACCCCACATGCGTCACGCTATTTTAGCAGTAAACCTAAAAGGTGGTGGCGGTTTTGAGATATGGCAATACACTAGCCGCAAGCCTGAACCTTGCTCTTTTGAGTTACAAATTGGTGATTTGGGATTTTATTGTGCAAGAATTAAAACCAGCGATGTAAAAGGTTCTTACGATTTTTTAAAATCAAAAAAAGTAAATTTTGTAAGTGATTTAACAAAAGATGCAGGCGGAAATGATACTTTTTATTTACGTGACCCTTGGAATAATTTGTTTCAAATTGTAAAAAGTGATTCGTGGTATGCTAATGGAAAGCAGCTAACTGGCGGACCTTCTGGAATGATGATTGGCGTGAGTGATATTGAAAAGTCAAAAGCTTTTTATGCAGATATTTTAGGTTACGATACTGTGGTATATGATAAAGAAGGTGTTTTTGATGATTTTAAAAATTTACCAAGCGGAACAAATAAAGTTCGAAGAGTATTATTAAAACATAGCAAACCAAGAGTAGGTGCTTTTTCACAATTGTTGGGCGAAAGTGAAATTGAATTGGTAAAAGTATTTGACCGTACACCACGCAAAATTTTTGAAAATCGTTTTTGGGGCGACCAAGGTTTTATTCATTTATGTTTTGATATTACTAACCAAAATGCAATGAAACAATTGTGTGCTTCAAAAGGACATCCATATACAGTAGATAGCGGAGAAAAATTTGATATGGGCGAAGCTGCAGGACATTTTAGTTATATCGAAGACCCAGATGGTGCATTAATTGAATTTGTAGAAACTAAAAAAATACCAATTATGAAAAAACTAGGTTGGTATTTGGATTTACGTAAACGTGATGCTTTAAAACCTCTGCCAAAATGGATGTTAAAAGCTTTAAAGTTTAATAGGGTGAAGGATTGAAGTTGCAATAAAAAAGCGGCTGTTACATACTGTAACAGCCGCTTTTTTTCATAAAACATTTTACTTCTTAATAATCCGTTTACTATACACACCATCTTCATTTGATAATTGTATCAAATAAATCCCTTGAGGCAATGTGCTTAAATCAATTTGTTTTTTAACCAAAGCAGCATTTAAATAAACGGTTTCTGTATTTATTATTTGTCCCGCTACATTCATTAATGTTAATTTATAATTGCTTTGTTTTAATGAATACAAATCAATTGTTATAAAATCATTAGCAGGGTTTGGATAAATACTCATAGATAAATAACTATTCAATTCTTCTACTCCAACATCTGTAATTGCTATAACAGTTGAAACCGTATTACAACCAGCAGCATTAAACACCTCTACATAATAATTCCCATTTTGAGTATAAATATATGTTGGATTAGTAGCCCCAGAAATTGGAGAACCATTAAAATACCATTGGTAAGATGCATATGTAGCAGGTGTACAATACAACGTATCATTCCCTTTTACAATAGAAGGAACCGAAGGATTTCCAAGTACAGTTATACAAACGGTATCTGTGTTTGTACATCCGCCAGATGCTGTTCCTACCACATAATAGCAGGTAGAAACTGTTGGACCTGCAACTGGGTTTGCAATAGTAGAATCACTTAATGTATTTCCAGGGTGCCAAACATAACTTACACCTCCAGTTGCCATTAAATTAATATTAGTACTAAGGCAAGTACTATCATCTGCTCCTGCACTAATTGGTGGTAAGGAATAAACGGTAACTGTTTGTGTCGCTTGTGCAGCACAACCAAAACCATTTGAAACTGTAACAGTATAGGTTCCTGATGCATTTACTGTAATAGATTGCAATGTATCATTCACCCCTGTGCTCCATTGGTAACTGGTTGCAGATGCAGATGTAAGAGTTACAGAACCTCCAGAACAAAATGCCGTTGGTCCGCTAGGTGTTATAGCTGGTGCGGGTAAAGGAACTACAGTAACAATAACTGTATCTAAATCAACACAACCGTTTGTATTTGTAATTGCAACATAATAAGATGTTGTTGTTGTAGGTGTAGCCGTTGGTGTAGCAGATGTTAAACTACTTAATGTACCATCATTTGGCAACCAAGCATAACTTACTGCGCCAATAGCTGAAGCACTCAACATAACACTTGCACCATTACAAATTGTAGTATCGCTACCTGCATTTGCAGTTAATTGGCAATATTTAATTGTTTGATAATCTTCATTGGTTCCTGCCCCTCTGCTCAAACCAGAAATATAAATATTTCCTATGCCATCTACAGCAATAGCAGCAGCTTGGTCGGCATTATTTCCTGTACCATTGTACTTAGTAATCCATTCTTGATTACCTGCTAAATCATATTTAATAGTTGTGTAATCGTTGTTTGCACCGGCAGTAAAACTATATCCTGTTACATAAACATTTCCTGAACCGTCTAATGCAATTGCTTTTCCTTCGTCATACCCATTTGAAGCACCATTAAAGCGTTGTAACCATTGTTGAACTCCAGCCCCATCGTATTTTATAGTTACAATATCTTCGGCAGCAACACCACTTCCAACACTTTTTCCTGTAACAATAACATTTCCAGAGCCATCAACTTTCACTGCATTTGCTCTATCTAAATCATTTCCAGTTCCATTGTATCGCTGTGTCCATTGTTGAACCCCTGCACTATTATATTTTACTGTTGCATAATCGTAATTCGTAAGAACTGCCGTTTGGCTATACCCTGTTACATATACATTTCCTGAAGCATCTACATCAATTGAACGAGCCTCATCATATTTACTGTTCGGTCCATTGTATTGTGTGGCCCATTGTTGTGCACCAGCAGTATTGTATTTTATAGTAACATAATCGTAATCAGCCGCAGTGCTTTGAAAAACATATCCTGTTACAAAATTATCACCTGTACTAGGATTTACATAAATTGCGTAGGTAACATCTATTCCTCCACCAGCTCCATTAAAGCGGTTTGCCCATTGTTGAACCCCTGCGCTATTGTATTTAATTGTGGTAGCAGCACTATTGGTCCCTGTTCCATCACTTGTTCCGGTTACAAATACGTTTCCCGAATTATCAACTCCAATATCCCAAGCTTCATCTGTTCCGTTCGTTGTATTATTATATCGAGTTGCCCATTGTTGAACGCCTGAACTATTATATTTTACTGTTGCATAATCAAACCCTGGTGTTGCTCCTCCATAACTCCAACCTGTAACATATACATTACCAACTGCATCTACTGCAATTGCATGTGCTTCATCCAATCCATTTCCTGGTCCATTGTATTGAGCAATCCATATTTGATTTCCATTATTATCATACTTAATGGTAGTATAGTCGAAATTACCACCAGGACCTTGCCCTAAACCAGTTACATATACATTCCCCGATGCGTCAATTACCATATCTTCAGCTCTATCTACATTGCTTCCAGCACTTGTATAGCGCACTTGCCACTGTATGTTTATTTGTGAAAAACCGACAAAAGACAAGGATAGAAAACAGAAAACGAGTAGTATTTTTTTCATTTTTATATTTTTTATAACGTAAGCCAAAACTACTATTTTTTATGATAAGACGGATAATTTTTCAATAAAAATTTGTCGAAATGAAAATTTTACTACATTTACCAATTGTATATAAAGGCCAATAAAATATTTAAATGAGAATACGTTTACTCCTTATAATTGCTTTAGTATTTTTTGCAAACTTTTATTCAAAAGCTACACATATTGTTGGGGGCTCATTAACTTATGAGCAACTTGGAGGTTCAACATACCGTATTACCTTAAAACTTTATAGAGATTGTAGAACTGGAAATGCTGCATTCCCAAACCCTGTTGTTATTCAAATAAGAAGAGATAATGGAACTGCACATACTGTAGGGTCGGTTTCTATTCCTTTTCCAGGAGCTTCGCCAGTTCCTCCAAATATTGATACTTGTGCTGTAAATCCTGGGATTTGCCTAGAAGAGGCTGTATATACGAGTATTGTCACTGGACTACCTCCTGGTTTTGGTGGTTACCATTTATACTATCAATATTGCTGTAGAAATAGCACTTTGATGAATATTACAAGTCCACTAACTGCAGGAGAAACATGGTATGCACATATTCCAGAAAATGGTGTTGTTATTTCTAATAGCAGCCCAAAATGGGTAAACCCACCGCCTGTTTTTGTTTGCCAAGGAAATAATATGAGTGTTAATCATTCTGCAACGGATGCTGATGGAGATTCTTTAGCATATTCCCTTTATACACCTTATAACAATGGTGCTATCACCTACCCTGGAAATGTTTTTACAACAGCTCCTGTAAATTGGGCAAGTACTTATGGTGCTAATAACCCACTAGATCCAGCAGTACCAAACTCTCTTACAATTAGTCCTACTGGGATATTAAATGGCGTTCCTCCTACAATTGGACAATTTGTAGCAGGAGTAAAATGTGAAGAATGGCGTAATGGTGTTAAAATTGGAGAAATACTGCGAGATTTCCAGTTCAATGTTGTAAACTGCCCTCCTTTAGCAGTTCCAAACTTTAATGCTTTAGGAGCTTGTAATGGAACCACAATAAATTTCCAGAACACTACAAGCCCTGCTGCGAATTCGTACTTCTGGAATTTTGGAGATGGCTCTACATTAGCAGATACTTCAAATTCTTTAAATCCGACTTATACTTATCCTGCTTTGGGTTCTTACAACGTTATGCTTGTAATTAACAGAGGAACTCCATGTGCAGATACATCCATACAAACAATTATAGTTGGTGATGTACAAGCAAACTTTTCGAATGATGCACCCGCTTGTAAAGGTGTACCAGTCAATTTTTCAGATATGTCCACTTTTGATCCATCCAGCCCAATAACAAGTTGGCAATGGAATTTTGGTGATGGTAATACTTCAACTGCTCAAAATCCAGTATACGCATATGGAGCAGGAGGTTCATTTAATGTTAGTTTAATTACCACTGCGTCTAATGGCTGCACCGACACTGCTATTTATACTATTAATATTCAAGGTTTACCAATTGCAAATGCAGGAAATGATACTATCAGCTGTACAAACAACCCAACGATTGGATTAGGCGGTACAATTTTAAATGCAGGAGGAGGAATTTGGAATGGAGGAGGAACATTTAACCCAAATACAACAACACTAAATGCAACTTATACACCATCGGCAAGTGCTGTTTCAAATGGCGCAGATACCTTATTATTAATAACTACAAGTAATGCATTATGTCCAGCAGATACTGACCAAGTAATTATTACATTCTATGCTGGACCAACTGCAAATGTGGGATCAGACATTTATGTTTGTAGAGACACTACTAGTGTTCCTGTAAGTGCTGGAATTACTGTTGCTTCTGGCGGAACTTGGCAAACAATGGGTACTGGCACATTTGCTAACCCGAACGCTTTAAACACTTTGTATTATCCAAGTGCTGCAGATACTACAGCTGGGTCAGTAATTGTTTATTTAACCACCACTGGCAATGGCAATTGTAATGCATCCAGAGACTCTACTACAATTTATTTTACACCTGTTCCAATCGTTGCAATTACTTCAGGAACTTCAGCATGTGCAAGTAATCCTGTAAACTTGAATGTAAACAGTTCTACAACTGCTGGTTTTTGGACTACTAGCGGAACAGGGACATTTGCTCCTAACAATACTATTTTAAATCCAGTTTATTATCCAAGTACAGCTGATGATGCAGCTGGTTCTATTGTGTTAATATTTGAATCTACAAACAATGGCGGTTGTCGTTCTGTTTCTGACACATTAAACTTAACATTAATTCCATCACCTGTTGCGGCATATACTAGCAACAATGCTTGTCCTACTTTCCCAATAACATTTACAGATGGCTCTACTACAAGTGTTGGAACAATTACTAATTGGAATTGGAATTTTGGCGATGCATCACCTAATAGCACTACACAAAATCCAACACATACTTATCCTGCAGGTGGACCGTACAATATTATGTTAATTGTTACCTCATCAAACGGATGTGTGGATACGCTTAATCAAGTATTAAATGTTTATGAAAAACCAGTTGCAGCTTTCAATGCAAATGGAATTTGTCAAGTTGATGGTACTTTATTTCAAGATACTTCTACAGTTGGCGGTTCAACAATTACTTCATGGTTATGGAATTTTGGAGATACGCAAACAAGCACAATTCAAAATCCTATACACTATTATAATCCAGCGGGTACTTACAATGTAACATTGATTGTACAGTCAGCTCAAGGTTGTATTGATACAGTTACACAAAGCATTGGCGTATTACCTGGACCTACAGCAAATTTTGCATCTGATGATTACACTGCTAACATTAATCAAACAGTAAACTTTACCGACCAATCAGTTAATCCAATTGCTTGGTTCTGGGATTTTGGTGATTCATCAATGGATTCAACTTCTACTTTACAAAATCCATCACACGTTTATAGCGCTGGAGGTTATTACGATGTGTGTTTATATGTTACAGATATTAATGGGTGTACAGATACAATTTGTAAAACAGAAATAGTTTCATCACCACCTGATGTTCCGAGTGGATTTACTCCAAATGGAGATGGTGCAAATGATATTTTTTATGTTTATGGAGGTCCGTTTAAACAGCTGCGTTTTAGAATTTACAATAACTGGGGTGAATTAATTTTTGAATCAACCGAACAGAGTAAAGGTTGGGATGGAAAACGTGATGGTATTGAACAACCGATAGGTGTGTATGTATATACAGTGGAAGCAACAACTGAAGACGATGAAAATCATAAACTTTCTGGTGATGTTACGCTTTTACGTTAATAAAAAATTGTAGGAGAATAAATGATTAAGACATTTAAAAAATATACCACTCTAGTAATGATAATTTTTGTGTTTGGAAAAACACAAGCACAAGATTTTCATTTATCACAATACGATGCACCACCAATGTTTTTAAATCCTGCAATGACAGGAATGTTTGATGGAGCATATCGTATTCACGGACATTACCGTACACAATGGTCTGCAGTGGCAACAAAACCATTTGTTACAGCGGGTTTATCGTTTGACATGCCTATCAAAAAATTTGGTGTAGGATTACAAGTATTTAACTACCGTGCTGGGGTTGGTCAGTTTAATGTTTTTAGTGCATTGTTATCTGTAGGATATGATGTTGTTTTTGATAAAGCTCAAAATCATCATTTAACATTGGGTGTACAAGGGGGTATTGTTCAAAAAAATGTAAATATGAACAAGCTTACATTTGGAGCACAATATACTACAGCTAATGGCGGAGGCTTTGACACAGATATAGCAAGTGGCGAAGCATTTACAAATACGAGTTTATTAATACATGATATTAATGCAGGTGCATTATACTATTATGCAAAAGAAAATTCCAGACTAAATCCATTCATTGGTTTTTCTGCTTTTCACTTAACACAACCACAAGAAACTTTTTTTAATAAAGACAACAAACTTCCTATACGTTACTATTTACATGGAGGAACAAAAGTAAACGTAAATGAAAAAGTACAGTTGCTTCCTAAATTTATTTATATGCGTGAGTTAAACGCTAAAGAACTCACTGCTACTTTGTTGTTACACTACTTTTTAAAAGACGATACGTATTTAATTTTTGGTCCAACTTATAGAAACAAAGATGCTGCAATAATTGAAGCAGGAATAAAAAAAGGCCCTTACATCGCTCGTTTAAGCTATGATATAAATACTTCATCATTAAAAACATCATCCAATTATCGTGGTGGATTTGAAATATCGTTTACATACATTGCTCGCAGAGCTAAACCAAACCCTTACGCAAACTGTCCAAGATTATAATTTATGAAACGTATAGTTGTATTATTTTTTTTATCTACGTTTATAGTTAGCTCTTTTGCACAAACAAAAAGAGAATACTTGGAGTATGCTGATGCTGCATTTAAAAATGGAGATTACAATACAGCAATTAATTTATACTTAAAAGTAATTGACAAAGGAACTACAGCAGACTATACTCGTCCGTACGAAGTAAAACCATATTCACCACCAGCTAAAAAAAATAAAGACGCAGTTAAAGACACTACCAAAGCAGTTAAGCCACCAGTTGATGCGCGTGAAATTTATGTTACACATCAAGTTGCAGAATCATACAGATTAAATCGTGATTACAATAATGCTGAATTGTGGTATAAAAAATCAATGGATTATAAATCAGAAGAATATCCTTATGAAAAATTTTGGTATGCTGATGCCTTAATGAAAAATAAAAAATATGGCGCTGCAAATATTAATTTAGACGAAGTGATGACGATGAGTGAAGGAAAAGACTCTTTGATTTTTGCTCAAGCTAAATTAAAAATTGCAGGATGTTATTTAGCAGTTGATACTAGTAATTCGCGCACAGATATTATTGTTACAGAATTAGATTCTATTTTTAACTCTGGGACAGCAAGTTTTGCTGTAAATTATTATGGCGATCCAAACACTATTCAATTTACATCGGCTCGTGAAATGAGTACTGTAAGCGACCCAAAAAAGCAAAATCCAAAATTCATTGCTGATATTTATACTGTTCACAAAACAAATGATAAATGGAATGATGTAAAAAAAGTAGAAGGCCCTGTTGATACAGAAATGCACGAAGGAGCAGGAACATTAACTTTAGATCGTACTGCGTTTTATTTTACTCGTTGGTCAACTACAAACAAAAACGAATGCTCAATTTATTTGTGTAAACAAATGAACGACAAATGGCTTGCCGCTGAAAAATTAAACGATAATGTAAACCTAGCTGGATACAAAACAATGCATCCAACATTATCGCCTGATGGCAGTGTATTGTATTTCTCATCAAACCGCCCTGGTGGTTTTGGCAAAATGGATTTATGGTATATTAATATTGATGATGACGGAAGACCTGCTGGTAATCCAATAAATATGGGAAGTTTATTTAATACTTCAGAAGATGAAGTAACTCCTTTTTTCCATTATTACACTTCAACACTTTATTTTAGTTCTGATGGGCATCCGGGTTATGGTGGTTTAGACGTTTTTAGATCAACATTCAATAGCGATTCATTATGGAGCAAACCAAAAAACATGGGAACTCCAGTTAACTCAAGTAAAGATGATGCATATTTTGTAATGGAACGTAGTCAACAACATGGCTTTGTTTCATCTGATAGAAAAGAATGTGCTGATTGTTCTGGCGGAGCTTGTTACAGAATTTATTCAATTGATAAAGAACCAAATGTGTACGATTTGCGTGGTACCGTTTATAATGCAGAAACAAATGCTATTATTCCAAATGCATTATTAACATTTAAAGATATTCGAGGAAACAGAGAAGAGTTTTATTTGATTACAGATGCAGAAGGAAAATACTTCACTCCACTTGAAGAAGGATGGGATTTATTTATTAAAGCACAAAAAAATAAATTTTTTGGTGATGGAGGAAATGTAACTACCGTAGGTATTTTAGAAACCACACATTTTATCAAAGATTTCTTTTTATCTCCTATTCCTGCTGGTGATATTGTGATTCCAGGTATTGAGTACGATTATGATAAAGCTACATTACGTCCTGCTTCTAAAAAAATATTGGATGATTTATATGATTTCCTAATGCTAAACAATAACTTAAGTGTAGAAATTAGCTCTCATACGGATGAACGCGGAAGTGATGCATACAATATGAAATTATCACAAGAACGTGCTAAATCTGTTGTAGATTATTTAATTGAAAAAGGAGTTCCAAAAGAAAGATTAGTAGCACAAGGATACGGTGAAACAAAATTATTGGTGCCAAAAGCTACAACAGAAGAAGAACACCAAAAAAATCGTAGAACTGCTTTCCGACCAATAAAAGAAGGTGTTATACAAGAAAGTTGGAAATAAATATTATTACAGTAAACACATTGTGCAGCCCCAAAATATTTTGGGGCTGTTTTTTGATGTATTTGAAGAAAATAAAAAATTAAATATTCTCAATGAAAAAGGCCTTTTTCTTTTCAATATTATTATCATTCTCTTATTATTTTTTGATATTGAACTCCTTTTGCTGATTCAATTTGCAAGAAATAAATTCCACTTCCAAAAGAAGAAATATCAATAGCATTAAGCACCTTGTTCACTTTTTGTTTTAATAAAATTTTTCCATTTAAATCTATAAGATTTATTTCAGCTGAAATAGTTTCAGGAAGTTCAATAAAAATTGATCCGCTGCTTGGATTAGGATATACAAAGGCTAAATCATTTACTGTATTCGTTGGTATTCCAGTAGCAGAATTACAAAACACTTGATTTAAAGTGTCCACTAACGGTGTTCCAGAAATAATTCCAGATCCAGGGCTTGTTTCTAAATAATCTCCTGTAATTTCCCAAATAATTGCTCCTCGAGCATTATTATTTTTTATGAATTGTGCTTTGTATCCTATTGATAATTTATTATCGTATGATACAAATGTACCAGCAGCAGAACTAGACGGCTTCCCAATTAAGTATGGAACTTTTGCTGTATTATCCCAATATTGGTCAAACAAAGAAATATTTGATTGAATATTGTAATACATAGGGCTTCCATCATCGGCAGAAAATAAAACGGTATTTGCATTGCAACTTGTTGCTGCATGTAATGCACTGGCGCCTGTTTGAGAACGACCATAAAATGCAACACCCAAATTAATTTTTGTTGAAGGCACAGCATAAGTTGTAGTTAACATGTTAAATGCTGCGTTTAAATTAAAGGAGGCATCACCACTTGTTGGTGCATACAGCGGTGAATTGTGATTTGCAATACAATCCCAAGATCCAAAAAAATCGTAAGACATAATATTAAACATATCTAAAACTGGAATTAAATTATTCCATTCAATATTTGATGCGTGAGCTGCGCTTGCCCCAAAGCATGCTGATAGTAAATATGTTTTTCCTGTTCGTGTTCCCAAAGCATTTATCGAATCACGAATTTGTTGCATCAATATTGTAAAATTTACTTTATCAGCAGGAGTTCCTGAATGGGCAGCATAACCTGGGTATTCCCAGTCTATATCTATTCCATCAAAATTATAAAACTGTAACAAACGATTACACTCCGCAGCAAATGTTGCTCTTTTACCCGCATTGGCAGCAATACCCGGGAAATTATCAGATAATGTCCAACCACCAATTGATACCATCACCTTCGTTCCTGCATTGTGAGCCAAATCAATTATTGATGTATTGGGATAATATGAAACAGGAGTTGTTGACCAATTGATATCACCTTGTAATAAATTTTCGTCAGCCCAAGTATCGGTATTAGAAATTAAACCAGATGTTTCTGGCTTAAAAAAACAATAATTTATGATTGAGTATTTTGAATAAGCAATAGAAGTTGGCTTAACCAATTTTGCTCTATCATACCATTGCCAATTTGGATAGTAGCCAATTATTTCTTTGCAAGGCGTTTGCGCTTTAGCACTCTGATTATAAAATAAAATCAGAAATAAAATATTTAAAAATAGTTTTGTTTTCATTTTAAGAAAATTAATTTCAAAACAAAACTAGACTATTAGAATAAAGAATAGATGTTAAATTTTATATCAAAATTATTAATCGAAGCATGATTTTTTAAAAACAAAAGACTATAACCCAATCAGTTGCTTTATTTTTCACCTCACCTTAAAAAGATAAAAATAATTTGAAAAATATATTTATGGGAACAAAATACCATCACATTCCACACAATTAATTGTTGGAATTACTGCTTTATATTTTGCATTTATGGCTTTAATAAATTCATTTGCAATGAGTGCATATCCTTTTTGATTGGGGTTATAGCCATCTAAACTTAAAAATCCTCCGCTAACAAAAGTCATATTAAAATCAGCTCCATCCCATTTTATACCTATTTCTACTGATTTGAAAAAGCTATACATATCTACCAATGCAAGATTGTGTTGTGTTGCTTTATCGCGAATTACAGCATTGTATGTTGTAATAGCTTGATCGATTTTATATACTTCAGTACTATCTAGTGCGTATCTATTGTTGATAGTATTAACCAACAAGCCATATTTATAACATTTCATAGAATCTAAAGGAACAGAAAGAGTAATGTATTCTCCATTTTTCAACTGACGAACTCCTCCTGGTGAAGCAGGATCATCAATAACAAATGCATTTCTCCCTGCTACAAAGTGCATATGACTTAAACCAGAAAGTGTATCGTAAATATAATTTAAAGAGTCTGCACGAATTTGAGTCAATTCGGCATTATCCCATTTTACTAAAGTATAATAAGGGAAACTTCTAAAGTCTGGAATAGTTGCTATTACGCCTTTTGCGCCATTAGCAGTTAAAGGAGCTAAAAGTGCTTCTACTGAATTACTAAAACTTACTGCAGATGGAATTGGAGCACTCGTTCCACCACTTGATGCATAGTTGTAAATATCTTCCATACCCAGCCAAGCAACTACAAATGTTGGATTTTGTGATACAATATCATTTGCTAATGTAGATGTCCCAGGATTGCTTGCGATACGATTGTAATAAGGGTTTTTATTTCCCGTAGTAGAAAATGCATTTCCAAAAGCAGGATTAAAATAGTCGGACATGTTTGCAAATGGAACAGCTAAATTATGTATGCTATTTCCTGCTATTCCAACTAAATAAGGGCTTGCATTTGCAACTGAAATATAATTTTTTATTGGAGATAAAGCAGTTACTCCTTTACAATCTGTTTTATACCCCAATTTACTAGGTGTAATAAAATAGCTTTCCCATGTTTTTGAATTTGTTCCAATTCCATTCTCATCTGGCATTAAGGCCTGATTAAAAATATTTCCACCAACCATTCTAAACTGCTGGGATAACAATGCTGGTAATGAAAGACGTTGTCCTTTTCTGAACAATGCTCCATTTTGGTAACCTGCCATATAATTACCTCCAATAGCAATTGTTTTCGAAAAATTTGCTTCTCCAGCACTTGGTTCAGGAATGTCTAGCTCAGGTGTACAAGAAGACAAGAAATAAATACAAGAAAATATGTAAATTAATTTTTTCATCAAAATTTATTAAACAGTAGCAATCGCATTAATTGCTTCAACAGAAATTATTTCTGGAACAGCACGTTTGATTGTTTCTTCAATCCCTGCTTTTAAAGTCATCATACTCATCGAACAAGATTTACATGCGCCAAGCAATTCTAACTTTACAATGTTTTCATCTGTAATTTCAACCAATGAAACATTACCACCATCTGCTTGCAAATAAGGGCGAATTTGTTCCAACGCATCCTCTACTCTTTTTGTTAAATCACTCATGCTTATTTTTTATACGAATTTATAAAAATTAACTTACCAATTCTTCTTTTTTTGCATTAACTATAGATACTTGTTGAGCTACATTTTTTGCCATTTGCATAAATGCAATTGCTTGTGGTGTATTTTCTTGCATAACAGCTGGTCGACCAGCATCACCAGCCTCACAAATACTTTGAACTAGAGGAATTTCTGCAAGCAATGGAACACCTAATTTTTCTGCTAGCGCTTTTGCGCCATTTTTACCAAAAATATAATATTTATTTTCGGGCAATTCTGCAGGCGTGAAATAAGCCATATTTTCAATAATTCCCAATACTGGAACATTTATGGCAGGCATTTGAAACATGCCAACTCCTTTTTGTGCATCAGCTAAAGCAACATTTTGTGGAGTACTCACAATCACCACTCCATTCAATGGAACAGCAGCTACTAACGACAAATGAATATCTCCAGTACCTGGAGGTAAATCGATAATCATATAATCTAATTCTCCCCAGTCTGCATCCGACAGCAATTGATTCAATGCTTTTGTTGCCATTGGCCCACGCCATACAATAGCTTGTGAAGTATCTGCAAAAAAACCAATTGATAATAATTTTACTCCGTAACTTTCAACTGGAACCATTTTATTTTTACCATCTACCTGCCTCATTTGAGGTTTTTCTTGTTGCACATCAAACATAATTGTTTGAGATGGACCATAAATATCAGCGTCTATCAAACCAACTTTTGCTCCTTGCATTGCTAAGGCTACAGCTAAATTTGATGCTATCGTAGATTTTCCTACTCCACCTTTTCCAGAAGCAACAGCTATAATATTTTTTACTTGTGGCAACATTGGTCCTGAACTAGCACGTGAAGATACATTAGAAGACATTTTCACATTCACCTCAGCTTCTTTATCTATAAAATGTAATACTGCATTTACACACGCTTTATGAATCATATCCTTCATGGGACAAGCAGGGGTGGTGAGAACAACAGTAAAACTAACCTTCTTACCATCCACTTCTAAATCTTTTATCATTCCCAACGTTACCAAATCTTTTTTCAAATCTGGATCATCAACATTTTTCAATGCTTCTAAAACTTGTTCTTTTGTAATACTCATCGTTCTTATTTTTTTCAGTACAAATTTACAAAATTATTGCGCTTGTTTTTCTTCTAAATCAAAACGAAAACGATAAACCAAACCGAAATTAAAAACCACAAATGGTTTCATTGGATTGTAAACAGGGTTATAATTCACCACATCTTTCGTATTATATTTATATTGCAAAGGGTTTGTTCCAATAGAATAGCCAACTTCAGCAAATACCAATACTTTAGACACAACAAAACAATCTAAAAATAATTTTACTTGTGCTTCATCATATCGAACATAGTCGTAATTATTTATTTTTGATAAACGAAACGAGCGTGTAAAATATTTTAAATTCAGCCCAGTATACAGCCTATTTTTTAGAATATTAAACTCTATTTTATAATTGGTCGGCAATATTCCGTACATATTTATTCTGCTGTTTACTTTCCAGTCAACACCTATTAAAGGAACATAAAAATTTCCAAAAGCCTCTCTATTATAATATAATCCTGCCTTTATTTTTAATTTATTGTTTGGAACAAAATGTTCTAAAAAAACCGCTCCGTACTGAAAATCGTATTCATCAATATTATCTTTGAAATCAGACGCTATTTTTGGAATCACTAGAATTATGCTTTCCCATTTTTTATTTTTATTCACAAATTTCATTCCTATTGGGATTGAAATATTCGATAGACGAGAAGAATAAGAAGAATCTGGACCAATAGTAGAATTAATAGTTTCGGAATTAATCCTAACCAAAAGTGTATTCCCGTTTTTAAATTCCTTTGGTAAAAAAAATCCGAACTGGTAATTGTCTGTTCTATTATTGAATCTATTTAATGTGTCTTTTGGAATATCATATTTACCAGAATAAGCTTGATAATTAAAGCTTATAATATCTGCAAAAGGCTGTGCATCACTCAACAAAACAGTAAAAAACAATATAATAGTCAGGTATATTTTTTTCATCTAACAAAAGAAATAAAAAACCCCCAATAAATTAATTTATTGGGGGTTTTTATTAATAATTCTCTATTATCTTCTGCCTAATCCTTGTGGACTACCAACACGAGTCATAGCACAACGGAAACCAATCCATGCTGTTGACTGACGTTGATCAAGAAAACGTCTTGTTCCTGGAACCATCCAATACGCACGGTCTTTCCAAGAACCTCCTTTATAAACTCGAGCTTTGTCATTAATCATAGATGTTACACTATATTCGTACATCCCGTGACTCTCTGCTTTCCCTTTTCCAGCTGCATCCCAAGGCTCACTCCAAGTTCCATCATTTAATCCAACTGCTTGCGATTGAACATCACCATCTAGGAAGTTAATATTATCTGCGTATTTATAATTTCTACGTTCATCTAAGTTATCGTCAGGAAAATTAATACTAACATCTCTCCAACGAACCATTCCTGGAATGCTCATGATATTACTATCAGCATCATATTTAATTGTATCATTAATTAAAATACCATCTTCATCACGCTCTTGCGTTTTAAATACATTTCCACGGAAAGGACGAAAATCAGCCTTGTCTTCTGGTGATAAAGGACGATAAACATCCATTACCCATTCAGAAACGTTACCTGCCATGTTATACAAGCCGTAATCATTTGGCCAATATGAAAACACAGGAGTAGTAACATCACCTGCATCGTTTAACTGACCAGCAACTCCCATCATGTCACCATTACTACGTTGGTAGTTAGCCATCATATTTCCTAAATATTTAGAATCAGGATTACGAACACCTGCACCATTCCAAGGGTACAATCTTCTGTCAGTGATACGTTCTCCTATAGAATTTCCAATCAAACCATAAGCAGCAAATTCCCATTCAGCTTCTGTCGGTAGCCTGTATCTCGGTAAAAAGATACCATCTTCCATACGCACTAAACGATCTCCTCCATTTGGATCCATAGAAGGGATTGGAGTAACCACTGGCCCTTGCCATTTTCCTGCTAGATATTGGTCGGTATTAAAATAATCATTTTCTGTAGGTGTAGGTTGATGTTCTAAGATACCTTCACGAATTAAGATAAACTCATTTACACGATCAGTTCTCCAAGCACAGAAATCGGATGCTTGAAGCCAATTGATACCAACAAC
>CAZJUY010000005.1:14721-131622 GCA_964549315.1 uncultured Chitinophaga sp. | reverse complement strand
TAGTAGATAATAGTGGTTGTACAAGTACTTTCACTAATAATAATATGATTAATGTGTGGGCAAATCCAGTTGCAGAATTTGTTTCAAATCCAAACCCAGCAACAGTGTTAGATTTAAATGTGATGTTTACAAACCAATCATCATCAGATGTAACTTCTTGGTTATGGGATTTTGGTGACGGAGGAAGCTCAAATATTTCTGACCCAACACATACGTTTCCAGCGATTGAAAACTCTGTTTACAATACAATGTTAGTTGTACAAAATGCAAATGGATGTATTGATACAGTTATTCATCCCGTGATTGTATCCCCAGAATTTACATTCTTTATCCCGAATGCATTTTCTCCTAATGGTGATGGTATTAATGATTCCTTTATTGGAAAAGGTGTTGGAATAAAAACATTTGAAATGTTTATTTTCGACCGTTGGGGTAATTTAATTTACTATACTGACAGCTTATTTAAACCTTGGGATGGCCGTGCTAATCATGGAAGTGATGTAGCTCAACAAGATGTTTATGTATGGAAGGTAGTATTGAAAGATGTTTTTGATAAAAAGCATAATTACATTGGTAGTGTAACTCTTGTAAAATAAAAACAAAATAATAATAATGAGAACACCTCTGCATATCGCAGGGGTGTTTTTATTTTAGTATTTTTGGCAAAAATAATTTTTGTGGAAAATAATCAATTTGATATTATCATTGTTGGTGGAGGAATAGTTGGTTTGGCTTCGGCCTATAAAATTAATTTAAAGTATCCTTCCAAAAAAATACTTGTTCTTGAAAAAGAAAAAGAAGTAGCAGCACACCAAACAGGTCATAATTCTGGAGTTATACATTCTGGCTTATATTATAAACCTGGTTCATACAAGGCAAAAAATTGCGTTGATGGACGAAGAGAGCTTGTTGCTTTTGCAAAAGAGCATAATGTTAAACATGATATTTGCGGTAAAATAGTAGTAGCTACAGAAGAATCAGAGTTGGCACACATGAATAAAGTGTTTAATAATGGTTTAGCAAATGGAGTGGAAGGAATAGAAAAAATTGATTCAAAAAAAATAAAAGAATTAGAACCATTCTGCGAGGGCATTGCAGGAATTTGGGTGCCTTGTACTGGAATTATTGATTATGCTGATGTTTCGCGTAAGTATGTCGAGTTAATTCATTCTAAATTTCCACAAAGCAAAGTCCTTACTTCACATGAAGTAACAGCATTTGAAAAATACGATGGGTACACAAATGTAATTACACAACAAGGAACATACGAAGCAGCGTATGTAATTACTTGTGCTGGTTTGCAAAGTGATAGGATAGCAAAAAAAGAAGGAGCGAAAATTGATACTGCGATAGTTGGGTTTAGAGGTGATTATTATGATTTGAGTGATAAAGGGTTAGAAAAAGTTAAAAATTTAATTTATCCAGTTCCTAATCCTAAATATCCATTTCTGGGAGTACACTTTACACGAATGATACATGGTGGAACAGAATGTGGTCCAAATGCAGTTTTTGTTTTTAAAAGAGAAGGTTATGGGAAAACAGATTTTTCATTAAAAGATACAGCTGAAGCATTTGCATTTGGTGGCACTTGGAAATTTTTTGCTAAAAACATGAAATTTGGTTGGGATGAATACAGAGGAGCATTTTCAAAGACATTTTTTTTAAAACGTTTACGAAAATTAATTCCAACATTAGAAATGGATGATTTAAAACCTGGTAGAGCAGGAGTAAGAGCAATGGCACTTGCACCTGAAGGCGAAATGATTGATGATTTTAAAATTGAAGTAAATGGAAATGCCATACATGTTTTAAATGCGCCTTCTCCCGCAGCTACATCTTCACTTGCAATTGGTACAGCCATAGAACAAATGGCAAGTGAGCACTTTAATTTACACTAAAATGAAAATAATTCTGTTATATGTGATGGCTGCACTGTATTTCGCTGCAGGTGTATATCATTTTGTAAATCCACGTATGTACGGAAAAATAATGCCTACTTATTTGCCATACCACAAACAATTAATTTTTATTAGTGGAATTTGCGAAATTGTTTTTGCATTAATGTTAATTCCACAAGTAACACGTGTTACTGCAGCATGGTTGATAATAACTTTATTAATTGCTGTATTCCCAGCTAATATTCAAATGGCAATAAATTTTTATCAAAAACAAAATCCAAATTTGTGGATTGCCATTGCACGCTTGCCTTTACAGCTAATCCTAATTTGGTGGGCTTGGTGGTATACTAAAAATTAAATGCAAAAATCAGTTGCGATAATAGGAGGAGGGTCTGCAGCATTGATGCTTGCATCGCATTTAGATAAAAATAAATTTGATGTTTCTATTTATGAAAAAAATAAAGCCTTAGGTAGAAAATTTTTGGTTGCTGGTGATGGTGGATTTAATTTGACACACTCAGAACACATTGAAGATTTTATTTTGCGTTACACTCCTTCTTCATTTCTTCAAAACAGTTTAGCTAAATTTTCTAATGTAAATTTAAGAGAGCGGTTAAATGCCATTGGAATAGAAACATACATTGGAACAAGCAAAAGAGTATTCCCAATAAAAGGTATAAAACCAATAGATGTATTAAATGCTTTTTTAAATCAATTTAAAAAACAAAATGTAAAAATATTCACACAACATACTTGGAAAGGTTGGAACAATGCAAATGAGTTGTTGTTTGAGTTTGACAATAAGAATGTACTTGTAAAATCAGATATTGTAATTTTTGCTTTAGGTGGAGCAAGTTGGAGTGTAACAGGTAGCGATGGCTTATGGGCAAATTATTTTATTGAAAAAGGAATTAATATCAAACCCTTTCAAGCATCTAACTGTGCTTATGAAATAAAATGGAGCTCTGAATTTTTAAATGTTGCAGAAGGAAAAGTTTTAAAAAATATTTCTATCACTTGTAACAATAAAACTAAAAAAGGCGAAATAGTAATTACTAAATTTGGAATTGAAGGTGGAGCCATTTATGCCTTAAGTCCTGAAATAAGAGGACAATTATTGAGTGATAAAAAAGCAGAAGTAGTTATTGATTTAAAACCAGCAATCTCATTAGAAGAAATTCAAAGTCGATTAAAAAACAGAGGAAATAAATCGATAACTAAATTTTTGAAAGATGAACTCAATTTAAATATTGCTGCAATTGAATTATTAAAGCATCAACTTTCAAAAGAGGAGTATTCGAACTTATATATATTATCTCAAAATATTAAAGCACTATACTTAATAATATCTTCTTCTGCTCCTATTGATGAAGCAATATCTACCGTTGGAGGAATCTCTTTAAATGAAATAGATGCGGATTTTCAAATTAAAAAAATGCCCAATTATTATGTGATTGGAGAGATGTTAGACTGGGATGCACCAACAGGCGGGTATTTATTACAGGCTTGTTTTAGTATGGGATATTGTTTAGCACAAAAATTAAATTCTAGTCTTTAAAAAATAAAGCTTTTAATTCTGTGGCATCTGAAGGTTTCATTTTGCCAGCTAGTATCAAGCTCAATTGTTTTCTACGTAGGGCACCATCAAATCTAAATTTTTCTTCTTCTGTTTCTGGAACTAATTCAGGAACTGGTAATGGAGAGCCATTTTGATCAACAGCCACAAATGTATAAATGGCTTCATTTGCTTTTACTTTTTCTCCACTCACTGGGTCTTCCACCCAAACATCAATAAACACTTCCATGGAAGTACTAAAAGCACGAGATACTTTTGCTTCCAGCGTAACTAAGCTCGCATGGTTAATAGGCATATTAAAAGAAACATTGTTTACTGATGCAGTTACAACAACTCTTTTACAATGACGGTGTGCTGATATAGAAGCAACTATATCCATCCATTGTAATAATTGCCCACCAAATAAATTACCTAAGGTGTTTGTATCATTTGGCAAAACCATTTGTGTTTGAATTGTAAGCGATTCTTTTGGTGTTTTCGATTTCATTACCATAAAAATATTTTATGCAAAGGTAGTAAGATTATTTTTCTTTTGTTTACAATAAAAAGGCGACTAATATTAGTTGTTTATTGGTAAAATTACTTTGAATACATTGGTTTTTTCGTCTATAGATTCATAATAAATTTTTCCTGAATACATTGTAATAATTTTGTATATCAATACAAGGCCAAGCCCAAATCCTCTTTTCCCTTTGCTGTTTTCGCCTCTAAAAAAATGTTGAAATAAAAAGTGAAGTTCTTGCTCTTTAATTATTGGACCTTCATTAACAAACTCAATAATTATTTCATTATTAATATAATTTATTTTAATAAGAGCCTTTTTATTTTTACTGTACAAAACACAGTTTAAAGTTAAATTTACAAAAGCCAGAGTAATTAATTTTTTACTTGAATGAACTGTTAATTTGCTTTCATCAGTTATAGTATCGGAAATGTCAACAGTAAAATTAAATTCTTTGTCTAAATTTTTTAAATCTTCTATCACATCATAAATTAATTCATCAACTCTTAAATTTTCCTTAGAAATATTGTTTCCAGTTTCTACTTTCGATATTTCTAATAATGCATTTATAATGTCGCTTAAATTTTTTGTGTCTTCTTTTTGATTCTTTATTAATTCTTGAACAGCATCAATGTTTTTTTCTTTTTCAATTTTTTCGAAGTTGGAAACTAAAATTGCAATGGGTGTTTTTAATTCATGTGAAATGTGATGAATAGCGTGTTTTTGAAAAGCAAATGCATCGTTTAGTCTATTCATTAATTCATTAAATCTATTTGCTAAAAAATAAATTTCATCCTTTGTATTTGGAATGCTAATTCTAGTTTCATTGGACTCTAATTGTAAATTTTCGATTTCCTTTGCCATTTTATTTAATGAGCTAGAAATTTGTTTTGAAAGAAAAAACGTAATTAATACAATGAATATTGTTATTATTAAAAATGAAATAAAAAGGACATATTTTAAGTAGTTCAATTTTGAAAATCCAAATTTGTCATACGCTTTGTTTATTCCATAATAACCTTTGTTTTTAAAATTTACATAAACGCCTACAACATCAAATTCTTTTTCTTTTATGTGTACTATTTTATTGCTAGGAGATATTTTTTTTAAGATGCCTTCATATGATAGTATAGGTGTATCGTTTATTCCTGAATAAATTAAATTTTTATTTTCATCAAATAATAATGTTCTTTCTTGATATAAATTGTTAATGGTGTATTTGTCCATTGTTTGTAACAATTCATTGTCTATTTGCTGTATCTCAACAAGAAATTTTAAGGTAGTTACCACTTTATCTTTGAGCCGCTGCTGAAATTCTTCACTTCTATAGTTAGAAAAAAGAGAGTAAATGAAGAGGAATGATATTCCTACTAATATAATTGTGGTTGCAGAAAAATATAAAATTATTTTTTGCCGAATTTTCATTCGTTCTGAATTTGATTTTTTACATCAAGGTAATAACCGTATCCTATTTTTGTTTTTATTAGTGGTGTTGCAAAAGGTTTATCTACCTTGTTTCTTAAGAAGTTTATATAAACCTCAATATTGTTTGTATTAAATTCAAGTGAGCTACCCCAGATTTCTTTTAATAAATCCTGCTTTGAAACCAAATTGCCTCTAGCAGCAGCTAGTTTAATCAATATTTGATACTCTCGTGGAGTTAAATTAATCTCAGTTTTTTTTCTGCTTACTGATTTTGTATTTTGGTTTATGATTAAATCTCCAAATTCTATTATTTCATTTAATGCATTTAAATCAGAATTTTTGCTCCGTTTTATTAAAGATTGAATACGCAACAAAAGCTCCTTCATATAAAATGGTTTTGTTAAGTAATCGTCAGCCCCAGCATCATAACCTTGCACTTTGTCCTCTAATTCATCGAAAGCGGTTAATAGTATTACAGGTGTAGTAGAGTTTGTTCTTCTGAATTCTTTGCAAATTTCATAGCCATTTTTGTTTGGCAAATTAATATCCAAAATTATACAATCAAAATCACCTTCTTTTAAAAGTTTTTCGCCTGTTAAACCATCAGAGGCGATTGTTGCTATATAACTTTCTGACTCAAGTGATTCCTTAATATTTTGGCTGATAATTGGGTCGTCCTCTACAATAAGTATATTCATGTCGTTCAATTTATGTTCAAATTTACTACAATTTATAGACTTTTATTGAAGTAAAAAATTAAAAATGATTGTACCTTAGTAAAAAATTAGTTTATGGATTTTTTATACATAAAGGCATTGCATATCATTTTTGTAGTTACTTGGTTTGCTGGCTTGTTCTATATCATTCGTTTATTTATTTATCACACAGAGGCAGAACAAAAACAAGAGCCAGAAAAATCTATTTTACAGAATCAATATAAAATCATGGAAAAACGATTATGGTATGGTATTACTTGGCCTTCCATGATTTTAACATTAGTATTCGGAACCTGGATGGTATGGGAAGTACCTGCATTTTTATCACAAGCATATTTTATCTTAAAACTTTGTTTTGTTTTTGCTTTAATTGTTTATCATTTTCAATCACACGTTATATTTAAACAACTGCAAAATGGGATTGTTAAATACTCAAGTTTTAAATTGAGAATTTGGAATGAAATTGCTACCGTTTTTTTAGTGGCTATTGTTTTTTTGATTGTTTTAAAAAGCAATACAGGTTTTGTTTGGGGTATGTTGGGATTGCTTGCCTTTACTATTTTGCTGCTATTAGCAATTAGAATCTATAGGATGGTAAGAGAGAAAAACGAAAAAAACAAAGATTAATTATTTTTATACAGCCAAGCTTCTGGTTGTTGTTGGCGTAATATTTGAAGTTGATTAACAGCTTCTTTTCTAGTAGAAAAATCACCACAGCTTACTACATACAACCCTTTGTCATTTTTGCCAATTATTGAAGCATCAATGTTTTTTTCTTTTAATGTGCTTACAAAATTAATTGCATTACTTTCTACTTGAAAACAACCCGCTACCAAATGAAACCCTAATTCAGAATTCAGGTTCGATGCTATTTTATTTTCTACAGAGGTGCTGTCTGCTAAAACAGGTTTTATATTTGTTTCTGTTGAATTAACAAGTGTGTTGTGTTCTAAATTTGTTGAACCGTTTTCTTTGATTGTATTTTCTGTTTTATTTTTTATCTCAACAGGTAATTCCGTTTTTTTACTAAAAGGATTTAAATTCGAATAATTAATATTTTTTAATAAATCTGTTTTTAATGGAACCCAAATCATAGCAGCCAACAAAGGAATAGCAATTGTTAGCGCAACTACTCGTTTGATATTGATTTTTCTTTTTTCTTGAGGTATTGCTTTTCGGTCAATAAATTCTTTTTTGATTTGTTTAGCAGCAGTATCTCTTTTAATTGCAGCCGACTGAAAGCTATTTAAACCAAAAGCATCTAGTAAAAAATTAGTTGTGCTTGGTTCAAATTGTATGTTATGTTCAATATCTAAATTAAAAATTCCAATATTTTCGAAACTTACTTTTTTGCCATTTTTCAAGGCTGTTTGTGTAGCATCTACAAATTCATTAATTTGTTTTATTGCTTGAGGATAATTGGTGTTTTCTGCAATAGCAATATGATTAGCTAATAAACCGTCATTTGTTTTTAAATTTTTATTAAAAACAATTTGTTTTGATGGAGGAGAAAAAGTGTTTTTAGTTGGATGAATTTTTGCAGGGGAATAATTGCCAATAAATCCACCAAATGATGGTACTATTACACAATCGTGTTCATACAATAAATCGCCAATATATTTATCTACTTTTTCCATTACGGGGATGTGAATTTACAAAAACTTTTCGAGTTTTTTCAAATCTTCCGGAGCGTCAATTGCAACACTCTCATAATCAGTAATCTCAACTTTTATTTTATAACCATTTTCAATCCAGCGTAGCTGTTCAAGGGATTCGGCTAGTTCCAAAGAGGATTGTTTTAAGGCTGTTAATTTGCCCAAAACATCCTTTCGATAGGCATATAATCCAATGTGTTTATAATAGGTATGTAAATTATGCCATTCGTTATTTTCTTTTCCTCTTAGGTAGGGTAATGCATGTCTGCTAAAGTAAATTCCATACCCATTTTTATCAATAATTACTTTCGGAACGTTTGGGTTAAATAAATCTGCATTATTATCAATAGCTTTAGCTAGCGTTGCTATCTGTACCTCTTTATTTTCAAAACATTTTGCTGCAATATCGATTTGCTCAGGATGAATAAAAGGTTCGTCTCCTTGTATATTTATTACTACATCAGCCGTTTTGTCAAATTTTTCAATTGCCTCAAAACACCTGTCGGTACCACTTTGGTGTGTAGTGTTTGTCATTACAACTTTTCCTCCAAATGAAATTACATGTTTTTCAATTTTTTCATCATCCGTTGCTACGATCACATCTGAAAGTGATTTTGATTTTTTTGCTTGTTCATAAACCCGCTGAATCATTGTTTTTCCGCCAATATCAATTAGCGGTTTCCCCGGAAAACGAGTACTTGCATATCTAGCAGGGATAATTCCTACAATTTTTATCATTTTTTAAGGCTTATTGATTACGAAAATAAGTAAATTAAAAACACAATTTTAGTATGTTTGCAAAATACTTATGAAAGCCTTAAAACTTAGCTTTTTTATTGTCATCTCTACCTTGTTTTTGTCTGTCGAAAAACCGGCTGAAAATCCCTCTTGTCGTGAAATTATTAATCAAATGCTCGACTCCATTAATAACATAAAAACACAACGATTCAATGTTAAAGCAACTGAACGTGTGGGCGACAGAATTTTTTTCGCTGAATCCTTCATTAAACTTAATGTGAATCCTAAAAAAATATATTACAGAAGTCTCTCAAAAAATACAGAGGTACTGTGGGTTCAAGGAGCCAATAAAGGGAATGCAATTGTACACACATTTCAAATTCCATTTATGAATTTAGATTTAGATCCTTATGGCAGTATTATGCGCAAAGATCAACATCATACCATTTTTGAGCTTGGAACACCTTATTTAGGGAGCGTGATTGCAAATACCATTCTTAAAGCACCCAAGGATTTTGACAAGCATTTTATTTATGCTGGTATTATTACATGGGACAAAAAGGAATGTTATCAAATAATAATTGAATATCCAGATTACAAGTATGTAGAACACACTACTACCAAAGGAGAAACAGTTACTAGTATTGCATACAAATACAACACTAGCGATTTTAAAATCAGGAATAAAAATAATTTATCGAGCTATTTCGGGGTAATAAAAGAAGGAAAAAAGTTGAAAATTCCTGTTCCTTATTCTAATAAAGGAATTATATATATTGATAAAAAAACGTTTATGCCTATCAACATAAAAGTATATGATGAAGGAGGCTTGTATGAAGCCTATGAATATTATAATTTGAGAAACAATATACCTTTTGCTGCTGACGAGTTTTCAAAAGACTTTAAAGATTATAGTTTTATGTAATTCTTTTATTATAAAATAAATTCTTTTTAGTCAAAAATCAGCTTAAATTTGCAGCCCGTTTATTACGATTAACAGAATGAATAAAAAAATATACATATTAAGTACACTTTTACTTTTTTTGATTGTGTTTACATCATTCAACAAAAAAAACATTAATAATAAAGAATTAATTGATAAAATTTTTAATGCAGTTGACAATGTAAAAACACTTAAATATGAATTGCAATGCAATGAACGTATTAAAGGAAAAATGCAGCATACCGAAAGCAAAGTAAAATTACAAGTGAATCCAAGAAAATTATACTTAAACATAAGAGGTGTGGAAGTTTTGTGGGTGCAAGGACAAAACAATGGAAATGCACTTGTAAATCCTAATGCTTTTCCTTACATCAATTTAAATTTAGATCCTTATGGAAGCTTGATGCGTAAAGATCAGCACCACACGATACATGAGATGGGATATACCTATTTGGCAGATATTTTAAAAGATGGACTTAAGAAAGTAACAGATAAGGGAGAAAAATTAGATCGCTATTTTGCTGTTCTAGGAGAGGATGTACATGACGGGAAAGAATGTTACAAATTATCTATCTCTTTTCCTGATTTTGCTTGGGTGCCCTACACTGTTAAAAAAGGAGAAAATATAACATCTATCGCTAGACGATTGAGAATAAGCGAATACATGGTTTTAGAAAACAATCCGAAACATAGCAGCTACACAGATGTAAAAGAAGGAGACATAATAAAAGTGCCGAACGCTTATGGTAAATTAACTTTGTTGATGATAGACAAAGGAACCTTATTACCTTTAAACAACAAGGTGTTTGATGATAAAGGGTTGTACGAAACGTATGAGTATTTTAATCTTCAATTAAACCCCTTTATTATGCCTGATGAGTTCAGTAAAAACTACAAGGGATATAATTTTTAAATCAAAATACAATTAGAACCCGCTTCCCCTTTTGAGAGGGGGTAGGGGTGTGTAGTTTATAATGATTTTTGTTATTTTTAAAAACAATCCCATTTGATTAATAACTTATTTAGGTTAAATTTGTATTTCAATAAAAATAGACATTATGAGAACAATTGAGTTTCGTGAAGCATTACGTGAAGCAATGAATGAAGAAATGAGAAGAGATGAAAAAATCTTTTTGATGGGAGAAGAAGTTGCAGAATATAATGGTGCGTATAAAGTAAGTAAAGGAATGCTTGCCGAATTTGGCGAAAAAAGAATTATAGATACTCCTATTGCTGAGTTAGGTTTTGCTGGTATTGCTGTGGGTGCTGCTATGAACGGTTTACGCCCCATTGTTGAATTTATGACATTCAATTTTTCATTGGTTGCTATTGACCAAATAATAAATTCAGCAGCAAAAATGATGAGTATGAGTGGTGGTCAATTTTCTGTTCCTATTGTATTTCGTGGGCCAACAGCTTCTGCTGGGATGTTAAGCTCACAACATTCACAAGCATTTGAAAATTGGTTTGCAAACTGTCCAGGATTAAAAGTAGTTGTGCCATCTATACCTTACGATGCAAAAGGATTACTAAAGTCTGCAATACGTGATAACGACCCTGTTATTTTTATGGAAAGCGAACAAATGTATGGCGATAAAGGAGAAGTTCCAGAAGGAGAATATATTATTCCAATAGGAGTTGCGGATATTAAAAAAGAAGGAAAAGATGTTACTATTGTTTCGTTTGGTAAAATTATGAAACAAGCATTGGGTGCAGCAGCCGAATTAGAAAAAGAAGGAATTAGCGCTGAAGTAATTGATTTACGAACTGTTCGTCCTATTGATTATGCTGCAATAATAAACTCAGTTAAAAAAACAAACCGATTGGTAATAGTAGAAGAAGCTTGGCCACTTGCTTCTATATCATCTGAAATTTCGTTTAAAGTTCAAAAGGATGCCTTTGATTATTTAGATGCTCCTATTTTACGTGTTACTTCTGCTGATGTACCATTGCCTTATGCTCCTACATTAATTGAAGCATCGTTACCAAATGTTGCGCGTGTAGTTAAAGCAGTGAAAGAGGTTATGTATATTGCAAAATAATATTTTAAATAAATAAAATTGAAAGGAGGACATTGTCCTCCTTTTTTTGTGTAAAAAATTTTTGTTTTGAACTTTTAGTTGGTTGTGTGATTAAAGCAGAACTATTTATTAATAATCTTTCCCTCATCAATCTCCATCATACATTTAAAATGTCCTTTTGGGCATTTGTCATAACCAATTTTGGAGCAAGGGCGGCAAGATAAATTTTTCACTTCCACAATTTTTGAATGAGGGTGGGGTAGGTAAGGTGCAAAACCTAAAGAAGGAACAGTATTTCCCCAAACAGAAATAATTTCTTTTTTTAATGCTGCTGCAATATGCATTAAACCAGTATCATGGCTAATAATTTTATTTGCTTGTTTTATTAATGATGCAGATTGGTTTAGATTGTATTTCCCACAAGCGTTGTAAATAGTACTACCTACTTCTTTTTCAATTTCGTTTGCTAAAGCTACATCTTCTTTTCCGCCCAATAAAACAATTGCTTGGTTTAGTTTTTTACAAATAGAAATGATTTTACTTGTGGGCAATTTTTTTGTTGCAAACTTAGCTCCAATTACAAAGCCTATATAGCCATTTTGATGTGTGATAGGTAAGGAAGATAAATTTATTTCATCTTTTATAGGAATAAAAAAATCTAATCCTTTGTTATCATTTTTAATTCCAAGTGTTTCAACTGTTTTTAAATACCTATCTACTACATGTAAATCAGGCATTTTATTCACTTTCATATTTACTAACAACCATTTTTTAAAATTCAGTTTTTGAAAACTGCTGGATGGTTTGTTCAGCTTTAATTTTGTTTCAGCACTTCGTAAATTGTGATGCAAGTCAACTATAAAATCAAAATTTTCTTTTTTTAAATCTTCTATTACCTCACTTACATTTTTTTCGATTGTATGTATTTTTGAAATGTAAGGGTTGTTTTCTAAAAGTGATTTAAACGATTTTTTTGTAAGAAAATGAATTTCAATTTCTGGTTTTTGTTCTTTTATGCAGCGTACCACAGGACTTGTAAGTACAATATCTCCAATAGAACTAAAACGTATGATTAAAATCTTCTTCATTTTTTTTCCTCGCCTTTGGAGAGGATTAGGGAGAGGTTGTATAAATAACTTCTAACAAAGTTTGCCCAACAGCTTTTAAAGTTGCTTTGTCAATCACATCCATATTGTCTTTATGTGTATGATGATATTCTCCAAAACCACCTGTTGTTTGATTAAACTCAATAATATCAATACAAGGAATACCTGCTTTATTTATATAAATATGATCATCAATTCCAACAAAATTTCTGGTTTGTGGCACAAAATAATTTCCATAACCAATTTTACTTGCCGCATTCCAAACTTTATCTACATAAGCTGAAGCATATTCAACAGAGCCTGCCTCTTTTGGAAACATAGCATTAGGCGCACCTACCATATCCATCAATATTCCAAATTTTGCGGTGTAATTAGGCTTATGTAAATTATTTGCCCAATATTGAGAGCCAAGGCACCATGATTCATCATCACCACTTGTGCCATAATCTTCAATATCAAAAAAGATAATATCCACACCAATCAAAGGTTTTGATAAACTTATTTGTCTTGCAATTTCTAAAGCAACACCAACACCACTTGCGCCATCGTTTGCACCATCAATTGGTTTGTCTTTGTCTTTCGTGTCTCTATCAGCAAAAGGACGTGTGTCCCAATGTGAACTTAAAAGTATGCGTGTTTGTGCTTCTGAATTAAAACTCGCAATTATATTTTTTAGAATAAATTTTTTCTTATCAAAAGTGGTTACTGTTCCGTTTTGAATCATTACATCAAAACCATAGGATTTTAATTTTGCTACCAAATAATCAGCACAAGATGCATGTGCTTTTGACCCTGGTGTTCTGGGTCCAAAATCTACTTGTGCTTTTACATAAGCATAAGCAGAATCTTGGTTAAAAATTGGAGTTGCAACTGTTGATTTTTCAATTGTTGGCTCAACTTTTTCTTTTGGTTGTTCTGTATCTGTTCCGCAGGAAACAATTGTAAGAATAATACTGAATAAAAAAAGTAGTTGAAGTTTATTCTTCAATTGACCAAGTAGCGCCATCTTTTGTGTCTTTAATAGTAATTTTATTTTTTGCTAAATCATCACGCAGTTTATCCGAAGCAGCAAAATCCTTTTTTGATTTTATTTCTTTTCTAATATCTAAAATTATTTCCATCACTCCTTGTAATGCTTTGTCTTTAGAAGTATTTGAGTTTTCTGATTTTAAGCCTAAAACATCAAATACAAAACTATGCATCATTTCTTTTAATAAACTTAAATCTTTTTCACTTATACTTTCTTTCCCATCGTTCACCGAATTAATAATTCTTGCACCTTCAAATAAATTAGCGACTAAAATGGGAGCATTAAAATCGTCATTCATGGCATCATAACATTTTTGTTTTAATTCAACAATGTTAGAACTTGAAGAAGGAGAAGTTTTTAATGTATCCAATAATTTTATAGCATTCATTAATCGAGCATATCCTTTTTCTGAAGCTTGTAATGCTTCGTTAGAAAAATCCAATGTGCTTCTGTAATGAGTTTGCATCATAAAAAATCTCACCGCCATTGGGCTGTATCCTTTTTCCAACAAAGGATGATTACCAGTAAATAATTCATCAGGTAAAAAACCATTGCCTGCGCTTTTACTCATTCGTACGCCATTTACTGTTAGCATATTTGTATGCATCCAATAATTTACTGGAGCTTTGTGATTACATGCCTGAGATTGTGCTATTTCGTTGGTATGGTGTGTGGCTTGTAAATCCATTCCGCCACCATGTATATCAAAAGTATCTCCTAAATATTTTGAGCTCATTGCCGAACATTCAATATGCCAACCTGGGAATCCCCAACCCCAAGGTGAAGGCCAACGCATAATGTGTTCTGGCTTTGCTTTTATCCAAAGTGCAAAATCTAATCTTCCCTTTTTTTCATCTTGTCCACTTAATTCTCTTGTGCCTTCTAATAATTCATCTAGCTTTCTATTGGTAAGTTGTCCGTACGGAAACTCTTTGTTGTATTTTTCTACATCAAAATACACTGTTCCATTTACTTCATAAGCATAACCTTTTTCAATTATTTGCTTAGTCATTTCAATTTGCTCGCAGATATGCCCTGTAGCAGTAGGTTCAATGCTAGGGGGTAAAGTGTTAAAAGCGCGCATTACATCATGAAAACCCAAAGTATATTTTTGTACAATTTCCATTGGTTCCACTTGTTCTAATTTTGCTTTTTTAGCAAATTTATCTTCTCCTTCATCTCTGTCTCCTTCTAAGTGTCCAGCATCGGTAATATTTCGAACGTAACGGACTTTAAAGCCTAAGTGTAATAAATATCTATAAATTAAATCAAATGATATAAAAGTCCTACAGTTTCCTAAATGAACATCGCTATAAACAGTTGGTCCGCAAACATATAAGCCAACCATTCCCGGATTAATTGGATTGAACTTTTCTTTTTTTCTATTTAGGGTGTTATAAATTATTAATTCTTGAGTCATAAAATAAAAAAGGACTTATGAAATTTCATAAGTCCAAAGGTATTAAGTTTTTTATAATATTTTTATTGAAACTATTATTCTTCAATTACTGCATCACCAACATAGCTTCCTGATTTGTATACAGCTATTCTTGTGAGGATTCCATCACTATTATAGTGATATACTTTTCCGTCAATTAATCTGTTTTTACTAAAAGTCCCATCTTTAGAAACCTGTTTGTTAGCATTATAAAGTTTCCAATATCCTTCACCGTTAAATACTTTCCCTAAGTTGTCTTTTTCGGTTTTTTGTGCAACCACAGGAGGAGCTTCTTTTACTAAAGGTTTTGTTTCTACTTTAGCAATTGGTTTTTTAGGTTCGTATGTTTTTGTTTTAGCAACGTCAATATTTCCTCCATCAAACGATTTTTCTGACTTTAAATCGCCATTTTCATAATATTCTTTTAAAACCCCAGCTTCTTTTCCCTCTGCCCAATTTCCTTCGATCATTACTTGTCCATTTTCATGGTAGTATGTCTGTTTTCCTTCTCGTTTTCCGCTTGCATTAAAGTTAAATTGTTGTTGTACCTGACCGTTTTCATAATAAAGTTTATAATCACCAACCCATCGGTTATTTTTCCAAGTGCCTTCCTCTTTTATTTTCCCATTATCATGGTACATTTTAGCATACCCATTAGGACGATTATTTTCGTATGTAATAATACTTTTTACATTTTTGTTAGGGTAGTATTCTTTCCAAGCTCCAGTTTTTTTGCTGTCAACATAATTACCTTCTTCTACAATTTGATCATCCGTATAACCAGGTTTGTGTAGCATACTATTAGGGATTCTCCATTTTCCTTGGCGTTTTCCTTCGGCATCTGTAAAATTAATCTTACCAGGTACAGAATCCTTAACTACTGAAGACTGAGCAACAGCAGCATTACAGGCTATAAATAAGAATATTAGTATAATTCGTTTCATGTAGAGTAGATATTTTATCTAATGTTCAACACTAAAATAGTACAGTTCTGTTTAATAACAATCAACTTTTAGACCAACCAATTTTTTGCTTCGATAAAAGTTAACCCTTGCAACTCTTTGTACGATATGAAAATAGTAAAAGTTACAGTATTTTAATCTTTTTTCAAGTTTTTTAACATATCTGCAACTAACCCCACTAAATCATATTTTTTTTGCCAATTCCAGTCCTTTTGCGCATGAGTATCATCAATGCTTTGAGGCCAACTATCTGCAATTTGTTGGCGACTATCAGATTTGTAAGAAATAGTAAAATTTGGCAGACTTTTTTTGATTTCAGCGGCTATTTCTTTAGGGGAAAAACTGCAACCAGAAATGTTATAGCTGGAGCGAATTTTTACTTTATCAGAATCTGCTTGCATTATACCAATAGTAGCTTTTATAGCATCTTCCATATGCATCATTGGCAAAACGGTATTTTCTGATAAAAAACACTCGTAACTACCTGATTTTAAGGCTTCATGAAAAATATGTACTGCGTAATCTGTTGTGCCACCTCCAGGTGCTGATTTCCAGCCAATTAAGCCTGGATAACGTAAACTTCTTACATCTACACCGTATTTTTTGAAGTAATATTCACACCATCTTTCGCCTGCTTGTTTACTGATGCCGTAAACAGTGCTTGGTTCCATAATAGTATATTGGGGAGTGTTAATTTTTGGAGTATTAGGACCAAAAACAGCAATTGAGCTTGGCCAGTAAATTTTTTCGATATGTTTTTCCTTTGCTAAATCAAGGACATTAAATAGTCCTTGCATATTTAAATCCCAACCAAATTTTGGCATTTTTTCAGCAGTTGCGGATAAAAGTGCTGCCAATAAATATATCTGAGTTATTTTATGTCGATTTACTATTTCTAATAAACCTTGAGCATTCATCACATCAATTATTTCAAAGGGGCCATCTTTTGCTTGTTCGGTTACTTTAATATCCGAAGCAATAATATTATCAATTCCGTATATATTTCTGAGATTTTCGACTAGTTCGGTGCCAATTTGCCCCGAAGAACCAATCACTAATATTTTTTCACTCGTTCGCATAGGTATTTAATAGAGGTTAAATATCCTTATTTATATTTAAATTAAAAATAAAATAATTGCATATTTTGAACTTTCTAATGTTAGTTAAAGTGATACAAATCATTTTTAATTTATTGAAAAGCTCTACCTTTGTTCAAAATTTTAATCCCTGACACTATGTTCTTGCATAACAGAGTTAACAAAAAGGAGCTAAAAAAACGCATACAGGAAGAAACTATTAAACGTATTACTGTTTCGTTTTACCGGTATGTGATTATTGATAATCCAAAGGAGCTTCGCGATAATTTATTTAAACAGTGGAATTCATTCAATATTCTAGGACGTATTTATATTGCCAATGAAGGAATTAATGCGCAGATGAGTATTCCAGAAGAAAACTGGGAAATTTTTAAATATAATCTATATCAAGACAAACGCTTTGAAGGTGTTCCCTTTAAAATAGCCGTGGAAGATGATGGAAAATCGTTTTATAAACTAGCTATCAAAGTTCGCCATAAAATTGTAGCAGATGGCTTAGATGATAATACTTTTGATGTAACTAATGTTGGAAATCATTTAACAGCAAAACAGTTTAATGAGGCAATGGAAAGTAATGATACGATTATAGTAGATATGCGCAATCATTACGAATCAGAAGTTGGACGATTTGTTGGCGCCATCTGTCCAGATGCAGATACATTTAGAGAAGAATTACCAATTGTTTTGGATGAGCTGAAAGATAAAAAAGACAAAAAAATAATCATGTATTGTACAGGCGGTGTGCGTTGTGAAAAAGCAAGTGCTTACTTGAAGCACCACGGCTTTAAAGATGTAAACCAGTTACATGGTGGGATAATTGATTACGTACGGCAGATAAAAGCCGAGGGATTACCATCAAAATTTATTGGTAAAAATTTTGTTTTTGATGAGCGTGTTGGTGAGCGAATTACAGATGATGTAATTTCTGAATGTCATCAATGTGGCGAGCCATGTGACACGCATGTGAATTGTGCAAATGACGATTGTCACTTATTATTTTTACAATGCGAAAAATGTGCAACTAAAATGAATGGATGTTGTACACCAGAATGTATGCATATTGCATCGCTACCAATCGAGGAACAGAAAAAAATACGTAGAGGAAGAATAAAGCAGGATTCACTTTCGGTATATAAAAGTAGATTGCGTCCTAATTTAAAAGAAGTATTGGAGAGTAAAGGATTAAAAATGTCAAAAGATTAGTAAAAGGAATAAATAAATTTTACGATACCAATGGATGCATTTTTATGATCTCTGGTTAACTTTGAATTTGGAATTTGAACTCCATCTTCGTATAAATAAGATGTTTCTGTAAGAAGTACATCATTTTTGTAGAATTTTTCAGAAGCAAGCATTCCTTTTTTATCGTATTCATAAGTGGTAGCTATTTTCACATCTCCGTTTTCGTTGCTGTTAATGCTTAGTTTCGTTACTCGATCTGTCGTGCCGTATTCGTAATTACTTTCTCGAAACATCCAGCTTACCAGATAATTATAATTTTCGGAAATAATGTTTCCTGTATCATCATAATTGATGATGCACTTTTTGTATTCACGACCTTCATCGTTGAAACATTTTTTTTGTGTTTGTGTTTTAGACAGTTTTACATATTCAAAAGTTTCGGATGATAGTATTGTTTGAACGCCAAGCTTGAATTCGTTTTTATTCTCACTTACATTTGTTTCTTTACAGTGGAGTTCTTTCTTTATGTTGCCCTCTGCATTGTATTCATAATAATAAGTATCATAAAAATCATTTATACGAACACGTTTAGCAACAATTCGATTTTGATTGTCATAAAATATATTTGCGAAAATAGTGTCGTTAATATAGCGTGTAACCATTTTTGTGGTAGCGGCTCTTATCACTTTTCCACGTTTAATAATAGCAGGAACATCTACTTCTTCTCTTTCTACATTTTTAAGAATGGTATAGTAGTATCGGATTACTTTTCCGTCAGCATCAAATTCATAAACTTGAGCAGAGCCTTTATCAATAATTACAGCTCCATCAGGTTTGTCAACCATAATTATTTTAATGCTTTTTAATTTATTTTGTTTAACATGAGAAGCATTGAACGCACAAGGGCCTACAGTTATATTAATTGGATTGTAATTGAACAGCTGAGCGCTTGCTAAAGAAGTAAGAAAGGAAAAAAAATATACTAAATACTTAGGTTTCAATTTTTATTTGTTTTAATGCTTCCGTTACATTTCCAACAGGTTGTTTGCAGGTTTTGTTTACACAAACATAAATTTGTGTTTTGTTTTCTGTAAATCTGTTTTTGAGTAAAGGAATATCTGTTTTATCAGATTCTGTTCCTGCAAATATCACATTTGGTAAATAATGTTTTCCAAACTCTTTTTGTATTTCATTAACAGACTTACCAACAATTGCAACTTCAAAAAACGGTTCTGCAATCCACAATGCCAGTATAGCCCAATTACTATAGCCTTCAGGATAATTTTGCATTTCGTCCAAAACATTGTTTAGCATTTTTTTGCTTTGTATGATATAATTTTCGTTTTCGTAATAATAACCTAATAAAAACAGCGATTTTGCAATGCTTGAATTGGAAGCAGGAATTACATTGTCTGATAACTCCATTTTTCGTGCTATCAATTCATTTTTTTTATCAGATGTAAAATAAAACATCCCCGAATTTTTATCTTGAAAATGATTTATACAATATTGCATCAATTCATTTGCTTTAATTAAATAAGACTCAACAAAAGTATTTTGGTAAGCGGTAATTAATGCTTCTATAAAAAAACAATAGTCCTCTAAAAAACCAGCAATATTATTTTTAGCATTTGCCAAATGAAACAATTGTTTTTGATTAAAAGCATTTTCAAAAATAAAATCTGTGTTTTTTAAGGCAATGGTTAAATATTTTTCTTCACCAAAAACAGAATATGCATCCAAATACCCTTTAGCCATCAATGCATTCCACGAAGTAATTATTTTATTGTCAAGCCCTGGTCTTATCCTTTTTTCTCTGGCAGACAATAAGAGCGTGTTACAGTCCTTGATTTTATTTTTTAATTCTTCAACCTTAAGTTTATATTTTTTTGCAATTGTATCATCTTCCTCTTCTCTCAGTAAAATATAATTGTCGTGCTCCCAGAATCCTTTTTCATTCACATTGTAATAGTCCGCAAAAAGATTGAAATCATTTTTCAAAAGTTCTTCCAGTTCATTTTTTTGCCATACATAATATTTACCTTCTATTCCTTCGCTATCAGCATCCAGAGCGGAATAAAATCCACCATCTGTTGAGGTTAGTTCTCTTTCAATAAATTGTAATGTTTCAAAAACAACTTGTTTGTATAATTCATTTTTTGTTGCTTGATATGCTTGCGAATAAAGTGTTACAAGTTGAGCATTATCATATAACATTTTTTCGAAATGCGGGACCTTCCAATACGCATCAACCGAATAACGAGCAAAACCTCCGCCAATTTGATCATAGATTCCACCATAAGCCATTTTTTTTAAAGTTAAATCAAAATGAGAAAGTGCTTCTGTGTTTTTTTGAGAAGTAGCATAGTGTAACAAAAGCTGATAATTGTTTGGTAGTGGAAATTTTGGAGCTTTGTCGGGTCCACCATAAATAGAATCAAATCTGGTTTTCCAATTAGCAAAACAATTATTTAAAATATCAATTGTAATTGACTGTTCTTCTTCTTTTATTTTAATTATTTCAGCAAGTTTTATTCCCTCTGTTAATTTTTGAGCGTATTCTAAAATTTTGTCAGGTTCGTTTTTTTGTAAATCAGATAAATTCAATAAAACATTTATCCATTGTTGTTTTGGAAAATAAGTCCCTCCATAAATGGGTCGCCCATCAGGCAATGCAAAGCAATTGAGTGGCCAACCTCCTCGTCCTGTCATCAGTTGAACAGCAAGCATATATATTTGATCAATGTCTGGACGTTCTTCTCGGTCAATTTTTATACAAACAAAATAATCATTCATCAGTTTTGCCACTTTTTCGTCTTCAAAACATTCGTGTTCCATTACATGGCACCAATGGCAAGCAGAATAACCAATACTTATTAAAATTAATTTGTTTTCTGCTTTTGCTTTTAAAAGTGTTTGCTCATTCCAAGCCAACCAGTTAACAGGATTATGAGCATGTTGAAGCAAATAAGGACTTGTTTCATTAATTAATTCGTTTGTGAATTTATATTCCGTCATGTGTTAAATGTAATAAAATTTATTTTTTACTTTTACATTACTATGTCGCAGTTGTTTTTAAACGAAGAAGAAACTCCTTTTCAGATATTCATAAAAAAATATGGAGTTTACATTGCTATGGCTAGTACTTCTTTAGGTCTTTTTGTTGGAATACCACTTTTGATTTATATGGCTAGTATGACGGTTGTGAATGCAGCTTTAATATTATTGCTCATTTTTATTTGTGGAGGTTTAGGTTTAATTCAATGGCGTTGGGTAAGCAGATTTATTGATATGGAGTATCATCAGTTTGCAATGTATGCATACAGTGGTTTTGGAATGTGTTTAATCAATTTTATTTTTTTGTTTAATTTTTTAATTCCCATTAGTGCTCATTCCGAAACTTACTCAATAAAACATATTGGTGTTTATAATAAAGAATTTGAAGTCCATTTAAACGAAGATGTGAGTGGGGCAGTAGAACAGATGGTAAGTAAATGCACCAATGAACAATTTGAATATTTCCCCTCAGTTACAAAAGTAAAGGTAAATTATAATACAGGCTTATTTGGGTTTGATACGGTTGGAAGCTGCGAGTTTGAATAGTTTATTTTCCTAAATTTAGAGGAACACTTTTTACCATATCAACAGGGTAGCTTTTTTTTACAAGCAATTTTCCTACACGTAAATTCCCTTTTAAACCCACTTTTATACTTCGGCTTGTAGCTATTGATAATAGGTTAGGTAGTTCTGCAATACTTAACTTTGAAAAATCGGATGTTACATTAAAAGTGTAGGCTTCTTCTGAATTAGCCTTAATTTTTACATTGTTTGTAATGCGTGCTTTTCCCACATTCATCCCAGAAAATGTAGCATCCAAATCAGATTTATAAATGGTAAATGCAACCTTGTTTGGGTTTTTTATTTTTGCTGTAATATTCACATCCAATCCTTGTTGAGATAATTTATTCACTTTCACATTTTCAATTCCGGAAAATGTAACATCTTCAAAATCACCACAAGATGAAAATAATGAAACGACAATTGCCGCTAAAATTAAAATTTGCTTTTTCATAATTCTTTAAACTTATTTTATTCCTTTACTATTCTTCGACAAGCCAGAACAGACTCACAATCAACAATTCTAAAATTTTCCCAATTAACCATTTTCCAAATTAATGTGCTTCTAACCAATTCTGTCCAGTTCCCATTTCTACTTCAATTGGAACATCTAATGTGCTGATGGCTGTTTTCATTCTGTGTTCAATAATTGGTTTTATTTTTTCCAATTCTGATTTATGAACATCAAACACCAACTCGTCATGAACTTGTAACAGCATTTTTGATTTAAAATTGTGTTCTTTAAAATCTTTGTGAATATTTATCATTGCAATTTTAATCATGTCAGCTGCGCTGCCTTGTATAGGAGCATTAATAGCATTGCGTTCGGCATATCCACGAACAGTATGATTGCTTGAGTTGATATCGCGCAAATACCTTCTGCGGTGCATAATTGTTTCTACATATCCTTTTTCTTTTGCAGAGGCAATGCTTTCATCCATATATTCTTTTATGCGAGGATATTTCATAAAATAATTTTCAATAATGGCAGCTGCTTCTTTTCTTGGGATATTTAACCTTTCGGATAAACCAAAAGCAGAAATGCCGTAAATGATACCAAAATTAACCATCTTCGCATTTCTTCTCATGTCACTTGTTACTTCTTCTAACGAAACATTATACACTTTTGCAGCCGTTGCTCTGTGAATATCTTGTCCAGATTTAAATGCTTCAATCATTCCTTCATCTTTACTCAATTCTGCAATTATTCTTAATTCAATTTGTGAATAATCGGCAGAAAGTAAAATGTATTCTTCATTGCGCGGAATAAATGCTTTTCGTATTTCCCTTCCTCTTTCTGTACGAATAGGAATATTTTGCAAATTTGGATTGTCAGAACTCAAGCGGCCAGTTACTGCTACTACTTGATTGTAAGAGGTATGAATTCTTCCTGTCTTGGGATTGACAAGTAATGGTAAAGTATCAACGTAAGTGTTTTTTAATTTTACTAATTCGCGATAATCTAAAATTTTCCCTACTATTTCATGTTTGCCGGTTAGTTTAGCAAGAATATCTTCACCAGTTGCATACTGTCCTGTTTTTGTTTTTTTCGGTTTTTCTACAATTTTTAAAACCTCAAATAAAATGTCACCTACTTGCTTTGGAGAAGAAATATTAAAAGGAGTACCTGCTAATTTTTGAATTTCATCATCTACAATAGCAATATCTTTTTCCAATGCTAACGACAATTCATTCAGTGCATTTTTATCTAAAGCAATTCCTTCTGCTTCCATATCTGTAAGCACAGGAACAAGAGGCATTTCTATTTCTTCAAATAATTTTTTTGTTTGTGTTTCTTCTTGCATTGCAGAAAACACATTGTGCAATTGCAAAGTAATGTCCGCATCTTCTGCTGCGTATTCTTTTATTTTTTCTATTTCAACATCGCGCATACTCAATTGATCTTTTCCTTTTTTGCCAATTAATGTATCAATAGAAACAGGAGAGTAATGCAGATATGTTTCTGCAAGTACATTCATGTTGTGACGCATGTCGGGTTGAATTAAAAAATGAGCAATCATGGTGTCAAACATTTTGCCTTTTAATTCTACTCCATACCATTTTAAAACAGATAAATCGTATTTAATATTTTGACCAATTTTTACAATTGATTCGTTTTCGAAAACCGGTTTAAACTCATTTACTATTTCTTGAGCTTCTTCTCTTTTTTCAGGAACAGGAATGTAGTATGCTTCACCCACTTTGTAAGAAAATGAAAGCCCTACAAGTTCTGCTATATGTGCATCTAGCCCGGTAGTTTCAGTATCAAAACAAATCGTTTTTTGTTGCAATAAATTTCCAATAAGCTCTGAGCGTTTTTCTTTTGAATCTATAAGTAGATAATTGTGTGCGGTATCATTTATCGTTTTAAAAACACTAGGTAATTCTTCTGTAGTACTTGGTTTTTCTTCAGCTGAACTATCTACTGCAAATAAATCGGTTTGATTCGGATTTACTTTTTTGCTTTTTGCAGAAGTTTTTTCTTCTTCTGTGGTATCAACAGTAATATCTTCTCCTAAAATTTGTTGTGCAAGCCTGCGAAATTCAAGTTCAGTAAATAATTCTTTTAGCGCTTCTTTATTTGGCTCTTCTATTTCTAATGATTTTTCATCCAACTCAATAGGCACATCACAAATAATAGTTGCTAACCATTTTGATTGAATTGCTTTTTCTTTATTCTGTTCAACTTTTTCTTTTAATTTACCCTTTAATTTTTCTGTATTTTCTAATAGATTTTCAATTGTTCCAAAATCTTTTATCAGCTGTATTGCCGTTTTTTCACCCACTCCGGGTATTCCAGGGATATTGTCAACTTTGTCGCCCATCAATCCTAAAATGTCAATCAATTGGTCAACATTTTTTATATCCCATTTTTTACAAACTTCATTCACACCCATAATTTCGGCACCATTTCCTAAACGAGCTGGTTTGTATATTAAAATATTTTCAGAAACCAACTGACCATAATCCTTATCAGGAGTCATCATGTAAGTTAAAAATCCTTGTTTCTCTGCCTGTTTAGCAAGTGTTCCAATAACATCATCTGCTTCATAACCTGGCTTGCCAATTACAGGAATATTAAAACCTTCAATTACTTTTATAATATATGGAATTGCAGTTGCAAGGTCTTCTGGCATTTCTTCACGATTGGCTTTGTATTCTTTAAACTCATCATGACGAACAGTTGGTTCAGGTGTATCAAACACAACAGCAATATGTGTTGGTTTTTCTTTTTTTAATACATCTAACAATGTATTTGTAAAACCCAATACTGCCGAAGTATTTAAGCCTTTTGAATTTACTCGGTGGTTATTACTAAAAGCAAAATATGCACGATAGATTAATGCAAAAGCATCTAATAAAAATAATTTTTTTGGATGTTGTTCAGTCATGATATTTAATTTCTTTTAGTAATTATAAAAAAATAATTACACCACAATGTTTACAATTTTATTATGCACCACAATTATTTTTTTAGGCGTTTTGCCTTCTAAATATTTTTGTGTTTGTTCAAGTGCTATAACTTCTTTTTCAATTTGTTCTTTTGTTAATGCTAAGTCATACTCTTGGAAAAAGCGTGTTTTACCATTGAATGAAACAGGATAGTTAAATGTACTTTCTACTAAATACGATTCTATACATTCTGGGAAAGTAGCGTAAGTAATACTTTCCTTATGACCAAGTTTTGCCCATAATTCTTCAGCAATATGTGGGGCGTATGGAGCAATAATAATAGCAAGAGGTTCTAGAATTTCACGTTTATTGCATTTTAAATCTGTCAATTCATTTACACAAATCATAAAATTACTTACCGAAGTATTGAAAGAAAAATTCTCAATATCATGCGTGATTTTTTTGATTGTTTTATGCAATACTTTTAATTCATCTTTTGTTGGTTTTTCATCACTAACAAAAAATACATCTTCTTTTAAATTTTGACTTTCACTCTTTTGTCCTTGATGATACAATCTCCAAAGCTTACGCATAAAATTAGAAACACCTGTTATGCCATTTGTATTCCATGGCTTAGCAAGTTCTAATGGGCCTAAAAACATTTCGTATAAACGCAAACAATCAGCACCGTATTGTTCTACCATTAAATCAGGACTAACTACATTCCATTTTGATTTGGACATTTTTTCTACTTCAGAACCGCAAATGTATTTGCCATCATCTTCAAGTATAAAAATTGCTTTATCAGAATCCTTTATAGCATTGTTTTTTAAATTTTTAAATGCTTCAATGTCAAGTTCGTCATTATGAACTATGTTTACATCAATATGAATTTGAGTAACGTTTTTATCATGAGAAAAAATTATTGAATCAATCTGGAGTCCGTTTTTTTGAAATATTTTTGAAATAGTTTCAGAAACAATATTTCTGCTTTCCTCTTTTATAAAAAAATCTTCGTCTTTATCCTTGTCGATATAAGCTTTAGAAATAAATATTTGAGGTAAAAAACCATTAAATTCAAATCTAGGTTGATACTTAACCCTGTAAATAAAGCTACTCCTCCCCTGAATCATCCCTTGATTAATCAACTTTTTAGCAGGTTCGGTAACAGGAATCAATCCAAGGTCGTTTAAGAATTTTGTCCAAAAGCGTACATACAATAAATGTCCTGTTGCATGTTCTGCACCACCAATGTATAAATCTACATTTTGCCAATAATCAACAGATTCTTTTGAAACAAATTCTTTTTCATTGTGGGCATCCATGTATCGTAAAAAATACCAAGAACTTCCAGCCCAACCAGGCATTGTTGAATATTCGTATTCATAGCTTTTCCCCTCTTGAGAGGGGTTAGGGGTGTGTCTCCAATTTTTTGCACGTGCCAATGGTGGTTCTCCTGTTTCGGTTGGTAGATATTTATCTACTTCAGGCAATAGTAAAGGCAATTCTTTTTCATCTAATACTTTTGGGATACCATCTTGATAGTAAACAGGAATTGGTTCTCCCCAATAACGCTGGCGACCAAATATTGCATCACGCAAACGGAAATTTGTTTTTCCTTTTCCTAAACCTTTTTCTTCAATTACTGCAATTGCTTTTTTGATTGCATCTTTAACTTCTAATCCGTTTAAAAAATCAGAATTGATTAATTTTCCTTCTTTCGTATCGTATGATTCTTTTGATAAATCGCCTCCGGTTACTACTTCAATAATAGGTAAGTCAAAATGTTTTGCAAAAGCATAATCGCGTGTATCATGTCCTGGAACAGCCATTACAGCTCCCGTTCCATATCCGGCTAAAACATAATCACCAATCCAAATCGGAATTTGTTTTCCTGTAAATGGATGAATCACGTAAGCTCCTGTAAAAACTCCTGTGATTTTTTTTACATCCGCCATGCGTTCACGTTCACTTCTGTTTTTTGCAAAAGTGATATATTCTTCTACAACATTTTTTTGTTCTGCACTTGTAATTTGTGAAACCAATTCATGTTCAGGAGCAAGCGTTACAAACGAAACTCCAAATACAGTATCAGGGCGGGTAGTAAATACTTCAATGTGCGCATCTGAACTTTCAACTTTGAACTTTAAACTTGTTCCCTCACTTTTCCCAATCCAATTGCGCTGCGCTTCTTTTATAGATTCTGTCCAATCAATTCCATCCAAATCATTTAATAATCTATCAGCATAAGCAGTGATACGCAAACTCCATTGTTTCATTAATTTACGTTCAACAGGATAACCACCACGTTCAGAAACACCATCTTTTACTTCTTCATTTGCCAGAACAGTTCCCAATTGCGGACACCAGTTTACCATTGTGTCACTTAAATATGCCAAGCGGTAATTCAAAAGAATATCCGATTGTTCTTTTTCACTTAGTTTATCCCAATTTTTCTCTTTTGAATTTTGACTTTCTGTTTTTAACTTATCTATTAGTGTCGAGATGTTTTCTGCTTTATTTGTTTCAGGATTATACCACGAATTAAAAAGTTGAATAAAAATCCATTGTGTCCATTTGTAATAACTTGGATCAGAAGTACGAACTTCTCTGTCCCAATCAAATGAAAAACCAATTTTATCTAATTGTTCGCGATAACGAGCAATGTTTGTTTTAGTAGTAATTTCAGGATGTTGCCCCGTTTGAATAGCATATTGTTCGGCTGGCAAACCGAATGAATCGTAACCCATTGGATGCAATACGTTAAATCCTTTCAAACGTTTGTAACGTGCAAAAATATCTGAAGCAATATATCCCAATGGATGCCCAACATGTAAGCCTGCTCCACTAGGGTAAGGAAACATATCCAAAACATAATATTTTGGTTTTGATGATTTATTGTCTGCTTTAAAAGTTTTATTCTCAGCCCAATACTGCTGCCACTCCTTTTCTACTTTTCTGAAATTGTATTCCATTGTAATCCTTATTCTTTTTTTAGAGTTGCGAATATACGAAATACCTGTTTTATTTCGGGTTTAGAATACCTATATTTGAGAAACAAAAAAATACTACTATGAAACAGTTAAGCTTATTAATGTTTGTGCTACTATTTAGTACAACATTGTCGTATTCTCAAATTTTAACTTTTAAAGCTACAACAGGAGATGTAGAAATGGATGCTGTACTAACAGACGTTCACAACAGAGCAGTAAAAGATATTGTAAGTTTTAAAAGTGATGTTTCTGTTTCTTTTAATATTCCCATTCCTAAAATTGAAGCATCTTTAAAAATATTACCTCCTGGTGATATTTTTATGGCAGCCCAATTGGCAGTTTCAATAAACAAGCCATTTGATGATGTGGTTGCCACCTACCAAAAAAATAAATCTAAAGGTTGGGGAGTACTTGCCAAAGAAATGGGAATTAAACCAGGTTCTCCAGAATTTCATGCAATGAAAAAATCAATGAAATCGAAAGGTGCACCTAAGGCAAAAGAGAATGGAAAGGGCAATGGAAACGATTCAAAGCCAAAAGGGAAAAAGAAGTAGCGTAGTTATTAACTCTTGATTGTTTATTTTAATATTGAATGTAAATGAATTTGCAATTATTTTAAAGATAATTTAGCATATCATTAATAATTCACCATTCAATCATAATTAACCGTGTCAGATAAATATTCAAAACGCAGATTAACAGGCTCCACATTTACAACAATCGTTAGTTTATCCTTGGTGTTATTCATGTTGGGCTTACTCGGGATTATTATTTTGAATACACGCAAGTTGGCTGATAATGTAAAAGAGAATATTGGCGTTCAAATAATTTTAAATGAAAGTGCAAAAGAAGTAGATATTGCTAAGCTTCAAAAAACGATTGACGCTTCTGAATATGCTAAATCTACCGAATTTGTTACTAAAGACGAAGCAGCAAAAAAATTACAAGAAGATTTAGGTGAAGATTTTATTGAGTTTTTAGGATTCAATCCTTTGTTATCCTCATTAAATGTACATGTGAAAGCAGAATATGCAAATTCGGATAGTTTACAATGGATTGAAAAAGAAATGTTGGATACCAAATTAGTGAAAGAAGTGATTTATCAAAAATCATTGGTAAGTATGATTAATGAAAATGTACAAAAAATAAGCTTGGTAATTCTAGGCTTTAGCTCATTATTAATGGTTATTGCACTGGCATTGATAAATAATACAATTCGTTTGTCTATTTATAGTAAGCGTTTTATTATTAAAACAATGCAGTTGGTTGGAGCTACTCAAGGTTTTATCAGGCGTCCGTTCGTTTTTACGGGTATTCGTCATGGGGTTTATGGTGCATTAATAGCCATTGCAATGTTAATTGGAGTATTGTATTTTACACAAAAACAATTACCTGAATTGAAAGAACTTCAAGATAGAAACATGCTACTTACATTATTCGGAATTGTAATTGTTTTAGGAATAATTATTTCTTGGATAAGCACATCATTGGCGGTACGCAAGTATTTAAGATTAAAATCAGACGATCTTTATTTTTAGAATTTTAATTCCATTTTTTTAACAAACTGTTTTCCAAAAATTAATTACATTTGTAATTCATTAAAAAAAATCAGTAATGAGTAAAGATTCAAGAAAACCAGGATTTGCCTTCGGAAAAGAAAACTACAAAATACTTATTGTAGGTGTATTGGTTGTAATCATTGGCTATATGTTAATGGTTGGCGGAGGTTCCGATGATCCAAATGTTTTTAATGAAGAAGAAATTTTTAGTTTCAGAAGAATCACGCTTTCTCCTATTGTTATATTGGCTGGTTTTGTAATTGTGCTTTTAGGCATTATGAAAAAATCAAAAGATTAATAGAAGTATCTAGTATTAAGATATAAGTATCGTGACTTATATAAAGCCTTTTGAATTTTGCCTTTAATTTTATTAATCTTAAATGTCATACATCCAAGCTATTATCATTGCAATTATTGAAGGATTAACAGAATTTTTGCCTGTTTCTTCTACAGGACATATGATACTTGCTGATTCGTTAATGCATGTTCAAGATAAAGAATTTGCAAAAACATTTGAGATCGTTATTCAGCTGGGAGCCATTATGGCGGTGTTGCTTATTTATATCAAACGTTTTTTTGTAGGAATAAATATTTATTTAAAATTGTTTGTAGCTTTTTTGCCAACAGGAATTATTGGTTTGTTTGCTTACAAAACAATTAAACACTATTTGTTTAATCCTTTTACCGTGAGCATTTCCTTGATTATTGGTGGGGTTATACTTATTTTCCTTGATAAGTGGAGCGAGCAAAAAAAATCGGAGTACAAAGAAGTAGAAGATTTAAGTTTTATTGCTGCAATTAAAATTGGGTTAATTCAATGTGTTTCTATGATACCTGGAGTATCAAGAGCTGCTGCTACTATTTTTGGTGGTGTGTTTGCTGGTTTTGATAGAAAACAAGCGGCAGAATTTTCGTTTTTATTAGCTATACCTACTATGTTTGCGGCTTCAGGGTACGATATATTAAAAGAAAAAGATAATATTCACTCGGATGACATTACTATTTTATTACTTGGAGGCTTAGTAGCATTTTTAGTTGCTATTGTAGCGGTAAAAGGATTTATTGCCTTTTTAAATAAATATGGTTTCAAACATTTTGGTTACTACAGAATAATTCTTGGTGTGTTGTTTTTGGTGTATGCCTTGTACACCGGATTGGAAATGACAGCATAGAATAGCACACAGATTTTTATGATAAAAATTGAAAACAAGATTAAGAAAAATCATAACAAATCATCATAATCAGCGTCCTGCACAATGAAAGATTTTAGAACTGGAGAAGTACTTTTAATCAATAAGCCACTAACCTGGACTTCTTTTCAGGTAGTAAATAAGCTTAAATACTTAATAAAAAGTTATGAAAGAAATATTCTCTCTTCATCTACTCAAAAATCAAAAGATAACAAATCAACAATCGACAATCGGCAGTCTGTTATTAAAATTGGCCACGCAGGAACATTAGATCCTTTAGCAACAGGTTTGTTGATTGTTTGTACAGGTAAGCAAACAAAAAACATTGAAACCTATCAGGCACAAGAAAAAGAATATACAGGAACATTTTATATTGGCGCTACAACACCTTGCTTTGATTTAGAAAAAGAGATTGATGCGCGTTTCCCTACAGAACACATAACAGAAGAACTAATTTTACAAACAACCAAGCAATTTATTGGTAAAATACAACAAACACCACCTTTGTTTTCTGCTATTAAAATTAATGGAAAACGAGCTTATGATATTGCGCGTGCCGGACAAACAGCTGAAATAAAAGCGAAAGAAATAGAAATTAAGGAATTTGAAATTACTAGAATAGCTTTACCCGAAGTAGATTTTAAAGTAGTTTGCAGCAAAGGAACCTATATTCGCTCTTTAGCTCGAGATTTTGGCTTGGCATTAAACAGCGGTGCTCATTTAACCAAGCTTTGTAGAACACGTATAGGTAATTATAAGATTTCGGAAGCAGTTAGTATTGAAGAATTTGAGGCTTCTTTAAAAAAATAAACACGATTTTTATTGACAAACGCCTTTTGAGGTATTACATTTGCGCCCTGTTTAAAAATTAATCATTAATCCCGTAAGATTTATGTTTGTTTCTCTCCCTGTCTAAAGAAAGCACATTCCTAAATTTTATACTAAAAAAACATATATGAAATTATCACAATTCAAATTTAATTTACCAAAAGAATTATTGGCTGAAACGCCAGCAAAAAACCGTGAAGATGCTCGTTTAATGGTGATTCACCGTAAAACGGGAAAAATTGAACACAAAAAATTTAAAGATGTATTAAGCTATTTTAATGATGGTGATTGCATGATTTTGAATGATACAAAAGTGTTTCCTGCTCGTATGTACGGTAATAAAGAAAAAACTGGAGCTAAAATTGAAGTTTTTTTATTACGTGAGTTAAACGCAGAAAGTCGTTTGTGGGATGTATTGGTTGATCCAGCTCGTAAAATACGTATTGGGAATAAATTATATTTTGGTGATGACGATACATTGGTTGCTGAAGTAATTGATAATACTACTTCTCGTGGTCGTACATTACGCTTTTTGTTTGATGGTTCTTACGAAGAATTTCGTCAAACATTAGAAGATATGGGAGAAACACCATTGCCAAAATACATTAAACGTAAACCCACAGATGATGATAAAGAGCGCTACCAAACAGTTTATGCAAGGAATGAAGGAGCGGTGGCAGCACCAACAGCAGGTTTGCATTTTAGTCGTGAGTTGCTAAAAAGATTAGAATTAAAAGGTGTAAATTTTGCTAATGTTACTTTACATGTTGGTTTAGGGACATTTAGAACAGTTGAAGTAGAGGATTTAACAAAACATAAAATGGATTCTGAGCAAGTAATTATTTCAGAAAAAGATTGTGCTATTGTAAATAAATCTCGCGAAGCAAAGAAAAAAGTTTGCTGTGTTGGAACTACTAGTATGCGTGCTATCGAAACATCTGTTTCAACTGATGGTTATTTGAAACCATATAGCGGCTGGACAAATAAATTTATTTTTCCTCCTTACGATTTTTCTGTTTCTAATTGTATGATTACAAATTTTCATACACCAGAATCTACATTATTAATGATGGTTTGTGCTTTTGGAGGGTATGATTTGATTATGAAAGCATACAAAGAAGCTGTAAAAGAAAAATATCGTTTTTATACATACGGTGATGCAATGTTAATATTGTAACTTCTTTTTAAAGTTGAAATAAAATAAAAAAGCCTCTAAAATTTTTTAGAGGCTTTTTTATTTAAAATAGTTTTGAATTTTAACTTAAAACAGAACGTGAAATTACTATTCGTTGAACTTCAGATGTTCCTTCATAAATTTGAGTGATTTTTGCATCACGCATTAATCGTTCAACATGATATTCTTTCACAAATCCATAACCACCGTGTACTTGTACTGCTTCAGTTGTAGTCCACATGGCTGTTTCTGAAGCAAACACTTTTGCCATCGCACTTTCTTTATCAAAATTCAAATGTTGATCTTTTAACCAAGCTGCTTTTATACATAATAAACGAGAAGCCTCAATACGAGTAGCCATATCTGCTAACTTAAAAGCAATCGCTTGATGTTGATTAATAGTTTTGCCAAATGCTTTACGCTCTTTTGAATAAGCTAATGCCAATTCATAAGCGCCTGAAGCTATTCCTAAAGCTTGGGAAGCAATACCAATTCTTCCTCCAGAAAGCACTTGCATCGCAAACTTGAATCCAAAGCCGTCTTCTCCAATACGATTTGCCTTAGGTACTTTTACGTCTGTAAACATCAATGAATGTGTATCAGAAGCTCTGATTCCCATTTTATTTTCTTTTGGTCCAACAACAAATCCTTCCATCCCTTTTTCAACAATAAGCGCGTTGATTCCTTTGTGCCCTTTTGCAATATCAGTTTGCGCTATTACTAAATATACGCTGGCTGAATTACCATTGGTAATCCAGTTTTTTGTTCCATTCAATAAATAATAATCACCTTTATCAATAGCGGTAGTTTTTTGTGAAGTAGCATCACTTCCAGCTTCTGGTTCCGATAGGCAAAAAGCACCGATGATTTCTCCTTTAGCCAAGGGTATTAAATATTTTTGTTTTTGTTCTTCCGTTCCAAATTTTTCCAATCCCCAACAAACCAAAGAGTTATTTACACTCATAACAACCGAGCAGGATGCATCAACTTTTGAAATTTCTTCCATAGCTAAAACGTAAGAAACACAGTCCATTCCGCCACCACCGTATTTTGGATCAACCATCATTCCTAAAAAGCCAAGTTGTCCCATTTGCTTAATTTCTTCCGTTGGAAATTTTTGCAATTCATCACGCTCAATTACACCAGGTTTTAATACATCGTTTGCAAAATCACGAGCGGCTTTTTGAATCATTAAGTGCTCTTCGGTTAAATCAAAAAACATTGTAATATAATTTTAGTTAAATAAATAGTTATTTTTGAGTGAGGCAAATGTAACTTTAAAAATTAAATTTTACTACTATTTATGACAAATATCAAAGCCCAAAAATATGATGTAATTGGTTTGATGTCTGGCACCTCCCTTGATGGGCTGGATGTGGTATTTTGTCGATTTTATGTTGAAAAAAAATCTTGGAAATTTGAGATATTAAATGCCGAAACACTTCCTTATTCAGAAGATTGGTTGAAAAAATTGTCAACCGCAGAATCCTTAACTGCATTGGAGTTTCAAGAATTACACAATAATTATGGCTTGTATTTGGGCAAATGTGTGTTAGATTTTATTACAAAATATTCTATAAAATCAGATTTTGTTTCTTCTCACGGACATACCATTTTTCACCAACCAGAGAAAAAAATAACGACTCAAATTGGTTCAGGAGCTGCTATTGCAAGCATTTGTAAATTGCCTGTTGTAAATGATTTTAGAACATTGGATGTTTTTTTAGGAGGACAAGGAGCGCCTCTTGTTCCAATAGGAGATAGGCTATTGTTTAATGAATATGATTATTGTTTAAACTTAGGAGGCTTTGCTAATATATCTTACGAAAATAATAAAGAAAGAATCGCCTTTGATATTTGCCCTGTTAACATTGTAATGAATCAGTATGCAAAACAGTTGGGATACAATTTTGATGATAAAGGCGATTTGGCTAAAAACGGCAAATTAAGTAGAGAGTTATTAAACAAATTGAACGAACTAGAATTTTATCATTTGCCTCATCATCAACCTAAATCCTTGGGTAAAGAATGGGTTCTTAAAAATATTTTCCCATTGATGGATGATTTTTCTTTGGATGTAAAGGATGTATTACACACATTTGCTGAACACATTGCAGTTCAAATTAGCAAAGTAATTATTGCTGATTCATCTTCAAAAATTTTGGTAACAGGTGGTGGAGCTTATAATCAATATTTAATGGAATTATTGCAACAAAAGTGTAAAGCAAAAATAATTTTACCTGATTCTCAAATTATTGAATTTAAGGAAGCTTTGATATTTGCTTTTTTGGGTGTACTTAGAATGAGAAATGAAATTAATTGTTTGAGAAGTGTTACGGGCGCTAGTTCAGATAGCTGTGGGGGGGCAATCTATAATGTGTAAAAAAAAGTCCTTTCTAGATAGAAAGAACTTTTTTATGTTTTGTATAATTTAGATATTAATAATCATCATCGTAAAAACCCTCTTCATCATCGTCTTCATCATCAAAACTATCAAACTTTACATCATCATCCATAGTAAAATCATCTTCCTCATCGTCTAAATTGTTTTTCCAACTTTTCTTTTCTTTTTCTTTTAGAGGTTTAAGTTTCGTAGGTTTTCTTAACTCTCCAGATTCTCCAGCCTTGTCTGATTTTTTTTTAGCTGGGGCGTTTTTTGTGTTGCTTGTTTTTTTCATTGTAAATTAAAATTCGTTCTACAAACTAAATTTTTTTACTTCTGTTTTTTTTATGTTATATACAAATCTCTAAAAAATTTTTTTTTCAAACAAAAAAAAACGATAAAAATATTTTACTTAGTTATCTTTGTACAAAACGCACTTATTTATAATTATTACAAATAGGACACAATAATGAACGAAATTTTGCAAAAAACATTTTTAGGAAATACAATTCAAAGTTATTGTTGGTTTGTTGGGATACTCTTGTTGGGCTTAATATTTCAAAAATTGTTATCCAAAGGGCTGACAAAGATAATGTACAGGATGGTTCGTAAATATGCAGATGGTGTTGCATACGACAAATTATACGTTTTACTGAAAAAGCCATTAAGCTATTTTATACTTTTAGTAGCCTTATACCTATCCTGTGAGCACGTTGCTTTTCCAAAAGAATGGGATTTAGAACCAGTTCACAATTTTGGAATATTAATGATTTTTGAGCGAACCTACCAGATGGTTCTAATAATTTCAATTACATGGGTTTTATTACGTGCTGTTGATTTCTTTGGCTTAATATTAATGTATAGAGCATCGCTTACCGAATCAAAATCTGACGATCAATTGGTTCCGTTTTTGAAAGAGTCAATTAAAGTGATTGTGGCTATTTTAGGAATATTTATCATACTTGGAGCAGTATTTAAACTCAATATTGCTTCTTTAATTGCAGGTTTAGGAATTGGAGGTTTGGCAATAGCTTTAGCTGCAAAAGAATCATTAGAAAATTTATTAGGGTCATTTACAATATTTTTAGATAAACCATTTGTAATTGGCGATTTAATAAAAGTAAATGGCTTGGAAGGGCATGTGGAAAAAATTGGCTTTAGAAGTACTAGAATAAGAACTTTGGAAAAAAGTTATGTTACTGTTCCGAATAAAAAAATGATTGATTCTGAGTTGGATAATTTATCATTAAGAATTCAAAGAAGAGCTAAATTTAGTGTTGGTTTAACCTATGAAACATCTCCTGAACAGTTTAAAGCAATAATTGCTGAAATGCAAAAAGTAATTGACGACCATCCTCATACTTTGCCAGGCGAAACTCGAGTGCGTATGCATGAATTTGAGGCAAGTGCCATTTCAATTATGGTTTTATATTTTGTTGATACATTGGAATTTGATGTTTATTTAGCCGTAAGAGAAGAAATAAATTATCATATAATTGATATTGTGAATAAACATGGAGGTAGTTTTGCTTACCCTACTACATCTGTCATAATGAAAAAATAATTGTTCTGCACAATATTTTTAAAAAATCGCGTTATATAACAATAAGTGCCTCTTTAAACGCATCCCCTATATATTATTAGGCAAAAGGCTGCTCTCTTTTATCCCCGCTTAATAGCTGATTTACAAATTATTTTATTTTTTGTTATGGAAAATTTTCCTAACAAGCATCTTTTAACTAAAAACAGTTTAACTCTTAAACTTTAGCAGCTATGGAAACTCAAAAAAATTCTAACCAAGCCCTTAATGAAATTATTTTTGAAAACAGAAATAAATCCTATGGAGCTTATGCATTACGCCAATCAGAAAATACAACAGTATTAAAATCATTGCTAACTACAGCGTCCTTATTTATTTTTATATCCCTAACAGCTTATTATGTGAGCAACAAAGAGGATATTATTAAAATAGATGACGGTAATATTGTGGAAAATTATGATTTTGGACATGAGGTTGAAATGCAACCACCAGTTGAAAAAATTAAGGAAATACCTCCAAAAGATAATAACGATGCTCCAAAATCAGATTCTGGACAAATGACTGCTTCTGATGATAAAAAAGATGTAAATGATCAAACTAATGAAGATAGAAATACAAGCAGCAATCCAAATCCTGATGGAAAAAAATTATCTGATTCTACCGAATTCAAAGAACCAGTAATTGTAGTTAAAAAACCAAATAATGAGTTAGAAAAATTTCCTGATGTAATTCCTGAGTTTATTGGAAGTATGCAACAATTTATTTCTAGAAATTTACATTATCCAACTATTGCTGTGGAAAATCAAGCGCAAGGAACAGTTTATATTTCTTTTGTAGTAGAAAAAGATGGCTCACTTTCTAACTTCGAAATTGCAAAAGGCAATGTTGGTTATGGTTGCGAGCAAGAAGCGATACGTGTTTTAAAATTAATGCCACAATGGAAAGCTGGTATTAAAAAAGGAGAAGCAGTGCGTTATCCTTGTACTTTGCCGATAAAATTTGCGCTTAAATAAAGCTTAAAATAAACAGTGTAGTGTTTATAAGTTGTATTAAAACAAAAAAATCGCCTTAAGCATATAATTAATTTAGCAATCGTAAGTTTATATACTTACGATTGCTTTATAACTAAAAAACAAACAATATGTTTAACTCAATTTTATTACAAGGAATAGTAACAAGTGGTGCTGCAGTTATGGATACTGCAAATAATGTAGCTGCTCAAGTGCCTTTGCAAAATTTGCCACCCAAAGAAGCATCATTATCATTATTAGAACTAATAATGAAAGGAGGGTGGATTATGATTCCAATTGGGATTCTATCCGTACTTACTGTTTATTTTTTTATTGAACGTTTGATGGTTATTAGTAAATCATCTAAACTGGATAAAAATTTTATTAATAACATAAAAGATTATATCACCAATGGCAATATGGATGCAGCAAAAGCCTTATGTAAAAACACCACTTCTCCTGCGGCACGTATGATCGAAAAAGGAATTTCTAGAATTGGTAAACCAATTAAAGAAATTGAAGAATCAATGGAAAGTGTTGGTAAACTTGAAATAAACAGAATGGAAAAAAACTTAAGTATTTTAAGTTTAATTGGACGTATTGCTCCAATTTTTGGTTTCGTTGGAACAATTGCAGGTGTTATTAAAATATTTTATGATATATCCTTAACCGATAATATTAGTATAGGTGTTATTTCTACAGGTTTATATCAGAAAATGATTACATCTGCTTCTGGTTTAGTAGTTGGATTAATTGCATTTATAGCGTATTATATTTTAAATGGTATGTTGGATAAAACAATCAATAAAATGGAAACTGCTTCTGTTGAATTTATTGATATTTTACATGGACCTGGAAAATAAAAGTTGAAAGCTTTACAAATAAAATCTAACGAATCAACAAAACAATGAAGTTAAAACGCAGACATAAAGAAGCAGCAGAGGTGAGCACAGAATCATTAAATGATATCATGTTTTTTCTATTGTTATTCTTTTTAATTATATCAACTTTAGCAAATCCAAATATCATAAAACTTACACTGCCTAGCTCTAAACCTGCTGAGCAAATGATGAAGCAAAGAATATCATTACAGGTAAGTGCAGACCATGAATATGCAATAAATGATACTAAAATTCCGTTTACTGATTTAGAAGCTGCATTAAAATTCAAAATGGAGCAACTAAACGAACCTACAATTGTCTTGTCTTTAGATAAAGCTTTAAGTATTCAGGATTTGGCAGATGTAATGCAAATTGGAGCAAATTTGAAAGCTAAAATGGTGCTTTCCACTAAATCTACTTCAAAATAATTATAAAAATGGAAGCAACAGCAGAAAATAGAAACAGATATACAGCAGCAGGACTTACTATAGCTATTCATATTGGATTGGTTGCACTTTTTGTTTTTATAGTGTTCGTTACTCCCATTCCTCCTTTTGAAATAAAGGAAGTAATTGATATTGAACTTGAAGGAATTGAAGGGCTTGGAAATGCAGATGCCGGAGGGTCAGGCCAAAATGATCCTGATATTGCAACCTCAACAAATACTGTTTCAGATAATAAAGCAGATAATTCCTCTGCAAATACAGTTGCTGATGACTCTGAACCAACTGTGAGCGTAAAAAACAATCCCCAAAATACAAGTAAGGATAACAAAGTTGAACCTCCAAAAGAAGATACAGAATTATTAAATGCATTAGCAGCATTAAAAAAGAAAGATAGAGATGGAGGAAAGGGTGAAGGTGATGGAAACGGAGGTTCAGGAACAGGAAATGCAAATGGAGTAGGAGATGGTAATTCAACTGGACATGGGAATGGTACTCCAGGAACAAATGGTGGAGATGGCTGGGATTTGAAAGGAAGAATGTTAGTGAAAAAGCCTGAAAAGATGACAGATGCAGAAGAGGAAGGTGTAGTGAAAATAGAAATAATAGTAGATGTAGATGGTAAAGTAATCAAAGCAGCTTATACCCCAAAAGGTTCTAATACCACTAATGCAAGACTTATCTCAAAAGCACAACAAGCTGCTTATCAGTATAAATTTAATAAAAGTGCTGACGGTAAATCAGAACAGTACGGAACAGTAACAGTGCATTTTACATTAGAGTAAAATTCTTCTACTTTTGCACACTTGTTTTTAATCAAACAGGTAACAGCAATGAATTATCAACAAACACTTGATCATCTTTTTAGTAGGTTGCCTATGTTTCAACGCATAGGAACAGCTGCTTATAAAGCAGATTTATCTAACACTATTGCGCTTTGTGATTTATTAGATAATCCTCAAGAGCATTTTAAAAGTATTCATATTGCTGGAACAAATGGAAAAGGTTCTACATCGCACATGCTAGCTTCTGTTTTGCAAAGTGCAGGGTATAAGGTTGGTTTATATACATCTCCACATTTAAAAGATTTCCGAGAAAGAATCAAAATAAATGGAAAAAATATTGCTGAACAGTATGTAGTTGATTTTGTGGAAAAATATAAAACGGATTTTGAAAAAATTGAACCATCTTTTTTTGAAATGACAGTTGGTTTAGCATTTCAATATTTTAAAGAACAAAAAGTAGATATTGCTGTTATTGAAGTTGGTTTGGGAGGTAGGTTGGATTCAACAAATATTATTACTCCACTATTATCTGTAATCACAAACATAAGTTTTGACCACACTGCTTTACTAGGTAACACACTCGAAAAAATTGCTTTTGAAAAAGCAGGAATTATCAAGTCTGGAATCCCTGTTGTGGTTGGAGAAACACAAGAGGAAATAAAAAATGTATTTATAGAAAAAGCAAAAACGAATAATTCAGAAATACAATTTGCAGATAAAATTTTTGAAATAAAAAATGTAGAATATTTTTACAATAAAAAACAATTGTTGGGTTTTGATGTTAAGCAAAATGGCAAATTGAAATTTCAAAAAATAAATTGCGAATTATTGGGATTGTATCAACAAAAGAATTTAAAAACAGTTTTGTGTGCAGTTGATGTTTTGAATAAACAAGATTTTGTAATCAATGAAAAGGCCATGCGTGAGGGGATAGAGAATGTAATTTCACAAACTGGATTGTTAGGACGTTGGCAAATATTATCTCAAAATCCATTGGTTATAGCTGATACTGGACACAATGAAGCAGGAATAAAAGAAGTGTTGGAACAAATTAAAAATACTCCTCATGAAAAACTGCATTTTGTTTTAGGTGTAGTTAATGATAAAGATGTTTCATCCATATTAAACATGTTGCCCAAAAATGCAACATATTATTTTTGTCAAGCAAAAATACCGAGAGCATTGCCTGTTGAAGAGTTAAAACATAAAGCAAATGAGTTTAAATTAATTGGACATTCCTATACATCTGTTTCAGAAGCATTAACACAAGCAAAATTAGGCGCAGGTAAAGACGATTTAGTGTTTGTGGGAGGCAGTACCTTTACTGTAGCAGAAGTAGTATAGTTTTAATTAATTTTTTTCTTTCCTATTCCAATAATAATTGCAATTTTGTAACACACAAAAATTTATTAAAATCATGAGTACACAAATTAACGATTATATTCAAAAAAATAAAGATAGATTCTTAAACGAACTTTTTGAATTATTAAGAATACCTTCTGTTAGTGCAGACCCAAAATATAAAGCTGATGTGATTAAAACAGCTGATGTGATAAAACAAAAGCTGGAAGAGGCAGGAGCTGATAAAGTAGAAATTTGCAAAACAGCTGGATATCCAATTGTATATGGAGAAAAAATTGTTGATGCAAAATTACCTACAGTTTTAGTTTACGGGCATTATGATGTTCAACCTGCTGATCCATTGGAACTGTGGACTTCTGGCCCGTTTGAGCCTGTAATTAAAAAAACAGATATTCATCCAGAAGGAGCAATTTTCGCGCGCGGGGCTTGTGATGATAAAGGACAAATGTTTATGCATGTGAAAGCATTTGAGGCAATGATGAAAACAAATTCATTGGCTTGCAACATTAAATTTATGATTGAAGGAGAAGAAGAAGTTGGGTCGAACAATTTGGCAACATTTGTAAAACAAAACAAAGAAAAATTAAAAGCAGATGTTATTGTAATATCTGATACTGGAATTATTGCGAATGATATTCCTTCAATTACTGTTGGTTTGCGTGGTTTAAGCTATGTGGAGGTGGAAGTAACTGGCCCTAATCGTGATTTGCATTCTGGTTTATATGGCGGAGCAGTAGCCAATCCTATAAATGTTTTGTGTGAAATGATTGCTAAAATGAAAGATGATAAAAACCACATTACAATTCCTGGATTTTATGATGATGTAGAAATTTTATCTGCTGAAGAAAGAGCTGAAATGGCAAAAGCACCTTTTAGTTTAGACGAATATAAAAAAGCATTAGACCTTTCAGATATTCATGGAGAAGAAGGATATACAACAAATGAAAGAAATTCAATTCGACCAACATTAGATGTGAATGGCATTTGGGGAGGTTATACAGGCGAAGGAGCAAAAACAGTTATTGCTTCAAAAGCATATGCAAAAATTTCAATGCGTTTGGTTCCACATCAGGATCCTGATAAAATAACGGAACTGTTTAAAAACTATTTTGAGAGTATTGCTCCTAAATCTGTAAAAGTAAAAGTTACGCCACATCATGGTGGTTCACCAGTTGTTACTCCTAGCACATCGGTTGCTTATAAAGCTGCAAGTATGGCAATGGAAAGTACTTATGGTAAAAAGCCTGTGCCAGTTCGTAGCGGAGGCAGTATTCCGATTGTAGCAATGTTTAAATCAGAGCTTGGATTGGATTCTGTTTTAATGGGATTTGGATTGGATTCAGATGCTATACATTCTCCAAACGAACATTATGGCGTATTTAACTACTTTAAAGGAATAGAAACCATTCCCCAATTTTTCAAAAACTTAGCAGAACTAAGTAAATAAAATAGTAGTTGAAATAAGCAAATAATAGTGCGTTTGTCACTCTGAGCTTGTCGAAGAGTATGGGAAGCATCGGTGTAGCAAGGCTCTAGCACTATTTGCTTAAGATAAATTAACTAAGGAGATGTTTAAAATGAATAATTGTATCCTATTCCTAAAACATAATTTGTCCAAGGATTTTTTACATTGATTTCCTTGTCAACCATATAAAAAACATTAAGCGAGCTAAGTTTGTTAAACTCATAATCAAAACCTGCTTTGAACCTTAGGTTGTTTATATATTCCTTTATTTCATAAAAAACTTCCCCTGAAACAAAAGGGGTGTATTTTTTATTGAGATTGTATTGTAATGTTATTTTACTTCTAAAATAATTTTGAGGGATTCCCCATTTTTCTCTTCGTCCTACATCTTTGTAAGCCGATTGAAATCTTTCACGTAATGTGATACTCACTTTTTTTACTTTAAATTTATAGCCCAAGTCAATATTGTAACGGTGTCTTAAGCTATAGAAGTCATTCACTTTTCTTTTTTGCGCAAATCTGTAAGTTCCTGTAATTGTAAGTTTTTTAATAAGTTTGTATTTCACACCTATTTCTGTGAATGAAGTACCAAGTTCTGAATAATTTTCATTTAATCGAAAACATTGGGTTAATTGCGTTGAAAATTTTTGAGAAACCTTTTTTTCTGCACCCAGTGTTAACCACAAGCCAGCATCATTCACTTGTGATTTTGTGTTTAAACAAAATAAAAGTAAAAATGTAACAAAAAATGTAGTTGATTTATTATTCATAATAATAAACGCGTATTACAGCTGTGTCTTTTAAAAAATCTACTTTACTAATAGTTATTCTATTTATTTTAATTCCTGTTCTGTTTTCCAAATCGGCAATTAAATCGGTTCTAAATTCTGGTTTTATCATTTCAATGTTTTCATATTGAATGATTTTTGAAGATTCTTTTTTAAGCAATAAGTTGCTTTCTAATAAATAAGTAAATGCAATTATAATTAAGTTTAATAATGAAAGTTCATCCCAGTTTCCTTTACTAACAGCTGTGATTAATCCCATTGCAATTACCAAAAACAAATAGGTCATATCCTTCATGGATATTCCTTCTGTTCTATAACGAAGCATAGAAAACACAGCAAATAAACCAAAAGCTGCGCCCATACTCATTTCAACTTTGTTAAGTAAAAATGTAATTAAGAAAATAATAAGGTTAAAAATAAAAAATGTAAAAAAGAATTCTCTGTTTTTATATATTGGATAATAAATAAAACGTATTAAAATAAATACAGAAACAAAATCAATGCTGATTCTTAACCAAAATTTTGAAGTTAATTTTTCAAATAGATTGAATGCTGTTCCAACAGATTCTTCGTTAACGGCTTGTAATAGTAGCATGTGTTATTTTTTTTATTGGTATTAATTTTGGTTTAAAATTGTTCTGTTTTATTTTTTCGAAAAGACTGATTATTCCAAAGCAATATTTGCTAATTGAGCCTATGCGAATGTGATTTTTTTTCATCAATTTAATAAATGGAGATTTACTTGCTTTGTCTTGCTTTACTTCAGCAATTATTAAATTTTCAATTTGTTTTATTTGTTCTCCATTTTTAAAATGCAAATTCAAATCAAGTGTTACTCGTTCGGGCGAATTTTTATTAACTAGTGTTATTCTAGAATAATTCACCCAAATTTTAGCTTCTAAGTCCTGAGAAGTTAATGGCGTTTTTTCATTTAACAAATCTTGTGCTTTACTCTGAATGGTGCTATCGATAGTAGTCTGTTTTACTCTATCTTTTATTGTTCTTCCTTTATTGTTTTTAAATTTTACTTCAAAATAATTTAAGTTAGACTCAACATACTTTCGGTAGCGTACTTTATATCTGTTTAGTTTACCAGATTGATGCTTGTGATATAAATCAAATTTTGGTGTATCAAAATAGAGAGATTCGTACTTGCTAATTCTGTTTCCGTTAATATCTAAAATTTTGTAATCGACTTTTAGTTCTTCCAAGATTTTATTTAATTCAGTTTCGCTAAAAACAAATTTAGTATCTGTTCTATCCATTAATTTTACACTGTCCATTTCGGCAAGTGTAATATGGTCAAAACTATTTAATATGTTTTTAATTGCTTCCAATCTTAGTACTCGTAAACGTATTTTTTTGTGAGGATTAAATCACCATTTGAATCAAAGGTTTTCTTTTCTGTCTTTAAGCCATTTTTATCATAAGTATAAAGTGACTTTTTAATTACTTTTCCTTTTTCATCATACGTTAATTCTTGAATTTTTTCACCACGTGCATTGTAACTGAAAATTGTTTTTTGAACTATTTTCCCTTTGTTGTCATAAACAATTTCTGTAGTAGGGTTTTTGTCATTGTATTCTGTAGTTGTTTTCTTTTTTACTATACCTTTTTCATCGTAAATTATTTCCTCAATTACATCATTGTTTTTATTGTATTTGTGAGTCTCTTTTTTTTTGAAAGAGCCATCTTTGTTGTATTCTTCTTCTTCTGTTACATTTCCACTTGAATCATATTTCTGGTAAGAATCTTTGTTTTTTTTTTCTTTTCCTTCAATTTTTGAATCCACAACCGTTACCGTTGTGCTTTTTATTTTATACTTTTTTATCTCTTTTTTTGTCTGGGAAAAAAGAGATGTGTTTATTATTAAAAAGAATAATATTAAGTTTTTTATAAGTCTCATTTTGTTTAATTATAAATTGTTATTGTACCTACATCAACAGTTTCTTTTTTCTTAGAAATTGTAGCATTTACTGTAACAGTAACTTTTCCAGAAGGCGATGTTAAAGTTTTGTCTTTTGAATAAACATAGATCGTATAATCTCCTTTTCTTAAATATTTGAATTCAAAACTTCCATCAGGTGATGCTTTTATTCTATCACCATAACTTGTATTGTTCCCATAGATTATATAAACATCTTCATCTGCTCCTGCATATTCAGCGTTAAGTGTAGTAAAAGTAGCATTGTAATCTTTTACCCATATTTTTCCTTTTATTGAAGAGTTGCCGCCTTCGCCCGCTTCTTTTTTACAAGAACCTAAAATTATGGCAGATGTTATTAATATTAGAATTGATATTTTTTTCATTTTATAATTTGTTAATTAACATTCATACAATATTAAAGAATATTCAGCAATAGTAGAAATGAGAATAGCTTAATTTATTTAATCACCTGTAGCTTTTTGTTTTCCTGATTATTGATACTAATAAAGTATAAACCGTTTGAAAATTCTGAAACATTAATATAATGAGTGTTTTCGCCTGTATTAGTTTCATAAATTATTTTTCCAGTAATATCTATAATCTTTATTAGACAGTTTTCTCTCCTGTTTTTTAAGTCAACTATAACATAATTATTTGCTGGATTTGGATAAACTAGAAAGTCGTTAATTGAGTTTTGTTCTTCAATAGAAGTAACACAATTTAGCGCTTCAGGCGTAGGTGTTGTGAAAACAGTAAACAGGCCTGTTCCATTAGCGCATCTTCCAATTGATTGATCTGCAGTTTGCACTCCAAAAGAAATACTATCTAAAATGGTTCCTGTATAATTAGAAAGAATAACTTGTTCTCCTGTTGCAGATAATTTAAAATTTGCATGTAAATAGGATGTAGTACTAGGGTCTTGATCCGCCCAAATCAGCATGTAGCCATTTGCAGGTATAACGCTATTTTGTGGGAATGCAAATTTTGTTAAGTTGCTATAGCTATCTGTTAAATATAAACCATATAAATCTAAAGCGGTAGATGTGTTATTATAAAGTTCAATCCAGTCTTCTCGTTGCCCCGCTTCGTCTTGAATTCCTGTTTGATTTACCGCTAAAAATTCATTTATCACAACTTGACCAGGAGCAGTTACTGATATACTAGCATTTAAATTGTAAAACTCATGTTCTGCTCTTTCTGGTGAGAACATACCCACATTGTTGTTTTCTGCATAAATATAATATTGTGCTTGAATATTAGATAAGTTAAATGAAGCACCATATACATTATCCCCTGCAGCACCATCATTGTGAGCGCCATCATCATACATTAAAACACGTGTAAATTTTTGTGTGTTTAAAAAACGATAACCCAGATAAACTCCATTTGTATTTGTATTTGTTACTTGAGCAGTAATAGTAACTGATGTATTTATAAAAGGATTTGTGGTGTTTGGTAAAACGTTTGAAATTGTAGGTGCTGTATTTATAAAATCACTTGTAGATTGTAGATAGCTTACCCTAGGTCCCATAAGATTAGAAATTCCTGGTATAGTATAACTCCCCGAAATTACATTTCCTGTTAATCCATTTTGGAATTGAGAATATGAATAAAATTTATTTAAATCACTTTGCACTGCCGTATCTACAGTTGCTTGTAACTGAGTGGCTAATGTTTGATATGCGTTATTTGCAAAGAACTCATTAGTAATAGTTTTAATATGCGCTAGGTACATTCTTTTATATGTAGGGTCGTTCATAATATTTTTAATCAAAGGCCAATAAACATCGGTACTATGAATTGTAGTTGGCAATTGCTGCATATTGGTTAAAGAAAGTGTTCCTAAGCTACTTGCACCAGATCCTAAAAATGGGAATCCACCAAAAGCCATATTCAAATCCCAAACAATAGGGTTGTAGCGTAGCGTCCCATCTTTATACAAATAATAATTTTGACAAAAAGCACCACTATAACTATCTAAATTTATTAAAACATTATTAAAGGCAAGCATCCAAATTGCTCTGTCAATATCAATTGTAGCTGAAATGCTTGATGCGTAATTTGTAATTGTATCGCAAAGTTTAACCAAGTCGTTCCATCCGTATGTTGATTTTATTTCATAAAAATTAAAATAGTTTGAACTGTCGTTGGTAATGTATTTTAAATTACACTTACTCGCAGGCCCAGGATTTACAATTGGATTACATTTAATAAAAGTATTATTAGAAGAATAAAAATGATCAGATAAAAATTGTTTACCAATGTTTTCATCATTGGAATATAAGCCAATGTAGTTCCCATTAATATAAACTTGTGCAAAATTAGAGCGAGGGCAATCCATATAATTGCCAAGTATTTCATATGCTAAAACTTCGCGTATCATGGAAGGGTCGGAATAACAGTTACTCAATTTAATATCTTTTACCCCTTGATAAGATTGTGATTTGTATGTGTCTAATTCAACGTGAATAGGATTTTTAACTCTCGTTGAGTCAAAAGAACTATTCCCTTTATATTTAACACCAACACTGTCAAAAGCAATCCCATTTAATTTAACAATTGCTGCCATTATATAACTTCCATTTCCATAATAAGCCGTATCCATCTGGTAGTCCCAGTTTGGCTGAGAAAAAAATATTTCAATTTTTTGAATTGTATTTAAATCATAAAATGTTGTTTGTGCAAACGTGTTTTTTGTACACATTAAACAAAATAAAATTGAAAAAAAAGATATTTTTTTATAACTCATAACAAGCTTATTGGAAAATTAATTTTGCTTTTGACATTGTATTGTCTGAATAACGAACATTAATAAAATAAATACCTGCATTTAAATTTTCTTTTTCAATTTGTAATAAATTGGAGTTTAAAACACTTAATGTTCTTACAACTTTACCATTTAAATCTGTTATAACAACAGTTTTATTTGAATTGTCGTTAAATTCAATTTGAGCAGATGAAGTTGTAGGGTTTGGATAAATTTTTACAGAGCTTTTTGCAATCTCATTTATTCCTGTAACACAAATTCCACAAGATGAAAAACATACAATTTCTAAAAGAGTATCATTTAAAGTTGTAATACTTCTGTTTCCTCCAATATTACAACCAGATGGTACTGTTTCGGAATTTCCGCTACTATTGCCATTGTAGAATTTATAATAATAGGTAGAAGAGTCTACATGTTCTATAACTTCATACAAGCCAATTGGAGCATCATCAAAATGGTATAAAATATTTTTATTTGTATCCCATGATTGAAAATCTCCTGCTACATGCACACCATTTGATGATAATGTTTCATTTTGCATATCTACAAAAAAACGAATAAGCTTTTTTCCTACAGGAGCATTTCCTCCAAATTTTATAGCACCTACAAAAGTGGTATCATTTGCTAACGAATCAATATACAACCAACGGTTATCATTAAAATTATAAATTACACGAGATTCATGGGGAACAAATTCTGCTTCGTAAAATTGATCTCCATTAATGAATTTGTATTCATATTTTGCAAATGCAGGAATATCAACAACAATACTATAAACATTTGTATCGGTTGTTTCTTGAGTTAAAGGAGTTGTATTCGACATCCAATCGCCACCTGGAAATCCTGCTAATGTTTGAAAATCACCAGCAATGTGCATCCCAAAAGGGCTGATAGCAATGCCTGACATGTCAACAGCAAATTTTACTTTTTTTGCGTTAGCAGAAATCGCAATAAAACTTAGCAATAAAGCAATAGTTATGTTTTTCATCTTTAATTTATTTTGCAATTATTATTTTTGAATTAATCGTTTTAGCATTTTCAGGAGTAATTGAAATGTAATATACACCATTCCCAAATTCAGATAAATCTAGTTGGTAAATTGTTTTGTTTTGTACTAATATTCTTCCAAGAGCATCAGACACAAAAACATCAAAACGTTTTCCAGTTAAATCCACGTCACTAATATTTATAATTCCAGTTGAAGGATTTGGAAAAATTGAAAAATTAGCGTTTTGAACTAATTCATTAACACCTGTAACAAATGTAAAGTTATATCCTGTTGAATATTGATAAACGCAACCATTTGCATCAGTTATTCTAACCAAATAAATACCACTTTGAGTAGGAGTGTATGATTGGCTCGTTGCTCCAACAATTGGTTGTCCATTCAAATACCATTGGTATGTGGTTGCGGAACTAGAATTTAATGTTCCTGTACTTTCAGAAATAGTAGGTATTGCAGGTGGAGTGTTATTTATATAACAATCACTATACCTGAACGCTTTTGCATTTCCTCCTGTTAATGTTTTTGTCCATAATAATGTTCCTGTAGGGCTATATTCTTTTATGTATCCTGAAATACCCATATTTATTAGCATATTTCCATTTGGTAATTGCCGAACACTTCCTTCATTGCTATTATAACCTCCAGAAGCTTGCCTTTTAGTGTAGGTTGAAGGAGCATAAGCAGAACCAGTTGTTATTGAATAATTGTATCCTAAAACTGGAGGAACAAAAATATCACCACAAGATGCAGTACTAGAAATTCCTTTGTTGTTATATCCTGAAAGATGATTTGCATTCGGACAATCTTCAGTTACCCAATGAGCATCATGTACCACATTAAAAATTTGTGTTCCTGTAGCTCCATATGCAGCAGGATTTCCCCAGCGATAAAGAATATCTCCACCTTTGCCTGAGTTTCCTCCCGAATGACCTGCTGCTTCGGTTGTAGTTGTGCTATGGTCAACTACATATATTTCATTTAAATTATGAGAGCTAAATGTAATTTGATCTAACATTGGATTATAATCTACACCATTTAAATGCAACCAATCTTTTTGTGCTTGATAGTTAATGTTTAAAAGTTCAGGATGATTAACTATGGATGTTTGATAATTTGCAGCAGAAGCATTTGTGTTTTGTACTAAATGATCCCAAGCATGCCATTCCCAAACAACTGTTCCTGTGGTTGCACCAGTTGGTTGTACTTCCACTATTTTATCCGGCCACATTTCACTACTAAATGTTGAACAACCAGCTGCTGTTACTTCAGAAGCAGATTTTCTTTCATAAGCAATCATCAAAACATTTCCATTTGGCATGGGACAAATATCATGATGAGAAACATAACTAGTTGTTGAGTAGGTATAATCCCATAATAAAGTTCCGCTGTAGCTGTATTTTTGTACCCTTCCAGAAATAGGGCCCCCTGTAAATGATGTACCGCTTAAAGTAACCGTTCTCCACAAAACACCTCCAGGCATCACATAAGTTGAATAGCATGTGGGACCTGTAACAGCCCAAGTATGATAAGTTGTTCCATTTGTATCAACAAGATATGCTGCTGTAGAGTTTTTAATGCTATAGGATGTATAGCCAGGATATTGTTGTGCATGGACAGTATTTAAGGTTGCAACAATTGTTACAGCCACCAGACAAAGGTTTAGGATAATTTTTTTCATGAGAAATCTAAATTAAATTATAAATTGAGAATTAAAGTTTTATTAACATTAGACGATGTTATTTTTATCATCCTTCGGTTGTCTTTAATTTTTATTTTCCCTATCAAATATAAAATTTTATTGCTTAAATCAGTATAGTTAACTTGTATTAAAACTTTATCTTTGATTTATTATTAAATACGCAAATGAAAAAGCAAGAACTCAAAATAGAATACTTTGAATACGATTCTGAAAAAGAATTATCGGCTACAGAGCAAGAATTATTGGTAAGAGCAAGAGAAATTACCGATTCGGCTTATGCGCCTTATTCTCAATTTTATGTAGGAGCAGCTTTGTTGTTAAAAAATGGAAAAATAATCACAGGTAATAATCAAGAAAATGTAGCATATCCAAGTGGTTTGTGTGCCGAACGTGTTGCTATTTATGCTGCTGGAGCTCATTATCCCGAAGTGGCTATTGAAGCAATTGCTGTTACCTGCAAATCAAAAGCATTTTTGGTAAAAGAACCTTTGTCGCCCTGTGGTGCTTGCAGACAAGCAATTGCAGAATATGAAATGCGTTATAAATCAAACATCAAAATAATTTTAGCAGGCGAAACAGGAAAAATAAGGGTAGTAAATAGTATTTCTGATTTATTACCTTTTATGTTTAAAGCAGAAGAATTAAAAAAAGTATAGTTTTCTACTTTTAAATAGACTGTTTTATATCAATTTTATCGTTAAATTTGTTTTCTCTAAACATTAATAGCTATGGAAAAAGTGGCAGCGAAAAACAAGAAAGCTTCAGTCGAAACAAAATCGGCAACAAAATTTAGCAAAGAAACATACCTAAAATGGTATGAATCGATGTTGCTAATGCGCAAATTCGAAGAAAAAACAGGACATCTTTATATTCAACAAAAAATCAGAGGTTTTTGTCATTTATATATTGGGCAAGAGGCTTTGGTGGCTGGTTCGGAATCTGTATTACGAAAAGATGATAGAGTAATTACTGCTTATCGTGATCATGCTCATCCAATTGGAAGAGGTATGCATCCAAAATACATTATGGCAGAAATGATGGCAAAGGCTACTGGTTGTTCAAAAGGCAAAGGTGGCTCTATGCACATGTTTTCAAAAGAGTTTAACTTTTTTGGTGGTCATGGAATTGTTGGCGGTCAAATACCATTAGGAGCAGGTATCGCTTTTGCAGATAAATACAACGGAAATGACAATGTAACTCTTTGTTATATGGGTGATGGAGCAGTTCGCCAAGGTGCTTTGCACGAAGCATTTAACATGGCTATGCTTTGGAAATTACCTGTGATTTTTATTATTGAGAATAATAATTATGCAATGGGAACATCTGTTGAGCGTACATCCAATGTGCATGACTTATGGAAACTAGGTTTAGCGTATGATATGCCTGCAAAACCAGTTGATGGAATGACTTGCGAAGCAGTTCATGAGGCAATAGAAGAAGCAGTAATTCGTGCTAGAAAAGGGGATGGACCTACTTTGTTAGAAATGAAAACATATCGTTACAAAGGGCACTCTATGAGTGATGCACAAACATACAGAACAAAAGACGAAGTAAAAGAATATCAAGCGCAAGACCCAATTGAAAAGGTACTTGCGACTATCAAAAAAAATAAATGGTTAAGTGATAAAGAAGTTGAAGCGATTGAACAAAAAGTGGATGATATTGTTGCTGAATCGGTGAAATTTGGTGAAGATTCACCTTATCCAACGGCTGATGAATTGTATAAAGATGTTTATGTTCAGGATGATTATCCGTATATCGTTGAGTAGTGTAGTTATAAATGATGAATTATAAATTATAGATGAAGAGTATCTATGGGGAAAGATAATCCGATTTTAACGAAATCATTTGAATTTTCACTGACTACGATAAAATTATATAGGTACTTAACGGAAAATAAAGAATACGTTTTGTCAAAGCAATTGTTGAGAGCAGGAACAAGTATAGGGGCAAATGTGGAAGAGGCGATTGGAGCAATATCTAAAAAAGAATTTACTGCTAAAATGGGAATTTCTTTGAAAGAAGCAAGGGAGTCAAAATATTGGTTGAGACTTTTAGACAAAAGTCAAATGGTAAGTTATGATTACAAAAAAGAATTAAAAGAAATAGATGAGATTGTAAATATTTTAACAGCAATCGTAAAAACATCGCAAGGCAACAATTAAAAAATTATTCGAGGTAATTAATTTATAATTCATCATTTATAATTTATAATTTCAAAAAGAGAATATGGCAGAAATAGTTCGAATGCCCAAATTAAGTGATACAATGACCGATGGGGTTGTTGCTAAATGGCATAAAAAAGTAGGTGACAAAGTAAAATCAGGTGAAGTGCTTGCTGATATTGAAACTGATAAAGCTACGATGGAATTTGAATCTTTTCAAAATGGAGTTTTACTTCATGTTGGAGTTCAAGAAGGCAAAGGTGCTCCTGTTGATTCTATTCTTGCTATTTTAGGAAAAGAAGGGGAAGATATAACCGCTTTATTAGCGGCTCAAGTGGGCAATGGAGTGGAGAGTAAAGCGGTAGTTCAAAGTTCAAAGTTGGAAAGTTCAAAAGTTGCCGATCCAGTTGCAGAGAAAAAAGTAGCAGTTAAAATTCCAGATACAGTTCAGATAGTTCGTATGCCAAAACTAAGCGATACAATGACAGAAGGTGTGGTTGCTAAATGGCATAAAAAAGTAGGCGATAAAGTAAAGTCAGGAGAATTATTAGCAGATATTCAAACTGATAAAGCTACCATGGAATTTGAATCATTTCAAGATGGTGTTATTTTGCATATAGGAGTTCAAGAAGGCAAAGGTGCTCCGGTAGATTCTATTTTAGCAATTCTTGGAAAAGGAGGAGAAGATGTGGCGGCAATTATTGAAGCGGATAAACAAGTTCAAAGTTCAACGTCAGAAAGTGCAAAGGTTGAGGTTGTTGCTGAAAAAGTAGAATCGAAAACAGTTTCAACAACTACCAACCAACAACTACCAACTAACAACAGTTCAAGAACAAAAATTTCTCCTCTTGCAAAAAAGTTGGCGGAAGAAAAAGGAATTAGTATTTCTGCATTGCGTGGAAGTGGTGATAGCGGAAGAATTGTAAAACGTGATATCGATAATTTTAAATCAAATGGCGGTTCAATGCCTGCATTTGTTGGTGTAGAAAGTTATACCGAAGAACCTGTTTCACAAATGCGCAAAACAATTGCGAAACGATTGGGTGAAAGCAAATTTTCTGCTCCGCATTTCTATTTAACAATGGAAATTGATATGGATGAAGCGGTAAAAGCTCGTGAAGCAATCAATACTATTGCAGGAATTAAAATATCATTTAATGATATGGTGATTAAAGCAGTAGCTGCTAGTTTACGTAAACATCCGAAAGTAAATGCTTCATGGTTGGGTGATAAAATTCGTTACAACCACCACATTCATATTGGTGTGGCAGTGGCAGTAGAAGAAGGGTTGCTGGTTCCAGTTATTCGTTTTGCTGATGGCAAAACATTAACACAAATAGGAACAGAAGTAAGAAATTATGCTGTAAAAGCAAAAGATAAAAAATTGCAACCAAGCGATTGGGAAGGAAATACATTTACTATCTCTAATTTAGGAATGTTTGGTATCGAAGAATTTACTGCTATTATTAATCCTCCAGATGCTTGTATTTTAGCTGTTGGTGGTATTAAACAAACTCCGGTAGTTAAAAACGGACAAATTGTTCCTGGAAATATTATGAAAGTAACACTTTCTTGTGATCACCGTGTAGTAGATGGAGCAGTTGGCTCAGCATTTTTACAAACATTAAAACATAACTTAGAAAATCCTGTTTTGATGTTGGGGGCAAGTTCTATTTAAAAAAATAATTATAAATATAAAAGAAGCCCGAAGATTTTCTTCGGGCTTCTTTTATATCAATACTTCCCCAGTCATTTCTTTCGGTTGCTTAACACCAAGTAATTTCAAAATCGTTGGTGCTACATCTGCTAATCTTCCATTCTTAATTTTTTTATAATCAGTATCAATTAAAATGCAAGGTACAGGATTGGTTGTGTGTGCTGTATTTGGGCTACCATCGGGATTAATCATAAAATCAGAATTACCATGGTCGGCAATAATGATAAAAGAATAGTTGTGTTTTATTCCTAATTCAACAATTTTTTGTGTGCAAGCGTCCACTGTTTCAACAGCTTTTATTACTGCATTATAATCTCCGGTATGTCCAACCATATCTGCATTTGCAAAGTTTAAACAAATAAAGTCGCTTGTTTCTTTTTCAATTTCAGGAAGAATAGCATTTGTTAATTCAATAGCACTCATCTCTGGTTGTAAATCATAAGTAGCTACTTTAGGTGAAGCAACCATAATTCGTTTTTCTCCATTAAATTCTTTTTCTCTGCCACCTGAAAAGAAAAAGGTAACATGAGGATATTTTTCCGTTTCGGCTATTCGTATTTGTGTTTTATTGTTTTTTTCTAATACTTCTCCAAGTGTTAATGATAAATTGTCTTTATCGTAAACTACATGAACATTTTTGAAGGTATTATCATAATTCGTAAGTGTTACATAATAGAGAGGAAGTGTGTGCATTTCAAACTCTGGCATGTTTTGTTGTGTAAGCACTTGTGTGATTTCACGGCAGCGGTCTGTTCTAAAATTAAAACAAATAACTACATCATCCTTTTTTATTATCCCCAAAGGATTACCCTTTTCATCAGTATGTACAATTGGTTTAATAAACTCATCAGTAATATTGTTTGCATAGGAATTTTCAATTGCTTTTAAAATAGTAGTTGTTTTTTCTCCTTTACCTTCAACTAATAAATCGTAAGCTAATTTTACACGCTCCCATCGTTTATCTCTATCCATTGCATAATATCTTCCAATAACACTTGCAATTTTTATAACCCCTTCTTTTGTTTTATCTATATGATTTTGCAAGTTTGTTAAATAACCCAAACCACTTTTAGGGTCAGTATCTCTACCATCTGTAAATGCATGTATAAAAACATTTTCAAGATTATGCTTTGCTGCCATATCACATAAATGATGTAAATGTGCTTGAGATGAATGCACACCGCCTTCGGAAACTAAACCAATAAAATGAACTGATTTGTTGTTTTGTTTTGCGTAATCAAATGCTTTTAAAAGTACGGGGTGCTTATCAATTGTTTTTTCACGTACAGCTTTATGAATTAATGCTAAATCTTGATATACAATTCTTCCTGCACCAATGTTTAAATGTCCCACTTCAGAGTTCCCCATTTGTCCATCAGGTAAACCCACTTCTTCTCCAGATGTTAAAAGTTTTGAGTAGGGATATTTTTTATATAAACTATCTACAAAAGGAGTGTTTGCTTGTGTTATTGCATCCGATTTTGAACCATCTCCAATTCCCCAACCATCAAGAATAATTAATGCTACTTTTTTCATTTAAAAAATATTTTTGCAAAGTTACAAATTAATATTCTTGTTCATTTTAAGAGTGAGAACTATCATAAATAAAAAACTCTCGCAGCTAAATTAGTTGCGAGAGTTTTTTAATAAAAAATTATTTTCTATTGTGCTGCGGCTCCCGCAGCATTTTTAAACCCAAATTGTTTGCTATCCGCTTCAATTACTTTATTTAAAAATTCTTTTATTTGAGGATAATCTTTCACACTCACTTCATCGTTATTTATTTTTAATGTTCTAGTGATAGTTACTTTTGTTGGTGTTACTTTATATGTTAAATTGTATTCAGCAGCCCCACAACTTAACTTCACAGGTTTTGGTTGTTCTGCCAATGTTTTTCCTTTTGGAATTTCAATTGTAATTGTTTCTGTTTCATACTCAGACGATGTAAGCTCCCATAAGTTGAAAGGGAATTTACGATTTTCATGAGTTAAATATTCCAAATAATTTTGAGAATCAGCCCATGGTAATTTGAATAATTTAATTCCAGAAAAATCTGTTACAGCACTTTTTGCAGTAAACGTATAATTGTATCCAACACTATCGGCTAATGTTTTTAAATCTGTTACAAAAGAAAGTGAGTTTAATTTTACAGGTGATGTAAAATCTTTACTTATTGCTTTTGTCATGTATTCTTCTTGTTTGTCTTTTCCGACATCGGCATAACTTCCTCTTGTTTGACGAGCATACTCCCCACTTTTAATTGTTTTTCTATCTACAATCATGTCTGCAGTATTAAAAGAGATAGTAGATTCTCTGTACGAAGCATTCAATGGTCTATTTACACTTTTTATTGTAGAAAGTTCAGATTTTATTTGTTCTCCTTCTTTTGGAATTACCAAACATGTTGAATTTTTTGAGTAAGAAGGTATAGTACCAAACGAAAGCTTTTGGTCTGTTAATTCAACCATATATGTTTTACCATCCAACTGTGTTTGAACAATACAGTGGTTAAAATCAATTGTTGGTTGGTTCATAACACGTTCCCCATTATCACGGGTGTTTACCAAAACTAAGTTTGCTTTTAAACCAACTTCTTTTGCCATTGCAACAAATAGGGTTGAAAAATCTTTACAATCACCCATTTTTGTACTGATTACACGTGATGCTTTTTGTGGAACCAAAGCACTATGCATAAATGATACATTGCTGTAAGTCATATTTTTTTCAATGTAATCGTAAATGATTCTTGCTTTTTCTAGTTCAGATAAGTTCTTTTTGTCTTTAAATAATTGTTGAACTGTTTCTTGAACTTCGAAATCTGATTTTGCTTTTGTTGATGCTAAATCGGAATACCAGTTAGCAATAAATTGCCAATCAGGAATAGAAGATAATTCCAATCGTGTAGAAATTTGATTTAGTGGTGGCATTACACTTTCTGATTTAAAAGAAGGACTGTTTTTTAATTCCCAAGTATATTTTTTAAATCCATCAACATCCTCAGTTGTGGGCTTCATGTCGCTATTTGTAACATTATAAGTAAATGTTTTATTGTCTGCCACCATTAAACTATAGCGCGCAAGTTGGCAAGGAATAAAATAATTAAAATTAAAATCATCCCAAAAATGCAAGGCCATTTTACCAGAATTATAATTTTCTATTTTATAAGATAAATGTATTGCATCTCCTGGTTCAAGGTTCGTGAATACAAAATAATCACTACTGTATTCAGATTTTATTCTGTTTCCATTTGCTTTTAACACTTCTGCTTTGTCAACTACCAAACGTTGTGTATATCCATTATAACCAACAGAGTATTCTTTCCAAGCATCAATTCCTGCTTGATCAAAAACTTTAATTAAAATTTCTGTTTTTTCTTCGTTAGCTCCTTCTTTAAAAACAATACGTTGTCTGTCATGCAAAAGAATAATGCTATTGTCATCTGGAAAGTCTGTTTTTGATGGCGAATTTTTAAAAATTTCATATACATCTTCTGATTGAAAATTATCGAACAAATCTTTTTTTCCATCCAAAATCGCTAATTGTTTACGTGCACTATAATTTGTTGGCTCATAGTAAATTGCTTTTTGATAAGCATCTCTTGCATCACTTGTTTTATTTAGTGCTTCATAAAGTTTACCAAGTTGGTTGTAATAATAACCATGGTATAATGCTCTATTTAAACTTTCTTGACGATATTTTAACGCTGTAGCATAATCTTGTTTTGCTTCATAAATATCAGCCATATCGCCATAATTACCAATTACGTAAGGGCGATTGGTAACTCGCATTTGATACAATTTTATTCCTTCATTAATATTTCCTAGTTTAAAATAATTATCAGCAAGTGTAGTAATTACATCATCTGAATAATTGGTTGCCATGTATTTCTTTAAAATAGCATTTGCTTTAGCTAAATCTTTTGAAAGTTGAGTCTCTAACACATATTTTAATGCCATTACAGAATAATCATCCGAATATTTTTTGTATAAATCATTCACTGCTTTAATGATTACATCTTGGTTTTTTTTCTGAGCAATCATATCAATTTTTTTCAAATCGGTACTCATGTTTGAACCATAAAGACGAATGATTTCATCTAAAATCTCTTCTGCTTTATTATAGTCTTCTTTTTTCTTTGCTTCGTTGTATGTTAAGTTAAGTGCATACAAACTTTTTGGGTCATTCTTTTTTATTTTCTCCTGTTCGGTAGTGTATTCAGTGTTGTTTCCATCTCTATCATACACTTCTAGTAAACGAATAGAAACATAAGAGCAAGTTGGAGCCAATGCTTTTGCTTTTGTATATGCTTTGCGCGCATCATACATTTTATCGTTTTTAACATACGTTTCTGCTAACAATAATAAATCAATAAAGCTTTCTGGATTTTTCTTCAGTTTTTCATTAAAAAAATCTTCAGCAAATAAATTTGTAGATTCTAATTTGTATTCTGTAGCTTTTGTATATGGCTGGTAACTTGCAGATGCAGTAAGATTAGTTAATACATTGTCATTTAAATCCGTAAATCGAACCATGAAATTTGCTCTGTCCACTTCACTTTCACCTATTTGAACAAGAATACGATTGTAACCTTTGTTTAATTTTACTTTGTAAGAGAATACATCCAAATCAGCATTTCTTTCTTCTTGTTCAGATATTACTAAGAAATCATTTACCCAAATTTTCATAGAGCCTGACATCCCAGCTTTTAATATTACTTCTTGATCGGCAGGACTATTTACAAATGATTGAGCATACATAATCGAATTTGAAAAAGCGAAATGATAATTAAAGTCAAACCATCTGTCGGTACGTATGTCTTTTATTTCGAACCAAGAAACTTTTGCTCCAACTTTGTTTTCAAATTGTGCATCTGATTTTGGATTTTCTAAAACTTTAAAATCTTTATTAAATCCGCTTGCAGAAATATTATCAAATGTTCCAGTTACTTGCCAATTATTAATTGAACCTAATAATGCAAATTCAGCATTTGCTTTTTTAAAGTCACCAATAGCACTATAATGATATCCAATCATTGAATGAACCTGTGCTTTTATCAAACTGTTTGCTCTTTTATCTAATAAAATACTATTTAATAGTGCAAGTTCTTCTTTTGACTTTTTTCCATAACCATCAAACAAAGAGCTAGACGACCATAATGCATAAAAATAAGGATAAGGATTTGGTGATGATTTGTAGAAATTCATCATCGCTTTAAAGCCCTCTTCTCTTTTGCTCATTGCCCTGTAAGCCATAGCTAATGCAAGGTTTGCATCATCTTTTGTATCTGCATCATTTGCTGCATCCTTAAAATAATTAATAGCTTTTTCTCTGTCGTTTGCCATAAAAGCTTCCCAGCCTTTTTTCATATTGTCGTTGTTGGCAACAGAGATGTTTGAACTTAGTAACATTGATACCGTTACTAGGAGTAGAAATAATTTTTTCATAAAATTTAGTTTATAATTAATTTGATGGTGTGCTAAAGCTTAATTTAAAAATATAAGTTTTTTTACATTTGTTAAATGTAGATTGATTTTTTAGAAGAACAAATTATTTTGAAATTTATTTTAATCTTCAATCAAAAATAAGGCTTGATTCAGTTCAGCAAGAGTTTTGTTATTCTTTTGTTCTTTTGCCATTTGGATGCCATTATTGTAGGTCACAATGGCTTTTTCTGTGTCGTTTGCCTGTTCGTAAAATTGTCCTAATTGGTAATAAGCACCAAGATAATTTTTATCTTTTTTTAACACTTCTTCAATGATTTCAATAGCTTTATTTAGCTGATTTAGGTTGGCGTATTCTAATGCTAAAGCGTAATTCAAAAATGAATCCTCTGGTTCAGATTTAAGCATTTCAAGCAACTGTTCAAGCCTACTTAAACTCATCAGAATAAATTAAATAACTGATTTGAATTGTTTTAAAAATCGAACATCATTTTCGAAAAACAGGCGCAAATCTTTAACTTGGTATTTTAACATAGCAACACGTTCTATACCCATTCCAAATGCAAAGCCACTATATTGTGTGCTGTCTATTCCGCAATTATCTAATACTTTTGGGTCAACCATTCCGCAGCCTAAAATTTCTACCCAGCCAGCACCTTTGCATATGTTACAACCACTGCCTTTGCAGAACGGACAAGAAATATCCATTTCGGCACTTATTTCTGTAAAAGGAAAAAATGATGGTCGTAAACGTATTTCAGTTTTCTCACCAAACATTTCTTTTGAAAAATATAATAATGTTTGTTTTAAATCAGCAAAGGATACATTTTTGTCGATGTATAATCCCTCTACTTGATGAAACTGGCAGTGTGCTCTAGCCGAAATAGCTTCATTTCTGTAAACTCTTCCAGGAGAAATAGTTCTAATGGGAGGCTTGCTATTTTCCATGATATGAACTTGCACAGATGACGTTTGTGTACGCAAAACAATATCTGGGTTTTCATTTATATAAAACGTGTCTTGCATGTCTCTGGCAGGATGATCGGCTGGAGTGTTTAATGCAGTAAAGTTGTGCCAATCATCTTCTATTTCTGGTCCATCAGAAACTGTAAATCCAATTTTTGAAAAAATTTCGACAATCTGATTTTTAACTATTGATAATGGATGGCGAGAGCCAATTTGCGTTTTTTCAGCAGGTAATGTTAAGTCCGTATCATTTGAAGTATCATCTTTTATGTCTTCAAATTTTTCTTTTAAAACATCTAACTTTTCTTGGGCTTTTCCTTTTAGTTGGTTAAGCATTTGCCCAACTTCTTTTTTTATTTCAGGAGTAACCGTTTTAAATTCATCAAAAAGTTCAGCTACTTTACCTTTTTTACTTAATAGTTTCACTCTAAATTCTTCAACATGTTCTTTGTTAGTAGCAGCAAAGTCTTCAATCTCTTTTAGTAAATCTTCAATTTTATTTTTCATCACTTATTTTATTATTCTGCGAATTTAAGGAATTATTGACATTTCAAGAATTCTTATATCAGCCATTGGTCGGTTATTTGCATCGGTTTGTTGAGCAGCAATTTTTTCTACTATTTCTATCCCTTCAACTACTTCTCCAAAAACAGTATAACTACCATCCAAGTGAGGTGTTCCGCCAACTGTTGTATAAGCTTTGATTTGTTCATCGGAAAATTTATATAAAGGAACAGACGAAAATTCTGTTTCTACTTTTTTATCAATTAGATTGTAATAAAAAGCAGCGCTATCATTCTTTTGAGCTTTCACAAAGGTTTGATACTTAAGAACAATATTTTTGTTCTCTTCCCGATTTGCAATTTCATTAAACAATTTCATTTTAGTAATTCGCTTTGCCAATACATTTTTTAGTAATGAGTCTTTAAAAACTTTTCCTTGAACAATATAAAATTGTGAACCAGATGATTCTTGTTTTAGATTTTCTAAATCGCTTTCGCGAGCAGCAGCCAAAACACCTTTTTTGTGAAATAATTTCTCGTTAAATTCAGCAGGAATAGTGTAGCCTGGACCACCTTCGCCAAGTTGTACAAATGGTTTTGCCTTTTTTGAATCGGGGTCGCCACCTTGTATCATAAAATTTTGAATACATCTGTGGAATAAAACACTATCATAATAATGTTCTTTTACAAGCTTTATAAAATTATCACGGTGTTTAGGAGTTTCATTGTAAAGCTTTACTTTAATATTACCCACATTGGTTTGAATTAAAATTAAAATTTCTTTTTCGCCATTATTTTGTACAATAAAAGATGAAAAACCAAATAAAAAGGCGGTTATAATAGAAAAAAGGGCTAAACTTTTTTTGTAATTCATAATAAATGGTTAAATTTGTTTATTGTAAAGTTAGTATTACAATTATAAAATCAAACATAAAAATATAACAATATATAGCAATGAAAAATTTAACTTTTAAAATAACAACATTGTCGGTTTTGGCATTATTGCTTATTGGTACTGTAGCAAGTTCTTGTAGAAAAAAAGAAACATGTGAAGGGAAAGTAAGTGTTACAGATACAGCCGGAGTTTTAGTTGCTGGTGCTACAGTTAAATTGTATGCTCCAAACGGGCAAGTTACTTATGATGGAATTACTGATGGTAGCGGTATGGTTACTTTTGAAATTAAATTACCTGCAATTTTTAATATAGCTGCTACTAAAGCAACTTACCCAGGAATGGCAGGAACTGGAATTCTTAGAGTTGATGAGCCTGGGAAAAAGGACCATGTTACTGTTAGAATACAATAAAAAAACTTTATACTTTCAAAAAATCCTCTGATATTTTCAGGGGATTTTTTTATTGTATTAAAGCAATTTTTTTACTCGCCATTAGTTATAAATCATTAAATTTGCTCTGAAATAAAACAAACAAACAAAAAAGTGAAATTATCAAAAGAAGCCAAAGTTGGAATAGTTACTACCATTGCTATAGCTTGTTTTATTTATGGCTTTAGTTTCCTAAAAGGCAAAAACTTTTTTTCTTCTCAACGTGAATTTTATGCTGTTTATACTGATATTGACGGATTGGTTGAAGCTAACCCATTATTAATAAATGGATTTCGTGTAGGTATGGTGGGCGACATTCAATTTGCAAATGATAATTCAGGAAAAGTTTTAGTTACACTTATTTTAAACGATGATGATATACAAATTCCAAAAAATTCTATTGCTCGTGTAGTTAGTTCGGATTTGTTGGGTTCAAAAGCAATACAACTTATTTTGGGTGATGATAAAATATATGCTTCTTCTAGAGACACTTTAAAATCTGACCAGGAAGATAATTTAAAAGCTGCAGTTAATAAAACAATTGCGCCTTTACAGAAAAAAGCAGAAGGATTGATAGCATCAATTGATTCTGTAATGATCGTTGTACAACAAGTTTTTAACGAAAATGCTCGTCAAAATTTAGCAAAGAGTTTTGAAAATATAAAAAATGCAATATCTTCTCTTGCGGTAACATCATATAGATTAGATACTTTGGTAGCATCAGAGAAAACAAAAATTTCTAATATTCTAACCAAAATTAATCACCTTGCTACCACATTGGACAATAATAGTGATAAGCTTGCAAATGTGATTCAAAATTTTTCAAATATAAGCGACTCCCTTGCACAATCAAATTTGAAACAAGCAATTTATAATGCTGATGTTACCTTGGCTCAAGCATCTAGTATAATGACTAAAATTAACAAGGGAGAAGGTTCTTTAGGTTTATTAGTAAACAATGATAGTTTGTATAGAAAATTAGATAAATCTTCTGAAGATCTAGATAAATTACTAAAAGATTTAAGAATAAATCCAGAGCGGTATGTCCATATTTCTGTGTTTGGCCGAAAAGATAGAAACAAACCAAAGGATTAATTTTTTGTTTCAGTTTGATGTTTTAGAAACTCGTATTGTATGATTTCAAGTATTATTTTCATTTTATTATTTGTTGGAGGCTCTGTTTTTTTTGCGAAAAACGTTTTAAAAATCAGACGCAATATTTTATTGGGGAAAGACATTGATAGAAAAGATAATTTTTCTGAACGAGTAAAAACTATGACTCTTGTGGCATTTGGGCAAAAAAAAATGTTTGCAAGACCAATTCCTGCTATACTTCATTTTTTCTTATATGCAGCATTTATTATTACTCAAATCGAACTCATCGAAATTATTTTTGATGGAGTGCTGGGTAAACATAGGATATTTCGTCCTGCTTTAGGGGGATTCTACACTTTCATGTTAAGTTTTATAGAAATACTTTCGGTTCTGGCTTTTATAGGAACTGTTGCATTTTTATCAAGAAGAAATTTATTGAAAGTCCCGCGTTTAGTACAAAGTGAATTAAATGGTTGGCCAAAACTAGATGCTAATCTTATTTTGATTGCTGAAATAACATTAATCTGTTTTATTTTTATGATGAATGGAGCAGATGAAGTGCTTTATTCAAGAGGTATTTCCCATGCCGAAAACTTAGGAGATGGTTCATTTGGATTAGCAATAAGTTCACATATTGGTCCATTATTTTTTGGTGGCATGAGTGAACATGCATTGCATATTATTGAGCGCATTGGCTGGTGGGGGCACATAGTAATGGTTTTGGGGTTTTTAAATTTTTTACCTTACTCCAAACATTTTCATATTCTTTTAGCTTTTCCAAATACTTTTTTTTCCAATTTAAAAGCAAAAGGAGAATTTACAAATATGACTTCTGTTACAAATGAGGTAAAAGCAATTTTTGATCCTTCATTTACTCCACCTCCTGCAGATCCCAATGTACCTATGCGTTTTGGAGCAAAAGATGTTGCTGATTTATCATGGAAACAATTGTTAGATGCATACACTTGTACAGAGTGTGGTAGATGTACATCTTCATGTCCCGCAAATATTACGGGCAAAAAATTATCTCCACGTAAAATAATGATGGATACAAGAGATAGATTGGATGAAGTAGGAAAAAATATAGATGCAAACAAAGGAGAATTTAAAGACGATGGAAAAGCATTGCTTGGAGATTATATAAGTGCTGAAGAACTATGGGCTTGTACTTCTTGCAATGCTTGTGTTCAAGAATGTCCTGTGAATATTGACCCACTTAGTATTATTGTGGATATGAGAAGATATTTGGTGATGGAACAGAGTGCTGCGCCAACAGAATTAAATATGATGTTTACAAATATTGAGAACAATGGAGCACCTTGGCAATTTTCGCCAGTAGATAGATTGAACTGGAAAAACGAATAAAAATTAATATGATAACTAGCTAATTTGGCATTATGATAATTAGCTCAAATAAATACAAAGTAAAATGAAGCTGATAGAAAAAGAAGAAAATGGACAATTGATTAGCCCTGTATTGCCATCGCATGTAAAAAATTATTTAATAGATATTGATGGTACAATTTGCGATGATATCCCAAACGAACAACCTGAACGTATGGCAACAGCAGAGTTGTACCCAGAAGCATTGTTTACATTAAACAAATGGTTTGACGAAGGACATATTATTACTTTTTTTACATCACGTACAGAAGAGCATAGATTGGTAACAGAAAAATGGTTAGCAGAAAATGGATTTAAATATCATGGCTTATTGATGGGTAAACCAAGAGGCGGCAATTATCATTGGATTGACAATCACATGGTTCGTGCAACAAGGTATGAAGGACGATTTACAGATTTAATTCAAAAAGAAGTAACAATAGAAGTATTTGAAAAGTAGTAAAAATGTTGAATGTTGAATTGTGAATGATGAAGAATGATTTAATTGAGAGAACGAAAAAGTTTGCATATTCATGTATTGATTTAAGTATGCAATTGCCAAATAATTATTTAGGGAACCATGTTAAGGGTCAGCTGATTAGATCATCAACATCAATTGCGGCAAATTATAGGGCTACTTGTCACGCACAATCAAAGGCAAGTTTCGTTGCTAAAATTAGTATTGTAGTGGAAGAGGCAGATGAGTCTGAATTTTGGCTTCAGCTAATCATTGATAAAAATCTTATTAATAAAGAAAATGTTTCAGGTGTTTTAAAAGAAGCGAATGAATTGACTTCAATTTTTGTGGTATCAAGAAGAACAGCTTCAAATAGTTTAAAAGGAATTACACAATGAGTGAGAATCAACAATCAACAATCGGGAATCAACAATTGAATGTTCCAACAGTAGCCGATTACATTGCAAAAGGCGAATCTCCTGAAATTTTATTTTGGGTAGGTTGTGCTGGTAGTTTTGATGATAGAGCAAAAAAAATCACCAAAGCAATTGTGAAAATATTAAATCATGCAAACGTTAAATTTGCAGTACTTGGGGTTGAAGAAAGCTGTACCGGAGATCCTGCAAAGCGTGCAGGAAATGAGTTTTTATTTCAGATGCAAGCAATGAATAACATAACAGTTTTAAATGGTTATGAAATAAAAAAAATAGTTACAGGTTGTCCGCATTGCTTTAATACATTAAAAAATGAATACCCTACTTTAGGGGGAAATTATGAAGTTGTACATCATACTCAGCTACTACAAGAATTACTTGATAGTGGAAGAATAAAAATTGAAGGCGGAAATTTCAAAGGGAAAAAAATTACTTTTCATGACCCTTGCTATTTAGGGAGAGCAAATGATGTGTACGAAGCACCACGCTCGGTGATGATAAATTTAGATGCTGAATTAATGGAGATGAAACGCAGCCGTGCAAACGGCTTGTGTTGTGGAGCAGGTGGTGCGCAAATGTTTAAAGAAGCAGAAAAGGGAGACAAAGAAGTAAATGTGGAGCGTAGCGAAGAAGCTCTAGCTCTTAATCCAGATATTATTGCGGTAGGTTGCCCATTTTGCAATACAATGATGACCGATGGAGTAAAACATTTTAATAAAGAAGATAAAGTAAAAGTACTCGATGTGGCAGAATTAATAGCTCAGGCAAAAGATTTATAATTTATCTAATTCTTTCCAAATAAAAATAAGGAATAATATTCTTCAACGTAACACCACCTGGTGTTGTTCCCTCCAAGGAACTAATTATCATTTGATTCCCTATTAAATTTTTATTATTGCTTACTGCATATATCATAGGTACATATAAGGAATTGTGAGAATAGTATTCAGTCACCCGGCCTTTAATCATTAAACTAAAAACACAACTTGTAATTCCGTTGTCGGATATTTTTCCTTTTTCATCTACTAAGACAAATCCTCCGTTTAATATTTTTGGCATCCATTTCGATTTATATTCTTTTGGTAAAACAATTTTAAAAGTAGCATTGTTTATTTTTATGGTATCAGTAATTTCATTGGGAATAATTAGAATGGGATTTTGATTAACAGTATCTTTTGGTTTTACAACTTTAATTGTTCCTCTTTTATCTTGAGCAACAGTTGCGAATGCAATAGTTAAAAAGCAGAATAATATTATCTTTTTCATCTTATTGTCAGCATAACGCAGGTATAATCTAAAAGATACGAATCATTCATAAAATGTTGATAAAAATCAGCCTTTAAATCGGGTTTTATTTCTAATTTTGAACTGCCTTTAAAAAGGACATTTATTCAGTAATTTTTTTCAAAAAACACAATCAATATGGGATTTATAGCGAGTGTTCAAGCACGACAAATTTTAGATTCAAGAGGTAATCCAACAGTGGAAGTAGATGTAATCACAGACCAAGGAGTTTTGGGTAGAGCTGCTGTTCCTTCTGGAGCATCTACTGGAATTCATGAAGCAGTGGAATTACGCGATGGAGACAAAGGTTATTATTTAGGTAAAGGTGTTTTAAAAGCTGTAAACAATGTAAATACCGCCATTCGTGAGGCATTAAGTGGAATGTACGTTTTTGACCAAAATGCTATTGACCAAAAAATGATTGAATTGGATGGAAGCGAAAACAAAGGAAATTTAGGAGCCAATGCAATCTTAGGTGTTTCTCTTGCTTGTGCTAAAGCAGCTGCAGAAGAAGCTCGTCAGCCATTATACCGTTACGTTGGTGGTGTAAATGCAAACTTATTGCCTATCCCAATGATGAATATTATCAATGGTGGTTCTCATGCTGATAATAGCATCGACTTTCAGGAATTTATGATTATGCCTGTTGGCGCAACTAATTTTTCGGATGCAATTAGAATGGGAACAGAAGTTTTTCATCACCTTAAAAAAGTATTAAAAGATAAAGGCTATTCAACCAATGTGGGTGATGAAGGTGGATTTGCTCCTAACCTAAAATCAAATGAAGAAGCAATTGAATCTGTTTTAAAAGCAATTGAAGTAGCAGGATACAAACCAGGAGAAGATATTTATATAGCAATGGATGCTGCTTCATCTGAATTTTATATTGAAAAAGAAAAAGTGTATCATTTTAAAAAATCAAGTGGAGATAAATTATCACCAGCCGAAATGGTTGATTATTGGGCAAAATGGACAAAAAAATATCCAATTTTATCAATTGAGGATGGTTTAGCAGAAGACGATTGGAAAGGCTGGAAATTATTAAGTGATAAAATTGGCGATAAGGTTCAGCTAGTTGGAGATGATTTGTTTGTTACAAATGTAAAAAGGCTAAAACAAGGAATTGACCAAGGTGTTGCTAATTCAATTTTGGTAAAAGTAAACCAAATTGGTTCTTTATCAGAAACAATTGATGCCGTTCAATTAGCACATACAAATTCATATACATCAGTAATGAGCCATCGTTCGGGGGAAACAGAAGACGCAACAATTGCTGATTTAGCAGTTGCTTTAAATTGTGGACAAATAAAAACAGGTTCTGCTTCTCGTTCTGACCGTATGGCTAAATACAATCAATTATTGCGTATAGAAGAACAGCTAGGAGATACAGCAAGATACTGGGGAAGAGAGTTTAAATACATTAAGAAAAAATAAATTTTGTTAGATTTTTTTTAATCTCACAAAAAGCATTTATCTTTCGGACAGAGTCGGAATACATTATTTCAAAATAAAACATGGATACATTAAAAGAAAAATTTGCTGAAAAAGCTGGCCCTATGGCGGCTGAGGTGAAACAAATCATTAAAGAAAAAGGTGATGTGAAGTTAGGTGAGTATACTGTAGCTCAAGTATATCAAGGAATGAAAGGGATGGTTGGTTTAGTTACTGAAACATCTAAATTAGATCCTGAAGAAGGTATTCGCTTTAGAGGATACACAATTCCTGAGTTGCGTGAAAAACTTCCGAAAGCTCCAGGAGGTACAGAACCATTGCCTGAAGGTATTTTTTATTTAATGCTACTAGGTGAATTGCCTACACATGATGATGTTTTGAGTTTGAGCAATAACTGGGCTCGCAGAGCAATTGTTCCAAAACACGTTTTTGATGTGTTGGATAAATTACCAAACTCTACACATCCAATGACACAGTTTGTTGTTGCAATTATGGCAATGCAAACAGAATCAATTTTTGCAGCTGCATATAAAAAAGGAATTAATAAAAAAGACTATTGGGATTATGTGTATGAAGATTCAATGAATCTGATTGCTCGTTTACCACGCGTTGCAGCATATATTTATCGTAGAAAATATAAAAATGGAGAACACATTGAACCAGATCCAAAATTAGACTGGGCTGCAAACTTAGCACATATGTTGGGTTACGAAGAGTTTGATATGAAACGTTTAATGCGTATGTATATGACCATACATGTTGACCATGAAGGAGGAAATGTTTCTGCACATACAACACACTTGGTTGGTTCTGCATTGAGCGACCCGTATTTGGCATTTGCTGCAGGAATGAATGGTTTGGCTGGCCCTTTACACGGATTGGCAAATCAAGAAGTACTAAGTTGGATATTGGAATTGCGTGAAGAATTAGGTGGAGGATTACCAACAGAAAAACAAATTGAAGATTATATTAAAAAAACATTAAAAGAAGGAAAAGTTGTTCCAGGATATGGGCATGCCGTGTTGCGTAAAACAGATCCTCGTTTTTCTGCACAACAAGATTTTTATTTAAAATACATTAAACCTCAAGGTGCTGATGATTTGTGTGAGATTGTACAAATGATTTACAAAGTGGCTCCTCCAATATTAGAAGCAACTGGTAAAATTAAAAATCCTTGGCCAAATGTAGATTCACATTCTGGTGTATTGTTGACACATTACGGTATGGTAGAACATGAATTTTATACTGTATTGTTTGGTGTTTCACGTGCATTAGGTGTTTTAGCATCTTTAATTTGGGATAGAGCATTAGGTCATCCAATTGAGCGACCAGGCTCAATTACTACAGAAGGTGTGAAAAAGAAAATTGCAGCTGCTGAAGCGAAAGCATAAAATAAAAAACTCCGAAAATTTTTCGGAGTTTTTTATTTAAATACTAATCTCATTTGTTTGAACTCTATTGCTCATATGTCCAGCACGGTCACGTATATAAATTTCAAATTTAACGATGGTATGTCCGGGAACATAAATTGGTGGCACACGTAATTTTGCTTTTATTTCTCCATCCAAAGCTTTGTATTGGCCATCAGGTGTTAAATAAGGGATTCGATAAGAATAAAATAGAGTATCCATTACTGCTGTAGTATCTACAATATCAAATGGGTGAAAATTACCATCTGTTCCTTTGTATAAATATTTCATCACAAAATCATCTTTTGAAATGGTATCTCCTTGTTCAATTCCAATATCACCATCGCCATCTTTAAATGAAATAATACAATCGGCAGAGTCATTTGCATACTTTACATAATGCAAAAATTCAATCTTTGGTTCAGGAGGAAATGATTTTTCCTTTGCACAAGACGTAATAAGTATTGTAATAATTACAGAAGCAAAAAGTATGACTTTATAGGTTTTCATTTATAGACTTCAATTACAACACTAAAATTAGTAAAATATTGCCGTTAGAACAAGAAAAACTGAAAATAGTATTTAGGTTATTTTCTGTTTGTCAGTACATCCCGATTTTATCGGCAGTAATCGAGAATATTTTCGTCATTGCGAGGAACGAAGCAATCTATTATTAATGCATTGTGTAGAGATTGCTTCAGTCGTACCTCCTTCGCAATGACTAAAAATAAAATTTATAAGCTAGCTGATAGTGCCAGCATATTTTCGTCTCTAAGAATCTGAGGCTTTATTTCACTTTAACCAACAATGTATGGTATTGCTTTTTACAACCATTGGAGTCAATTTCTACAAGGTCAATATTACCGGAAGTATTATTCCAGTTCACAATTATAGAATTGCTTTTGTCGTTTTTTACTATTTCACAACCGTTAGGAACAATCCATTCATAAGTAGAGTTTGGATTTAAAGGAGCAGAGTAGGTCAGATTTTTTTCATTTGCTTCCACTTCTTTTTTCCCCGAAATAGTTGGAGTGGGAATTAAACCAAAATCATAAGCTGTAAAAAGGGTAGAGTTGTAGTTTTTGTCTTTTGAAAAAAAACCTCTTCTGCCGCCTTCATACTTACATCTTCCAGGATTTATTAAAAGAGCATGGTTCAGTTTATTTATTTTATAAAAAAGAACAACATCTTTCCCCGCTTCATTTTTGTAAATGTTTTTTTCTATGTCTTTTATATTTGCAAATTGATTAATTGTATAAGTAGGAGTGGTGCCTATGTGATGAAGATTTGTCCATTGTTTCATTAACTCAACACCATTTCGTTTATTCACTATCATATCGCTGTTGCCTTGATAGATTATCATTTTTGGATATTCGCCTCTATAATTAGGATTTTGTTTTCGAACAATATTTCCCCACTTTTCGGCAGATTTTACACGCCAACCTACCATCGCCATTACCGCACTTATGTAACCATTCCCTGATTTATAAGCACCTCCGGCAAAAATTGCCCCTGCATTAAATGTTTCAGGGTAATCTGCCATCATTATCACACTCATAGCAGCTCCCGCAGATAAACCCGTGATAAATACTTTTGATGAATCAATAGAATAATTTTTCTTCATAAAATCAACCATACTCTTTATCGAAGCATTTTCTCCATGATTTTTATTGGTGTGTTTTCTTTTATACCATCTAAAACATTTCTCAGGATTATTTGTGGCTCTTTGCTGTGGATACAAAACATAAAAACCATATTCATCAGCTAATTTGTTCCAGCCCGTTTGTGATGCAGCTTTTCCGGCACATTGTAAACAACCATGAAGCATTACTACCATTGGCGCAGGCTTATTTTTATTTACAGAAGATGGCTCATACAAATACATTTTAAGATGTCCTTTGTTTTTCCCAAATTTTCGAATACGCTTTAAATCTTGTGATTGAGAGTTAAAAAAGGCAAAAATGAGTACGAGTAAAAAAAGAAATTTTTTGTAGTTGGAGTATTGTAAAGATTTAATCATAAATGATTGTATTCTATTGAATATATTTGTACAAATCAAAGCTACAATTTTAATTCTAAATTAGAATGACTACAGAAGAAATTGCAAAAGCATTAAAAATTACTGCACAGTTAATGGAACTTCATGAAGAAAACCCATTCAAGATAAAATCCATTGCAAATGCTGCATATAAATTAGACAAAACAGATATTGATTTGGAAGGAAAAACCTTGCAAGAACTTGAAAAAATTGAAGGTGTAGGAAAAGGAATAGCAGCAAAAATATTTGAATTACAATCAACAGGCAATTTAAAAGAGCTACAAGCGATGATAGACATTACACCCATTGGTGTAATTGAAATGCTTGGAATAAAAGGTATTGGCCCAAAAAAAGTTCGTCAGTTGTGGAAAGAATTGGATATAGAAAGTGTAGGAGAATTATTATATGCTTGTAATGAAAATAGATTGATTACACTCAAAGGTTTTGGAGCAAAAACACAAGCAGAAGTAAAAAAACAAATCGAATTTTTTCAAAACAATATCGGCAAGTTTCATTATGCTACTGTCGAAAAATTTGCAATTGATTTGGTGGAATACTTAAAAAATAAATACGCAACACAATTGGTTTCATTAACAGGAGCTATGCGTAGAAAATGCGAAATAATTGATTCAATAGAAATATTAATTGCTTGTAAAGATGAGATTAATATTAACGATTTTGAAAATACAAGAAATGTAAAAGTTGAAATTATTACGTGTTCCGAAAATGATTTTTACAAAAGGTTATTTGAAACTACCAATAGTTCGGAGTTTAATATTGATAATCTAAAATTTCCTGAAGAATTAAAAAGTGAACAAGAAATATTTTCATTTAATAATTTGCAATTTATTGAACCAGAATTGAGAGAAAATAATTCTGCAATAGAATTAGCAAGAGAAAATAAAATTCCTGAATTGATTAAAGTGGCTGATTTGAAAGGCATTTTGCATAATCACAGTACCTACAGTGATGGTTTGAATACGCTTAAAGACATGGCTTTATACTGTAAAGAATTGGGTTATGAATATTTAGGAATTTGCGATCACTCCCAATCTGCTTTTTATGCCGAAGGATTAAAACCAGATAGAGTTATTGAACAACATAAAGAAATTGACGAGTTGAACAAACAACTTGCACCGTTTAAAATATTTAAAGGTATAGAAAGTGATATTTTAAATGATGGTTCTTTGGATTATGAAGAAGATGTTTTAAAATCATTTGATTTTATTGTTGCTTCGGTTCATTCAAATTTAAAAATGAATGAAGAAAAAGCAACAGCCCGATTACTAAAAGCAATTGAAAATCCATACACAACCATTCTTGGGCATCCAACAGGAAGATTATTATTATCTCGTCCAGGTTATCCAATTGATCATAAAAAAATAATTGATGCTTGTGCTGCTAACAATGTTGTTATTGAATTAAACGCGCATCCATATCGTTTGGACATTGATTGGAGATGGATACCCTATTGTATTGAAAAGGGTGTGAAAATTTCTATCAACCCTGATGCGCATGAAAAAAGTGGATATCACGATATGTATTACGGTACTTGTGTGGCAAGAAAAGGAATGCTTACAAAAGAAATGTGTTTTAATACACAAACATTGTCAGAAATAGAGAATTATTTTAAAAATAAAAAAAATTGATTCGTTGATTTCCTAATCAACCATTGAACTAATAACTAATTAAAATGTCAGTACTTAATTCCATAGCAAGTTGGTGGATGCGTAAAAGGATGCATCAGATTGAATTGTTTATGAAATACCCGTATGATGTTCAAAATGAATGGTTGAAAAAACTTGTAACATCAGCAAAAGATACTGAATGGGGTAAAAAATATGATTTTAAAAACATTTCGAATGTTGAACAATTCAGAAATAAAATTCCTATTCAAGATTATGAATCATTAAAACCATTTATTGATAGAATTAGAAAAGGAGAACAAAATATTTTATGGAATACAGATATCAAATGGTTTGCAAAATCATCTGGAACAACAAATGATAAAAGTAAATTTATTCCTGTAAGCGAAGAGAGTTTAGATAATTGTCATTATAATGGAGGGCGCGACATGATTACAATCCATTGTACTTTGCATGAAAACACAAAACTATTTACAGGAAAAAATTTAGCACTTGCAGGAAGTTTAGTTACTGATTTTCAAAATGGTCAGGAATTACAAAATGGTGATTTATCTGCTATTGTAATAAATAATTTACCTATGTGGGCAGAGTTTTTTCGCGCTCCGGATTTATCCATTGCTCTCTTAGAAAATTGGGATGAAAAATTAGAAAAATTAGCACAAACTACTTCTAATGAAAACATGGTTAGTCTTGCAGGTGTTCCATCCTGGATGTTATTAATAATGAAACGTGTTCTTGAAATAAAAGGTAAAAAAACAATTGTAGAGGTATGGCCAAATTTGGAAGTTTATTTTCATGGCGGTGTAAATTTTAATCCATATAGAGAACAGTTTAAAAATATGTTTGGTAATCCAGATATGAATTATTTGGAATTATATAATGCTACAGAAGGTTTCTTTGGGATACAGGATCAAAAAAATTCAGAAGAACTTTTATTGATGCTTGATTATGGTATTTATTATGAATTTATAGAAGCATCTGAAGTTGGGAAAGAAAATCCAAAAACTTTAAGATTAGATGAAGTAGAGTTAAATAAAAACTATGCTCCTGTAATATCTACAAATGCTGGATTATGGCGTTATACTTTAGGTGACACAATAAAATTTACCTCATTACATCCTTTCCGATTTAAGATAACGGGAAGAACAAAACATTTTATCAATGCTTTTGGAGAAGAAATTATTGTTGATAATACAGATAATGCTTTAACAATTGCATGTGAAAAAACGAATGCGCAAATTTCGGAATACACAGTTGCTCCCTTGTTTATGAACGAAAAAGAATCAGGGACACATGAATGGTTAATTGAGTTTGAGAAGGAGCCGGATAATTTGCAGTATTTTATTGAAGTACTTGACAATGCGATGAAATCAATTAATTCAGATTATGAAGCAAAACGTTATAACAATTTAATTATTCGTATGCCCATTGTAAAATCATTACCTAAAAACACTTTTTATAAATGGCTTTCTTCAAAAAATAAATTGGGAGGTCAGCATAAAGTTCCACGCTTAAGCAACGATAGAAAATATTTAGAGGAGATACTTTCTATGCTTTTAAATAGTTAAGCCCGAATCCTATTGTTTATGTTGCCTAAAAATCAATGAAGGAATATATAAAAGCTTTTTTATTCTTTCATAAACTTTTTACTTTGCACACCGTTTTTTGTTTGCAATTGCAAAATATACATTCCTTTTGGTAATTTGCTTACATCAATTTTCTTTGTACTTAATACTTCATTCTTAATGCTTTCAAAAACTTCTCTTCCCAGCAAATCCAATATTCTAATACTTTGTATATGTTGTTTTATGTTTTCGATAGTAATGGTTGTAGTTGCTGGGTTAGGAAAAACTATACAATTATTAATATTCCCCTCTAATTCAAAAGTTCCAACAGTAATTAGATAATCACAATTAACAGTTTCAAAATTATATGAAATATCATTATCTGAATAACATCGAATTCCTTTTACACTTGAAGGCATCCATACGTACTCATGGCTGTTAATACCGAAAGAATAATCGGCACCAATACGCTCTACATAAGAATAGGGGATTTGAAAGTCATCAATTGGAGTGGTCCAAATTCTTTTTAAATTAAAACTACTGATGTTTAAAGTAGTAATACTATCAACTACTACTCTAAAAATAGTATCGGTAGATGAAAATGCTGCTGTCGGAATGTGGTATTTAAGTGTATCTCCAATACTGACGTTAAAATAATATAGCTCTAAAAATCGATTATATTCAGCGTTATAGTAGAATACTGTATCATTTGAAGTATAAATATATTCAGGGTTTCTAATCAATGTATCATTATATGGCGATGAAGATTGGTGATAATTATATTCTGTGGAAATGATTTTTTTGCAATTTTTTGATTGGATAGTAGTATCACTTGCTGTTTTGTATTTTATAACCCTTGTGCCATAACCTGCCATTAATTGCTGTTCTCCAGAATAATACCAAGTTGCACTATCAGGAGCAAAAATTGTTTGAGACTTTGCGTTTTGAGAAGCAAAAATAATAATAAGCAAAGCTATTATCTTTTTCATTTAAAATATTTTTTGCGACAATTCCATATCGAATTTAATACTTTAAAATATCAAAAGCAACAATATCTAAAATTCAATTTTCATTTCTTTTTCCATTCTGCCTTCATTTGTCATGCGAGCATAATATGTTCCTTCGGGTAAATCTTTTGTTCTAAAGGTGTAATAAATTTTATGTTCGCCTCTATCGTGTGCAATGTCTTTAAAAATATATTGCACAATTTTTCCTGAAACATCGTAAATCGCAAGTGTAACATGTCCTGTTGTATTTAAGTTGTAATCGAATATTCCTTCTATTTTAAAAGGATGACCAATTACTGCATTGTTTCTTCCTTCTTTGTATGTTATGTTATAAGCAGGAATAGGTTTTCCTGTTACTAGGGAAACATAGTTTCTTAATCCCTTTACAATTTTTTCATCACCGCCATAAATACTTGCCAATGATTTATTATCGGAAACACACCATACTGCTTGTTGAGCCGTATAGTTATTGTAATATTTATTTTTATCGATATACATTGCAAGCTTAATTAAATTGCTATCAGCAAGTGTGCCTACCAAATAATCTGCATTTACTGTAGGGCAGGAGTTACCTGCTTGGCAACACATTCCCATTACATCAATTTTTCTTTGTTGACCAGCATAAAGAATTAAATCTTGCGCTTGAGTTACTAAAATATCTTGTTCGTTATTTTTTTTAGAATCTAATTTTCTACCGGCTTCTAATTTCAATTCAACATTTTTTGAAGTGTTATTGTGAATTTTCATTTCAATTACCTTTCCTGTATATCCACCTTTACTTTTGATAGTAAGTTTTATCAAGCCTCTTTTGGCAGCTTCTTCAATTGAAATACTGCTGTTTGTAATTACTGGAGTGGCGGTTAAGCTGGATGTAAAAAGCAATAAGCTTACAGATGCAAATGATTTCATTTTTTCCTCCTTTTTAAAATGTTTGTTTGTTTAATAACGGAGAAAATGAGAAAAGTTACATGTGAGAACAAATAAATATATAAAAAGGTTATAGGTTGCTTCGTTCCTCGCAATGACAAAAGAATATTAAAATAATTTCCAAACAGTTTCAGAAAGGCCAATAAAAACACCATCAGGTCTTATTTCAATTGGATAGGTTTCGGCACATTCACCACCCCCACTTTTTGCTCTTCCAGTTTTTAAATCAAAGTGATAACGATGTACAGGACAAACAATACTGTTTTCTGAAGTGCAATAGCCATTACTTAAAGAAGCACCATTGTGTGGACATTTATCGTTTACCGCAAAAAAGCCTTGAGAAGTATGAGCTATGCAAATTTTTTTATTGCCAACATTCAGTGTGTTTACATTGCCAATCTTAACAAAAGCGTTTGCACTCTCAATTGTATTAAATATTTTATACCAATGAATTTGTTTTTTGAAAAACATAGTGCTAAATTAGTGATTAGTATATTTATCAGAAATTATTATTGGTAAACATGAAAAAAATAATATTATTTATATTTTTTTGTTTTTCTTTATGTGGAGTTAAAGCACAACTGTATGTGCCATTAGCGGTTGATTCTTCTATGTGGATTATCCAATATGATGATTTTGCCGCCACACCTTGGATAGATAATTATGACGGGTATTTTATTTATGGTGATACAATAGATAATTTAAAAACTTACAAAAAAGTTTATAAGGTTGAATTTTCTAATACAGCTCCAAATTGGAATTTTCCCCTTGTTTATAACAATATGTATCTAATTGCTTTAATTAGAGATGATTCAAATAAAGTCTATACAAAAACAAATTTCACTTTTGGATTAAACTGTCCTTCTAATACTGAAGATTTATTGTATGATTTTAATGTATCTGTAGGTGATACATCTCGGTTATGTATTGAGCAGAATAGTGGTAGTGTTTATACGTCAATAACAAATGATTTGAACTTTAACAGAAGAAAGTATACAACAAGTTTTGGTTATGAATACGTTGAAGGAATTGGAACTTACAATGGTCTTTTTAATAGCCCTGACATCCCTGTTAGTGGAGGTCCAATTCCTTCTTTATATTGCTATAGTACGAATGGTTTTTATGGTTGTGGTATTGTAATGACATCATTATTTGAAAAAGAAAAAGACATTGAATTTCATGTTTTTCCAAATCCTGCAAGTAATTTAATCACGATTATAATAGATACAAAAAAATCTAAAAAATGTAATGTTGAGATCAAAAGCACTTTAGGTCAAGTACTAAAATCAAAAAGTTTATTACCGTATGAAAAAAAATATGAGTTTGATGCTTCTCAGTTATCAAAAGGCCTATATATAATAAGTGTTTCGTTAGATGGAGAAGTGTTTTCGAAAAAAATTGTTAAAGACTAACTAGCTTTCTTTTTTCTTTTTACCATTGAATAATCTAAATAGTAAAGTAGTTTGATCGAAAAACTATTTGTTTGTGGCGAATTAAACATCATGTCGGCATTATCGGAGTATTGTTTTACTATTTCTCTTCCGAAAGTATAAATTGAATTTTTCCAAACAATACTTACTTCGCTACCTGGAGAAAAGCGCCAACGATAAACTAAATCAATATTAAATGCATTAAAATTTACATTTGAATTGCCTGAGTAGAGTGGCTCGTGGAATAGTTTTCCTTTATCGCTCAATGTATAATATTGCTTGTATTTAGCTGTTGACCAATAGTGTCGCGCTCTAAAAGTTAATGCCATTGTGCTGGTGAATTTGTAATCTACATTTAATGTATTTTGTATAGTCAATAAATTTCTTCTTCCGAAAGTGATTCTATCACTTGGTTCATTATAATGTACAAATCCAATATCATCATTAATGTAATCTCTGTCAAAGTCATAAACAAAAGCTAATTTGTTATTGACTCTATATCGTGGTGAAAAACCAAATGCAATGTTGTACCTGTTGTTTTCTTCAAAATATCTGTAGCGGACTCTAGCATCAAGTGCAAACTTTTTTCGATAATCAGAAGAAATCCAATAATAGCCTAAATAATCTTTTGGATACTCGTAATATCTTCCAGTAATACGGGGTTCCCAATGATCGTATGTTTTAATTGGTTCTAAATTAAATCCGCCTCCAGTAGAAAAAAAGTTTCTGAAGTTGCAATAAGCATCTGCCCAAATGTTGTAATTCCATAGCTTACTTGGATGGTATAATCTCGAATAACCCGTACCGACTTCTACTCTCATATTATTGATTTTCCAAACAGGTTCAAAAATATTATAACTAATAGAAAGATAAGTTTCAAGTGTATTGTTTTGAAACAAAATACCCATATCATTGATATTATATTTATCGCTTTTAACAGTTATGTTTGTTCCGTATTGCCATTTGCCACTTATTTTTCCGCCATAAACAGAATATTTATAACCAAGCACAGGAGTTGAATCAGGGTAATAAAGCTGACTTAATGAACCATCTCCAATAATGGCATATGTATTTTTTTTGTTTGTTAATTTGAATTCTGTTCCAGTAACATTTGCATCGTAATCACTACCATTGCGAGTTACATTTGTATTTATTAAACTGATATAAGAATTGTTTTTTAATGCTTGATCAAAAACTAAAATATTATAATTGGTTAATGGGCCTGTTTCTATTTTTCTTGTATTGCCAAGTGAATCTGAAATTGTTGCAAACATTGGTTTGGAGGTAGCATTAAAAATACCTATTCCCAAATTCTTTTTTGTACGACCAGATATTTTTGTTGCATTTATTAATTGTGATGTGCCGGGATTTTCCTTTACATATTCTTTTTCGTTTAACTGAGCGTATGGTACATTATAATTTATAGGCATGGATCCAACTCTTCTAGAGTAAAATAAATTAGCTCTGTTAAACAATTCTGTTCCCTCTGTAAAAAATTGTCTGTTTTCATTGTATTGTACTTCAAAAGGAGAGAGGTTGAGTACGCGATTATCGCTTTGTACTTGACCAAAATCAGGAACAAGAGTCATGTCTAAAGTGAAACTTTCATTGATCCCGTATTTAATATCCATTCCACCATTTAATGAATAGCTATTATTACTTTTTCCTTGTTCGTTGTAAGGATAATTTTCGATATAACCAGAAACATAAGGTGTTATTGATAAACGGAGTGGAGATTTTATATTTTCAATTCCTGTTACATTTCCAAATTGATTTACAAATCCGTTTACTTGAGGTTTAATTTCATTCCAAAAAGAATCTTCTCTAGTCCTTCTAATTTTACGAATAAAATTTATGCCCCAATTTTGTGCAGTACTTTTTGGAAAACGCAATGCAGAATATGGGATTTTAAATTCGGCAACCCAACCTTGTTCGTCTATTTTTACTTGGCTATACCAAACAGCATCCCAATAAAAATCTTGATTTCCTCCAGAAGAATAGCGTGCATCAATTTGAACTCCAGCAGCCGAGATAAAAAAACCATAACCATTCAAATCATCATTATAGGTGTCAATTACCAACCCAAATAAATCTGCATTTGCTTCATTATCTCGAGTGGTTAATTCCCTTAAAATGCTGTCAGGTTTTTCATCATACATTCTTGCACCAATATAAATGGCTACATCGTCATAGATAATTTTTACTTCTGTTTTTTTGTTTGATGAGGCACCTGGCTTTGGTGATCGCTGAACGAAATCAGTAGCAAGTTCTACATTATTCCAAACATCTTCATTTAATATTCCATCTATTTTGGGAGAAGCTTCAACCCTTTTTGCTGCAACAGATTTTAGTTCTTGCCCTTGAACAAAGGAAGTAGTAAAAATGATAATTAATAGTATGTTATATAATTTGTTCAATGCCTTGTTATTTTGATTCAATGTTACGCAAAGTAATTGATGCTAGTTTTTAATAATACATTAATGGTGTTTTTTGTAAGATGAGTGGAAAAATAAAAAGCCCCATGAAATGGGGCTTTTCAATAATCTATTTTTATTTGCTTACCAAATTTCAGCTCTTTCTGTTTTTGGTCTAAACATTTTATCGCCTTCTTTTACCCCAAAAGCATCATAAAATTCCTGCATATTACTCAACGGAATATTTGCTCTAAAGTTGCCTGGGGAGTGAGGGTTGGTTTGTATCATATTTCTCAAGTAAGCATCACGCATGTTAATTCTCCAACCTTGAGCCCACGACATAAAGAAACGTTGCTCAGGGGTAAATCCATCAATTTTTTCTACTGCTGGCTTACCTTCCATTGATTTTTTTAAAGCATAATAAGCAATAGTTAAGCCACCTAAATCTGCAATATTTTCTCCAAGCGTTAATTCTCCATTCACATGTAAATCATCTATTGCAACGCAGTCGTTAAATTGTTTCACAAGCACATCTGTTTTTGCTTTGAACTTATTTTTGTCTTCTTCTGACCACCAATTTTTTAAATTTCCATCGCCATCAAATTGCGAGCCTTCATCATCAAACCCATGAGTTAATTCATGTCCAATAATTGCACCCATACATCCGTAATTTACTGCATCATCAGCATCAGGGTTAAAAAATATAGGTTGCATAATTCCTGCTGGGAATACAATTTCATTTAATGAAGAATTGTAATAAGCATTTATTGTTGGCGTTGTCATTAACCATTCAGTTTTATCAACTGGTTTTCCTAATTTAGAAACCATGTCTTTAAACATATAATTATTTCCTCTGAAAAAATTTTGAACGTATGAATCGCGTTTAATGTCAAGAGAAGAATAATCTTTCCAGTTATCAGGATATCCTATTTTACGCATAATTTTATGCAGTTTATCCAATGCTTGTTTTTTTGTTTCTTCACTCATCCAATCCAAGGTCTTAATGCGTTCTTCATAAGAAGCCGTCAGATTGTCAACCATTGTATTTACGCGTTTTTTACTTTCTTCAGAAAAATGTTTTTCTACAAAGATTTGTCCTAGTGCATCTCCTAATGATTTGTCAGTTGCTTCTAAAGAACGTTTCCAGCGTAATTTTAATGCAGGTGTTCCTAATAATGTTTTACCATAAAAATCAAAGTGTTCGTTTACAAAATCATCACTAAGTTTGCTTGAAGAGGCATCAATTAAATGCCAACGCAAATATGTTTTCCAATCATTAACCGAAACTCTTTTTAATTCGTTATTTAATGCAACAAAAAATTCTGGCTGTCCTATTATAACATTTTCAATTCCTGTAACACCAACATTTTCTAAATAAATATTCCATTTAAAATTTGGAGTAAGTTCAGATAGTTCTTTGATTGTTTTTTTATGGTATGTTTTTTCAGGGTCGCGCATTTCAACTCTTCCCATTGAAGCTTTTGCTAAATTAGTTTCGATAGCAAAAATCAGTTTAGCATTTTTTTCTGCAACATCTTTTTTGTCTCCTAATAATTCAAACATTTTTGCAATATGAGCAACGTATGCTTTTTGAATTCCCACAAATCTTTCTTCTGTTTTTAAATAATAATCTTTGTCTGGCATTCCAATTCCTCCTTGGAAAAATTGTGTGATGTTTTCAGTGCTTATTTTTGCATCTTGACCTATATAGCCAGAAAACATTGGGCCAACACCTATTGTGTGGAAATGTGCAACCGTTTTTACCACATCATCTGTAGTCTTAATCGCTTCAATTGTTGCAAGTTCGTCTTTTAATGGCGCTGCTCCATCAGCATTTAATTTAACAGAATCCATTGCTAAGGCATAATAATCACCAATTTTTTGGATATTACTTCCAGCTTGAGCATTTTTATTATTTGCAGCTCCCTCAAGTATATCTTTAAGTTTAGCCATGTTTTTTTCATACAACTCGTTAAAGCTTCCCCATCTGCTTTCTGATTCGGGAATAGGGTTATTAGTAACCCATTTGCCATTAACAAATTGATAAAAATCGTCAGTAGGCTTTACTGTACTATCAATATTAGAAATTTCTATTCCAATCCCAGCTTTATTCTCTGAAGAATTGTTACATGCTACAGACATTACAATTCCTGTAACCGAAGCAAATTTTATTAAGTTTTTATTCATTTTATCTAATTTTAATGGCGAATTTAGATTAATTCAGTTACATGGCAAAATGATTTTGATAAGTGGCTAGAAAACCTTGTAAATGGCATTTTGCAGAAATTATTCAATTGAAATTTCATCGTTATTGATGTAAACCAACAATTTATCAATTACTTCGTACCCCATTTCTTGAAGTAAAACAGCATATTCTTCAATTTGTTTTTTATGAGACGATTTTTTTTCTCCTGTTTTGTAATCAATAATTGTTGCCTGATTATTTTTAATTACAACTCTGTCTGTTCGAAACAATTTGCCATTAGCTGTAATAATTTCAGATTCGTTTTTCACTTTATAATCTTCAGTAAAATAAAGTGATAGTTTAGTATGGTTTACAATTTTTTCGATGCTTGGTAATAATTGTTGCTTATCTGATTCTGATATCAAACCTTCATTTAGCATTTCGTTTAATGCTTTGGTAGCATCAGATTTATATTTAATTCGTGCAAGGGTGGTATGAAGCATTACACCATAATCGCGTTTATTTTGTGCAAACTGTGTATTCCATATGCTAGGTGCTGCAGCACGCATTTTTATCATGTCTCGCCAGTTTGTAGAATGAAATATGCTTATAGATTTATTTTCGGTAAATTCATTTTTAATGATTTGTTTTTTTATTTTTTCGCCAAATGAATAAACTTGTTTAGAATTATCGTATTCTCCTTTTAATAAATAATAAGAGTTAAAGAAATCTGTCAACGTGCTAATTTCTTTTACTTCTTCTTTTTGCTTTCCTGTTAATATATAAAGCTGTAGTTCGGCTCTAGTAAGAGCAACATAAAGTAAATTTAGATTATCCAATAAAGATTTATTTTTTTCGTTTTCGTATAAAAAAGCATAATCTGTATCTAATAATTGTTTTTCGTAAGGAACAATTGCTGTTTTTAATTTTTCAATTTCATTATTTTTAAATTCTAGCCAAAGAGTTTTGTTGTTTGCCGACTCAATTTTTGAACTCATAAAAGGCAAAATCACTACAGGAAATTCTAAGCCTTTTGATCGGTGAATAGTCATGATGCTTACAGCATCAATTCCGCTTGGCATAACAACAGATGCTTTATCTTTTTTATCTTCCCAGTGTTCAATAAAGTCATTTAAGCTATTGTTGTATTTACTAGAAAAGTGATGAACTTCATCTAAGAAAAACTGTAAATACGCATTTGGTTTTTCATTCAGTTTGAATAATTGAATTAATGTTTCACATAATTCATACAAAGCCATTTTTGAAAGCTGGTAGGTTTGTATATTTATTTTATGTTTTTTTAAAAAGGATGGAAATCCTGTTTTCTGAATTTCTTTAATAGCAAAATGAATTTCTTCGCCTTTAATAATTTTGTTTTCGATTAAGTATTCAACTATTTCAGCTTGGATAATAATTTGATTTGGGCTAGAAAAATAACGTAGTAAAGAAATAATAAATTTTATCTCTTTGGAGTTGTTTATTAACAATGAGTCGGAAGAAATAACAGGAATATTGTTTTTGCCTAAATAATTTGCAACAGTGCTCCCATCTCCATTTTTTCTAACAAGTATTGCAATATCACTGTAGTTGTAGTTGTTTGATTTCGCTTCATTAACAATATCCAAAATACGTGATAAATTTAATTCCTCCGTTTCTGTTTTATTTTCGGCATTTAAAAATTCTACTTGAACATAGCCGCCCGTATTTTTCTCGTCAAATTCTTGTTCTAAATTTTCATAAACTCCTTTTTTATTTTCTTCAATTTTGTCGGCTAGTGTTCTGAAAAACGAATTGTTAAATTCAATAATTTCTTTTTTACTTCTGTAATTTTTATAAAGTGCTTTTGGGTTGTAATTTCTTTTTAAGGAGTACTCGCGTTCTTTTACTATTTCGTTTTTAAAATTATTATTTATATCGGGTAGAGAATTAAATTGTTCTACATCCCCTCCACGCCAACGATAAATTGCTTGTTTCCCATCGCCTACAAGCATAGTAAAGTGATTCTCAGATAATGAATTATCTATTAAAGGCAGTAAATTTTGAAACTGTAAAACAGATGTATCTTGAAATTCATCAATCAAATAATTTTTATATCGTTCGCCAAGGCGCTCATATATGTATGGAACTGGTTGTGTTAAAACAATTTCTGCTATTTTCTTATTGAAATCGCTTATGTGTACAACACTGTTTTCGTTTTTATAATCGATTATTAATTTTTCAATTTCATTTAATAATGCTAATGAGTAAATGTTTTTATTTATTAATTTAAAAAGAATATATTTTGAATAGCTTTTTTCTTTTATTTTTTGAATGGAATTAAATATTTCTAATAAATTTTGTTTGATAGCATCAATTGCATTTTTGGTTTCTGTCGATATTTTTCCTCCATGCCAATTGTCTTTACTGATAGTTGTTTCAACTCGGGTGTTGAAATTTATTTTGCTAATATCGCCTTCTGACAGATTGTGAAAGTAAATACCTATGCCTTGTTTGCCGTAGTAAAAATCCTCCTTGTTTATTTGATTTTGTTTTAATAGTTCTATTGCTTTTTTAGCTTCAGATATTATCTCGTTTTCAAAAGATTTTATTGTTTTGTAAAGCTCATCTTTGATACTAAAAAAATCATCAATGCTTATATCTTTAAGTTTTTCAATATGGATAGAGCCCTCTTCATTTAATAGTTGTGCTGCAAATTTTTTTAAATCAGTTTCAATGTGCCAATTTTTTTCATCGTCAGCTTTGCTCTCCGTAAAATCGACAAGAGCTTTTGTTAATTTTTCATCGTTCCCAATTTGTGAAAGAAGCAAATCAATACTTTGAGTTAAAAGTTTATCTGAATCTGTTTCAACATCAAAGTTTAATGGAATTTTTAAATCGTAAGCAAAAGTTCTTACAATTTTATGTACGAAACTATCGATGGTCCCTATTGCAAAATCAGAATAATTGTGGAGTATTGCAGTTAAAATATTTTTGGTTCTTTGTTTTATTATACCATCAGTTAAATTAGTATCATCTTTTTTTATTGCTTCTAATAAGGAGATAGAATTTTTTGTCAAAACAGAATAATCATCAAGTGATAGTTCTTTGAGAGCTTTGATAATTCGTTCTTTCATCTCACTTGCTGCCTTATTGGTGAAAGTGATTGCTAAGATATGACGATATGCTTGTGGAGGATTTGAAGGGTCTTTTAGTGCCAGAAACAAATACTCTTTTACAAGTGTAAATGTTTTGCCAGAACCTGCAGAAGATTTATATACAACAAAATTTTTATCTGAATTCAACTGTTCCATGAGCATTGCAATTTACAGATTAATTGACTAATATTGTATAAGGTTAATAAATTTGATTTTTTGTCAAAACCTATTGCAATTAAACTATTTGAAATGAAAAAAATAATTACAATTTTATTTACAGTGTTTTTAACTTTTTCTGGCAAAATATTTTTTGCTCAAGAGTCAAATATAAATCCTGGTGATGTAATCGTTTTACTCAAAACTACATCTGAAGCATCAGATTTGACTGATGATTTAAAAATACTCAATGGTGTTGAAACTAAACTTGCTATAGTAAAAAGGCTTTCACAATCTATGAATTTGTTTCTTTTTCATTTCGATGAAAGTGCAATAAGTCAGCAAGCAATGTTGAATGCAATAAAAATTAATCGTAATGTTTTAATTGCACAAAACAATCATATTATTTCTGAACGAATTGTTCCCAATGACCCTCAGTTTGGTGCAATGTGGGACATGGATAATATTGGACAAAGTGGAGGAACACCAGATGCTGATATTGATGCGCCAGAAGCTTGGGATATTACTACTGGAGGAATAACTGCTCAAGGAGATACAATTGTGGTAGCCGTGGTTGACGGAGGATTTAAATTAAATCATGTTGATTTAAACTTTTTTAAAAACTACAATGAGATTCCAAACAATGGAATAGATGATGATATGAATGGTTATATTGATGACTTTGATGGATGGTACACGGTGGGAAATAACGATAATTTACCTGTTCAAACACATGGAACACATGTTGCTGGAACAGTTGGTGCAAAAGGGAATAATGGAATAGGAGTTACAGGAGTAAATTGGAATGTTAAAGTGATGCCTCTTTCATACGGTAGTAGTGGAGGTTTAGAAGCAAATGTTGTAGAAGCCTACGGTTATGCATTAGATATGCGAAGATTATATGATCAAACAAATGGAGCAAAAGGAGCTTTTGTAGTTTCCACTAATTCTTCCTTTGGGGTTGATTTAGCTCAACCTTCATCTTATCCTCTTTGGTGTGCTATGTACGATTCGTTGGGAGCAGCAGGTATTTTAAGTGCTGGAGCAACTGCAAATGCAAATTATAATGTGGACGTGCAAGGAGATATTCCTACTGCTTGTCCAAGCGATTGGTTAATTGCTGTTACCAATACAAATAGGAATGATGCAAAAGCAACTGCAGGTTATGGTGCCACTACTATAGACTTGGGTGCACCGGGTTCAAGCATCACATCAACTTATTACAGTGGAAGCACGGACACGTATTCTGCAATTTCAGGAACATCCATGGCTACACCACATGTAGCGGGAGCAATTGCACTCATGTTGTCCGTTCCTTGCAATCAATTTATTGCAGATTATAAAGCAAATCCAAGTGCAATGGCATTAGTGTTGAAAGACTCTCTTTTAAATGCTGCAGACCCAATTAGTGCTTTAAATGGAATTACGGTTACTGGCGGAAGATTGAATTTATATGAATCGGTTAAAGCAATTCAAAATTATTGTATCTCGACTACAATAAATGAAACCAGTATAGGTCCAGAAATTATTGGAATATATCCAAATCCTGCGAGCGGTTTTGTTACTTTAACATATACTTCAACAGAGAATGTAAGTATATCTATTATTGATATTTTAGGTCAAAATATCAAACAGTTTAGTAAAAGCAGTACATCTGGCATACAACAAAATATTAAATTAGATATTTCCGAACTTACAAAAGGTACTTATTTTATTAGTGTTTCGGATAAAAACAAAGTGTCTAAAGTTCATAAACTAATAGTTTATTAGTGATTTTTATAAAAATTTAAAGTCCTCAAAATAAAATTTTTGAGGACTTTTTTATTGCTCTTTTTTCTCAAAAAACAATCTTCAATTTTGCAAGTTTTTTCAGCTAATTTTTATTAACGAATTGTTAATAAATAGTAGCGCATTTAATGCTTTAAAAAGCCAATATTTTCGCATAAAAGAGGTATATTTGTTAGTCTTTAAAATAAAGCAAAATAACGTATAAAAATTATGGAAGAAACAGTAAACGAACAAGCGAAAAAATCATCTGATTATGGTGCAGATAGTATTCAAGTTCTTGAAGGGTTAGAAGCAGTGCGAAAACGTCCTGCAATGTATATTGGTGATATTGGGAATAAAGGATTGCATCATTTAGTTTATGAAGTAGTTGACAACTCAATTGATGAAGCTCTTGCAGGACATTGTAAAAATATTTTTGTTTCTATTAATGAGAATAATTCAATAACAGTAAAAGATGATGGTCGTGGGATTCCCACAGATATGCATCCGAAAGAGAAAAAATCTGCATTAGAAGTTGTAATGACGGTATTACATGCAGGTGGTAAATTTGATAAAGATTCTTATAAAGTTTCTGGAGGTTTGCATGGTGTTGGTGTTAGTTGTGTAAATGCACTTTCTACTCATTTAACTGTAAATGTGCATCGCAACGGAACGGAATATATTCAAGAATACAATATTGGTAAACCTTTGTACCCAGTTAAAGAAGTTGGTAAAACCGACTATAGAGGGACAATTGTTACTTTTCAACCTGATGCTAGTATTTTTACTTCTACAGTTTATCATTATGATATTATTGCTGCAAGATTGCGTGAATTAGCTTACCTAAATAAAGGAATACACATTACAGTTACTGATTTGCGTGAAAAAAATGCTGATGGAACACATCCAACAGAAGATTTTTATTCTCAAGGTGGATTGCAAGAATTTGTTGAGTATTTAGATGCTACCCGTGAGAGATTAATTGAAGATGTTATCTATATGGATGGTGAAAAGAATGGTATTCCTGTTGAAGTTGCCATGATGTACAATACATCCTATTCAGAAAATTTACACACTTATGTAAATAATATCAATACACACGAAGGGGGTACGCATTTAGCTGGTTTTAGAAGAGGTTTAACTCGTACATTAAAATCGTATGCTGAAAAAACAGGTTTGCTTTCTAAAGTTAAAATTGAAATTAATGGAGATGATTTTAGAGAAGGTTTAACAGCAGTTATTTCAGTTAAAGTTCAGGAGCCACAATTTGAGGGACAAACAAAAACAAAGCTGGGGAATAATGAAGTAATGGGTGCAGTGGATCAAGCTGTAAGTGAAATGTTGAATAACTATCTTGAAGAGCATCCTAAACAAGCTCGTCAAATAGTTGATAAAGTAATTCTTGCCGCTACGGCTCGTCATGCTGCTCGTAAAGCTCGTGAAATGGTTCAGCGTAAAAATGTTTTAACAGGAACCGGATTACCAGGGAAACTTTCTGATTGTTCAGATAACGATCCAGAGAATTGCGAAATTTATTTGGTTGAGGGTGATTCAGCAGGTGGTACTGCTAAACAAGGTCGTAATCGTGCTTTCCAGGCTATTTTACCATTAAGAGGTAAAATTTTGAATGTGGAAAAAGCAATGGAGTATAAAATTTACGACAATGAAGAGATAAAAAATATTTTTACGGCATTAGGTGTTTTTAAAGGAACATCTGAAGATGATAGAGCTTTAAATATTGATAAATTACGTTACCATAAAGTGATTATTATGTGTGATGCCGATGTGGATGGCAGTCATATTACTACATTAATTTTGACATTCTTTTTCCGTCACATGAAAGAGTTAGTAGAAAAAGGACATATTTATATTGCAACACCACCATTATATTTAGTTAAAAAAGGTAAAGAACAAAGATATTGCTGGACAGAAGAAGAGCGTGCTGCTCATGTAAAAGAATTAGCTGGGGGTGAAGGAAAAGAAAGCACAGTCGGTATTCAACGCTATAAAGGTTTAGGAGAGATGAATGCAGAGCAATTGTGGCAAACAACAATGAATCCAGAATTTAGAACATTACGTCAAGTAACTATTGAAAGTGCTGCTGAAGCAGATAGAATATTCTCTATGTTGATGGGTGATGAAGTTCCACCACGTAGAGAGTTTATTGAAAAGAATGCAAAATATGCTAAGATTGATGCTTAATAAACTAGCAAACTAACTTATTAAGTTAGTTACAAACAAAAAGCTCCCGAAATTTCGGGAGCTTTTTGTTTGTATTAAAAACTTATTTGCTTAGCGCTTTTTAGCTTTAACATTTAAGTTAAGTTGTGGCACATTTGGTAATGTTTGAGGTTTATCAGCTTCCAAAGGTGTGCGTTCTGCGTGGAAAAACATTCCGCTAGATTTTGGTTGACCATATAAGCTAGGCATTAAATATTTCCCTATTTCATCGCCAACTTTATCTACTTCAACAATTCTTACATCAGGGTTTTGTTGTAAATAAGGGTCATTTCTTTCAGCATATACAACCCAAGAAACTTTTTGGTTAGGTTTTCCTCCAGCTATTTCAAATGTTCTACCGCTAATTTCTTTTTTAATATATAAATTAGATTGAGCACCAATTCCTGTTAATTGATATGAAAAATTGATATTAATGGCATCAAAATAATCTGGTAATGTAACAGTGGCTTCACCATTTGCATTCAATGTAATATTGCCTCTATAAAGATTTAATACTTCAGGTGATTCCATTGAAAAGTGTTTTAAAATTTTGCTCGAAGGATTTAAAGGGTGGTCAATTTTAAAGGTTTTAACACCAGACGCTCCAAAATCACCATTTGCAAAAACTGCTTCTCCTGCGCCAGCTACTGTTTCTTGACCAAGTACGCCAGCGGCAAAGTTTCCAGTTCCATTTATTAATCCAAGAACTCCTAATGCATTTATAGCTCCCGCTCCTAAAGCTTGAGCATTTACAGCAATAGTAGCACTATTAGCAAGTGCGGCTAAAAATGTTCCAGCATTTACTCCACTTGATTGTCCCCAAACAGCAGCATGGTTAGCATTTGTACTTGTAGAAACTGTATTAGCAAAAACAACTTGAGTATTGTATCCAGCAGTTGCTAAAGAAGATTGAAAAGAAGCAACCCTACCTAGACCAGAATGAGTTCCTAAAATTGCAACATTTACACTTGTAGCATTATTTAATTGAATTTCAGCAGCGCGCCCTGTTCCATTAGTAACACCCCAAAGAGCGTTTCTAGTATTTGCAGCATTTGCAATTTGGAAAAATCCTCCGTCCCCTAAACCTTGGTTAACCCCATCAATTGCACCACTTGCAAGAGTTCCAGTAGCAGGAACAAAAGCGAACATCCCAGCACCTCCAGCATCGTTTGTACCTACTGTACCAGTTCCAGTTGAAGTACTAATACCTGCTACTCCAATACCAGTTGCATTATTATCACCATAAACACCAACACCAGTTGTAACAGAAGTTCCATAAACACCTTGACCTGTTCCTGTATTTTCTCCATAGATACCAGCAGCAGTACCAGCACTGTAACCATTTATTGGATATTCCATTGTTGCTGTTGTATTAATAGCTCCTGCGGTACCAAAACCATAAGCAGAAAATACATCAGTAGTTGGGCTAACAGATGTGGTTCTATTTACTACGTAATTTCCAGTAGAAGTAATTCTTGCTCTTTCATTTGTTGCTGCAGCGCCTCCAGTTTTCATTACCCAGTCAATTGCATCGTTTGTCCCAATATAATTTGTACCAGCTACTGTTCCTGAGTTACCAGTGGTTAACCAGCTTCCGCTAGTAGTTGTTAAAGGCCCGCCAGAACCAGCAGTACCATTTAAAGTAATTGTACCATTTGTATTATAAGTAAGGGTAGATAATGTCCAAGTTGGACCAGTAGCACCCGTTGCGCCAGTAGCACCCGCAACACCAGTTGGTCCAGTTGTACCTACCGCTCCAGTTGGCCCTGTTGTACCTACTGCACCAGTTGGTCCTGTTGTACCAACAACTCCAGTTGCACCAGTCGTTCCTGTGCTGCCAGTTGTTCCAGCTACACCAGTAGGTCCAGTTGTTCCCGCTGTTCCAGTACTTCCAGTTGTTCCTGTGCTTCCTGTGGAACCAGCAACTCCAGTTGGTCCAACAATTCCTGTAGAACCAGTAGGTCCAGTAGCACCAGTAGTTCCTGGAGTACCCATACCAACACCTGTTGGTCCTACTGCACCAGTTGGTCCAGTTACACCTGTAGCGCCAGCTATACCAACACCTGTAGGGCCAGTAATACCAGTAGCACCATCAATTCCATTTGTCCCAGTAGGGCCAGTAGCACCATCAATTCCGTTTGTTCCGGTTGGTCCAGTTGCTCCTGCAGTTCCATTAGAACCAGTTGGTCCTGTTGGACCAGTAGCACCAGAACCACTAGAACATAATGAAGTCCAAGTTGTGGTCGCTACTATATAATAATAAAAACATTCAAAGTTTGTATCGTAAACCAATAAACCATTAGCTGGAGTGGCAATTGCCAAACGTTGAGCTGTGGTTAAACGAGGAACAAGCACACCTTTGTCGGTTGCTTGCATTTCTAATATAGAACTTGCATCTGGAGTAGTAGTTCCAATACCCACGTTGTTTTGTGCAAATGTTTCAATAGTAGTCAATGAAGCTACTATAATACTTGCTGTAAGTACCTTTTTGTAATTAATCATGATAAATAGTTTTTGAATTGGGTTTAGTGGTAACAAAAATAGAATAATTAATGAAACAAAAACAAATTATAGCTAAATAATTCTATAATATAAGAAGTGTTTTCTTTATAATAGCTTATTAACTAGCTTTATCGAAGATGTTAATAAAAATATCGACAAAAAACATAAATTAATCGCTAAATATTTGTTTTGTATTAAAAAAAGAGTACTTTTGCACTCGATTTCAAGATATAAAAACATAAAAATGAAAAATTTAATCCTTTCTATTGCAGTAATAACAAGCGTTTTACTTACTTCTTGTAAAAAAGAAAACTCAATTAAACCAGAATCACCTGCTAGTGTTAATACAATCAATGTAGAATACAAAATTATTAATGAGTCGGGTAGTGTTACTATCAACTATTTAAAACCAAATGCAGAAGGTGCTTTTGTTACGGTAACAGAATCCATAAACAGAACAAACTACTCTGTTAATTTTACTGCTAAGGCAGGAAATACTTTTATGATTGAGGCATTTAACAATTTGCCTTCTCGTAAATCTGTTCATGTTCAAATATTAATTAACGGAAATGTATTAGACGAAGCTTTTAGTTACGATCCTTCACAAAAAGCAATTGCCCAAGGCAATTATTAATAATTAGATTTAGTTTAGAGAGAGATTTATCTAATTATCAAAACCCCGAATTTATTCGGGGTTTTTTGTTTCATTATTATTTGCTTTTGTATAATTTTATCAATCTTAAAATAAAGAGCATGGCTACAGCATATAAATTTAAAGACATTAAAACATTCTCCTCTGACGAATGGATGGCAAACGCTACAAAAAAATATCGAAGCGTTTTTGATAGAGCTGAAACAACCTATATACGTGTTGAATTCTCATTTTATAATAAATTTTTTGATGAAAAAGATTGGAATGCAAAAATTACTTTAAAAGCATTTTCGGTAAACGGAAGTGATAAAAAAGAGCTATGTAAATTGGAAACTAATAATTTAATAAAAGCAGATGAGAATATAGTTTTTGTTAGAGATGGCTGGGGAAATGCTAAAGTAGGTACTTATTGGATGAAAGGCGAATATCAATGGGAAGCATATATTGATGATGAATTGATTGGAACTAAGAAATTTTTTATAGAAGAAGTGGGGCAGGTGAGTGTTGCCGATAATCCATATTTTTCTATTGAACATGTAAAATTATATGCTGGAAATTTTGAAGGATGGAAAGAGGATAAAAGAATTTATTATAAAAAATTTAACAGAAACACCACATCCTATATTTGGGCAGAGTTTAAAATAAAAGTTAAAACAGCTAAAGATTTTAATTACGAGTTGTTTTTTAATTTTTATGATGATGCTGGTCAGCCGAAAGGACAAGTACAACGTAATGGTAAGATAGATAAAGATAAAAAAGATTATACATATACATTTGATGCTGGTTGGGGAAATAATGTAGCAGGCTCATGGAAAGATGATAAATATACTATTGAAATTGTTTTTATGGATACGCTTGTTGCTCTTGTTCCTTTTCAAGTAGGAGAAGATGCGGAGGAAGGTGTGATGCAGCCATTTACAGTTATTGAACAGGTATTATCTGCACAGCCCGCTCCAGCAATACAAACAGAAGTGAAGCCAGAAGAAACAAAAGAAGATATTTTAAAAGAAGGTATAGCAGAATTAAATGCTTTAACTGGAATGGCAAATATTAAAAAAGAAGTGAATGAATTGGTGAAGTTGGCTCGATTTTACAAGGAAACAGGGCGTGATGTTTTAAATAAATTTTCTTTACACAGCATTTTTACGGGAAATCCTGGTACTGGGAAAACAACCGTTGCACGTATAATAGCAAAAATATATAAGGGGTTGGGATTGTTAGAAAAAGGACATCTTGTGGAGGTGGATAGAGAAGCATTAGTTGCGGGTTATATAGGGCAAACAGCTATTAAGACAAATGAAAAAGTCGCTGAAGCTAAAGGAGGGATTTTATTTATTGATGAGGCATATTCGTTAGCAAATAAAAACATAAGTAATGACTTTGGACAAGAAGCAATCCAAATTATTTTAAAACGTATGGAAGATTTGCGTGGGCAGTTTGGGGTTATAGTAGCAGGTTATACTGAGAATATGGATGAATTTATTCAATCTAATCCTGGTTTAAAATCAAGATTTGATGCTACATTTCATTTTAATGATTATACGCCAGATGAAATGTATGTAATTGCATCTTCAATTTTTTCTAAAGAAGAAATTTCCCCAGATGAGCAAGCAGCAGAACACATAAAAAAATATTTTGATTATTTATTTGAAAACAAAGACAAACATTTTGGTAATGCCAGAGCTGTTCGTCAGGTTGTTGGCGAAGCTATTCGTAATCAACATTTGCGTTTGGCTGAATTATCAGCATCGGAACGATCGCCAGAAATGCTAAAGACATTAACTTTTGATGACGTAAAAGAATTTATAACTGAAGATAAACGCTCAAAAGGGACAAGCCTTGGGTTTAAAATTGGGTGATAATTTATAAACATTCTGTTTTTAATATTATAAATTCACTAGTTTTGATTATAAACTAAACTGAAAGTCGATGAAAAAAATTACTCCTTTTTTTATTTTGTTTTTGTGTATTTTTCTTGTGCCAAAAACAAACGCACAATGTCCTGGTTGTTTAATGAATACATCAATTACAACTCCAGGTATTTATCCAGATACTTTGCCAACAGGAATACAAAGTCAACCTTACGATCAAGATGTAACATTTGTTATGTTTACAGATACATCTGGTTTAACGGTGAATTATTTTAAAATTGTATCTGTTACAGGTTTGCCTTTTGGATTAAATTGGCAGTGTAATAATTCTGCAACGGGTTGTCAATATGACCCTGCTGTGAGTATTCATGGCTGCGTAAAAATATGTGGCACACCAATTCAAACAGGAAGTTTTACAATTGATGTGGGTGTGGTTGCAAATCTTTCTTTAGTGGGGAATCAAAATTCTACCATTCAGGTTTATTTGGATGTACTACCTGCTGCAGGTGGAAACGCTGGATTTTCCTTTACTCCTGCGCAATCATGTGGCACAGCGAATGTAAATTTTAATAGTCTAATAAGTGGAGCACCAAACCCAACTACTTATTCTTGGAATTTCGGAAACGGAAATACAAGTAATGCTGCAACACCTCCTTCGCAAAATTATTCTACACCTGGAGATTATGTGGTTTCATTGCAAACCGATATTTTGGCATATGTGATTACGGGAGTAAATCTTTTTACTCTTAATAGTAATTGGTGTGGGGATGTGGAGGAGCCAAGTTGTTCTTTCAACAACCCTGATCCATATTTTATTATTCAAAATTCATTGGCGGCAACTTTATATACTTCATCATTTTTAAATAATGTTCAATCAGGCTCCTGGACAGCTCTAAATATTTCTTTGAATAATCCTCCTTACACAATTACAATCTGGGATGACGATAATGTATCTCCAGATGATAATTTGGGTGCATTTGCCTTTAATGTAACAGGAGCAGGAACAATACCTTTTAGCGGTGCTGGCGGAACATCAGGAAATATTATTGTTGGGACTACAGTTGTACAATCATTTACGCATTATGATACAATCCATGTTTACGCTAATCCCAATGTAGCTTCTTTATCGTTTTCTCCTAATGATAGTATTTGTGCTGGTGATTCAGTCTTACTTACTGCAAGCGGATTCACTTCTGAGCAAGTACAATGGTATAGAGATACTACATTATTGATTAATGAAAATGGAATGACATATATAGCAAATCAGTCGGGAAATTATTGGGTACAGCTCACAAATTCAAATGGATGTACTTCTAATAGTATGATGCAAAATATTACTGTTGTTCCTTTGCCTACAACACCGACATTTTTGCCAAGCGGAAATGTATTAACATGTTTTTTAACTGGATTTAATTTACAATGGTATTTGAATGGATCTCCGATAAGTGGTGCAAATGGAACCACTTATACTATAACCCAAAGCGGAAATTATTCTGTAGTAGCTACCAATAGTTTTGGATGCACAAGCCAAAGCATTTCAATATTTGTAACTTATGTTGGTATAGATGACATAGATATGTTAAATACCTTATCTGTTTATCCAAATCCTACTACATCTGATATAACAATTGCTTCTACAAAAAATATAATTGGTTACAATTATTATTTAACTGATAATATTGGTAAAACAGTAATGCAAGGAGTTATTATGGAAGAAAAAACTCAGTTGTCTTTGCAAGAACTTGAAACAGGATTATACTTTCTTAGTTTAGAAGGTAAAAACAAAAAAACATATAAGGTATTAAAAAAGTAATACGCAATAAAATCTTAAATAAAAGAGGCAATGATTATTTCATTGCCTCTTTTATTTTAATCTGTTTTTTTAACTTGAATTTATGAAATATAATTATTAGACATACAAGTGGAATCATCCAAATTACTCGGCAAGCAAATCTATTAGCAACTGTAGACAGTGAAGCACAAACAAAATCATTATATAAAATACCCAAAAGAGTAAAAATGATTAATAAAATAATCTCTTTGGACAAGGTTCTTCTAATGCGATTAAAGGTTAATACGAATAATAAAACAAAAAATGAAAAAGTAACAGCAGTTTTTTGAATTGGATTGAAATAATTAAAGAATGAAAATTTATTGTTCGTTTGTTTAGCTTTTTCATAACTACTTAAATCATTTGGAATAAAAAGTTTGATGCGTTCATGTAATTTTGTTCCTTGAGGGAAAGCAACATTTCCTTCGCCTAAATTATATTCGGTTAATTGGCTGAACGTATTATTAACCGCAGCAGCTACATGTAATTTAATATATTTTGGTTGTGTAAAAGTTTCATTTATTATTTCATTAAATTCTTTTTTAGTTGTTTTCCATCCGCCTAACTTATAAACTGGGCTGTTTTCAAAATCCCATAAAAATCTATCCGCATTCGGAGGTAAGGAATCTTTATAAGCACAAATTTGATAGTTTTTGGTTGCGCAAATTTCATCTAAATATTTCTTTAAAATTCCGTTTTCAACCATGCGTCCCATATAAAAAATGTGTTTTGATTTCGACATTGCAGATGACATAATTAAAAAAGCAGAAAGGGTAATGAATAATAAAACGTAAAGTTGTTTTTTAGATGTTTGAGCAAAATAAATTTTTAGAAATTTCATATAAGAGCATACCAATATTGTAACAATTAAAAATAAATTTATCAGTAAATGTGACATATGCATTGCATTGGAAAGGAAGAAAATGGAATACAGAAATATTTTTTCGAATTTGTTTAAGGTTTTTACAAAAACCAAAATCAACAGAGAGAAAACAGTAATAGGAGTAAAAATATCTGCGAGTAACATTCCGCTAATCCACGGTAAACTGGAAAGAAGGCACAAAATAAATACCGCTATTAAACTATGTAATATTGGTGTTTTGGTTTTTGCGAAGTATTTGAAAAGCAAGAAAAAAATGTAACTGGTAATAATTGATTGTATAATAACAGTGAGCCAAAGTGTTGAGCCTGCAAAACTAGTTAAATAGATAAATAGCCCATAAGTAATTGGTCTGTCGAAAGGTGTTTCAAACTCAAAACCAGATGACAAATAGGTAGAAGTATCAGAATACACAATTGGATAGCCATTGTAAAATGCTACCCAAAGCATTGCAAATGAAGATGCGATTAAATAAAACCAAATAGAATTTAGTAAACGGTACACTTTAATTACTGAGTTTTTGTTAAACCTTCAGGTGTTACAATAATGTAGTCAGCCATATCAATAGCATCTTTTGCAAGTGTATCTATTCCTAACTGTTCTGTGGATGCAATGGTAAATACTTTTAACATTTTATTTTCTTGTTTTAGATACCATTCAATCCCTTGATGAAAATTGCTATGGTATGTTCCATTGTAGTGAATAAAGGTTTTTCCTTTGCTATAATTTTTTAAAATAAAATATGCCATTGTTGCATCTTTTATAGCTTGAGATTTAGGTAGATTTTCCCCTCCGTGTCCTCCAGCGGATTCATAAATGTCTTTATAACATTTTAAATTAGAATCATATTTCATAGGTAATGGGCAAATCCATTTTTTTGCCTCTGTATCTATACTGTCTAATTTTTCAATGCCCTTGTTGTAAACTAAATTTGCATATCGTCTGGGAATATTTGCTGCAATAAATTTTAATTTATTTGTTTTAGCAAAATCGAGCAATGGCTTGTAATCTGTTTTATAATTTGGCCAAAGTTTTACTTCGTCCTTAAATGTTTTTTCTGAAATAATACCTTCTAAATATTCATTGATTGCAATTTGATTGTCTGATTCAAACATTTCTGCCCCAAGGATTAAGTTTTCTTTTTTTAGAGTGTATAAATCTTTTGTTAATTCCATTTGTAACCAGTGACAAATAGGATTGTCATGCATTTCACCAAAAAGTATTACATCGGCCTGTTTGGCATCATTCAACATTTTTTCATAAGTAGTTTCTTTTCCTTTGGAATCAAATAATTGATATGCCTTTTTATCTCCTTTAAAAGAAAATAAAATAAGTGTTAGCAAAATAAATTGAAATGTGTTGTTTTTCATGATTATAATTGGTTGAAATAATTTGTTTTTTAGTTATCAATTAACAAAAGTAATCGGATATTTGTCAAAAAATATCATATGCTCAAAACCGATATTCTCTCCTCTTCAGATGTAACAAAGCTAATCAAAAGTTTTTATGAAAAGCTATTGAAAAGTTCAATAAAACACCATTTCAAAAATTTAAATTTAGAAGAACATTTACCAAGAGTAGATAGTTTTTGGAATGCAACTTTGTTTCCAGAAAATGCTTATGCAAACAATCTGATGGAAAAACACATGCATTTACCTTTTCAAAAAGAAGATTTTAAGGTTTGGCTAAATTTATTTTGGGAAACCGTTGATGAGTTATTTGCAGGGCCGAATGCAGAAACTACTAAAAATAGAGCTTCAAGCATTGCTTATATTATGCAAAAGAAGCTACTCAAAGATTAATTTTTATATTTGTAAGTCAATTCAAAAGAGTCAAAATTCAAAAATCAAAAGATTGTTTTTTTTTGATTTTTAACTTAGCAATTTATGTCCTTAAACTATAAAAGACAATTAGTTACAGCAGCATTACCCTACGCCAATGGCCCCGTTCATATCGGTCATTTGGCTGGATGTTATTTGCCCGCAGATATATACGTTCGTTACTTGCGCTCAAAAGGCGAAGATGTTAAATTTATATGTGGTTCTGATGAACATGGCGTTCCTATTACAATAAAAGCAAAAAAAGAAGGCATTACTCCTCAACAAGTGGTAGATAAATATCATAAGATGATGGGTGATTCATTTAAAGAATTTGGAATTTCATTTGATATTTATTCGCGAACATCATCTAAAACACATCACGAAACTGCTTCTGAATTTTTTAAAAAATTATACGATAAAAAAGTTTTTGTTGAAGAAGTTACAGAACAATATTTTGATGAAAAAGCAAATCAATTTTTGGCTGATAGGTATATTGTTGGTACTTGCCCGAAATGCGGAAACGATAATGCTTATGGCGACCAATGCGAAAAATGTGGAAGCACCTTAAATGCCACAGAATTAATAAATCCTAAATCTACTTTGTCGGGGGAAAAGCCTGTTTTGAAAAAAACAAAAAATTGGTTTTTGCCTTTAGATAAAATGCAACCTAAAATTGAAACTTTTATTGAATCACACAAAGATTGGAAAATCAATGTTTATGGTCAATGTAAAAGTTGGTTAAATGCAGGTTTGCAGCCAAGAGCAATGACTCGCGATTTGGATTGGGGAGTAAAAGTTCCTGTTGAAGGTGCAGAAGGAAAAGTATTATATGTATGGTTTGATGCACCAATTGGTTATATATCTGCTACAAAAGAATTAACAACTGATTGGGAAAAATACTGGAAGGATAAAGAAACCAAGTTGGTTCACTTTATTGGAAAAGATAACATTGTATTTCATTGTATTATTTTTCCGGCCATGTTAATGGCGGAAGGTTCATTTATTTTGCCCGAAAATGTCCCTGCAAATGAATTTTTAAATCTAGAAGGAGATAAAATTTCCACATCACGTAATTGGGCTGTTTGGTTGCATGAATATTTACTCGAGTTTAAGAATAAGCAAGATGTATTGCGCTACACACTATGTGCAAATGCTCCAGAAACAAAAGACAATGACTTTACTTGGAAAGATTTTCAAGCTAAAAACAATAATGAACTTGTCGCTATCCTTGGGAACTTCATTAATAGAACACTTGTTTTAACACATAAATATTATAACGGGAAGGTGCCTGAAGCAGCTGAATATACCAAAGCTGATGTTTTATTATTAGAAGAAATTTCAAAATATCCAGCCAAAATTTCAGCTAGTATAGAACAATATCGTTTTAGAGAAGCACTGTCTGAACTAATGAATTTAGCTCGATTAGGAAACAAATATTTAGCAGATAATGAACCGTGGACATTAATTAAAACAGATGAAAAACGTGTTCAAACAATTATGAATTTGTCTTTACAAATTTCCGCAAATCTTGCTGTGCTGATGGAACCCTTTTTGCCATTCACTCATCTTAAACTCAGTACGATGTTAAATCTGAACAAAGGTTTAAAATGGAATGACGCTACTCGCACAGATTTGTTATTAGTAGGACATCAAATAAATGAAGCAGGATTGTTGTTTGATAAAGTGGAAGATGAAACAATAAATGTACAAATTCAAAAATTAGCAGATTCAAAAAAAATGAATGAAGCAGAAAATATTTCTTCTATTGAGCCATCAAAACCAGAAACATCATTTGATGATTTTACCAAAATGGATATTCGTGTTGGAACAATATTGGAAGCGGAGCGAGTTCCAAAAACAGATAAACTTTTGAAATTAATAATTGATACTGGAATTGATAAACGTACAGTGGTAAGTGGAATAGCAGAATATTACAAACCAGAAGAAATTGTTGGACGACAAGTTTCTATTTTGGTAAATCTTGCTCCACGTAAAATAAAAGGAATTGAAAGCCAAGGAATGATTTTGATGGCTGAAAATAATAAAGGCGAATTGAGTTTTGTTGCACCAACAAAAAAAGATATGAATAATGGTGGCGCAATAAAATAATAATATAATTAATAAACGCAAAGTGCGTAAAGGATAATTTTGAAACTTTACAAACTTTGCGTTTTGATTTAAATACTCATAGACAATGAAAAAATTATTTTTATTCTTTTTCTCAATAGCAAACATTGTTTTTGCTCAAAATAAAATGCTTACAATGGAAGAAGCCGTTGTGTTGCAACGCACAACTATGTCGCCTGCTAAACCTAAACAACTTATGTGGGTAAAAAACTCGGATAGTTATAGTTATGTGGAAAAAAAAGAAGATGAGTCTATGTTGACAATATTTAACTTATCTAGTAATAAGCAAATATATCAAGTAACATTAAGCGAAATAGTCTTTGCTATGGCGGAGTTAAATTTGAAAACTATAGAAGCGTTTCCTTTGATACAATGGAAAAATAATCAACAGTTTACATTTGAGTCGAATAAAAAATTGCTTAACTACAATATTAAGACTAAAAAAATAACAATAGAGGCCAACAGGGATATAGATGATGATGCAGAAAATAAAGATGTTGCAGAGCAAACAAATTACGTTGCATATACTGTTGCAAATAATTTATTTGTTTACGATGGGAAAGAAAGATTGATTGTTACCAACGATAAAGATGAGAATATTGTAAATGGACAATCGGTTCATCGTGATGAATTTGGAATTCATAAAGGAACATTTTGGTCGCCAAAAGGAAGTTTGTTGGCGTTTTACAGAATGGATCAGACAATGGTTACTGACTATCCTATTATAGATTGGACATCTCGCCCTGCAAAAAATGTAAATATCAAATATCCTATGGCGGGCGATAAAAGCCATGAGGTTACAGTTGGTGTTTATAATGTAAGTACAGGTAAAACAATTTTTTTAAAAACGGGTGAACCCAAAGAACAATATTTAACAAATATTACTTGGAGTCTAGATGAACAATTTATTTATATGGCTGTTTTGAATCGTGAGCAGAATCACATGAAGTTGAATAAATACAATGTTACAACAGGCTTGTTGGAGAAAACGCTTTTTGAAGAAAAGCACGAAAAATATGTTCATCCGATGCATGGAATGGTTTTTCTTCCTAAAAATGCAAAACAATTTATTTGGCAAAGTGAACGCGATGGCTTTAACCATTTGTATTTATACAATGAAGATGGAACACTTATTAAGCAATTAACAAAAGGAAATTGGGTAGTAACAGATTTTTCTGGTTTTGATTCAAAAGGAACAAAAGCATTTTATACTTCAACAGCTGAAAGTGGAATTACCCGAAATTTTTACAGTGTTGAAATTAAATCAGGTAAAATTAGTCGTATTACAAAAGGAGATGGTACACATACTTGTGTGTTGAATTCAGATGGAAGTTATATTCTTGATAATTTTCAAAGTGTTTCAGTTCCACGAAATATTAATGTAGTGAGTACGGATGGTAAAAAATCAAAAGAAATTTACTCAGCGCGAAATCCATATGCAGATTATAAGCTTGGGGAAATGAATATTTTTAAATTAAAAAGTGAAAATGGAGATGATTTATTTTGTAGGATTTATAAACCAATAGATTTTGATTCTACAAAAAAATATCCAACCATTGTTTATTTATATAATGGACCTGGTGTACAGCTTATAAATAATACTTGGAATGGGGGAGGAGACATGTGGTTTCAATACATGGCGCAACATGGTTATGTTGTATTTACATTAGATGGAAGAGGTAGTAACAACAGAGGCTTAGCTTTTGAACAAGCAGTTTTTAGGCATTTGGGAACAGTAGAAATAAAAGACCAGATGGTGGGAATTGAATATTTGAAGAAACAAAATTTTGTAGATGCTAATAGAATGGGAGTTTTTGGCTGGAGTTATGGTGGATTTATGACAACAAGTATCATGACACGCTATCCAGATGTTTTTAAAGCAGCCGTTGCTGGTGGACCAGTAATCGATTGGACTTATTATGAGGTAATGTACACCGAGCGCTATATGGATACTCCACAAGAAAATCCGGAAGGATACAAAGCAAGCCGCACGATTGATTATATTGATAATTTAAAGGGAAAATTATTATTGATTCACGGAACACAAGACCCAACAGTTGTGTGGCAACATAGTATTCAATTTTTAAAAGCTTGTGTAGATAAAAAGAAACAAGTTGATTATTTTGTTTATCCTGGTCATGAGCATAACGTATTAGGTAAAGACAGGGAACATCTTTATCAAAAAGTAACAGATTATTTTATGCAGAATTTATGATGATTGTTTTTTATAAATCATTTTGTGATTTCCCAAATTTTTCCCATTCAGTTAAATTTATAACAGTGGTTTCTGCAATTCCTAGCAGTGCTTCATTTGTTAAAAAAGCTTGGTGTCCAGTAAGCAACACTTTAGGGTTTGTTCGCAGCCTATCAAAAACAGGGTCATTTAAAGTTGAGTTCATATGATTATAAAAGAAAATTGGTTTTTCATTTTCGTAAACATCTAATCCTGCTCCTCCTATTTTTTCAGCGTCTAATGCTTTAAGCAAATCATTCGTATTTACAATTCCACCCCTTGCTGTATTAATAAACAAAACATTTTTTTTCATTATTGAAAAAGTATCTTCGTTGAATAGATATTTTGTATTTGTATTTAAGGGGCAATTTACTGAAATTACATCCGATTTTTTACACAAGTCAATTATCGAAACATATTCTAGGTCTAATTCTTTTATTATTTCTTTGTTTTCTTTTATATCATAAGCAATAAGTTTACATCCAAATCCCTTCATTATCTTTGCAAATGCAACTCCTATTTTCCCTGTGCCAACAATTCCTATAGTTTTTCCATGCAAATCAAATCCTATTAGCTCATCTAATCGGAAATCATTTTTTTGCATTAATTGCTGTCCTATTAATAGCTTACGGTTTAAAGCAAGCAATAGTGCTACTGAATGTTCTGCTATAGCATAAGGTGAATAAGCAGGAACATTTGCCACCTTTATTCCTAAGAATTTTGCTTTTAACAAATCAATATGGTCAAATCCTACAGAACGCAAGGCAATATATTTTATACCATTGTTCTTTAAGATTTCTAAATTTTCTGAATTAGCAATATCTGATGTAAACAATGAAATAGCTTCGAAGCCTTTTGATAGTTCAGCTGTTTTTTTGTTTAAAGATTCTTCAGTAAAAATGAACTGATGTTTATTTTCAGCTGATAATTGCAATGCTGGTTTATCAAACGCATGGGTACTATAAATCAATGTTTTCATTTTATTTTATGGTAATTTTTTCTTCTCCTGTTTTTTAAAATAATTTCGCAATAATATATTATGTTTTAAAGCCTCCATATTTTGATCAAATCCTTCTGATCCGTTTTTAATATTTTCTATACTTTTATTTAAATTGTGAACAAAAGTGGTGTCCATTAATATCGTTCCGATAGCACCCTCTCCATTTTTTATTTTTTGAGTTACACTTCTTAAGTCGCCAGAAATATATGCAAGTGTGTCAGAAACAAGTTTTATGTTTACAATTGTTTGATTTAATTTTTTTGACATTAATGTGTCTGTGAGTAAGGCGCCAATTGTTCCTTTCCCAAATTTGACTTCTTGAATAATTCTTTTTAAATCACCCGTAATTATGGCTGTACGGCTGCTAGTAATTTTAATGTTTACAATTGCTTCTTTTACATTTTCAGCAACAATAGTATCCATTAAAATACTCCATAGGCTGTTTGGGCTATTAATTCTTTCTGTAATTATTTTTAGGTTTTTAGCAATTACAGAAACATCTTCGTTAGTTTTATTGAGGGTTCGTACCATTTCATCGGTTTCTATTGGAGGTAGTGTTTGTAATTCATCTTTATCAACAACCACTTCAGAGGGCTTTTTAATGGAATTAATATTTACTAGTTTGTTGCCCATTAAACCATCTGTTCCTATACTTGCAATTGAATTTTTTTTGATAAACTCTTTTGAGCTTTCTTTGATAACCATAATTACCCTAATACTGGAATCAGATACAATATCAACACTTTCAACTGTCCCTACATTTATGCCTCCAAAACGGACATTGTTTCCAGGCATCAACCCATTTACATTGTTAAAACTTGCACTTATTCTAAATGTTGAGCCAAATAAATTTTGTTTGTCTCCAATAAAATACATGGCAACAATAATAAACAATGTACCTGTTACTATAAATAAACCGAGCCTTAGATTTTTTGATGTTTGTTTTTCCATTTGTTTTATTCAAAAAATGATTTAATTTTTGGATCTACTGAATTTTTTAATTCATCAAGGCTACCATCTGCATATATTCCTCCATCCATTAAAACTACAATTCTATTTGCTACAACTTTTACACATGGGATATCGTGCGAAATAATTATAGATGAAGTATTATATTTCTTTTGTATTTCAATCATTAAATTGCTTATTTCTTTTCCAGTTATTGGATCAAGTCCAGTCGTTGGCTCATCGTATAAGATTATTTTTGGCTTTAAAATTAATGTACGCGCAAGTGCAATTCTTTTTTTCATCCCTCCTGAAAGTTCAGAAGGCATCATTTCTTCTGTATTGGGTAGCCCAACATTCTCAAGTGCTTCTTTAACTAAATTATCTACTTCTATTTTTGTTTTATTTATTGCATGCCTTCTTAATGGAAATTCAAGATTTTCCCTTACTGTCATAGAATCGTAAAGGGCATTGCTTTGAAATAAGAAACCTGTTTGCATTCGTACATTATCCAATTCATCATTGTTTAAAGTGGTAATTTTTTTTCCTAAAACGGTTATATTACCCGAGTCAGGTTTAATTAAACCAATAATACATTTTATTAATACAGATTTTCCGGAACCAGATTTGCCCAGTACTACTAGATTTTCTCCCATATTTAAGGATAAACTTAGTTCTCGTAATACTTGATTATTTCCAAAAGACAAATTCAAATTTTTTACAACAAGAACAGGTTCCTTATTTTCAGATTTTTCTTTTTTTATGTTTTTAACTTCATTCATCAAATTATGTTAGACCTAATAAGTCTGTTATTTGAACTGCCATTAAATCAATTATGAATACCAATAACGAAGATATTACAACGGCCGAATTAGCGCTCTGACCAACTCCTTCTGTCCCTTTTTTAGAATTATACCCTTTGTAACATCCTATAATAGCAATAGCAAATCCAAAAAATACTGTTTTTGTTATTGCTGGAATAACATCATTAAATTGCAAAGTTTCAAAAACTTGATTCCAAAATAATTTCCAGCTAACTACACCTTGAATGTTTGTTCCTAAATATGCTCCAAATAAAGAAACCCCATCAGCAAAAATTGAAAGAATAGGTATCATTAAGGTTGCTGCAAGAACTCTTGTTACAACTAAATACTTATAGGGGTTTGTGCCAGAGACTTCCATTGCATCTATTTGTTCTGTTACTTTCATCGATCCAAGTTCAGCACCAATTCCAGATCCTATTTTTCCTGCACAAATTAATGCAGTTATAACTGGTGCTATTTCTCTAACTAATGAAACAGAAACCATTTTTGGAAGCCAAGCTTCGGCTCCAAATTCTACCAAGGTTGGGCGAGATTGAATAGTAATTACTAATCCCATTATAAAGGCAGTAATCACAACCAGTGTTAATGATTTATAACCAATAGAATAACATTGTTTGATAAATTCTGCAAATTCAAAATGTGGTTTAAATATTTCACGAAAAAAACGACCTGTAAAACGACCAATTTCACCCGTTTCAACTAATAAGTTTCTTAGTCTTTTTATAAGCATATTAATATGTCTCAAAAATTAAACAAGCTATTATGTCTCGTAAAACTTTTTTACTCTCGCTATTATTTGGTTAGTTGTCATACTATCTGTTGTTTCTGCTACGATTAACTTATTTGAATTTCGTTTAGTTTCCTCAAGCTTTTGTTTAAGTTTAGTTTTCATTTCTGCTGGGCCAAAAATGAAAATTGAATCAGCATCTTTAATGTTGTCAAATACTACATCTAAATACTTTTGTGTTTGATTTATTTTTCTTTCTTCAAATTTCTTTTCATTACTGATGTGTAAATTACCTTTGAATGAACCTTTATCTCCTTCTGAAAAATGGTGAACCCGATTCTCTATATCACTCATTATTTCTCGAGTAATTTCACTACTTCCGTTTAAACGAACTATTACTGCTCTGGATGTATCAATCCAAACTCCTACTTGTTTTTTCATAATTTTTTATTTAAAAGTTTATTTAAAGGGATTTCAGCTCTTCTTTTAGATTGCTTATCATTTCTTGCTCTTTTTTGTTGGTTTTTTTGTATGCCTTTGCTACAGCTTCAACCGATTCAATGATTGAATTTTTAAGTTCATCTGAAATATTTGCCGAATGTTTTTTTAGGTAATTTATAAAACCAAAATAAACTTCTATCGGAGATTCTGTTTTTTTAGCAATATCATCAAATTCAAATTGTGTATAAAAAGCTAAATTCATACCTGAAGAATCTGATGTTTTTTCTAATGGGGCTAATTTTTTTAAAACAAATTCTCTTAATTCTTCTACTTCTTTTTTTCTAATTTTTCCATCATAGCTAGAAATAGCATAGAGTAAATGCCCTAGCTCTTTGTAGAATTGCTTGTAGTTAAGTTTGTTTTCCATGGCTTTTAATATTTTGTTTTCTACAAATTACACAAAAAAAAGCACTTTTTCAAATGATATATGTTATAACATAATATGATATAAATCATATTTTTAAAAAAAGAGGGGAAATATTTTACCTTACCAACGTAACTCTTCCAATATATTGATGTTCATTGTTTAAAACATCATCGCGGAAATTTATTTTATATACAAATACATCGTTGGTGCATAAGCGACCTTTAAAAAATCCATTCCAACCTTCGTACATATCGTTTGTTTCAAATATTTTTTCTCCCCATCGGTCAAAAATTAAAAAGGAGTAATTATGTACACCAAGTATTACTGGTTTAAAAACATCATTCACTCCATTGCCATTTGGCGTAAATGCATTTGGAATCCAAAATAAGAATTCAGGACGTATTATTACTGTTGAATAAGCAGTATCGGTACATCCGTTTGCATTTGTTACAATTTGCATTAAAGTATAGGTTCCGGGTTTAGAATAGACATGTGAAGTGTCACAATTTGTGCTCATGGTTCCATCTCCCCAATACATGTCGCAATCAATAGCACCAATACTTTCATCATAGGTATTTACGTTAGGGTAGAAAATAGAAGTATCTGTTGGAGTAACATAAAAACCTGCAACAGGTGAAGGATAAATACTTAAAGGTGAATCTAGCGAGATAGTGTCTTTACATCCATTTACTGTAGTGATAATTAAAAAGGTATTGTAAGTGCCTATTGATGGATAAGTATGATAAGGGTTTTGTTCGGATGAAGTAGTACCATCACCAAAAAACCACTGATAGGTAAGTGGGCCATTTGTGGTAAAAGAGCTATCAATAAAATGTACAGGTTGTAAATCACACGCAATTGCAGTTTCTAATCCATACAATGCATCTGGTTTTGGATATACGTTAATGTTGTGAGTGATTGTTCTTGTACAACCATTTTCTACAATTGTTAAAGTGACTGGATAAGTACCTGGTGCATTGTAAACGACATTAGTTGGGTTTTGTTGATTGCTTGTACTTGGAGTAGCATTAGGTCCAAAATTCCAATTGAAAGTACCATTTCCCATAAATGCACCACCTGCAGAAAAGTTAAAACTATTTTGATAAACACACTGACCAGGCGGCACTGCAAAATCTGGATTCAATAATGGGAAAACATAAAATGTACTAGAATTGGTATCAGCGCATAATGTTCCTGGGTTTATAATTAATGTAACGGTATATGTTCCAGAGTCAGCATAGGTCCATGAAGTTGATTGACTAGAAGATACGTCAGCCGTAGTTGTTGGGTCGCCAAAATTCCAAGAATAAGAAAAAGCATTGATGCTATTTTCTGTAAAATTTACTGTATAACCATTACAAAATAAAGTTTGTGTTGGAATCGATGCTACAGGTAATCCAGGGCAATTCACAACATTGAATTGAAAATCACGCTTATTGGTACTAATTAATATTCCATTTCTATATTCACGTACGCATACACCTACAACCCATTGTCCAATCATGTTTGGTGTGCCTGTCATTAATCCTGTGTTCGGATTAATTGTTATAGCTGGCGAAGCACTCATTGGATAGCTTGCATTGTATGGCGACTGCCAAGGAACAAAAGCAATAGGAGGTGGAGGTGGTGTAACAGAACAGCCAGCAGCAGTATTTGTTTGTGGGCCAACAATAGGACAAGTAGCATCCAAACCGATAAAGGGGTCACATAATTCATAATACAATGAATCTCCATCAGGATCCGTAGCACTATGATTAAAATACAATGGAACCCCCGAACATAAAAATATAGGTGGAAAATTATTATAACGTGGGCTATTATTACACGCTAGTGCTCCAGTACCTGGAATGTGTGCCATATAAGTGGAACCTACAGCTCCAGGGTTTACAATATTTAAAATGGTATTGTTTCTACAGCAACGTTGGTATGTAATATCATAACCACCTGGAATAGGAGGCAAGTTAACGGTTGTTGTATATATTGCTTCTTCTACACAAATATTTGTTGGAGGAGTAAAACAAGGATTATTTATTGTAACCGGTAAAGTAACTGAACCAGGAAATGCAATTTGTACCTCCGTTATTAAATTTCCTACATTGTCCCAAAAATAAACGCTTGCCGGGTCATCGTATGGAGCTTGGCCATTAAAACAATCACGATAAATTTTTAAAGTAATTTTATAATTGTTTCCTCCTAAACAATCATAATAAATTTCGCCACCTACAATGTGGGTGGCAAAATTATTTAGACTTGATAGTGCTAAAAAAAATAATATCAGTAGTTTTTTTTTGAGCATTTTTTTTCAACACAAAATATTTTGTGATGTTATTTTTATTTTAATCGAGCTATTTGGAAAAATCCTGCAAACACTTTTGTTGTATCTTCTGTTTTTTCTTTAAAAGCAGTGGATGTACTTGATTGTGCATTTACTCTTGCCATTACTTGCCCAGAAGCAGGAACAGTTAAAACATAATAGTAAGTTCCATCACTGTATTTTGAACCATTCCAGTTGTTTTTATAATCGGAGCTTTCATAAATTTTATTTCCCCAACGATTGTAAATACTTAGTTTACTTCCTGGAAATTTATCAAGATTAGCAACATAGAACATGTCGTTCATCGCTGGCCCGTTGCCATCAGGTGTGATAATATTTGGGATATTCAAAGCACAACTTCCTTCAACTGTAACATTTACTTGGTCTGATTGCGTATTTCCACACACATCGGTGATGGTAATTTGATACAAGCCATTATTATTTGCCCAAAGTAAAGAGGATGAATTGTTTGGAGTTAACAGCGTGTCAGTACCAAAAACAGAAAACCAATTGTAAGAATATGGAGCACCTCCACCATTTACTTGTGCAATAAGATTCGCTAAATCACCAGGACAAACCAAGATGTCTTCACCTGCAAAAACTGTAAGAGGTGCAAATGTGGCAACTGTAACGGTTGCACTGTCAATAATTTGTGGCGTTGGGTCTGGACTTCCACTACATGCATCATTCACCGTGACCACAAAAGTTGTGGTGCTTGTGACATTTACTGTAGGGTCTGCCACTGGAGATGCGCCTCCAGTCCAAGAATAAGTGTAAGGTTCAACGCCACCTGTTACTGTGGTATTTAATGTTACGGTTCCTCCACTGTTACATAAAGTTGTATCACTAACTGTTAATACCATTGGTTGATATTCATTTAAATAGATGGTTGCGCTTGCAACTGATTGAACACATACAGATGCACCCGTTTGTGTAATTTGTAAAGTAATAGTATCTAAACCTTCGGTAACACCATCAGCTACCGCATCAATACAATATACGATTGTATCTTGCCCTACAGCAAAAACTAACTGAGAAGGAATTGGAGTTCCAACCACACCTGTATTGTAATCAACACCATTTACAGCAGATCCGCCAATGATTACATTTACTGTATCGGTTTGTGATAAATTAGAAGTACGAACAAAATAAATACATGCTTGTCCACAACCCTCATATAATGTTGAGTCATTTGTTCCTCCATAACTAATTTCAGGAATAATTTGTACACCAACAGCAGAAAAACTCCCGGCTTCTAAAAATACTCCAGAATCCCAAGCTCCATCACCAGCATCAGCAATAGCAATTTTTATATGATACGTTTGTCCGCAAGTTACTGGTGCAATTGCAGTTAAAGGAACCGTAAATCCATCGTATTGAACAGTGTTTAAAGTGTTGTTTACATATAAACTAGAATAAGCTAAACTTGTACAAGACCCTCCACCGCTGCTTGCTCCAGCAACACCAGGGTTTACAGTATTAATTGCAACTGGTAAACTTGTTCCTGGGATTTGTGCAATGTTTAAATTTGTATAGCTACCACCAGCAGGGTTTGGTCCGCTAATAAAAAATCCAAACACATCATTAAAGTTAGAACAAACAAATTCTGGATATTCTTCCGATGCAAAAACATATCTGAATTTTAAAGTATCGGCCATTGGCACAAAATCAAATTCTAAAACAGCACCATCATATAAAGTGGTTGTTGCAATTGAATTTAATTGAGGATCATTTTCAACTGAGCCCGTCCCTCCAGCACCAGCTGAAGAACTATTGTTTGGTCCTGGTGCAACACTTGCGTCACCTGTAGTTAAAAGCACTCCAGATGTAAAGCCTATGTTAGATGCTGTTCCATTAAATTCCGAACGTTGTGTAGCTGTGCCGCTGAAAGTTACACCAGAAGCAGTAACTCCTGAACCCAATAAAACATTTTGTACCAATTGAGTGGGTGTAAATCCTGTGTTCACAGTTAATTGAGCTTGAGTTGAATTGCAAATTGCAAAAGCAGAAACTGCAACAAGTGTTTTTCCGAAAAGATTTTTAATAGCCATATTTTATTTTGTATTAACGAATTAAATTAACGCTTCCTATTCTTTGTACAGGATTTACGATTGAACCTGCTACATTAAATTTAACAACATACACACCTGCAGGACATTTCGCTCCTTTGTAAGTTCCATCCCAACCAGTATATAAATCATTAGTATCAAAAAGTCTTTCGCCCCAACGGTCGAATATTTGCATGCGATAAGAAGTTATTCCTGCACCATATCCCATGAAATAGTCATTGGTTCCATTGCTGTTTGGTGTAAATGCATTTGGAAAATAAAAATAGAAATCAGGATTCACAATTACCGTTTGATAGGTAGTGTCCGAACAACCATTTGCATTTGTAGAAATTAACATTACAGTATATGTACCATCATCAATATAATAATGACTTGGATTCACAGCAGTAGAAGTTCCATCTTGTGAATTGTCTCCAAAATCCCAGAAATAAGATACTCCACCTAATGATAAATTGTTAAACTGAACTGTTTGATTAGTTGTAAATGAATAATTATAAATTGCATCAATTGGATAAACAGTAATAGTAACATTGTCTGAAATGGTTTCAGCGCAAGCATCTGTAACGGTTAATGTGTAAGAATTTGTTACTTGTGGTGATACAACTACATTGTCGGTTACAGAAATATTATTTGTCCAAGAATAAATATAATCTGGTTTTCCATTAGTCACATTCGCATCTAACAATACACTTTGTCCACCACAAATACTGGTATCGTTATTAAATGTCATTTGTAAAGGTACATAAGGAGTGATGTTTACTACAACACTATCGGATGCAGTATTACCACAACTATCAGCTACTGTTACATAATAAGTTGTAGTAGCAGTTGGATTTACAATTGCAGAATTGGTGGTGCTTGTTGTATTTACCCATGAATAACTATATCCTCCAACAGCCACTCCACCTGTTGCAGTTGCAGTAAGCGGTAAGTTTTGAAAAGGACAAAACAATGCTGTATCATTATTTAAATTTACTGTTAGTGGAGGTGTATTGATGATATATACAGTAACTCTTGCAGTATCATTATTGTTACCACAAGGTGAAGTATTGTAAACTTTTAATTGAACTGTTTCAGTTGGTTCTGCAATTGCATCTGGTAATGAGTTAATGGTAACTGTTGCATATTGTTGACCAATTGCGAATGTAACATTGTTTGTAATTGCACTATAATCAACACCATTTGTTGCGGTACCACCAATAATATAATACATAGTATCTGCCATTGAAAGGTGTGATGTTCCTCTGTCGAAATTAATTACAGCAGAACCACAACCTTCGTAAATTGTACTGTCGTTGTTTGCTGGGTTGCCAGCAAAATCAGTATTGGTACTTAAAAATACATTTCCTGTACTCGCAAAACTTCCGGCCTCTAAAAATACACCAGAGTCAATAATGGCATCACCACCATCGGCAACTGCAATTTTTATATGGTAAGTTTGCCCACACTGAACAGCAGTAGTGGCAGTTAGTACAACAGTAAATCCATCATATTGAACCGTAGCTCCGTTTGGTGCAGTACCAGTACCTGTTCCATTTCCATTATCAAAATAATATTGTCCGTTATTGTTTAAATTCAAATTAAACATAGTTACAGGCAATGTTGTTCCTGGAACCAATGCAATATTTTTAGCATTGTTTGAATATGGCCCAGAAATACCAGGGCCACTTATAAAAAATCCAAATCCATCATTAATACCACCAGGGAAAGTGCTTACAAATTCCATGTATTCATCAGAACCAAAAACATAGCGGAATTTCACAGTATCAGATGTTGGAGTAAAATCAAATTGCAAAACAGTAGCATCATAGCTTGTTGTTGGCGACATAATCAAATCCAAATCAGGATCACCAGGAGTATTAAAAGCTGTTGAAACACCACTTTGATTATTTGGGCCAACTGCATTTGAAATATTACCACTAGATAATAACACACCAGAAGCTAATCCTACGTTGGAGCTAGCCCCATTAAAGGTACCTCTTGATTGGGCATTACCTGTAAAAGTGATATTTGTTGCAGTAATTCCAGCTCCCAATAATACGTTTTGCACCAATTGAGTTGGAGTCATAGCGGTACTTGTAGTTAATTGGGCAGTAGAGTTTTTAACAAATGTTAATAGCAAAACGGCCATAAATACAGGCAATATAGATCTAAAAGGACGAAACGATTTTAAGTACATTTTTATAATAATTTTAACAGACAAATATACCTAAAAATGAGGTACTTAATAGATTTTGACTTCGTTTTTTATGAGTTCATCGAAATAAAATCTAAGTTTATCTACTTTGCCTGTTAATTCTCATTCATATGATGCAAATACACCTAAAAAAGTTGCTTGAAACCTAAATTTAAATAGAAATATGGGAAAATCGAATTTTAAGTCTATTGGATAGAAAAGGGAAGCTAACTTCTTAGAATTTTCTCCATTTTTTTCCCTTTAGCCAATTCGTCAATCAGTTTATCTAAGTAGCGAATTTTTTGCATCAGCTTATCTTCAATTTCTTCTACTCGATAGCCACAGATAACTCCAGTAATTTTTGATACATTGGGATTCATTTGTGGCGCTTGTGCAAAAAAAGTTTCAAAGTCTGTTTTTTTATCAATTTGTTGTTGCAATGTTTTTTGATCATATCCTGTTAACCAATAAATGATGGTATCTACCTCTTGTTTTGTTCTACCTTTCTTTTCTGCTTTTTGAACATAATGTGGGTAAACACTAGCAAATGACATTTTGAAAATTTTTAAATTTTTCATAGTTTACTATTAAAATTGGGTTAATAAATACATTTGTAAGATTTTCGTCAAAATATACTTTAAGCTTTGAAGTCAATTAATAATATATTTATGAGCTAGGTAAGCATGATTAACTGCTTTGCTAATTTTTCTGCCTGAACTCTAATTTCATTTACTGCCGTACTCTCCCATAACTCTCCTTTTAAATTTGAACCAATTGTAAAAAGATTTTTATGCGGTATCCCATTAGAGTTTTTTATCTGAAATGTTTCTGTATCAGTATTAAT
>CAZJUY010000005.1:0-14711 GCA_964549315.1 uncultured Chitinophaga sp. | reverse complement strand
TCAACTCATCTTGAGCTATAATTCCTTTTTGTAAAGAATTTTTTAAAAAATGATTTTCTAGGTTCATTAAATCAGTTTCAGGCCCCGTACAATTTATAACTCTAGAAACATTTACTTTTTTAACGATAGTTTCTTTTTTGTCAAAATATTCAACAATAATAATTTCGTTTTTTTCAGAGATGTCAATTATTTTTCCTGATATAATGTGTAAAAGTTTATCGATTCTTAATTGTTGTATTTTATCATACGTGTGCAAAGGAATTCTGTGTCTTGCTACACCCCAAAGATGTCGTAATCTGGACATAAATATTTTTTTTTCTTTTTCAGAAAGTGATTTCCATATTTTTTGAGTAAATGGTCTTAGTGAATCAATAATTGGTTCCGCAGAAATACCAAAATCTCTTACCAATTTTATGTGTTTATTTACTAGTTTAACAATTTCATACAAGTTTATTTTATTATCAAGTTTTTCAATATCCTCTATAAGTTTAGAATATTTTATTGTACTGTGTCTATGTGATAAAATATTGAACCCATTTGGAGAGATTGAAAGTATTTCCCCTTTGAAGCCATTTTCAAGTAATCCAATTACAGTATCAACCATTGTTAATCCATTTCCAATTACTAAAATAGGTAAATCATTTTTTGTGTTTTTTACAGATTCAATTTTCCATGGATTTTGAAAATAGTTTTTGCTGTAATAAAAATTTTGGTTTTTAATGTGTGGATTTCGTGGAATTTGATTACCAGTAGTTATAATGCAATAATCAACTTTCAATTCTTCATCATTTAAAAGTGACAGATTAATATAGTCGTTTTTAACGCTCAGGTCTATAACAGAGCTGTTTTTAACTGAAACTTTAAATTGTTTTGATGTTCCAATTTTTAAACATTCTTCCCATATACTATTGAGGTATTCTCCATAAATTTTTCTAGGTAAAAAAGAATTTGTTACTAGCGTTCTGTCTTTTTCTTTGAAACTTGGCATTGACATTAGCCAATCTATGAAATGATCTGGCCTATCGGGGAAAGCACTCATTTTTCCTGCGGTAACATTTAGCAAATGTTTTTCAGAATAAGGGTTATAGGCAATTCCTTTATTCAAGGTCTCTTTTTCATTTATTAAAATAATTTCGTGAGGCTTTATTGATTTATTAATAACTTGAATAGCAGTCATTGTTCCCGCAAAACCACCTCCAATTATTCCAATTTTTTTCATTTAATATTATTCTTATTTGTTTTTTTATAGAATTTTAAAGAGAGCGTATCTTAATTTTAAATGGATTTTAACTAAGGTGAGATTTTTTTAATACAAACAAAATAGATAAAAATCTAGTCGCACGCTCTTCTTAAAAATTTATTTAAGGGATGAGCAGATTCAAATGCTTCTGCCAGATTTTTTAATAGATTTTTTGAAGTTATTTCTTTATCTGACAATTTTTTTACTGCAATGAAACTTTTTAGTTTCAATAATTCAATTTCTGGATGGGATTTGTCATAACCTTTTGGAGTGGTCTTTACCTTATCTTCTTCCGTTAACTTTTTAAAATGTTTTACAAATTCTTTTGATGTAAGAATTTTTTTAAACTCTTTTGCATTGTAATCAATTTCTTGTCTTACAGCAGCAAGTTGAGGTGATGGAGGCATCCACATACCGCTTGCAATAAAACAATTACCTGGTTGAATATGTATATAATATCCAGCTGAAAAAGATTTTTTTCCGTCAGGTGAAAAATACGCTCCAATATTTGTTTTGTATGGTGATTTGTCGTTCGAGAAACGAATATCTCTGTTAATTCGGAAAATACAATTTTTTGCTTCTAAATGTTTTACAGAAGAATCAAATTTTGAAATTGTTATAATTAACTCATTCACAAAATTTTTAAAATCTTTTTTTATTATTTCATAGGTTGGTCTGTTTTTGTCAAACCATTCTTTGTTATTGTTTTTTTTTAATTTATTGAGAAAATCGAGTGTTTGTTGTGAAATCATGTGTGTTAGTTTTTTGAATTATCATCTAATTCTGCAGTAAGTTTTTGAACGATTTTGAAATTCCATAAAAACTCTTTTGCAATAATTCTAAGAATGGTATAAATAGGTACAGCCACTATCATTCCTCCAATTCCAGCCAAAGTTCCAGCAACAAGTATTACAATAAAAATTTCTAAAGGATGTGCTTTTACAATATTGGCAATAACTAAAGGTTGAAAAAACATAGCATCAATAATTTGCACTATCAAAAATGTTAATGCTATTTTCCCTAAAAGCGGGATAAGTTGCGTATAAAAATCCATTTCTAAATTAGAAGTAACGCCTATTAGCATTCCAAACAACACTCCAATTAATGGGCCTATATAAGGAATAATGTTTACCAAGCCAGCAAACATCCCAATTAAAATGGCATTTTTTACGCCTACAATTGATAGTCCAATAGATGTAATAGTAGCAACAAATAACATGTCGAATACAATTCCAATAAAATAGCGTGTAAGCAATCTTTTTGTATCACTCAAAATTTCTTTTATATTTTCTAAGTATTTGGGAGGGGTTAATAATAAAATAATATTGTAAATCAGTTTTTCATCTTTCATAAAAAAGAAAGCCATAAACAATACGGCAAATGTACCACCTATTAAACTGCCAGCAAATCCAACCATTTGAGATGCAGCAGTAGATAAGTCTTTAAAACTTAAAATGGAAGTTAAGTGAGATGTCAAATACTTTTGTAAGCTTTCTCCATCACCATATTCAATTTGAAATTTTCTTAAATCGTATTCTAAATTCTGTAACGGTTCTTTAAAAGCAGTTACCACTTCATTGGGATTTATTTGGCTAATTATTCTTGCTTCGTCCATCACTAATGGAACAAATAATGAAAAAAGCAAAACAACAGAAAATAAAATTGTAAGTAATGAAAATAATACAGCAACTGCTCTTGGTAGAGCATATTTTTTAATTTTTAATTTCGAATAAAATTTTACCAGTGGTTGACCGATAAGCGATATAATAATAGCAATTGCAATATATATTAGTATAGATTTTAGATAATAGGCGGTTAATACCACTAATAAAGTAATTAATCCTATTAAAAAATATTTTGATTTTGATTGCATAAAATAATTCTTAACCATAAAGGTATTAAAATGTAACAAATTCATACATAATATTCTGTGTATATTTGCTCTTTAAATTTTTATGGATTCTCTTACACATATTGTTTTAGGTGCTGCCATTGGTGAAGCTGTATTAGGAAAAAAAATTGGCCGAAAGGCAATGATGTGGGGGGCATTAGCAGACACCATTCCTGATTTTGATGTTTTTGCCTCTTGTTGCACAACGGATGCACAGCAATTATTGGTTCATCGTGGGATAACACATTCTATTTTTTTTGTTGTTTTGATGTCCCCTTTGATTGGATACGCATTTTCAAAATGGTTTAAAAAAGCGGAAGTAACATTTAAGCAGTGGACATTACTCTTTTTTTTAGGAATGTTTACACATATTTTAATTGATGCAATGACAGCCTATGGTACTGCTTGGTTTGAACCTTTTAGCAGTTATCGTATTTCATTTAATACCATTTTTGTGGCAGATGTGTTTTATACCTTGCCATTTTTGTTTTGTGTTTTAATAGCGTTGATCGCTAAAAACGGTTCTGCAAAAAGACTTAAATGGAATAAAGCAGGATTGTATATTAGTTCTGCATATTTGATTTTTACATTTATTAATAAATGGCATGTTACAGATGTAATGAAATCATCTTTTGACGAAAAAAAGTATTTTGCAGATGATTTTATTACTACACCTACACCCTTAAATAATTTTTTATGGATGGCGTATTCTTATGATTCTACAGGTACTTGGATTGGCTATTATTCTATTTTTGATAAGTCAAAAAATATTGATTTTCATAGAGTGGAAAGGAGCGATTCATTGTTAAAACCATTTGAAGGCGATGAATCATTGAAAATTTTAAAACAATTTTCCAAAGGTCACTACGCAATTACTCAAAGCGATTCTAATGTTTATTTTAATGATATTCGTTTTGGACAAATGGCTGGTTGGGATGACTCTGATGCTTCATTTCCTTTTTCATTTCGTTTAAATAAAAATGTCGATAATTCAGCTGCTTTAAACAGAGGAAAATTTAAAACACCGATATCTCAAATATTTGCATCTTTAGTAAATAGAGTAAAAGGGAAATAGAATGAGTAAAACAGCACTAGTAATTGGAGCAACAGGTTTGGTTGGTGAATCCTTGGTTACACAATTGTTAGAGGACGGTGATTTTTCTGTTGTGAAAATATTTGTTCGAAAGCAATTGGTTTTAAATCACCAAAAGTTGGAACAGCACATTATTGATTTTAATTCAATAGAAAAATATGCTGATTTAATAAAAGGCGATGTCTTGTTTTGTTGTCTTGGAACTACTATCAAAGCAGCTGGTTCAAAAGAGGCGTTTATTAAAGTGGATTATACATTTACACATAAGTTTGCACAACAAGCAAAAAAAAATGGGCTTGAAAAATTTATATTAGTTTCTTCATTAGGTGCGGATAAAAACTCTTCAAATTTTTATTTGAAAGTTAAAGGTGATATAGAAACAGATTTAGCTCGATTAAAATTTAAAAATTTAATTATCGTTCGTCCTTCTATGTTGTTGGGCGACAGAAAGGAGTTCAGGCTTGGAGAGTTGATAGGGAAAAAAATAATGAAAGCACTTGCTTTTATTTTTGTTGGAAAGTTGAAAAAATACAAAGCAATTGAATCAAGAACAGTTGCAAAAGCAATGATTGTGTTATCAAAAAATGATTTAAGTGAAGTAGTTGTTTTTGAAAACGAACGTTTGTTAGATATTGGAATGTAATTAGTTGTTTTTCGATTTGTATTTTACAAAAAAATGAATCCAAATTAATCTTGAAAATCTATAAAAAATAGGCATTAATGCTACTTGTAAGCTAGCAAAAATAACTAGGTAAGTAATCACATCATATCCTAATAATACGGTAATAAGTAAAAATAAACCGACACCAAATCCAACAGTTAAACCATAACTTACATACATTGCTCCGTAATAAAAACCAGTTTCTCGTTCAAAACTTTCATTACAAACAGGACAATGATGATGCATCTTGTCGAATTTTTTTAAATTGTAAGGATTATTGGTCTCAAAAAAATTGCCCTCGTGACATTTTGGACATTTGTTATTTAAAATGCTATATAGTGGTGATTGGCTAAATGACATAAAGTAGATTTACTCAGTTACAAAAGTAGTAACAAAAATTTATTTCATAAGTAATATAAGTTACTTATATCTAAATTCTAATTCCTATAACGCAAACGTCATCCACTTGCTCTAATTCGCCTTTCCAGATTTCAAATGAGTCAACGAGTATTGTTTTTTGTTGAGCCATTTTTAGTTCATTGTTTTTAAATAATAACTCAGATAATTGTTTGTATTTGAATTTTTTTCCTTTTTCTCCACCAAATTGATCGGCATATCCATCTGTAAATAAAAACAGGGTAGTATCTTTTTTATATTCTATTTCATGAGTTGTGAATGGTTTTGGAAATTCAGTTTTCCCAATAGGTTGTTTGTCGCCTTTTATTTCATTTAAAGCATTATTTTGAATATACCAAAGTGGGTTGTTAGCTCCTGACCAAAAAAGTTTTTTGTTTTTAGTGTCTACGCAAAGCAAAGAGATATCCATTCCATCTTTTACTTCACTTGCACTTTTTTCAAAAGTTTCTAAAACTAGTTCTCTTGTTTTGTCAAGTATTTTTCCTGTATCAGTAATCTTAAATTCTTTTACTGCTCTATTCAGAGCAGTGCTGCAAACAACCGAAACCATTGCGCCAGGAACTCCATGTCCGGTAGAATCAGCAGCGGATATAAAAAATAAATCATTTATTTTTTCTGCCCAATAAAAATCTCCAGCTACAATATCTTTTGGCTTGTATAAAATAAAATTTTCTGGTAAGTTTTCATTTATAAAATTTTCAGGAGGAAGGATTGCTTCTTGTAAACGTTTTGCATAAGTTATACTTTCTACAATTTCTTTTTGTTTTTTATCTACAATTTCTTTTTGTTTTTCAATTACAATTTTTTGTTTTTGTGTAATTTTAAATCGATTAAACATAAGGGCTAAAAAAAGCAATACTAATAGCAAACCTCCATATAGCGTATAACGTTGTGTTTTTTCTTGTTCGAGTTGAATTTCTGTTACCTTTTTTTCTTCAGCAACCCGCACACTATCCGCTGCCGATTTTTTTTCATAAGTGTATTTTGCATACTGTGTTATAACAGCTTTTTGAGTTGCGATATTATTGATACTATCGCGCATTGTGATATATAATTTGTGCATTTCAAATGCTTTTAACCCATCTTTCTTCTTTTCGTAAATTTTAAACAATAAACCAGCAGCCGTTTTAATTCCTTCGGGATATCCTATTTCTTTTGCAATTTTTAATCCATATAAACATTTTATTTCTGCTTCATTATATTTATTTTGTTTGTAATAAATTTCTCCAAGATTGGAACTTGTTTGTGAAATTCCCTGCATGTCGTTTATTTCTGTTCTTATTGATAAACTATTGTTGTAATATTCAATAGCTTTTTCTAAACTTTCCTTTTTATTTGCAACATTTCCTAAGTTATTTAAAGTATATGCCATTCCAGATTTATCATCAATAGATTTAAATTTTAAATAACTTTTATTGTAATATTCATTTGCTTTCTCTAAATCAGACTTTTTGTAATAAATGGTTGCCATATTATTTAATGAAGATGCCACTCCATTTACATTTCCAAGTTTTTCGTAAATTTTAAAACTTTTCATATAATATTCCATGGCTGTTTTGGTGTCGCCTTGGTTATTATAGATATAGGCAATGTTATTCAGAGTACGGGCCATTCCGTCTTTATTGTCCAACTGTTCTTGAATTTTTAGGCTATTATTATAGTTTTCCAGCGCCCTCAAAACATCACCTTGATTATCATAAGTCCAGCCAATAAAATACAAACAATTGGCTTCTCCTTCTTTATCATTTATTTCTTTACTATTTGCTAAGCTTAATTCATAATATTTCAAAGCATTTGTAGCATCACCAATTTTGCGATAGGTATTTCCAATACTGTTTAGTGTCCAGCCTACACCTTTTTTATCGTTTATTTGCTTTTGTATTTCCATACATTTTGTATAGTTCTCAATCGCTTCTGGCATTTTGCCATTTATTGCATGCTGATAAGCAATATTGTTTAAAGCAATAGCTAAGTATTTTAAAAAAGTGTTTTTAATCTGAACCGATAATTCCTTTTTTAAATTATTTTCTGCTGTTTGTTTTAATTCCTCATTGTATTTTGGCCAAATGGTCTCATCCGCTTCTTCTTCTACCATTTGGTTTAAAATATTGCATCGAAGCGTATCGTGATTTGCATTTTTTAATGCCATCTTTAACGAATCCATGATTGTGTTTTGAGAAAAACACATCGTCTGCATTAAAATCAGAAATATTGTAAGTTTTAAAAGGGGTGTTTTTTTCATAAATAATTAAGTAAATATAGACAAATAGCAAAAACATAGTTTCTATGATTTAGATAAATTCAATATTATTCTTTTGTGAAAAATGCTTTCAGACAGCATATTTTCTTAAATTTGCGCCCTAAATTTTATTAATAATGATTTCAGTTAATTCAGTTACAGTTTCTTTTGGTGGCTACGACTTGTTTGACAATGTAAGTTTTTTGATTAATCCAAAAGACAGAATTGGTTTGGCAGGTAAGAATGGTGCTGGTAAATCTACAATGCTTAAATTATTGTCGGGATTGCAAAACCCAACAAAAGGAGAAATATCTAAACCGAATGATTATAAGATAGGTTACTTGCCTCAAGATATGATTCATCAGCAAGGAAAAACTGTGTTTGATGAAACAGCAACTGCATTTCAAGAGATTCAAAAATTAGAAGATAGATTAGCAGTAATTAATCATGAACTTGAAACACGTACAGATTATGAGAGTGATTCATACATGAAAATTATTGATGAATTAACCGAAATTACTCATCGTTTGGATGTGATTGGGGCAAATAATAAAGAAGAAGAAATTGAAAAAATATTGAAAGGTCTTGGTTTTGAACGATCAGATTTTGATAGGCCAACTTCTGAATTTAGTGGTGGATGGAGAATGCGAATCGAGCTTGCAAAAATACTTTTACAAAAACCAGATATACTTTTACTAGATGAACCTACGAACCATTTAGATATCGAATCTATACAATGGCTGGAGGAGTTTATGGAAACATATAGTGGTGCAGTAATGCTTATTAGCCACGATAAACAGTTTTTAGATACAGTAACTAATCGTACAATTGAAATTTCAAATAATAAGATTTACGATTATAAAACAAATTATTCTCGCTATTTGGTTTTACGGAAAGAACGTAGAGAACAGCAAGAGAATGCCGCTAAAAACCAGCAAAAAATCATTAATCAAACAGAAGTGTTGATTGATAAATACCGTGCAAAAGCCAGTAAGGCTGCGTTTGCTCAATCGCTTATTAAAAAGTTAGACAGGATGGAAATTGTGGAAGTAGATGAAAGTGATAATGCTACTATGTTTTTTAAATTCCCACCTCCAGCACATTCGGGAAAAATAGTTTTAACGGTAGAACATGCTGGAAAGAAATATGGAGAGAAACAAATTTTTTCAGAAGCAAATTTTATTTTAACCAAAGGAGAAAAAATTGCATTGGTTGGTAGAAATGGTGAAGGTAAAAGTACCATGATTAAAATGATAGCAAAGCAAATTGATTTTGAAGGAACAGTTGCTCATGGACATAGTGTAATGATGGGTTACTTTGCACAAGATCAGGCCGAGAAACTTGATAAAACAAAAACAGTATTTCAAACAATTGATGAGCTTGCTGTTGGTGAAATTAGAAAACAAGTTAGAACACTTTTAGGATCGTTTTTATTTGGTGGAGATGACATTGATAAAAAAGTAAGTGTATTGAGTGGGGGAGAGCGTGGGCGTTTGGCTTTGTGTAAATTATTGCTAGAGCCATACAATTTTTTAGTATTGGATGAACCTACCAATCACTTGGATATCCGGAGTAAAGAAATATTAAAAAAAGCAATTCAGGATTATGAAGGAACAGTAATTCTTGTTTCTCACGATCGTGATTTTTTAGATGGATTGGTGAACAAAATGTATGAGTTCAAAAATGGACAGGTTAAGGAACATTTGTGCGACATTAATGAGTTTATGCAAAAAGTTAAAATGAATCGTTTGAACGAAATGAATTCATCAAAAAATCCTTTTGTTAAGGCAAAAGAAACGAAAGCAGAAACTCCTAAAGTGGATTCTAAAAATGATGAGCGTGAAAAAGAACTAAAACAAATAAGAAGTCAGATTTCTAAATCTGAAAAAGAAATTGAGCGTTTAGAGAATGAAATAAAATTATTTGATGATAAATTAGCCGATCCTAATCAATACCAGCAGGTGATGAATGATAAAGGTGCATTTGCTAATTACGAGCAAATGAAAAAAATGTTGGAACAAGAAATGCAAACTTGGGAAAATTTAAATTCTAAATTGTAGTTGCTCAAAATCGAAAACCAAAAGTAATAGCAAGGTTTCCATCTCTGATATTTAAACTGTTTGTATTTACGTTTCCTACGTAATGCAATCTAGAAATACTGTACTTGTAAGTAAATTCTAAAAAAAGTGCTTTTGCACTTTCTCTATAATTTTTTTGAACCCCAAAACCTAAGTGATAAAATGCATTGAACTTTTTATCTACGATATGATTTTCAAAAGTTAAATTAGTTTTCCCTTCATAAATGGGTGTACCTGTTGAGTCATTTTCAATATATGTCATTGATTTTACAATGTATCTAAACCCAATACCACCAAAATAATATGCGGTGTAAAAATGCTCTTTTTCGTTGTTTAGTGCTTGTTTGAACCCTAATGGAATTTGTACTTCATTGTACCTGACATCATGAAAATATGCAAAATTTTCATCCAGTAAATAGGTATGTTGTGGTGCTTGGTAGTAACCATAAAATTTAAATCCTTGGCTCATAAATTCTAGTCCAGTAATAACATTTGTTTTTCGTCCTAATAAAATTTCAATTTTATAAGTAGCATTAAAGCCTGGTTTTGATTTTGTATTTGAAGTATGCTTTGGATGATTTTTGTAAAATGATACTAGATAACCAGCACTTAGCCTATGTTTTATTCTCCCTTTTGCGTAAGGGGAAGAATATTCTTGAGCATTTATAGTAGATGCAAAAATGACAAGTACAAGTATTAAAACACCACTAAGATACTTAGTGTGCTTGTTTTTACTAAGATTTTGGAAGTTTTGAAAATTCATCGGTAACTAAAGGTACAAGTTCTTTTGTAATATTTTCGCAGTTAAAATTAATTAATAAACCCTTTGGTTTTCCAGTTAATTTTAAATAAGATAATAACTGCGCTTTAAAAACAGGAATTAATATATCTACAGATTTTAATTCTACGATAACTAAATTGTTAATTAATAAATCTAGTTTTAAGGAAGTTCCCAAAGTTTTTCCTTTGTATGAAATCGGAACAATAACTTGTCGGTTAACAATTAAATTATTTGCTTTTAGTTCATCAATCAAACATTCTTCGTAAACAGATTCTAATAGCCCTGGTCCTAAATGCTTGTGCACTTCTATTGCGCAGCCAACAATTTTATATGAAAGGTCATTCACTCCCTGCTGTGTAATCATAAAATCTACCACTAAGGCACTCAGGGCACTTAGGTTCACTGAGTCTTAGTTTTTTAATTAATACTTTTTTGTTTACTTCTTTTTTCTTTTTAGTGTTTCTTTGTGCTCTAAGTGCCTTAGTGGTTAAGTTTATTTTTTTTCATAAACTTTTTCCCCATTTACATAAGTAGCAAAAACTTTTGTTTTTGGAACATTATCAATTTCACATTTCATAATATCATTTTCTAATATTACAAAATCTGCAAATTTTCCAATTTCAATACTTCCTTTTTCTTTTTCTTCAAAATTTGCATAAGCTCCCCAAATAGTCATTCCGCGTAATGTGTTTTCTCTTGATAAAGCATTTTCAATTTGAAAACCACCTTCAGGAAATCCCTTTAAATCCTTACGTGCAACTGCTGCATAAAATGTGTACATAGGATTTATATTTTCAACAGGAAAATCTGTTCCTAATGCAATCATGCCAGCTGCTTTTAATAAATCGTTGTAGGCGTATGCGAATTTAATTCGTTCTTCTCCCAATCTGTCTTTTGCCCAATACATATCTGATGTAGCATGGCTAGGCTGAACAGAAGGAATAATTCCAGAATACATTTTAAAATCATTTTTATTCACAATTTGAGAATGTTCAATTCGCCACCTATAACTAATGGGAGCAGGGCTCGCTGTGCTATTTGAAATTAATGTATTAAGATAAATAGAGCTAATTATTCTTCCGGCAGAATCTCCAATACAATGAGTATTCATTTGAAAACCTTTTTTATAAATCTTTACAGCAGCACTATCGAAGTGATTTATTTTACTTAATAAAAATCCTTGCTCTTTTTCCTTATCTGAATATGGTTGTATTAAACAAGCACCTCTAGAACCCAAAGCACCATCGGCATAAAATTTAAAAGAACGCACATTTAATCTATCAGTTTTGTAAATTCCATTTTGCAAATAATAATCTTTGTTTTCTTTATTGTCGGTAAGCATTGCATAAATGCGCATTTTTAACTCCCCCCTTTTTTGCAATTCATCTATTGCATCTACAATGTTTTTTTCTAAACCAGCATCATCTACTGTCGTTAACCCCACTTCAAAACAATTTTTTTGTGCCGCCAATAAAGATTGAAAAATTAATTCTTTATTAGGTTTTTGTATTTTACTTTCAACTAAATCTACTGCATTGTCTATTAGTATTCCGCTAGGTATAGAGAAAGGATATTTAATCTTTTTTATTTCATTACTTAGTGCTGAATTTGTCCATTGTATTATTTTCCCCTTTTCTTCATTTATTATATCTATTTCAATTATTCCTCCATCTATTTTAGAGTCAGACCCTAATTTTGCTTTGTTCAATGCAGCTGCGTTTACAAGAGCTGCGTGTCCGTCAATTCGTTTTAAAAAAATAGGAGTATTCGGAAAAAGATTATCCAATTCATACCTATTAGGAAACTCTTTAACTTCCCAATCATTTTGATCCCAACCTCTGCCAATTATCCATTCATTTTTATTTGTTTTAGAATATTCTTTTACTCGTTCAATAACCTCCTGAAAAGATTTTGTCCCTGTTAAGTCAAGTTCTTGCAAACCTTTTCCGTATCCATAAAAATGACAATGTGAATCAATGAATCCAGGGTAAACAGCTTTGCCTTCAGCATCAATAATTTCTTTCGCATTATATGTGCTTAATATTTCATTATTTGTTCCAACAGCAATAAATTTTCCATCTTTTATTGCAAAACTTTCAGCATTTGAAAAGCTAGAATCGACTGTATATATAAGAGCGTTGTGTATAATTAAATCAACTTGATCCTTTTCAGTACAAGAAAATAAAAAAATCAGCAGCAGTAATGGACTTATTTTTTTCATTAATTATTTTCTGATAGTGTTTGTTGCATTTGCTTGTGCAGTGGGCGTAATAACAATATCACTAATATTTACGTGTGATGGGCGAGAAGCAGTCCAAAAAATGGTTTCTGCAATATCTTCTGCAGCTAAAGGTTGTAATCCTTTGTAAACATTTTTCGCTCGTTCTTCATCTCCTTTGTATCTGACAATACTAAATTCTGTTTCTACCATTCCTGGATGAATACCCGTTACTTTAATATTGTGAGGCAACATATCAATTCGCATGGCTTTGTTTAGTGCATCAACAGCATGCTTGGTTGCGCAATAAACATTGCCATTTGCATATACTTCCTTTCCTGCAATAGAGCCAACATTAATGATATGGCCAAATCCGTTTTTAATCAAAATTGGAGCAAGCGTTCTAGTAATATATAACAATCCCTTGATATTAGTATCTATCATTCTCTCCCAATCATCTATTATGCCTTCTTGTATTGGCCCTAAACCAACTGCTAATCCAGCATTGTTTACCAATACGTTTATTTTTTTCCAATTTTCAGGAATAGAATTAATTGCACTTTCAACTTCACTTAATTTTCTAACATCAAAATTTAAATTTAAAACATCAATTTTGTATTTAGTTTTTAATTGAGAGGAAAGCTCATCTAGGCGTTCTTTTCTCCTGCCAGTTATAATTATGTTATAGCCATTTTTAGCAAATATTTCAGCAGTTGCTTCTCCAATACCAGCCGTAGCTCCTGTAATTAATGCAATCATATTATATTTTTACAAATTTTTTAATTGTTTTGTTTTTTTCTGTTTCAATAACTAAAATATAAGTTCCTTTAGCAAAATCATCAATTGATATTTTTAAAGCACTAGAAAATTGATTTACTTCTGATTTTATTTTTTCTCCACTTAGGTTATAGATTTCGTAAGAAAATTTACCTAATACCTGATTACTTACAATTGTAATATAATCTATTGCAGGATTTGGAAAAACAACAAAATTATTACTACTTAAATTATTTTCTATTCCTGTAATGGTAGAAATATCAATTGTTTGAACAGACCTAGCAAATGTTCCTGCAACAATTTTATTTTTTGCTGTATTAAATTCAATATCAAAAACAGGCATCATTGGCATGTTGCTTCCTAGTCTTAGCCAATTTGTTCCACCATTTAATGTATAATACACTCCTATGTCAGTAGCAATATAAATAAGGTTTTCATTGCCTTGTGTAATAAGAATATCATTTACTCCTACTTGAGGTAAATCACCAGAAATATCAGTCCAACTACTTCCATTGTTTATTGATTTATGTATGTGTGGGATATTATCACCATCACGATAACCAGAATGAGCAACGTATAAGTTATTTAAAACATTTGGAGATGTTTTTACACTTGTAACATATCTTACTGGTAATGTTCCTGTAATGTTTGACCATGAAATGCCATCATTAGTAGTTAGCCAAACATTAGCATCACCTGTGCCCACTAATATTTTGCTGGCAGCCAACGGAGACTCACTTATTGTAGTTATAGTGTGTAAATCATCTCTGTTCATATCCACACCATCTGTTAAATCATTACTTATTGCAGACCACATCCCAAATGGAGCCCCTGTCATTTTGTAAACCTTATCCGTTCCAGCATATAAATTTGTGTTATCATGTTTGCTGATTAAATAAGGCATATCCCAATTTATTCTGTCAGAAGGGTCAATTCCTGAAGTACAATCATAAAAACTAAAACCTCCGTCATCAGAATAAACCAATCCTCCCCATTGTGTTTCTGCATACATTATAGTTGGGTCAGTTGGATCAATTAAAGATAAGAAGCCATCGCCACCATACACTCTTGTCCAATTATTTATTAATGCAGAATTTCCAAACGATGTTCCATTGTCTTGAACACCACACCAATACTCATTTACAGTATGAGGATTTTCACTAGAATGATAAACTTGGTTTACTGGAATATTATCAATGTCTGTCCAGTTAGCACAATTATCAATTGTTTTATAAATTCCTCCATCGGTACAAAGTACAATTGTATTACCGTTGATGAATTGCATATCATGGGCATCTGCATGCACTTCATATAGC
>CAZJUY010000004.1:0-149878 GCA_964549315.1 uncultured Chitinophaga sp. | reverse complement strand
CATTATTCGCAACCATGTCCATTTATTATTCATGCAAGGCACTATTTGAAAAAGAAAAAATAATATTCAATTTTTTATTAGCAGGAATTTGTGTCTTCCTTTCAAGCCTCACAAAAGGAATACAGGGAATGTTTCCTATCACAGCCGTTTTCTTTTTCTGGCTAATAAAAAAAGATTTTACATTTAAACAAAATGTTATTTATTCAACAATTCTTGTTTTTATTCCATTTCTAATTTATGGCTTGCTTATACTTTCAAATTTTCATATTTATGAAGTCTTGAAAAATTATATCGAAAATAGACTAGGTAATTCCTTTAATAGCGAAGATAGAAGCACGGCAAGTTATAGATTTGAAATTCTTGTTCGATTATTTTCTGAACTTATCCCTGCTTTGGGAATAATGCTCATTACATTTATTTTACATCGAAAAATTATTGGTACAGCAGCACTACATTCTGAAGTAAAAAACAAAGCAATATGGCTTTTTTTAATTGGAATTTCAGGCTCACTACCTTTAATGATTACAATGGAACAAAGAGGATTTTATTTATTAACATCATTGCCTTTTTTTTCAATCTCTTTTGCTTCGCTGATAGCTTATCCAGTAAAAGATTTAATTAATAAAATTAATTACCAAAAAAAAGCATCTATTACATTTAGATGGATGGCACTAGTAATATTTATAGCCTCAACAACTTATACAGTATTTTCATTTGGCAACACAAAACGAGACAAAAAAATGTTATCAGATATTTACACTTTTGGAAAAATAATTCCTCGTGGTGAGATAGTAGGTATTCCAATTGAAATGGCTGCAACCTGGAATTTTCAAACTTATATGATTAGATATAATTACATAAGTTCAGATGTTTCTGGAAAAGCAAATCGTTTTTTTATCATAGAAAAAGAATTATCAAAAAATCTGATACCTTCAAATTACAAGATATATCCTTTAAAAACTGAGTACTTAGATTTATACATAAATAAAGACAAAAATTAAAAAGTAATTTTATTACTTTTGTTTCAAATACTAAAAATGATAAACAATAAAAAAATAGTAGTGGTATTGCCTGCATACAATGCAGCATTGACATTAGAAAAAACATATAACGAAATCCCTTTCGACATTGTAGATGATGTAGTTTTAGTTGATGATGTTAGTAAGGACAACACGATTGAAGTAGCAAAAAAAATTGGAATTAAACATGTTGTAAAACATGAAAAAAACAGAGGTTATGGCGGGAATCAAAAGTCTTGTTATGATAAAGCATTGGAACTTGGAGCTGACATTGTAATTATGCTTCACCCAGATTATCAATATACACCTTTATTAATTCAATCTATGGCTCATATAATCGCCAATAATCTATACCCTGCTGTGTTTGGGTCAAGAATTTTAGGCAAGGGTGCATTAAAAGGTGGTATGCCTCTATATAAATACTTTTTTAACCGTTGCTTAACCCTAACTCAAAACATTTTAATCAATCAAAAATTGTCTGAATACCATACTGGTTATAGAGCATTTTCAAGAGAAATTTTGGAAACAGTAAACTATCATGCTAATGATGATGACTTTGTTTTTGATAATGAAATGATTTCTCAAGTTTTTATGGCAGGATTTGAAATAGCAGAAATTACATGTCCTACAAAATATTTTGAAGAAGCATCTTCTATTAACTTTTCTAGAAGTATGAAATATGGTTTAGGAGTTTTGAGGGTTTCTTTTGGACACTTCTTCCATAAACTAGGACTGAATAAATCAAAAATCTACGAACAAAAAAAACAAAGCAAATCAATTTAGTTTAATACAGTTTTTATTACATCCAAGGATTTAATTTCTCCAAAATTATTGATATGCAATTGGTAAAACACGATCAAATTATTTAACAATTGATTTCTGTGAGTGCTGTTTAATTTAATGTTTCCTATATTTTCATAGTTTAACGATAAAAAAACACTCAAAATTTCACTCATCTCTTTTGAACAAAAATATTCATGTGTTAATGGTTGAAGAGAAAATTTTCCTTCAACAAGGTTAAAAAAAGGAGTTTCAGTAGAAAATTTTCCCTCAGGAAAAAAACCTAAATGTTTTGAAAATTGCAACAGAAAAAATAAATGAAAATTAGAATATTCATCCTGTTTCAAATCTAAAATTTGCAAAGAACTTGAGACAAAATCGAATAACTCTTCATCTGAATACTCTTCTTTCAATGACTTATACAATATTTCATTGATAAATATCGCTATAGAACTTTTTAAAATATTAGTCGCTAAATCAGAATAATGATAAGAGATTGATATTTCGCTAATTCGATTTAGCTTGTTTTTTTCTGAATTTGTAACAACCAAATCCACAATTGCTAAAGGTTGAAACAGTTGAGCTTTATTACTTGCCTTCTTACTTCTTGTACCGTTAGTCAGATACGATTGTAAACCAAAATGCTTGGTGTAAATTTTAGATATTAAACTTTTTTCGGAATACGGAATAGTATGCAGTATAATTCCACTTGTTTTATGAAGCATACTTTTTAAAAAAATATTTTATCAATTAATAAATAAAATTTTTGCCACCATTTTTTGGCTTCCATCTTCATTCGTACCAAATACCATATAAACTCCTGAATTCACTTTTCTTCCATCAAATGTTTTACCATCCCACAAAGCTAGGCCTCCTTCTGATTTTGTTTCGTAAACTAAAGTGCCACTGATATCGGTTATTTTTATTATAGTGTTATTGACCAAACCTTTTATCGCAATTGGTCCTGTGTATTCATGTTTTACGGGGTTTGGAAATGCGTAAACACCAGAAAAATCTTCTGCTCCATCAATAGCAGTTCCCCTATATGAAATCAACCCTTTGGAAGTTGCAAAATAAACTTCCCCTGTTTCGTTATTTATTGCAATAGATGAAATTTCATTTGATAATAAAGGGCTATTGTTTTCATCAAAATGGTAAATCTGTTTTGTGCCATCTGCAGACATCAAAAACACTCCTGACTTCGTTGTCCCAATCCATTTTCTATTTGAACCATCAACAGCAATTGCAGTTATATTTTCTGTTTCTAATAATATTTGAACATGTCCATCTTGTTCAATTAATATTTGTTGTGCATCAAAATTTGAACTTGTAAAAACATTTTCTGGAGAGTAAAAAACAGCAATGCCCTTATCTGTACCAACCCATATTTCGTCCTCTTTATCAATTGCTAAACAATTTATACCTAAGGTTGGTAATCCACCATTACCCTTAGTGGTAGAAAGTTTTTTGGTATTCGATGAATTTGGCTGATTTGTAGTATGACCTTTGTAAACCATTAAACCACCCCCACGGGTTAAAACAACCCATTTTTGATCATCCTTATCAATTACAATTTGGCCTATTCCAACTGTCCCTATTACTGGCGAAAAGTTTAACGCTTGCCATGTTCCATTTGTTCTTTTTATAGATAAACAGCTATCCACATTTGAATTTGTAATCCATAGATTATTACTTGCGTCAAATGCCATACCGTAAGTTAAACAAATAGATCCAAAAAAATTTTTCAAAGTACTGTTCGTTTCGTTGTACTGAGCAACAGGGATATTATTATTGTATTCAATAATTCCTCGACCCCATGTAGCCGCATAAAACCGATTAGAATTGATTGGATCAAAAGCTACATTTAATATATCATATAAAGTATCTAAATTTACTACAGAAGGATAATTTCCTTTTAAAGCACTCCAAGAAGATCCCTCATAAACATTAACATTGCCTAATTTGTATACACTACCCCAAGTAATACTAACTGAACCTGGTGCAGATATCAACTTATTATTTGAAATTGCTATATTCGGCATTACAGATGTGTTAGGCCCATTTGGATAATATGAATTATAGATATTACCATAATCCCATTTTACTAATCCATACTTATTATCTGCAATCCACATTCTGCCTTCATCGTCAGCAACAACAGATTTCGTATTTGGAATATCTCCAAAATAACCAGAACAATAACCATGGTAATTTAATGTGGAATAAAAAACACTCACGGACCAAATTTGTGTAAAAACTAAATATTGACCATTATTTGAAGCTTTTAGCGATTGTACTGCGACTTGAGCTCCTGAAAACAATTGTGCCCATGACGTTCCATTGAAAACATAAACTGAATCTTGATCATACGCAGCACCATTTGTCATTAAATAACGAGAGTAATTTGTATAAACATTTCCATTAAAAGTAGTAATAGTATTATATATACCTGTTGGCAAACCAGGCATAACAGACCACTCGTTAAAATTGGCTAAATTCCCGTTTTGTAAAGCTCTGTAAATCCCTGTATTAGTTGCAGCATAAAAATAAGACCCATCGTTTGTAATGTCACGTACATTCACATAAGTCCCACCAACACCAATGTAATAAGTATCTTTCACTTCATACCTATCCATATCAATAACAACAATCCCAAATCCACACGCCAAATATGCATATTGGTTAACAAAATAAATGTTATTAATTGCTTTACTACCAATAATAGTTTTGCGTTTTATATCAGCAATGTTCGTTACATTATTAAATTTATCTATAATATCTATATTTGAATTTTTATAGGCAATTATAAGCTTATCATTGAATCTATTATAATTTAATACACTTGCTTCAGCATCAGACAGGCCATTTACTTTTGAAATTCTTTCAATTGAATTATCTGATTTTTTTAAAATAAATATTCCATTGTCTGTAGCACAATAAACTTTCCCAAAACCTTCTGCAACAGAAACCCCTTTATTATAAGACATATGTTCTTCCCAACCACCAATAGGTACATTTTGAGAATAATTAAAAAAGGGAGTAAAAAAAAGTGTAAAAAGAAAAATTTTGTAATAAATATTCATTTTCAATTTGTTCATCAATATTGCATTAAACTTAAAAGATAGAACCTAAAATTACTTATTTTATTGTACAAAAAGTAATATTTTTTAAATGATATAATAGTTATATTTATCGCCACATTGAACGGCTCCGTAGTTCAACTGGATAGAATGGCAGATTCCGGTTCTGCTGGTTGGAGGTTCGAATCCTCTCGGAGTCACAAATAATTATTATGACCTACATAGAATTAGCCATTTCGGTTACACCAAAAGAGCAAGGTTGCGATATTTTGATTGCACATTTATCAGAATTAGATTTCGAAAGTTTTGTTGAAAATGATACCGGATTTTCTGCGTTTATTCAAGAAGATAAGTATAACGAAAGCGAAGTTATTAGCATCTTCAATTTATATTCTTCTGAGCTAAAGGTTGAATTTTCACCAAAAATAATTCCACAACAAAATTGGAATAAAGAATGGGAAAGCAGTTTTGAACCTATTGATGTAGCCGGAAAATGTCTTATTCGTGCTCCTTTTCATGATACCAACAAAAAATATTTATTTGATATTATTATTGAACCAAAAATGTCATTTGGCACAGGTCACCATGATACTACTCAATTAATGATTCAAAAACTTCTTACCATCGACATTAAAAATAAATCTGTTTTAGACATGGGGTGTGGAACAGGGGTTTTGGCGATATTGGCAAGCAAAATGGGTGCTCATCCAATAACAGCAATTGATATCGATGATTGGAGTGTTGAAAATAGTATTGAAAACACAAAAAGAAATAATATCAACAATGTGATTGTTCAAAAAGGAAACGCACAACTTTTGGTAAAAAAAACATTTAACACTATTTTAGCAAATATCAATAAAAATGTACTATTAGCAGACTTAGAAACCTATTGCAAATGCTTAGAAAAAAATGGAAATTTAATAATAAGCGGTTTTTTTGATACGGATGCTGCTGACTTAAAATCTAAAGCAACGGAACTTGGTTTGAAATTTGAAGAAAAAGCTGTAAGCAACCAATGGACAATGCTTTTTTTTACTAAATATTAATGAATATGAAAAAAATAAAAATCTTAATTCCATTTTTTTTAATAACACTTTTTTCTAATGTTTTATTTGGGCAAATTAATCCTATAAAACAATTTTCAGAAGATCCAATTAAGTTTTTAGAAGAAGTAAAAACGATGTTTGAAGCCACAAATATGGATAAAAAAGAAGTTAAAGAATATATGGAATACTTCTCTTTAGCTTGGAATTCTGCCAAATGTACCGAAAATGTTAAAAAAACAACATATGCAGGTTGTAATATGATGGTTCAAAAAAAACTACGCATATTACCGGAATATAAAAGTTATTTAAATTCAATCGTGAATTTTATTAACTCCAATCAAAGTGAGGACAACTACAACACTTGGCAAGAGTGTATCACTAAAATTTTAAAAGGGAAAAGTTTAAAAAACTTTTCTGACTACCTAGAAATGAGTGAAAATTTATTTGCTTCTAATACTTTTTACAAATCCTCTGTAATTGAATACAAATCAAATAATAACAAATACATTTTTGAATACGATAGCGTTCCTAAAGTAATTTTCCCTAATCTAAACTTAAGAATATTTAACAATCAAAATGATAGTGGAGTTGTTTATAACACTAGAGGAGTTTATTATCCATACAAAGGAATATTTGTTGGTGAAGGAGGAAAAGTAAACTGGAAACGTGTAAATTTTGACGATAATACTGTTTATGCAGAATTAAAAAAATACCAAATCACCCTTAAAACAAGTGGATTTACAGCTGACTCTGCAATATTTTACAATAAAAATTATTTTCAAAAACCATTAATAGGACAGCTTCAAGAAAAGATAGTTTCAGAAAAAGATAACAATATTTCTTACCCTCGGTTTGAAACTTATAATAAACGTTTAAAAATTCCTGAGATTGCTAAAGATGTGGATTATGATGGGGGGTTTTACCAAAAAGGAGCAAAAGTTTTGGGCTCTGGAAGTAAAGAAGAAGATGCTCTATTAATATTTAAAAAAGATGGTAAAAAGTTTTTTGTTGCAGGAGCTAAACTTATTGCCATTACTAAAGATAAATTAACTGCAGAAGGAGCAAATGTGAAATTTTATTTTGACAAAGATTCTATTACCCACCCCAGTGTTAATTTTAGGTTTATCACAAAAGACAGAGCATTGTCGCTTGTTAGAACAACCGATGGAGTTTCTAAGGCACCCTTTCTAAATTCTTTTCACATGGTAGATATGTATTTTGAGGAACTACATTGGAAAATAGACGATCCAAAAATTGATTTACGTATGCTTGTTGGAAATACCCAAGAGGATGGAATGTTTGAATCATCAAACTATTTCAGAACCGATCGTTATGATAAAATACAGGGTATTGATGCAATGAATCCTTTGATTCAAATGCGCGATTTTGTAAAAAAACAAAATGGTGATTCTCGTGATTTCACAGCTCAAGATTATGCAAAATATTTAAAATTTTCTATTAATGATGTTCGTCCAAATATGGTTCGATTATCTGCAATGGGATTTATTACCTACGATTTTGACGATGATATGGTTCATGTGAATGAAAAACTATTCACATATATCGCTGCTCGAGCTGCACATGTAGATTACGATGTTATTCAATTCCCATCTGAAGTGAGAGGCAAAGAAAATGCTAGTATCAATCTTTTGAATTACGATATGACCATCTATGGAGTAAAAAAAATATTTATGAGTGACTCTCAAAATGTTGTTATTTATCCTACTCAACAAAAAATTATTTTGAAAAAAAATAGAAATTTTACTTTTGAAGGAGTTGTTCATGCAGGGCGATTTGATTTTTTTGGAAAAGAATTTTCGTTTGATTACGACAAATTTATTATCGATATGAAAAATGTTGATTCGATGAGAATGGTTGTTCAATCAAAAGAAAAAGATGCTTATGGAGAATATCCATTAGTAAAAGTTAAAACTGTGATTGAAAATATTAATGGGAACTTAGAAATTGATAATCCTGCTAATAAATCAGGTAGGAAACCATTTCCGAAATATCCTGTTTTTAATAGCTTTAAAGACTCCTACGCATTTTATAACAAAAAAACGATTCAAAATGGGAAATACCCTAAAGACAAGTTCTATTTTCACCTTGAACCTTTTACAATTGATAGTTTGGATAATTTTACAAACGAAGGAATCAACTTTAAAGGAGAGCTAATTAGTGCAGGAATTTTTCCAACAATAAAAGAACCACTCACTTTACAAGCTGACTATTCACTTGGTTTTATTACTAAAACACCTGCAGCTGGATATCCTATGTATGGAGGAAAGGGAACTTATGAAAGTGATATAAAGCTAAGTAATCAAGGCTTAAGGGGAGATGGAACTTTAAAATATGTAACATCTGTTGCCGTCTCTAAAGACTTTATATTTTATCCCGATTCTACCAACGCAATTGCCGAAACATATGATGTAAAAGAGCAAAAAACAAAACCTGAATTTCCGCAAATGCATGGAGAAGGTGTAAAAATACATTGGATGCCTTTAAAAGATGTTATGAACGTATGGAATAATAAAGAGAAAAAAATTATTGCCTACAACGGCCAATCTGAATTTACTGGCAGATTATCTATGACTCCAAAGCAATTATATGGTAGTGGGACTACAGATTTTTCAAATGCAAAATTAGATGCTAAATTAATTAAATTCAATGCTAATACATTCAACTCTGATACTTCTAATTTTAGCCTAAAAGCACTTGATATAGCTAGTTTAGCATTTGCTACTGACAATGTAAATGCTAAAATAGATTTTGATAAAAGAATGGGCGAATTTAAATCGAACGGAAAAGGTTCTGTTGTAAAATTTCCTGTGAACCAATATATCTGTTTTATGGATAATTTCAAATGGTTTATGGATGATGCAACAATAGAATTAGGAGCTAGTAAAAATGCCGTTAAAAAAGCTGCGAATGAAGATTTGGATTTAGTAGGTCCCGAATTTATCTCTGTTCACCCAAATCAAGACTCCTTAAGGTTTCAATCACCATCTGCGAAATACGATTTAAAAAAATATATCATAACGGCTAAAGAGGTCAAATATATTAATGTGGCAGATGCACGTATTTATCCAGACAAAGGAGATGTAATTATTGAAAAAGATGCATTAATGCGAACATTTACAAATGCAAAAATTGTAGCTAATTCAATTACAAAATACCATAATTTATATAACTGTACAGCCAATATTTTCGCTCGAAAAAACTATGCTGGATCAGGTTTTTATGATTATGTTGATGAATTAAAAACAAAACAAACTTTTTATTTTAGTAATGTAAGCGTTGATACTACTTTTCAAACTTACGCAGAAACAGATATTCCTGATTCTTCAAAATTTAGACTAAGCCCAAATTTTGAATATAAAGGAAAAGTAAAATTAAAATCTATTAACCAATTTTTAGTGTTTGATGGAACTGCAAGAATATCGCATGATTGTGCTGGAATACCTAAAACATGGTTCAAATTCGAATCAGAAATAAATCCAAATAACATATATATTCCAATTTCACAAAATCCTATGAATGAATTTGGAAAACCAATTGCTGCAAGTATGATGGTTACTACAGACTCGACACATTTTTATTCTGCTTTCTTATCTGGAAAAGAATCAACGAATGATTCATACGTATTGCCTGCCGATGGTTTCTTATTTTTTGACAAAGGTTCTAGAGAGTACAGAATTTCAAATAAAGAAAAGTTGGTTGAACGTTCACTTCCTGGAAATTATTTAAGCTTAAATGTTGCCCAATGCAAGGTTTTTGGCGAAGGAAAAATAAATCTCGGAGGCGATTTTGGTCAAGTAAAAATTGAAACATACGGAAGTGCTTTGCACCTTTTAATTCCAGATTCTGCAATTTTTGATATGATAATGAGTGTTGACTTTTATTTTGCAGATGCCTCAATAGATAAAATGTCTGAACAAATATCTACTACTGCTGAATTAAAACCAACGGATTTTTCTCGACCTGTTTTTGAAAAAGGCATGAGAGAAATGTTAGGAAAAGATCAAGCTGATAAATTAATTTCTCAATTAAATTTATATGGTTCCTACAAAAAATTTCCTGACGAGCTCAGAAAAACAATGGTATTAACAGATGTTAAAATGAAATGGAATAAGAATACTCGTTCTTATACATCTTACGGAAAAATCGGAATTGGAAATATTGATAAAACCCAAGTAAATAAATACGTTGATGGAAGAATTGAGATTATAAAAAAACGAGGTGGCGATATTTTAAATATTTATTTAGAAATTGACTCTAATAATTGGTATTATTTCAATTACACGAGGGGAACAATGTTGGCTGTATCATCTAATGAAGCATTTAACAATGTAGTAAAAGAATTAAAACAAGAGAAAAGAGAAAAAGCTGGTGATAAAGAAAAGAAAGAACCAAATTATTATTTCAATGTTTGTCCACCAAGTAAAAAAACTCAATTCCTTCGTAAAACACAAAGTGCAGAAGAAGAACAATAAGTGCTAACATCTACCAACATATTTTTATTGCTATCAGCATATTTGCTTGGTTCAATTCCCAGTGCTGTTTGGATAGGAAAATATTTTTATAAGATAGATGTTCGTGAATACGGAAGTGGAAATGCTGGTGCCACAAATACATTTCGAGTTTTAGGAAAAAAAGCTGGTACAATTGTATTGATTATGGACATAATGAAAGGATCAAGCGCTGTTCTTTTAGCTCATTTTAGTAACTATACCGCTAGCTCCAATCAATTTATTAATCTTCAATTAGTATTAGGTATAGCCTCATTAGTAGGACACATCTTTCCTCTTTTTGCCTCATTTAGAGGCGGCAAAGGAGTAGCAACATTATTAGGGGTTGTTTTGGCTGTTCATCCTCAAGCTGCTTCTTGCTCAGTGATTACCTTCATTGTTGTTTTATTAATTTCCAGTTATGTTTCATTAAGTTCAATGATAGCAGCATTAGTTTTTCCTGTAAGTGTAATTTTGATTTTTCAAACAAAAACACCATCGTTAATTATTTTTTCGATCTTAATTGCAATTATGATATTAATTACTCATCAAAAAAACATTGAGCGATTACTTAGAAGAGAAGAATCAAAAGCAAAAATAATTAAAAAGAAAAAAGATAAAGTAAAAAAGGAAGTGGTAGATTAAACCCTCACTCCTATTACAAGAATATCATCCACTTGATCAAGTGGACCGCGCCATTCTTCAATTGTTTTATTTAATATTTCTTTTTGTTTATCAACAGGATGTTTACTTGCCTCAATAAGCAAATCTCTAAAATTTCCGGCCATGAATTTTTTTCCATTCGGACCACCGAATTGATCAGCATAACCATCACTAAAAATATAAATAGAATCACCTTTTTCTAAACGAATTGTGTGATTAGTAAATTTCTTTTTTTCAGTACCTAAAAATAATCCTATTGGAAATTTATCTGCCTTTGTTTGCAATAATTCTCCATTTCTAACCAAATATAGAGGATTGTATGCTCCTGCATATTGCAATTCCATTTTGTTATAATCTATTGTACAAAAAGAAATATCCATTCCATCCTTTGCCTGTGATTCTTCATGACCATGATGAAGAGTTTCACTTACCCCATTGTTAAGTTCATCTAATATCAAAGCTGGCTCAGTAAATGAATTATTATTTACAGTATGTTTTAAAATATTATATCCAACAATACTCATAAATGCTCCTGGAACACCATGTCCAGTACAATCAACCGCTGCAAACATTGATTTCCCGTTTTTCCCATCCATCCAATAAAAATCTCCACTTACAATGTCTTTGGGCTTGTATAAAACAAATGAATTAGGTAATAATTTTTTTACAAAACTATCTGGAGGTAATATTGCTTCTTGAATACGCTTAGCGTATTTTATACTATCGGTAACATGCTTATATAAAACTTCTAACTCTTGATTTTTTTGCTCAATTTCTTCTTTTTGTTGAACAACCTCTTCTGTTCTTTCAATTACTTTTGCTTCAAGAACTCTTTCATTCTCACGTAAATCTTCACGCATTTTTAAAAGTGCTGCACCTAAAGTATCATCTTTACTTAATGGCCTATAATGAGAATCAAAATTGCCTGCTCCAACCTGCTTCGCAAAATCAGTTGTTCTACGCATTCCATCAATTAAATCATTGAGTGCATTACCCATCTCTCCTATTTCATCATTTCTGTCTTTTATTTTTTCAAGAGGCAACACTCCTTTTCCCATTGAAACAAGCATTTTTCTTAGTTGATCAACTGGTCGAACAATAGTTCTAATTGTATAAAAGGCAATTAATATTCCACCAAATACCAATATTACACCCAACCAAATAACAATTTTTCTCAAAAAACTAAATGAACTTAACATTTCATCTGAATTTGTTAAGGCATTTGAATTTTGTTTATCAATAAGTGTAATTAAATTTTCATTAATGACCTTAAACTTAGAATCCAAATCTTCGAAAGGAAGTAATGCTTCAAATTTTATATTAGAATCATTGTAAGTATCAAAGGAAACCAATTTTTGCATGATATCTTCTTCGTAGCTTTTAAACATCTGATCGATTAAAGCAATAACAGCATCAACACTTTCTTGCTCATCTTTATTCCAATTAACAGAAAGTTCTTTTATTTTAGCTTTTAAGGTAGGGTATTCTGATTTTAAAATTTTCCTAAGTGCTTTTTTGTCTAGCGCATCGTTACCAGATTGCACATAATACCATTTTGTAATTAAAAGTTTTGAACGATTTAATAAATTATCTAATTCTTTTAATACGGCAACTGAAGGGTTAAATACACCAGTAACTTGATCTGTTTTTTTACGGCTATCGCTAAGGGTAACGTTTGTAAGTAAAAACGCTATGGTTGTTAAAAGTATGATTACACCAAAACCTAATCCTATTTTTCTACCAATTGTAAATCTTAACTTCATAAGTGAAATGGAGCAGCTTTGGTTTTGCGATATAAATTATTTTTGTTTTTCTATCTCTTCTAATTTTAATTTAAACATGTTTGATTTTTCAAACTCATTTAAACTAAAATAAATCCCTGACAATCCTAATAAAGTTTCTCTGCGTCTTGGGTCAAGAGAATAAGCTTTTTCCATAAATGGGAGAGATTCTTTAAACAATTTTATTGAATTATCTTGTATATCACTTAATGCAACAATATCAATATCATAATCAGATTGGTTAATAAGATTTACCGCTTGGTTATAATATAGGATTCCCATATTATAATTCGCACTAATATTATTGGGATCAACATCCAGAATCTTATTATATGACTGTTTTGCAAGATTTAAAAATTCAGACTTACTTTGTCTATCACCCTCAAATATTTTTGTATAAACCGAGGCAATAGCCAAATTAAAGTCTATTTTTTTCTGCTTAATATTAGCAGGAGAATCATCTATTAAAGCATAATATTGAAGAAATTTATCAAAATTATCAATGGCAATTTTATAATCAACCACATCTAAACTTGCAGCAGCATCATTATAAAGTGTAGTTGCCAAATACTTAATATTTTTCGTGTTTTCTTGGCGATTTTCTAAAGAAGTGTCAGCTGAAAGTGAATGTTTAAATGATTCTAAAGCAATTAAACGGGAAGGCGATTGTCGGTTTCCTTTTTCAGATTGGTTATAAATTGATTTATATACAAAACCTCTTAAATACCAAGCTTGCCCATCATCTTTGGTATCGGGATGCAACACCACAGCATCAATAGTAATTTTAGCACTATCAAATTTGCTTTGCTGCAAATAATTATAGGCCAAAGCTACTTTGCTTTGCTGAGCATTCGATATTGTAACTACTAAAAGTAACAATACAAAAACTACTATCTTTTTTACCTGTAACATCCTTATTATTATGTAAATATACAAAAAAATTATTTAGTTTGAACAGCCATGCTAACCAGCTGATCGGCAACCTTTAATTTATACTTTTCTATGTTTCCTTTGTTTAACTCAATTTTTTGCTTATTATCAACAATTACAAAGCTTATAGCAGCCCCTTTTGACACCAAACCTTGCTTGTCTGTAACAATTAATGCACTCTTATTTTTAACTTTTCCTAACACCTCTGGTAATTGATTAGAATTATCAGATTCTATATATACAATGTGGCAATCCATTGCTTCGCTAGCTGAAGCAATACTTTTAATTTCGAACTTTTGAACACCCACAGTTTTTGTTGAAGCCATCTTATTTAATTCGTTAATAAGCAAAGAGTTATTTCCCAGTATCCCAACAATAAAATTACCTTGTTTATAATCCTGTGGCCATTCAATATATTTTGTGAAATTATAAATGTAAATAGCTTTTATTTTTGCATTAGCCTCCTCTCCTTGATCAGGAACAATCATCGCTCTAGAAACAAGCAATAATGTTGGTAATATTAGTATGAGGAGTATTTTTTTCATTCAATTAATTGCTGCTAAACAAATAATGCGCCATTTTTATATTAGCCAACAAATATATAGATTTTTAGTATAATAAAGAATATTTAAGCTCTGTTATACTACAATGTTTTTTTTAGCCAATTTTGATTACTTTTGAATACAAATGTCACCAATAAAAACAGACCATTTAAGTGATTTGGAGCTAATTGAAAGCTACAAAAATAGCTATGACAATACATTTGTTGGTGAACTTTATAAAAGATATACCCATTTGATTTTTGGTGTATGTATGAAATATCTTAAAAATGAGGATGATGCACAAGATGCATCCATACAAATTTTCGAAAAACTTCTTACTGATTTAAAAAAACATGAGGTACAGCAATTCAAGGCTTGGCTACATATGGTTTGTAAAAATTTTTGTTTAATGAAACTACGTTCCGACAGTTCAAAACAGAAACATTTTACCGAAATGCAAAAAGATTTTGTTTCGATTATGGAAAGTAGTACAGAACTGCATCTTACTATTGAAAACAAGAAAGAAATGCAATTGACCTATATGGAAGAATGTATGCAAGGATTAAATGAGGATCAGCGTTTGTGCGTAGAATTATTTTATTTACAGGAAAAAAGCTATCAACAAGTGGTAGAAGTCACAAATTATAGCATGAATAATGTAAAGAGTTTTATACAAAATGGCAAAAGAAATTTAAAAAACTGCATAGACGCAAAAAGTAAATGAGTAATGAATTAAAATATAAACTATTTGATTCCACTGAATGTATTTCGGAACAAACAATGTATGACTACATTGATAAAAAACTAAGTCCGAAGGAAGAACATTTAGTTGAAAAACATTTGCTCGATTGTGACTTATGTACAGACGCTCTTGAGGGATTGCATTTACTAAAAAATAGAAATAAGATTAGTACTATCAATAATGAAATTGATAAAAAAATAGAAGTAAAGGAAAAAGAAGCGAAAATAATTTTCTTTAACTACAAAACAATTACAGCTATTGCAGCAAGCATAGTCTTATTAATTGGTGCTGTGTTTTTCTTTAAATTTTTCTCATCTCAAAAACTCGAAAGTGCTGATATGGCAATTCTAAATGTGCCTACAGAAGCAGGAAAAGAAAATTCTCCAAACAAAGAATCAATTGTTTTAGATTCAAATTCAGAAATAGGCGCTTCAGAGAAAGAAAAAAAGAAATCAATTGTAATAGAAAATGAGAATACAGTGACTGTAAATGCTTCCGATGATGCAATTGGTTCCTTAGAACAAGCTCCTGCAGTTGCTCAGAATGAAAACAAACCAAAAGGAGATATTATAAGCATTTCGAATACGGTTACTAAATCTGGTGAAATAAGTGATGGAAAAAGTTCTGGAAATTACAAATCATTGAGTGAAGAAAACAGAGCTGAAGCTGGAGGCGTAAAAAGAAGTGAAAATGATAAAGAAAAATTAAAAGACCAAGAATCATTTAATACAACTATATCTGCGAATCAACAAAAACAAAATAACAATTCAACAGGAACTTCTGTTCCATCAACAACCTCTCCCGTTATGGCTGATGAAACTGTTTTTTTAGCAAAAGAAACCACTAAAAATAATTCAAAGGATGCAAACTACAGAAAAGATGATTCTAAAAAAATGAAAGGAGAAGCAAAAGCTCCGTCTCAAAAACCTGAAACAGGTGGATTAGTTGTAACTGAAAAAAAAGAGGAAACAGGAAAAGCGGAAACACAACAGGTAGAAGGTTATTTTGCTTATGACTTGGATAATATATCAAATATGGATACTTTGCTTGTTTACGACTTGCCAGAAGTTGCAGCTCAATTCCCTGGAGGTAATGACTCTCTTATGAGATATATTTCTAAAAACTTTAAATATCCAACCATTAACAAAGAAGATAAATTAAATGGCACAAAAATTTACGTGCAGTTTATTATTGACAAAGATGGAAAAGTTAAAAACACAAAGATTGTAAAAGGAATCAATCCTGCTTTAGATGCAGAAGCTTTACGAATTGTAAATGCAATGCCAAAATGGAAACCAGCTAAACAAGCCGACAAAACGGTTAACTCACGCTATAATCTACCAATTCAGCTAGAAATTAGATAATTGTAATCAACAATCATTTATTAATAACCTTTTTTATTTTGTATTAAATCATTTCCTATCATTCTTATTTTTGAGATAAACAACCTAATTCATGTTTACTCAAAAAGCTAAATGCCATTTTTATTTTTTATGTCTATTATCTATACTAGCAATGGGTGCATGTAAAACCTCTAAAAATGTACCACCCAGCAACACGAAAGAAAATAAGGAAAACACTTCTAAAAATAGTCAACTTCAAATAAAGTATGCAGAACAACTAGGGGTTCACAAAAGTGATATCACAAACATTGAACTTTATAAATTTATTGATGAATGGTTAGGAGTACAATATAAATATGGAGGAAAAACAAAAGAAGGTATTGACTGTTCAGATTTAACTGTTATTCTTTGTAAAACAATTTTCAATAAAACTATAGAAGTACCCACAACTAAAATATTCAGCCAGTGTAATCCCATTAATATAGAAGATATACAAGAAGGCGACCTGGTGTTTTTTAAAATAGATGGTGATAAGATTTCGCATGTTGGAGTTTATTTACAAAATAATAAGTTCATTCATGCAAGTACAAAAAAAGGAGTTATAATAAGCGACTTGAACGAACCTTACTACAAAAAATATTTTTACAAAGCAGCTAAAATAAAATGATAAAAGATAATTCTTGTAATCAGATTAGAATTCTAACAAGAATAATTGCTCTTGCATGTTTATCAAGCATTTTGTTGAGCTATAAAATTTGGTTATCAGAAAGAAATTTCCCCCTATCCCCTGTTTTTGATTTTTTACCAACAATCACTTACCCATTGGATTGGATTCTCTTAAGTTCAACTATTTTATGCCTTTTATTTATAGTTTTATTTAGAAATCCTCAAAAAGCAATAATTGTATTTCTTTTTTTATCTGCTATTTTAGGCATATTCGACATGAATAGATGGCAACCATGGTTCTATCAGTATGTGCTTATGTTTTTTGTTCTTTCATTTTTCAATTATAGTTGCGATGACACAAAACAATCGCAGTCGATATCTGTAATTTTAAAACTAATGATTGCTTCTATTTATTTTTGGAGTGGCTTACAAAAGCTTAATCCATTTTTTATATCTGATACTTTTCCTTGGTTAATGGAGCCTTTTCAGATGGAAAATATATCTAGCTTGAATTACTTATCTAAATCATTTCCAATTATAGAATCTTTATCAGGAATTATGCTCTTAATCAATAAAACAAAAAAAATTGGTTTAATACTAATTACAGGTATGCATCTATTTATACTTTTTGTTATTGGCCCTTTAGGACATAATTACAATCCAGTAGTATGGCCTTGGAATATTGCGATGATATGTTTTTGTTTTATTCTTTTTTATAATCAGAATAAAATTAGTTTAAAAGAATTTAAAATTGCAATACTATACCATTCAATAAAAATTACGTTTGTTTTATTTTGTTTATTTCCTCAATTAAATTTTTTTAATCTATGGGATTCATATTTATCTAACAATTTGTATTCAGGCAATACAAGTAGTGGTGTCGTAATATTTTCTGATAGCGTAAAAAATAATCTTCCAAATTACATTAAACAATATGCTATAGCGGATAGCAATAGTAACTTTATAAATATTAAATATTGGTGTATGCAAGAAACCGGAGTACCAGCTTATCCAGAGAAAAGAAATTTTGAGCGAATAGTGAATCAAGTTTCCAATTACGCTAAAAATAAGGATGAAATTTATTTAGAATTTACTGCGAAGCTATCAATTCAAGACCTAACAAAATAAATTATTCTACTAGGTATTTTGTTTTTATAACATTAATATGATGTGTAGCGTGACCGGCAATCATAAACAAAATAGCGCGTACAGACACATCTATACCATTGGCATTACCCATTTGATTCATTTCCTCCTCGCCAAATTGTTTCCACAATGCCAAATTTGCTTCGCGTACAATTGCAAATTCATGAGCTAAATTATAAAGCGACTGTTCATTAAATTTTGCATTAGCAACGTATTTGTTCTCATCAAATCCTGATAATGGAGTTTGATCTTTTCTTGCAAATCGCATTGCTCTATAGCCTAAAACGCGTTCCGTATCAATAATATGACCTAAAACTTGTTTGATAGTCCATTTATCTTTGGCATAAGCAAAATTTTCTTTTTCTTCAGGTATTTGAGAAATAACAGCCTGTATATCCATTACCTGGCTTCCAAGTGATTTTATAATATTATCACCACTAACTAAATCCACATAATGTTGATAATAGGCTGGATATTCATTTGGTTGTGGGCGTTTCATAAATTATATTTTTTCTAATTCACTTTTAATAAAGTCCGCAAGTTCTTTTACATACATTTGAGAAAAATTAAATTCTATTCCTGCTGCTTTATATAATTCTGGTATTGATTTAGTATAACCCAATTTTAGTGCAGCTTCGTAATTATCAAGTGCTTTTTCGGGATTAGTCTTATAATTACGCCATACAGCTATAGCTCCTAATTGTGCCATTCCGTATTCAATATAATAAAAAGGAACTTCAAAAATATGTAATTGACTTTGCCATCCTCTTGCTTTTACATCTTCTAACCCACTCCAATCAATTATTTTGCTTGTGAACGAATCAATTATTTTTTTCCACATAAGCATACGCTCATCTTCAGAATGATTGGGATTTTCGTACACCCAGTGTTGAAATTTATCAACAGCTGCAATCCATAACAGTGTTTTTAATGTTTTTTCTAATTGCTCTTTTTTTGCTCTTTTTAAATCGTCTTCATTATTGAAAAAAACATCCCAATGTTCCATTGAGATCAACTCCATAGACATGGATGCTAATTCAGCCACTTCACTTGGAGCACTCTTAAAATCAACAACATCCATATCTCTGGTAACAAAAGAATGAATAGCATGCCCTCCTTCATGCACCATTGTTACAACATCGCGATGAGTTCCAACTGCATTCATAAAAATAAAAGGAACGCCTGTTTCATACAATGGGTAATTATAACCACCTGGAGCTTTTCCTTTTCGTGATTCTAAATCTAAATGCCCCATCTCTTTCATTATTTCTAAATACTCGCCATAAGATTGGCGAACTTTATAAAAACATTCTATTGACTTATTAATCAATTCTTCTCCTGTTTCAAAAGGTTTTAAGGGAGCTTTGCCCTCCACATCCACATCAGTATCCCAAGGTTTTAGAACGTCTAATTTCAATGCTTTCTTTCTTTCATCGTCAGCTAATTCAACAACTGGCAAAATTTCCTTTTCAATTGATTCATGAAATTTATAACAATCATCAACAGTATAATCAAATCGCCCTAATTCTTGAAACTTGTAATCACGATAATTTTTAAAACCAGCATTAATAGCAACTTGATTTCTCAACTGAATTAAATCAGAAAATAATTTATTCAATACTTCTGTATCTACATTCCTTCTTTGTTGAATTTTTTGATAAACATCTTCTCTAATTTTTCTATCAATATTTTTTAGTATGCTTGATGCTTTTTGCAAAGTAATTTCTTTTCCTTCCCATTCAATTGTCATCTCAGCAGTAATTGCTCCATATTTTTGAGACTCGGTTGCAATTTTTGTTTGCAACGGAATATTTTCTTCTCTATAAATTTCTAAAGCCTTTTTTATCCCTCTTATTGCAACTTTATAGTCATCTGGCAATTGGTTAACGAACTCACTTTTAATGGCTTTATCATTAAACTCATTCATATAAGGAGCAACATGAGGTTCAATTTCAGAAATGAAAAATTGGTATGAGTCAACTAAATTTTTATTGGAAGTATCACATGTCATTCTAATATAACGCCAAGCCAAATCTTCGCTCAATGCAGACTCTAGCTCACTTCTATCTAGCCACCATTTTTTATATTCAGAAATATTTGAGATTTTTCTATCTTTTAAATCAATAAAAAAAGGTTCAACTGTTTTCCACGAGTCGACAATTAGTTTTTCGGGCAAGAAATTTCGAACAATTTTTGGAGGAGTAGTAACTTGTTTGGTTTCCATTAAAAGACTGGTAATAAAATTTATAAAGTAAAAAACCGTTGCTTATGCAGCACCGGTTTTTCTTACACCTTGAGTTTTAACTTTTGCGCTTGCTGTTTTCACAGGTTTGGCAACAGTATCTTTTACATTAAGTTTTGTAGGAATTTTTGTTTCGTTTGCAGCAGGTATTTTTGCTTTTTCTTCTGCGCTTTCTTCTTTCTTATCCAAGTAACCTTCTTTTTGAAGAATATTATACCACATTAAAAGTTTTTTGATATCAGAAACATAAACTCTATCTTCATCATACTCTGCAAAAGCCGCTTTAAAATAGTTTTTCAATTCAGTATCGGCTTGTTTATGGTCAATACATGGCCCACCTTTTTCCTTATCGTAAATTTTTTGAAAAACCTCTTTCAAGGGAACATCATCACCAGTTGAATAAATACTAACATCCTCTAATGCACTTACACGATGTGTTGCATAAGCAGGCATACGTTTTTTATCCAACAAGGATTCTACGATTATACCATTTTTTGATTGAGCAATTACTTTATACAACCCGCTCATTCCTGCAATTGAAATTATTCCACTTAAATCCATAATTTTCTTCTTCTTTAATTTATTAGTTTACATTCATTTTTAGAGTGGGCAAATGTAAAAAAAATATCGTTTTATTTTTATTTAACCACTGTAAATTTCACTGTTTCTTTTTTGCTTCCAGTGCTTATTTGATAATAATAAATACCATTTGCTAAATTACTAACATCATAAGTAAAACGATGTGTACCTGCTTGCATTTTACCCAATTGTTTAGCATCAACTATACGTCCTGTAACATCAATTACAGACAATTGAATGTTTTCAGATTCAACTAAGCTAATTTCAATTATTGAATTATCATTTGTAGGGTTTGGATAAACAAGAATAGATGAACTATTTTCAACGGTATTAACTGTTGATGTTGGGAATAATCCATCATATGTAATTTGTGCATTCCCAGCACTTGATTGCAAATCAGTTAAATCATCTCCTGCTATTAGGGCAAAAGCTACACGAATACTGTCTCCTACAGCAATAGTATATGGCCCAGTACTTACCACATCAATAACATCCACTCCTGCTCCACTCATTCCAGCATTTATTTTGTTGGTTGATAATGTTAAATATTTTTCATCAGTAGTATATCCATCTGACAAATCAGCACCTCCGCCACCACCAGCTAAATTATCTACAGCATAATGAACAACTGGAGCTGATGTTGTTAAAAGTTTTATTCCACAATATTTACCAGCAGTTCCAGTATAATATGCATAACCCATTCTTAAAGCAGCATCAAATTCTGCTCTATTCGAACCAAATGTTGCAGCATCAATATCCCAGTCAGCAAAAATACCAGCATACAAGCTACTTAATGCCGTAGTTCCAGTATTTTTAATCACATATTGAACAATTACATATTTTCTATTCCCAGGAGTACTCCATGCAAATGCTTTATGATGAACACTTACAGGAAGTGGTGCAGTGGAACCAGCATCATTAAAGGTTCCATCCACATCGAACTCTGAAAAAACAGCAGGAATAATTTGGCGGGCTGCAACAGTTGAAACAAAATCAGCATCTGCAGCTGCACCTGTTCCTCTTACTCCATCAGACACTTTTGTTGTACTTGTCCCGATCATTAAACCGCCTTCATACAACAATGTTCCTGCTCCCATGTAATTGAAACCTAAGCCACCTGCTTGTCCGTACTGACTGTAACCAACACGACCATTACTTCCTATACTAGTAGCCACATCGTTAATTGTAATGTTAACATAATCCACATTCACAGTTATAGTAAAAAACTGCACAGCAGTATAACTAGTAGCAGCATCTGTATAAGTCAATTTAAAAATGACTGCAGTATTTGCAGGTGTTCCAGAATTAATTCTAACTGTGTAAGGATCTCCATTATTATTTGCAGTCCCGAGTGTTGAAACAGCTCCTAATGTGGTAGTTCCATCAATTATTGTAACAAATGCTGATGTAGTAGTTAATGTAGCAGTTAAATTTGTTGTTGGGGCTAAATAATTTGTATAAACCCCTCTAATACGCAAAGTATCTCCTATTACAAATGTGTTATCATTATTATCTGTTTCTGTTCTGGTTGTCATAACAACAGAAGGTGATAATGTATTTGTTAATGATTTATACATATTTATGCGTCCTGTCCCTAGCTTGTTTGTATAAATAGGACTCATTGATGGATAAATATCAGTAGTTGTTTTTAAACGTTCTCCTACTTGTAAAGCAGTATAAGTTGGATAAAAAGATTTTATTATTGCACAAGCACCAGCAGCACAAGGTGATGCCATTGAAGTTCCAGAATTATAAGTATAACCACCACCGCTCCAGGTATTGTAAATATTTTCTCCTGGTGCTCCTACATCAATTGTATAATTGAAGTTTGAAGAAGTTGCTTTTCTATCATCTGTTTTTGTATTTGCAACACTTATTACATATTGATATGCTGCTGGATAAAAAGCTTCATCTAAATTATTGTTTCCAGCTGCTGCCACAACTAAAGCGTTTTTGTTAATTGTAGCATAAGTGATAACATCTTGTCCGAATTGACCACCTCCGCCACCGCCCCAAGAGCAGTTGATAACTGAACAACCATGGTCAGCTGCATAGGTAATTCCATCATAAGCAGCTACTAATGCTCCTGTTGCATCAGCAATTTTAATTGGCAAAAATTTACAATTAAATCCTGTGCCAGCAACACCAAGTGCATTATTTGTACTAGCTGCTGCAATACCACTCACATGCACACCATGTGCATTTCCTTGCCAAGTTGGATCGTTATCATTCGTTCCAACATCCCATCCTCTGAAATTATCTACGTAACCATCTCCATCATCATCTGAACCATTTATAGGATCAGCGTAGTTGTATTTTATTTTGTAGCGTAAATCATTATGTAATAATTCTACACCAGTATCAGTTATCCCTATTACCACATTTGTATCGCCACGAGCAGTTGTAGTATTTACACCCCAAGCATTTTCAGCTTGAATATTTGTCATCCCCCATTGCAAACCAAAATTTGTATCATTCGGAGTAAATTCAACACGAGGAATATAATGTGGCTCCACATATTCAAACAATTTTAAGCCTATAAACTTATTTATTACTTTTTCTAAGGATACATTGATAGAAAATTTAAACTCATAAACTAATGATAAGTCCGCAAGCTTTTCGCCACGCTCATTATACATTTGTTCTGGTGCTTTAATTGTTGGGAATTTTTTAGCCAATTGAGCACCACCAACACTACCAAACAATTGGTTAAAAACAGCTATATCAATCTTATTATCAGAACACCAAGAACGGTATTGAGGCAATACTTTTACAATAATGGTTTTTTCCATATAGTCGCTAGCATTTAATGTTGGCGACAATTTAAATGCTTGTGAAAATGCCATTGTTGGCACAAGTAAAAGCAAAAAAATACGACTTGCATTTTTGATTGATTGTAGCATTTGATTTTGGTTTAGAGGTTAATTTAATGCAATGTACAAATGTTTTGTGAAAAAACAAATTTTACTCAAAATCAGGTATTTGCGACAAAAAAAGGTAGGTTTTTTCTTCATAATTCATTTGGCAACAATAATGATTTATTCCATTTGTAAGTATCATGAAATTCACTCTAAAATTCATATTATAAACAGCTGCTTGATGAAAGGTGTCTTCCGTAATTTTAACACTTGCTGCTTTGCATTCAACCAAAATTGTAGCTTGTCCTAATTTGTTGTAAATTACAATATCAGCTCTTTTTTGTAAGGTGTTATATTTTAAACTTGCTTCCACAGCAATGAGTGACTGAGGATATTGTTTTTCATTTATCAAATAATGGATAAAATTTTGTCTTACCCATTCTTCGGGTGTTAAAACAACATATTTTTTACGAACCACATCAAACACTTTGGTTTGATTGTTTTCTTTCACAATTTTTAAATTGTATTTAGGTAAGTTAAGTTGGTCCATAATAGTATGAATGCAAAGGTATTTAAAATATTAAGTTAAATTTGGTCTCGTATTTGGAAGCATTTATTGTATGAAAAAACTTTTCCCTTTATTTCTATTCTTATTATTAAGCAACTATGTGTTTTCACAAAATGATACTTCAGCTTATAAAGGAACTATAAAAATTCAAAAAAAAGGAAATGTTTATGCCGTAATGTATGATGAAGTTTACTTTAGGTTAATTGGCAAAGATGAATACGGAAATATTTTAGATTCTTGTGTTACTCAATTTAGAATAAAAGTTACAATAAAAGGTATTGCTTACGATGAACTTACAAATGGCAATACCCTCTCAAAACAAATGCAATACCAACTCAGCAGATTAGATAGCGGCACTACACTGTTTTTTAGTGACATAACAGTAAAAGAAAAATCAGGAAAAACTATTAAATGGAAAAATTTTAAAGTTAAAGCTGGTAATTCTTATGAAAGAGAATACTAACCCTCCACCAATTTTTTTATCTCCAGCAAAATTGGATTCCAGCCTTCACCGTTATTATAAGATTCTTGATAACGTTTTTCTCCTTCGGCTACTTTATTATAATCACCTTGGGTAACAGTTAAAACGGTTTGTCCATTTGTTGATTCTAAACTATAAGTAACTGTTAAATAATTTTCAGGAATATCTGCAATTGCAGGATTATTTGGGTCAATAACAGTATAAGCTAATAATTTTTCAGGCTCAAAACTCACTATATTTCCTTTTACAAATACCATTGTATTGCCTTCATAAGTTCCTTCCCAAAGCAATGGGCTACCTACTTTCCAATCAGATAATGCTTTACAGCCAAACATATACTTTTGTGTTTGTTCAGGATTTACGAGTGCATCCCAAACTTTTGAAACACTTGCATGAAGTGTTATTGTATTTACAATTGTTAGAGGTGTTTTCATTTTTTATTTAATGTGGTAAATTTTTATTTATATACGTCTCTGTTGGCAAAATAGATTGTTGTATTCGTTTGGCGTAATTAATACTATCTATTATTTCTTTTTGTTTTTCTTCAACTGTTTCTTTTTGTTTTTCTATAATTTGTTTTTGACTTCGCGTAGTTTTTAACGATTTAAATATGAAGATTGCAAATATCACCATAAACAATAACCCTGCTGCAACAAACCAAGTTATTAATTTTTGTTTTTGTTTTTCCTCTTGAACAATTACATCTTTTTTTGCTTGTTCAATTTTTGCATTCTCTTCTTTTTTATCAAACTCATAATTCATTTGAGCTTGAACCGTTTTTTTAGTATTCTCCTCATTTACTAAGCTATCACGATAAAGAATAAATTGTTTATAGTACAAATGTGATTTTTCCCAGTAGGCAGCATTCCCTTTATTAATAAATGCTTTTTTTTCAAATGCTGAAGCAAGCCCTTCGTAACTCGATTTAATATCTTCTTTGCTACCCACTGTTTTGGCAAGCGGCAAAGATTTTTCAAAATACGTTATAGCTTGTGTCAAATCTGACTCTGTAGCACCCTTCTTATTTAAAAATGCACTGCCAAAGTCGTTGTATATAGAAGCAATTCCCTGTTGGTCGCCAATTGTTTCTAAAATTTTAAGCGCTTTATTTAGATTTTCTATGCCGCTTTGATAATTCCCATCTCGCAAACTTATGTTAGCTATATTGGCATAAGCCCCAGCAATTCCTTGCTGATCACCCAACTCTTCTCTTATTCTTAATGATTGAGTATAGTTTTTCAAGGCTTGTTCATAATCACCTTTTTCTTCACAAATACCCCCTATGTTATTATAAGTAGCAGCTAGCCCAAATTTATCTCCTAATTCTTCTTTTATTTTCAAGGCTTTTGTTTGATTTTTTAATGCTTCATCATAATTATGCTGACTGTAATAGACTATACCAATTCCATCATAAGCACTAGATGTTCCTCTAACATCTCCTAATTCTTCAAATAATTTTAATGCATTTAAATAATTTTTTAGCGCTTCTGGGTAACTACCTTGATTCCAATAAATACTACCAATATTGTTGTAAGATGCTGCTAGACCTTTTTTATTTGTTGCATCGTTTGGTGATTCTTTTGCTATTTCCTCTCTAATTTTTAAAACAATAAATTGATTTTTCAATGCTTCGCCATAATTACCCTGTTGCGAATGTACGTTTGCAATATTGTTATACGAACCAGCTATTGCATTTTTATCATTTATACTTTCCCTAATATATAAAGCTTCATAATAATTTTTAAGAGCCAGTTCAAAATCGGAATGTGCCCAATGTATAATTCCAATATTTGTAATTGCAATAGCTGCTCCTTTTTTTAATGTTATAAGAACTTCGGTATTGGTAGATTTACCAATAAGTGAATTTGATAATGCAAGTGCATCGTTGGCGCAAACCAAGGCACTATCATAGTTACCAATAGCCATTACATTTTTGGTTAATAAATTCCATGTAATAACCTTGTTTGTATCAGCCTTTGCTGTACGCAATACATTTTTCAGTGAATCTATTTTATACTGCTGAGAAAAACCACAAACACTGCATACAAGCAATATAATTGTTGCTAAAGTTTTTTTGCTCCTTTTTGGAATATATATTTTTTGTTCTTGCATTATTGTTACCTGTTTTTTAGATTACTAAAAAAGCTTTCCCAAATATATAAAAACCAAATCATAAAAAAAGCCTCACAAATTTGTGAGGCTTTCAACTTTAATTTTGTGCAGTAGTTTGTTCCGGTTTTGGCAACAAAGCTTTGCGCGATAATTTGAATTTTCCTGTTTTAGGATCCACTCCAATTAATTTCACTTGCACTTTTTCTCCTTCTTTAAATACACCATCCATTGTTTCTAAACGAGAATGATTTATTTCCGAGATATGTAATAAACCATCTTTACCTGGCATAAACTCAACAAAAGCACCAAATGCCATGATTGATTTTACTTTTCCCTCATATACTTCACCCACTTCTGGTTGTGCTACAATACCTTTTATTTTAGCTAATACCGCATCTATTTTTTCTTTATCCACAGCAACAATATCAATATGTCCCATTCCATCTTTTTCTTCAATTACAATGGTAGCACCTGTTTCCCGTTGCATTTCTTGAATGATTTTTCCGCCTGGCCCAATTACAGCACCAATAAACTCTTTAGGTATTGTCATTTTAACAATACGTGGAGCATGAGGTTTGTAATCTTCACGTGGAGCAGAAATAGTTTTTGTCATTTCACCTAAAATATGTAAACGACCTTGCTTTGCTTGTTCCAATGCTTCAGCCATTACTTCGTATGGTAATCCATCTACTTTTAAATCCATTTGACAAGCAGTAATACCATCCTTTGTTCCAGTTACTTTAAAATCCATATCACCTAAATGATCTTCATCTCCTAAAATATCAGAAAGAATAGCATATTTTCCTTTATCATCTGTAATCAATCCCATTGCAATACCTGAAACTGGTTTTGTAATTTTTACACCTGCATCCATTAATGCTAATGTTCCAGCACAAACAGTTGCCATAGATGAAGAACCATTTGATTCTAAAATATCAGAAACAACACGAACAGTATAAGGATTTTCTGGAGAAAGAACTTTTTTCAAAGCACGCTCAGCCAAATTACCATGTCCTACTTCACGTCTTCCAGGTCCACGATTTGGTTTTACTTCACCTGTAGAAAAAGCAGGGAAGTTATAATGCAACATAAAGTTATTTTGTCCTTGGTATAAAGCTCTATCAATAGATTGTAAATCTAACTTAGTTCCTAATGTTACCGAAGTTAATGATTGTGTTTCGCCACGTGTAAATACAGCAGAACCGTGAGCAGATGGCAAATAGCCAATTTCGCTCCAAATAGGACGAATTTCATTTGTTTTACGTCCATCTAAACGAGCTCTTTCATCCAATACAAATCTACGAACAGCATCATACTCTACTTCATGGTAATATTTTTTTACCAAGCCTTCGTTAATAGTTGCTCTTTCTTCTTCAGGCAATGAATCTAAAAATTCAGTTACTACCGCTTTAAAAGCAGCACCACGTTCTTTTTTATTTGGATTTTGTGATTTTGCAACAGCATATGCTTTATCGTAAAGTGCTTTATAAATGCGCTCTTTTAATTCAGCATCATTTGTTTCGTGATTGTATTCACGTTTAACGATTTTACCTTTAACAGCTTCTACTTTAGCAACCAATTCATTAATTGCATTTATCTGTAATTTTATTGCTTCGTGACCAAATTTTATTGCTTCCAACATTTCTGCTTCAGAAATTTCATTCATCTCCCCTTCTACCATCATAATATCTTTTGCAGAAGCAGCAATAATCATATCTAAACTTGATTTTTCTAATTCTTCAACTGTTGGGTTGATTGTTAGTTTTCCATCAATTTTTCCAACACGTACTTCAGATACAGGCCCGTCAAACGGAATATCTGAAACCGCAATTGCAGCAGAAGCAGCTAAGCATGCTAATGCATCGGGCATTGTATTCTTATCTCCTGATATTAAAGAAATTAATACTTGTGTATCTGAATGATAATCAGAAGGGAAAAGCGGGCGTAAAGCACGATCAACCAAACGGCAAATCAATACTTCATAATCCGATATTCTTGCTTCACGTTTAAAAAATCCTCCAGGGAAACGGCCAGCAGCCGCAAATTTTTCTTGATAATCAACAGATAATGGTAAAAAATCTGTTCCTTCTTTTGCATCTTTGTTTGACACAATTGTTGCTAACAACATTGTATCACCCATTTTTACTACTACCGAACCATCTGCTTGTTTAGCTAATTTTCCAGTTTCTAAACTAATTTCACGTCCATCAGCTAATGCAAACGTGTGTGTAATTCCAATTTTTGACATCTTTTTTTGTTTTTTAATTTATTGTTTTCTTTTACCTCTTATTTAGCTCTTGCCTCATTTTTTGATTAAAAATCGGCTTAAAGTTTCTTGTTTTTATAAACACAAAAAGCATCCCGATTGTTACGGAATGCTTTTAATGATATTTTAAATATGCATTAAGATTATTTTCTTAAGTCTAATTTTTTGATAATAGCACGGTAACGCTCAATATCTTTTGATTTGATATAATCTAACATTCCACGTCTTTTACCTACTAAATTGATTAAAGCACGTTGAGTACCAAAATCTTTTTTGTTTGATTTCAAATGCTCCGTTAAATGGTCAATTCTATGTGTAAACAAAGCAACTTGTCCTTCAGCAGAACCAGTATCTTTATCAGATTTACCGTGAGTTTTGAAAAATCCTTTCTTAATTTCAGAAGTTAAATACATTGTATAAATATTTTATTTTTTTGTTGTTCAATCCGATTTAAATTTTCAAAATCGGGTTGCAAAGATAATTATCTTTTTTAAATCTGCAATAAAAAGTAACAGAAATTGGGTTGAAATAACTAAAAATTAACGTTTTTAAAACCCATTAGCGACTCTGCACCTTTTCGGTAACCTTTTAGTTTTTAAACATTCTAAGCAATTGCGCCAATTTTGCCTTTAGCTCCAATCGGCTAACAATTTTATCCAAAAACCCATGTTCCAAAACAAACTCAGAAGTTTGAAAACCTTTTGGCAAATCTTTACCTATTGTTTCTTTTACAACACGTGGTCCAGCAAACCCTATTAATGCTCCTGGTTCAGCAATATTTAAATCACCAAGCATAGCATAAGATGCTGTTACTCCGCCAGTTGTAGGATCTGTTAAAAATGAAATATAAGGTATTTTAGCTTCAGCCAATAAAGATAGTTTAGCTGATGTTTTTGCCATTTGCATCAATGAAAAAGCAGCTTCCATCATACGCGCTCCACCCGATTTTGAAATAATCATAAAAGGAATACGTTTTTCAATGCAATAATCAATGGCTCTTGCAATTTTTTCTCCTACTACCGAACCCATTGAACCACCAATAAAGCTGAAATCCATACAAGCAACAACCAAATCTTCTCCCTCTACTTTACCGTGTGCAGTTCTGATAGCATCTTTTAACTCTGTTTTTTTGATACTATCTTTTAATCTATCGGTATATTTTTTTGTATCCGTAAAATTTAAAGGGTCGCCAGCTGTTAAATTAGCATTCAATTCCACAAACTCATTGTTATCAAAAATAATTTCAAAATATTCTTTTGAACCGATTTTATCATGATAACTACATTCAGCATTTGTACAAACAAAAAGGTTTGCAGCATGCTCGTTTGTAGCCGATATTTTTTTGCATTTAGGACATTTGTACCACAAGCCTTCTGGTGTTTCTTTCTTCTCTCCGGTAGTAGTAGTAATTCCTTCTTTTTTTCTTTTAAACCAACTCATTTTTTTAGTATTGAGTCTTTAGTACTTAGTGGTTAGCCTTTGAATTCCTTCTCAACTAATAGACTAATTACTAATGACTGATTTTAAGCAATCGTAATTGTTTTATCTAAATAAATATCCTGAATTGTATTCAATAATTCTATTCCCTCTTTGTAAGGTTTTTGAAATGCTTTACGTCCAGAAATCAATCCTTGCCCACCAGCACGTTTATTAATTACTGCCGTAGTAACTGCTTCTGCTAAATCACTAGCACCTTTTGATTCACCTCCGCTATTAATTAACCCCATACGGCCCATATAACAATTAGCCACTTGGTAACGATTTAAATCAATAGGATTATCAGTAGTTAATTCAGAATAAACTTTTGGATGTGTTTTACCATGACCTGTTGCCAAATAACCACCATTTTTATCCGATAATTTTTGTTTGATAATATCTGCTTGAATAGTAACTCCCAAGTGGTTTGCTTGTGATGACAAATCGGTTGCAGTATGATAGTCCACACCATCTTTTTTGAAAGCACTGTTACGAGTATAACACCAAAGAATAGTAGCCATACCTAATTCATGCGCTCTTTCAAATGCTTTTGCTACTTCTACAATTTGGCGACCCGATTCTGGTGAACCAAAATATATGGTTGCTCCTACTGCTACTGCTCCCATATTCCAAGCAGATTCAACTGTACCAAACATTATTTGGTCAAATTTATTAGGGTATGATAAAAATTCGTTGTGATTTATTTTTACAATAAAAGGGATTTTATGTGCGTATTTACGCGAAACTGAAGCCAAAACACCATAAGTAGATGCAACAGCATTACAACCACCTTCAAGAGCAAGTTTTACAATATTCTCAGAGTCAAAATACATTGGATTTGGAGCAAATGAAGCACCTGCACTGTGCTCAATTCCTTGGTCAACAGGCAAAATACTCATATAGCCAGTATTGGCTAAACGCCCTGTACCATATAATTGTTGAAGACTACGAATAACTTGTGGGCTACGATTTGAATCTTTAAAAATACGGTCAACAAAGTCTGCTCCCGGAAGGTGAATACTTTCTTTAGGAATTCCTTTACAAGTATGATTCAATAAATTATCGGCATTTGCACCTAATAACTCTTCGATTTTTTTATTTGCCATTCGTTCTATTATTAATTTTTTCGGAAGGCAAAGCTAATAAAAATTTGAATTATTTGATAAATTTAAGCAGATTAAAGAATAATGTATTTTAATACATTAATTCTGCTTACTCCCCACATTATGCGGTTTTGTTTTGGGCTTGGTTAAATCATAAAACAATTGTTCAATATCTTGTTCGGGACTATCAGCCGGTACTTGAATAAATTTACCATCAGGACTAATTAAAAAATAAGCAGGATAAGTAATTATTTCATAATCTGTTTTTAGTTTACCTGAAGTATTGTCATATAAAAACAACCAATCAAATTTTGGATTTTTAAGCAAAAAGTTTTTCAAATCAGCATTTGTTTTGTCAGTTGAAATACTAATAAATTCTATTTTATCACCATACTTCTTTTTTAAAGCAGGCATGGCTTTCATTTGTCTTAAACAGGTAACACAATTTGCATCATAAAAATTGACATAAATAAATTTTTTCTTTTTTAATTCGTCTAAACTATGTGTAACACCATTTTTATCAGGTAATTCAAAAAATGCAGCCATACTCCCTTTTTGCATTTTAGAAAAGGTATTTAAACAATTTTGTGCAATTTGTTTATGTGCTTCAATATTACTTTCGGCAACTGCTTGTTGCAACATTGCTTTAATACTTGCTCTTTTAAATGTATTTGAATAATAACCTTCGAACAATCCTTTTATTAAAACCAACTCACATATAGTATCATTTTTCAAAAAGTCATCACGTTTTAAAAAGTCTTTTGTGCCTTTAAAGCTAGCACTTTCATTAATGGTAAAATTGATAGCTTCTCCTTGTTTGGTTAAACTAAAGGTTTCTAATTTTTGTTTGTAAAATGTATTAAAAAAATTCATGTATTCTGGATGATTGTACAAAACAGGCTTTCCATCCAAATAATTTTTAAATAATTTTTTTTCTGATTCTTTTGTTTTTTCTTGCAAAGATGCAATGGAATAAGTGATGTAATTTTTGAAATACGGATTATTTACAGTTGAATAATAATTTTCTATTGCCAACTTAAATGAATCTATTTTTGCTTGTGGCATTCTGCTAACAAAAGATTTATATTCAACAGATAGAAAGTCATCAAAACGCTTATCGTAATCCATTGTTAAAGCATTGATTTCGGTTTTGCTTTTTAAATTAATGGAAATAGAAACATCATGCTCTATATTTTTATTAAAATAAGTTACTGAATCAGGCTGATTGATTATAACATCATACACCCTATTTGGTTCAATATACATAGAGGCAATATTTTTTTCAATCTTTAATGTTATATATTGAATGGCTTTAGTATTAAACTCTAAAATAAAATTTCCGGCAGAATCAATTTGGCAAAACGTAATTTGCTTTTGAGTATTAGAAATGTAATCATTGTTAACCCATACAGCCAGCTCTTTGTTTTCATAACCATTTGCTTTACCCTGAATAATTAGGTTGTGCGTTTGAGATTTCAAACCAAAAGGCAATAAAAGCAAAATGAAATAAAAATTCTTTAACATTTTTATTAGGTTAGATAAAGGTAACGTACAATAGCTATGCCTTATTGTTTCTTTAAAATAATTCCTTCGGGGACAAATGGGCTTGTATCGCCTCCATTACGAATAATATCGCGCACAATTGTAGAATTTATTGCAGACAATTCTGGCACTGGTAAAATAAAAACAGTTTCTATATCAGGAGCCATTATCTTATTATTCTGAGCGATTGCTTTTTCAAATTCAAAATCGGCAGAAGTACGCAAACCACGAACAATAAAACTTGCTCCCACTTGCTTACAAAAATCTATTGTTAAACCTGAATAAGTAGCTACAGACACTTTTTTTTCGTCCTTAAAAACTTGCTTTATCCACGCTTCGCGTTGTTCCAGTGTAAAATAATTTTGTTTGTGGCTATTTATACCTATAGCAACAACTATATGGTCGAACAAAGGCAAGGCTCTTCTCAAAATGCTTTCATGCCCTTTTGTAATGGGATCAAATGAACCAGGAAATATGGCAATGTTTTTTGTCATAAAACGAAATTTATATATCACGAATTTACAAATAGTTTTTAGAACACTATTCTTTTTCGTTTTCCTTATATGTATAATTGATTTGAACAGTATCATTTGGAGCTTCAATGTCATCAGACATTTGTTCTCCACTCACATCAATCATTTCATTTTCTTCATCACTACCCCAATCGTATTTTTTTTCTTTCGGTCCTTCTTTTCTAAAATGGTAAGCTGTTATAATTCCAGCCAAAGAACCTAACAAATGTGATTCCCAAGACATTCCATTCTTAATTGGCAAAACGCCCCATACCATACTTCCATATAAAACTGTAACAAATAAAGACAAGGCAAGCAATTGTGGATTTTTTCTGAAAAGTCCGCTAAAAAATAAAAAACATAAAAAACCATACAAAATACCACTAGCACCAATATGGTATGAATCCCGAGCTGCTGCCCAAACCCAAATATTTGTCATTAAATAAATCCAAAAGAATACCTGAAATGCAATAGGCCTATAAAAGAAAAACATGATTCCTCCTAAAACTATTAATGGAACAGTATTAGAAAACAAGTGTGAATAATCACCATGAATTAAAGGCGAAGTAATAATACCTATCAAACCATGAAGTGTTCGAGGGTAAATGCCATACCAAACCATACTAATTCCGGTTAGGTTCTCAAACAGTTTTACCGACCACATTAATGCAACAAAAAGCAAGGGGTAAGATAAGCTGTGTAAAATTTTTGAACTTTTATAAATCATATATAATCAAATAAAATGCTGTAAAGTTTTGTACCGATTTGTTTTTAAACGCCAATAAGTCATATTTTGTTATTACCACTTATGTTGAAATTCTACCTTTTAATAAAAAAAGTCAGCCATTTATTTTTTTGCCTCATTTTTTACAATTTTTTTAATTAAAATTGTACTTACAAACTGTAATTCAACTAGTATGAAAATAAAACTACTTATCCCATCAAGCTTTTTTGTTATAGCAACAATGATTTCTATACAATCAAAAAGCCAAACAATTTATCCTTGTGGAACCACTGAGATTACAAATGAATTAAAGCAAAAGCATCCTGAGCTTATTCAGGCTGAAAAAGACTATAATGATGCGATTGCAAATCAAATAAATGCTAAAAAAAATCAAAAATCAGCAGCAACTGAACCTGTTCGTATTATACCAATTGTATTTCACATTTTGCATACTTACGGAAGCGAAAATATTTCTGATGCTCAAGTTTTTGCACAAGTAAACAGGTTAAACTTAGACTTTAGAAAACTAAATGCAGACACAGCAGCAACAGTAAATGGATTTGATTCAATTGCTGCGGATTGTAAAATTGAATTTAGATTGGCTCAAAAAGACCCTAACGGAAATTGCACAAACGGAATTGACAGAATTTACAGCCATCAAACTTTAAATGGTGAAAATGAATCAAAGTTGAATCAATGGCCACGTGAAAAATATTTAAATGTATGGGTTGTTAAAAACATTCCAAGTAGCGGAGGAGGAACTACTTTGGGCTTTGCCTTATTCCCTTCTGCAGTAGCAGGAGCATTTTATTCTTATGATGGTATTATGATGCTATCTTCCCAAGTTAATGGTACATCAAGAACTTTAACACATGAAGTAGGACATTGGATAAATTTACAGCATACTTGGGGCTCTACAAATCAACCTGGAGTTGCTTGTGGTGATGACTTGGTAGATGACACACCAATTACAATGGGCCACTTTTCTACTTGCCCATTAAATGACCAAACGTGTACATCTGGAATTTTCGAAAATGTTCAAAATTATATGGATTATTCAAGCTGTATTACAATGTTTACTGAAGGGCAAAAAGCGCGTATGCGTGCAGCATTGGAGAGTACAGTTGCAAGCCGCAACCACTTGTGGATAAATTCTAATTTAATTGAAACAGGCGTAATAGGAGGAAATCAATGTATTCCTTTTCCTGATTTTTACACCCAAAGTAACAAAACAACCGTTTGCCCAGGTGGTACAATTACATTTGTTAAAAATATTTTATTTGCAGACGCTTCACCAGTAACTACAACTTGGTACTTTCCAGGAGGAACTCCAAGTACATCTACATTAGCAAACCCAACAATAACATATAATACTGCAGGAACCTATGATGTAATGCTAGTGGCTTCGAATGCTGCTGGCACAGATACGCTGGTAAAAACAGAGTATATAACAGTAAACAATCCTTGGGGCGATTATATGGGTAACGGTTATACCGAGAATTTTGAAGATGCAAATAGTTTTTGGTATAACTGGAAAATAAACAATCTTGACAATAATCTAAACACATTTACTCATGTTAATTATGCTGGTTACAACAGTTCAAAATCTTTATTGATGAACGGATTCCAAAACTATTTGAATGATGTAGATGAAATTATAAGCCCTTCTTTAAATTTGGCTTGGGTTACACCTGCAACACTTTCATTCAAATATGCTGGATCTTCTCGTGGCACAGTAGCAGCGGATATAAAAGATGTGCTAAAAGTTTATTCTTCTACAAATTGTGGTGCGTCTTGGGTAATTCTATCCGGAGGAACAATCTCAAATGCTACACTTGCAAACAATGGCTTTAGCAGCGGATTCTTTACTCCTACAAATGCAAATCAGTGGGTAACAAAAAACATTACACTTCCTTCTACTTTAAACAATCAAAACGTACGATTCAAGTTTGAATTTACTTCAGGTCCTGAATCAAACAGCGTTTACATTGATGATATAAATATTAGTGGTGTTGTAGGAATTTCCGAAAATACAAACACATTTGATTTGTCAATTTTCCCAAATCCTACAAATCAAACAACAAATATTTTTTATCATTTAGTTGAAAAATCTGAAGTAAAAGTAGAGATAGTGGATGTACTAGGTAAAACAATTAGCCTACCTGTTAATACAATCCAAACAGAAGGAGATTATAAAATAAACATTTCAAGAAATGAAATGGATTTAAATAACGGAATTTATTTTGTTAAACTTACAGTTAACAACACTTCTGTAACAAGAAAATTAATTATCACAGAATAAAAAATTAAAATAAATTTTAAAGCCAATACAAATTAATTGTATTGGCTTTTTTTATTCAAACAAAATAAATCAAACAAATAAGCGTTATAAAACCTCAATACGTATATTTGTGTAATGAATTTTTCCAAAACAGCTGTAGCGCTTTTATTTATATCAACGTTATTATTTTCTTCTTGCAAAAAAGATGAATTGCTAACAGACCCTTCTGCCAAAATAGAATTTTCAAAAGATACGGTAATGTTTGACACTGTGTTTTCACAAGTAGGCTCTACAACTAAAAGTTTTAGAATATATAATCGACATAATCAGCCGTTAAATATTTCTAAAATATTTTTAGGAACGGGTGCTAATTCTCAATACAGAATTAATGTGGATGGTTTTTATACTTCGCCAAGTAATCCTATAATCAGAGATGTAGAAATATTAGGAGGCGATAGTTTGTTTGTTTTTGTTCAAGTTACGGTGGACCCAACAGGAATAAATTCTCCATTAATTATTAAGGACTCAATTATTTTTGAAACAAATGGAAATGTTCAAGATGTAAAACTTGTGGCAATTGGCCAAGACGTGTATTTACACAAACCAACAAATTTTCCTACTAATGGTTTTCCTGCTTATTCTATTATACCTTGTAATGATGTATGGACGAATGACAAACCTCATTTGATTTTTGGTTATGCATTTGTAGATTCTGCATGTACACTTACAATGCAACAAGGAACAAGAGTACATCTTTACAAAAATGCAGTTCTTGCTGTTTATAAAGGAACCTTAATTATGAATGGTACAAAAAACAATGAAGTAGTTATCCAAGGAAGCAGATTAGAGCCAGATTACAAGGAATTGCCAGGCCAATGGGGAAAAATACATTTGATGGCAGGAAGTAAAAATAATGTGATTAATTACGCCATAATTAAAAATGGTGCTATTGGAATACAAGTAGATACAGTAGTTACAGCTGGAACACCAACATTAAAACTTAGCAATACTATTATAAAAAATATGCAAGCAGCTGCATTGTATGCACAAGGTGCGCATATATGGAGTAATAATTGTGTTTTTGCGAATTGCGGACAATATGTTGCAGCACTTACTATTGGAGGGAAATACAAATTTGAACAATGCACATTTGCAAATTTTTGGACAGCAGATAATAGAACAACTCCAATACTTGCTATTAACAATTATTACACAAGCGGAAGCACGTTATTTGTTCGCCCAATGGATAGTTGCTATTTTGGAAATTGTATTTTATTTGGAACTATTGCTGATGAAATTGCAATTGATTCTACTACAGCAGTAGGAAGTGGATTTTATATGAAATATCATTTTAATCATTGCATTTTAAAAACAACTCTCAACACAACAAATACTGTATTTTACAATACAAACCTTAAAAATTTCAATCCGCTTTTTAAAGATACGGATGCGAATGATTATAGAATAAACACAGGCTCTCCAGCAATTGATGCAGGTGATACATTTATTAGTATCCCTTTTGATTTAAATGGAAATTTAAGAAGCGGGATTCCAGATATTGGAGCTTATGAATATGCTCCGTAATTAACTTTCCATTACTAATTGAGCAACTTCTTCCCCAACTAAACTTCCGATAGCAACTCCCATTCCGCCCATACGCACAGCGCAAAAAACATTTTTTGAAACTGATTTTACTATTGATTTTTTTTGTGAACCCACACCCATTATTCCACTCCAGCGCATATCAATTTCAAATTTAGCATAAGGCAAAATCATTGACTTCAGCATTGAATCTAATTTATCTTGGACAGTTTTTGTCAATCCAAACTCAGTTGTATTTTCCGTTTTAAAATCTAAATTTCTTCCACCGCCAAACAATACTCTATCTCCAACATTCCTGAAATAATAATAGCCACTTTGATAATGGAAAGTCCCTTTTAATTTTAAGTTTTTAATTGGTTTGGTTATTAGTACTTGTGCTCTTGCTGGTTCAACATCATATTTTGGAAGTAATTTTTTTGCAAAACCATTTGTTGCTATAATCACTTTTCCAACCTTTATTCTAATTCCGTCTTTTGAAACAATTTGAACTTCTTTCTTATTGTCTTCGATAGTATCTACCTCAAAACCAGTAATTATTTCTACTCCTAATGAGCGAACTTTTGCCATTAAAGTACTAATCATTTTTCCAGTATCTATTTGGCTTTCGGCAGTATTTACAATTAAATGATTTACTTTTTTAAAACCAAACGAATCGATTTTATTGCCGGCAATTTTATAAACTTCTTTTTTACCGATGATAGCAGAAGTTTTTTTATTTAAAAAATTAATTTTTTCAGCACATCTATCAAACTCCTTTTTATTATCAAACACTTCATATCCTCCATAATTTTTAAAATCAATATTTTTTTCACCTAGATTTTTCACCAAACGTTCTAATCCTTTCCATCTTTTTTCTACCAAAGAAAACACTTCATTCTCTGAATGATTCTTTAAATCATCCAACAATTCACTTGGGCTTCCAAAACAAGCAAAACCGGCATTTTTAGAACTTGCTCCCATTGGCAAACTACCTCTTTCCAGCACAAGCACTTTTAATTTTTTATTCTTCTTTTTTAAGCTTAATGCAGCATTTAATCCCACTATTCCACTTCCAATGATTGCTATATCAACAGAATTAAAAAAAGTATCCTTTTCCCAATAACTTAAATGCATGAGCTTTGTTTTTAAAATTTAACACAAAATTATTCATTTAAACCCGAATTTAAACTTAATAGCATTAAATTTGTTGTAGTGTTATAAACCAAAAACATTTAAAATGAAAAACATAATAGCAGTATTAACAATAGCGGTAATGAGCTTATCTTTTGTAGAATCGCCTCAATCATTTTATGATTTAAAGGCAAAAACAATTGAGGGAAAAGATTTTAGCTTTTCGGATTTAAAAGGCAAAAAAGTATTGATTGTAAATACTGCATCAAAATGTGGTTATACACCACAATATGAAGAACTGGAAAAATTGTATCAAACCTATAAAGACAAAAATTTTATCATCATCGGTTTTCCAGCAAATAATTTTATGAAGCAAGAACCAGGAACGAACTCAGAGATTCAAGAGTTTTGCAAAAAAAACTATGGTGTTTCATTTATGATGATGGAAAAAATTTCTGTTAAAGGAGATTATATGCATGCTGTTTACAAATGGCTAACAGAAAAAGCATTAAATGGAAAGATGGATTCATCTGTAAAATGGAATTTTCAAAAATACATGATTGATGATAAAGGAAACCTTGTAGATGTTGCATACTCAAATGAAAAGCCAATTGGTGGAAAAATTGAACAATGGATAAATAATGGTTACTAATTGAATGGATTACATTGTAATTTGTATTGTTGCATTTATTGGTAGTGGTTTAACTTTATTTTCAGGTTTTGGTTTAGGCACTATTCTTACCCCAGTATTTGCTATTTTTTTTCCGATAGATATTGCCATAGCATTAACTGCTATTGTTCATTTTTTAAACGGAATATTTAAACTAGTTCTAATTGGAAAAGACTTCGACAAACAAGTTTTTATTAGGTTTGGTTTACCATCTATTTTAGCTGCATTTGTAGGGGCATATGTTTTAATCCATTTATCCTCCATTCCTACTATTCACTCTTACATTTTATTTGATAAACTGATTGAGATAATGCCTATAAAATTAATTGTTGGTTCTTTGCTTGTATTTTTTGTGTTAATGGATTTTTTACCAGCATTAACAAAAATAACATTCGATAAAAAATATCTTTCCGTTGGCGGATTTTTAAGTGGATTTTTTGGCGGATTATCGGGTAATCAAGGTGCTTTAAGAAGTGCTTTTTTAATTAAAGCAGGTTTATCAAAAGAAAAATTTATTGCAACTGGAATCGCGATTGCTTGTTGTATAGATATTACTCGATTAGCTGTTTACTCAACAAATATTCTGAAAGTACAAGAGCATTTAGACTATAAAATTGTAGCAGCAGCTACACTTTCGGCATTTGCTGGAGCTTTTTTAGGAATTAAAATAATTAAAAAAATCACCATTGATATTCTTCAAAAATTTGTTGCAATAATGTTACTAATCTTTGCACTATTAATGATTGTAGGAATTTTGTAACTTTGAGTCATAAATCATTTTCAAATGAAATTAGATATTTTAGCAATAGGTGTTCACCCAGATGATGTGGAGCTTTCATGTGCTGGTACTTTATTGAAACACATCGCTCTTGGGAAAAAATGTGGGATATTAGATTTAACTGCTGGAGAATTAGGGACAAGAGGTAGTGGTGAATTGCGATTGAAAGAGGCGGAAGAAGCTGCTAAAATATTAGGTGTTAGTATTCGTAGAAATTTGAAAATGGCTGACGGCTTTTTTAAAAACGATAAAGATCACCAATTACAAATCATACAAATTTTAAGAGAATACCAGCCAGATATTGTATTGTGTAATGCTGTAATTGATCGCCATCCTGACCATGGAAGAGCTGCTCAGCTAGTTTCTGAAGCTTGCTTTTATAGTGGATTAATAAAAATTGAAACCAATCAAAAAGCATGGCGTCCTAAAGCTGTTTATCATTATGCCCAAGATAAACAGATAAAACCTGATTTTGTGGTGGATGTAAGTTCTTTTGTAGATAAAAAGATGGAAGCAATACAAGCTTTTAAATCGCAATTTTACAATCCAGATTCTAAAGAACCAGAATCACCTATTTCGGTTAAAAACTTTTTTGATGTTGTAAAAGGAAAAATGTCTGTTTATGGAAGAGATGCAGGGTTTGAATATGCTGAAGCGTTTACTGTTGAAAGAACAATTGGTATAAATAATTTATTTGAAATTATTTAGTTTACCATTCCTACAATAAATTTATTTCTAAGTGCTTCTACTTTTTTCTGCAAAAGGATCAATTCTTTTTCGTTCAATTCTGAACCTTTTTCTAAGTTATTAAAAACAGATTTAATATCTGTTAAATCAGCTAATATTTCAGCAAATTGTTTTTCGTTTTTAAATTCTTCTAATAATTTTATGATGTTATCTAAATGCAATTTTTGTTTCCAAACAATCTCATATACTTCTTTTTTATTTTCATGATTTGGAGCATTCACAAATGTTTTTGTTGTTAAATGCAAACCTTCTAACCAACTTCCAACTACTACAAGACTTGCCATACCAACTCGTTCATTATTTTTCAATGTTTTATCAACTTCTGTATATGAATCGTAAACCACCTTTGCTAATGAATCTTTATTGTCTTTAAATTTTGAATATTTATCCATCATCTCCTGATTAAAAGCCATTGGTATATTTAATTCTTCGGCTAATTTTTTTGTATTTTTAATATATGAGCCGATTTGTTGAAATTGCTCGTACGTAACTGAATATGCTAAATCGGCACCATAAACACCTAAACCTAAAGCTTTTGAATTAAACTGACTGTATTTTGAAACATTTGATGAAGGATTCATCGCAATTTGACTAAAAGGAATATTTGTAGCATACAATTTATCCAGCATTTCAAACGGAAATGGAATATTACTAATCACCATATCGTATTTAAACTGAGTAAAGCTATTTACAGTATCTTTTGTTTGATTTGAAGTTGTATCGGCTACAACAATATCTTTTATAGAATTATTTTCATTACTACAAGCTGAAATAAAACAGCTAATAATAATAGCAGAAAAAAATACGTTTGATTTAGAAATCATATAGATATACTTATTAAAACTTTAGGCTAAAATAAGAAATTAAAAACAAAAAGGGCTTTTCGCCCTTTTATTTTTTAATGTATTTAAAATCATGGTTATTCTTAATTGCTTTTAAGCTTTGTAGAATTAGTTTAATAACATTTTCCACATCCTCTTTGTGAACACTTTCTACTGTTGTATGCATATAGCGCAAAGGCAAGGATATTAATGCTGAAGGAACACCACCAACAGAATAAGCAAAAGCATCTGTATCGGTTCCTGTAGCTCTTGAAGCCGCTGCACGTTGAAAAGGAATTTTATTTTTTGTTGCTGCCTCAATAACCAATTTCAAGAGGTTGTTTTGAACAGCTGGACCATAAGTTAATACTGGTCCTTTTCCGCAAGACAAATCGCCACTTGAAATTTTATTCATCATTGGAGATTGTGTGTCATGGCAAACATCTGTTATGATTGCAACATTTGGTTTAATAGTTTGAGTTATCATTTCAGCTCCACGTAAACCAACTTCTTCTTGAACAGAATTAGTAATGTATAAGCCAAATGGTAGTTTTGTTTTGCTTTCTTTTAATAATCGTGCTACTTCTGCTATCATAAAACCACCAATACGGTTATCAAGAGCTCTTCCCACATAATATGTATCGTTCAACACCATAAACTCATCTTCATAAGTAATTACACAACCAACGTGAATTCCCAATGCCTCTACTTCTTTTTTAGTAGAACAACCGCAATCTAAAAATATGTTTTTTAAAGAAGGTGGCTCTTCTTTTGAAGCATCTCTAACATGTATTGCTGGCCAACCAAAAATTGCTTTTACTATTCCTTTGTCGGTATGAATATTTACACGTTTGGATGGAGCTATCATATGGTCACTTCCTCCATTTCTTCTTAAATAAATAAAACCATCATTTGTTATATAATGTACAAACCAAGAAATTTCATCAGCATGTGCTTCAATAACAACTTTGAATTCAGCTTTTGGGTTAATAACTGCTACTGCCGTTCCGTAGTTATCAACAAAGTAATCATCAGTATAAGGTTTAATATAATCCAGCCATAATTTTTGACCTTCACTTTCAAATCCTGTTGGAGAGGCATTATTCAAATATTTATGTAAAAAATCAATAGAATTTTTTGTCAATATTGATTTTGTTTTTTTTGTTGCTTTTTTTGCCATGATGGTATTATTAATTTAATATTTCCCAGTGCGCTGTCAATTCGAGCGTAGTCGAGAATGTGCGTTTGGTTTATTGTTTTTTATAATTTTTATAAGAAGTTTTATTTTTGCATTCCGCCTCTATTTTTAATACCGACCAATTTTCTGTTATTAACGCTTCTTTCTTTTTTCTACTCCAATTTTTTATTCGCTTTTCCCATTCTATAGCTAAATTATAGTCAGCAAACTTCTCACAATAAACCATTTTTAAGGGTCTTCTTGAAAAAGTATAACAATCCTTATTTACCCCCAAGCTATGCTGTTCTAATCTTTTTTCTGGATTATTTGTAACTCCAGTATAAAAACTATTATCAGAACAAACTAAAATATATACATATAAATGCTTAAAAGGATTCATATAAATATTTCATTCTCTATACTTCCCACGTTCTCGACTACGCTCGAACTGACAAACACACAATAAATTGACAAAAATTATACTACTACTTACTTTTCTTTTCCACCCAAGAATTTACCATTTCTTCAAGCACATTCATTGGAACAGGACCAGAAGTTAATACTACATCATGAAATTCACGAATATCAAATTTATCTCCTAATTTTTGTTTTGCATCTTCTCTTAATTTTAAAATGGTAATCATCCCAATTTTATAACCCGTAGCTTGTGATGGCCAAACAATATAGCGCTCAATCTCTTTTTTGTTGTCTCCTTCAGGATTTGGAGTGTTTTCATTAAAATATGCTAAAGCCTTTTCTCTTGTCCATTTTTTACGATGAATACCCGTATCAACAACCAAACGAGCAGCACGAAACAACTCCATTGCTAATCTACCAAAATCAGAATAAGGATCAGCATAAAAACCAAGTTCCTTTGGAACTAGTTCAGAATACAATGCCCAACCTTCGATATAAGCAGTATTTCCTCCATGCTTTCTAAATTTTGGAACGGTAGTTAATTCTTGTGCGATTGCAATTTGCATGTGATGACCCGGTATTCCCTCATGATATGCCAGTGCTTCCATTTGATAAATTGCTTGATCTGCCATATTGTAAAGATTGATATAATACCTTCCCGGACGAGAACCATCAACAGCAGGATCTTCATAAAAAGCACCTCCGGCTGTTTTTTCACGAAATGCTTCCACAGGCATAACAACAATATCTGCTTTGGGTTTTGTAATAAACAGTGCATCTAATTTACCTTTCATACTATCAATAATTTTTACTGCTTTTACGCGATAAGCTTCTTTACCTTCGGAAGTATTAGGAAAATAAAATTGTTTATCCGTTCTCATAAAATCAAAAAACTCTTTCAGATTATCGCTTTTAAAGTTTACTTTTTTCATGATCACACGCATTTCATCATGAATACGAGCAACTTCTTTTAATCCTAATTCATGAATTTCATCAGCAGTTAAATTTGTAGTAGTAGTTTGTTTTAATGCTGCATCATAAAATGCATTTCCTTCAGGAAATTTCCAAGCACCATCATCAGTGGTTGCTTTTTTATCTAATTCAGTAAAATAATTTCTAATATTGTCGTAAGCAGGTTTTACTGAATTAATAAGTGCTTCAGATGCTTTAGCAACTAAATCTTTTTTAGTTGCAGCATCCACATCATTCAATTTATTTATTTTTTCAGAAATATCTGCAAACAATGGATTTATCTCTTTTGAATTGTCAAAAGGTTTTCCGCTCACAATATTTTTACAATCATTTATCACATAAGGAATAACAAACTTAGGAGGTATAATGTTTTTATCTTCTCTAATTTTTAGATTAACCATTACTTGATCAAATAAAGGCTTAACTGCGTTTAAGCGAGCAATGTAATCTTCTGCTTCTTTTTTATTCTCAACAGTGTGAACATTAATTAGAAAAGCCGGCAATTCTGTATGAATGCCGCTCATTTGATTAATCGGGTAAGAATGAAAGCGCCATTTGAAATTATCAATAGTTTGATTACAAGCATTTTCGAACAAGCGATAACTAATTTTTGCTTGTTCATCTAAAGCATCAAAATTAATTAAGGCATGTAACGAATCTAGATTCGCTTTAGTTATTTCTAATTCTTTTTGAGCATTTTCATCACTTTCATCCGTCCATTTATCATAATCTTTTTTGATGCCCATCAATGATTGTTGCATAGGATCTCTATCCAATTTATCATCAAATACTTTGTCGAAAAATGCATTTGCTTTATCTGACTCTTGTTTTATTTGTTCGGGAGTATAATTTTTAAGTTCATTTTTATCATCGTTACCGCCACAGGATGCGATTAAAAAACCAAAACAAATAAATAAACAGTACGAAAAATTTCTCATTTTTAAGATTATTAAAGGATTACAAACTTAATAAAATGTTTGTTTTAAGCCTAAATAATTACACAAACGGTATCAATTTGCTATTTTTGGCAAAACAATCTGATTTTAATATATGTCTTCTATCAAAAATAAGATAATTTGGATAACTGGAGCTTCCTCTGGTATTGGTGAAGCATTGGCTTACGCTTGTGCGAATGAGGGTGCAAAAATTGTTATTTCGGCAAGAAGAGAAAATGAACTAAAAAGAGTGGCTGACAATTGCAAAATAGATTCGAAAAATATACTTATTCTACCTATTGATTTAGAAAAAACAGAAAACATTCAAACCAAAGTAGATTTGGTTCTTGAAAAATTTGGGCAAATTGATATTTTGGTTAATAACAGTGGCTTGGGACATAGAACTAAAGCTGTAAATACTTCTACAGAAATTGATAGAAAAGTAATGGAGGTCAATTTTTTTGGCACAATTAATCTTACAAAAGCTGTTGCCAAACAAATGCAAAAACAAAAACAAGGAAAAATTGTAGTGATTAGTAGTATTATGGGAAAATATGGTATGCCACTCTACTCTACTTACTCCGCTTCTAAACATGCTTTATATGGATATTTCGAATCTCTTCGACAAGAATTGTTTAAGGATAATATCAAAGTTTTAATTGTAAGCCCTGGTTTTATTAATACGGATGTAAGCACCAAACTTTTAAGAGAAGATGGTACTGAATACGGAATAAAAAGTGATGCACAAGAAAAAGGAATGAAAGCAAGTGATTGCGCTAATGGTATTTTAAAAGCGATTAAAAGCAATAAGGATCACAAATTTGTTGGTGGTTATGAAATTTTTTCGGTTTATGTAAAACAATACTTTCCAAAAATATTTTACAAATTGATGCGTAAAATGACGAAAGAATAACATCAAATTATTTTATCTCCTCATAATCAACATACTCGCCTTCACTATCGGGAATTTTATTTTTCTGTTCAGGAATATAATCAACGGAGGTTTCTCCCTGTTTTTTGGGTTGATTAGAAGAACCATTATTTTGTTTCTGTCTGTTGCTATAAGCACTAACACTTCTAACAATTTGCCAAACAACCCAAATAACTAGTATCGTATAAAATAAATCGCGCATGCCTGAATTACAATAAATTATTGTTTTACAAAGGTAACTGTTTTTAATAAAACGGTAGCTTTGCAATGTTATTTTTAGTTTAAATGAAAAAACACTTCTACTATTTTATTTTTGCAACTATACTTTTACAAAATTGTGCACCCAGCCATTTTGTAAAGCCTTTAGCAAAAAAACAGCATGCCGCAAATCTAGCTCTTGGTGGTCCACTTATTAAATATGGTAATGCAACTATTCCTGTTCCATTTTTAACTGCCACCTATGGCTATGGAATTGACAGCACATTAACTGGATTTGCAAGTATTAATATTACATCTGCATTATATCAAAATTTGCAACTAGAAATTGGCGCAACAAAACAAATTTTAAAACAAAAAAAATATTTCCCTTCATTAAGTTTTAATCCAGTCATAAATTTTATTTACCACGATAAAAAAGCATATAAATTTTATCCTCAGCTAGATTTAAACGCATATTGGGAATATGGCAAACGAAAAAACTTTTTCTATATAGGTTTAGATAATTGGTTTGAGCTTTCAGCAAAAAAAGCTTACGGAAAAAAACAACAAAACAATTGGATTTATAGCCCAATGATAGGTCATACTTTTTCAGGAACAAAATGGAATTTTAATATAGAAGCAAAAATTATTGCACCTAATATATCAAACAAAAATATTGTAGTGGATTATCAAACACCGCTAAAAAATAATGGTGCATTTGGAATTTATTTTGGTTATACACGAAAATTTTAACGAAATGAAAAAACTATATTTTTTACTTATTATCTCATTAACTCTTTCAAGTTGTTTGCGTTTAGATGATAATTTATTTAATCAAACAAAACTAAAAGAATACAAACTTGAAAATTATACAGGCGAAGTAGATTTTAGGTTGGATTATACCTATCAAATTCCTGATAGTTTAGTTCATCTTTTCACGTTATCTTCTCAAGCAAGTGGTGAATCGGATGCAACAACAATTTATGCCGTATATATTGGGGATATAAATAAAATTTCAACCGATACAGTAATTATGTATTGCCATGGCAATAAAGACCACATGGATTTTTATTGGCAGCGTGCTAAATTATTAGCAAATACTGGAGATAAAAACCGTTTTGGTGTACTGATGATTGATTACAGAGGTTACGGAATGAGTGAAGGAAAGCCAACTGAAACTGGTTTATATGCAGATACGGATGCTGCTTTAAAATGGTTAAAAAATAATGGCCTTACAAATGATCGGTTAGTTATTTATGGATTTAGCATGGGAACTGCTCCCGCAACTAAAATAGCGGCAAACAATTACACATTAAAGCCATCTAAACTTATACTAGAGGCACCATTTGCCTCTGCAGAAGTAATGGTGCAAGATGCTTCAGGCTTAGCTTTACCTGGAACAACTGTTACAGATTTACAAATTAATAATGGAGAAGAAATAAAAAAAGTACAACAACCATTTTTTTGGATACATGGCATCGCTGATGATTTTTTAAGTATTAGTACTCATGGAGAAATTGTGTATTCTAATTACACTGGAGTTTACAAAGAAGCTCATCGAATTGCAAATGCAGGGCACAGCACCATACAAACGGTTATGGGCTTTCAGAATTATTCAAATGCAGTAAATAATTTTATTACTCAGCATTAAAATTTTAATACTCGCTTTAATTTAGAATTTAAATCAGGTGTTGCTTTGGTAGTATAAATTAAGAATATAAAAAGCAAAGTAACTACCGAACCTCTAATAATAATATCTAAAAATGTGTTGGGTAGATGAGGTATAAAATACCCTACAACAAAAACAAAAATTCCTATAACTAAAAGTTTAAGTGTGTTAATATCATAAGGTTGCATTTTGTATTTATACAACAAAAACAAAAAGCGTATGCCATTCCCTACAGCAATAGTTATAGCTGTGGCTACTGCAGAACCAGAAATTCCGTACAAGGGAATAAAAATTAAATTAGCGGCAACTACAATTCCAACTAATAAAAAAACAAAATAAGTATCATATCTAAAATACTTTGAGTTGGATATAATTACTTGATTAATACCTGTTGCCATTTCAACTAAATAGCCTGCACTGATTATTAATATTACACTTTTACCTGCATAATATTCTTCAGGCAATAATGCCATTATATTTTCAATATTGGTATAAATGCCAATGAATAAGAATAAACCAATTGCCAATTGGGAGTTACAAGATTTATTGTACAACTCATGAATCTCTTTAAAGTTTTCTTTTTTAAATGCTTCTGCTACAATACTAGAAGTAATACGATAAATAGAACGAGCAGGAATTAACATAATAGTTCCAAAATAAAACACAATTCCATATACTCCAGTTTTACTTACTCCTAGCAATTGGTTTACCATAATAGTATCAATACTTAGGATAATAGCTCCTGCTCCACCCGATAAAATGGAATAAATACTCATTTTAAAAATATCGTTTTTAAACTCTTTTGTTAAAAATCCTTTCACAGGTTTCACATGCCATTCGTCTGCTTTTATTATCGCAAACAAAAGCATCAACGTTGGTAAACAAGTAGCTGTAATATATAAAAAGAAAAATATTGAAAAACTAATGAAATTAAAAAAGTACAATGCTAAAGAAGCGATTATCAAAACTCTTTGAATAAGTTCTTTTGTTAGGGAACCAATCACTGAATTAAAACTTGCACGCAAGTAGCTGTCAAAAACATTAAAAAATAAAGTGAAAAAAGTAAGTGGCATTAAATAATACAAATACTCAACAAACAATTTAGATTTCTCCACATTACTTTCAATCAGTTTGTCTTGAAATAAAAAAAACAAAACCAAACTAATTGCAAAACCAAGTAAGGCAATGAGAATACTATAGAATAAAAAGCCATGATGACCTTTTTCCTTGTTTCTAAAAAAAGGGAAAAAACGAATGGTTACAGTTTGAAAACCCAAATTAGCGAACTGGGAAATAAGAGCTGCTAAAGAAACCATTACTCGCAACAAACCGTTTTCAGCAGTTGTTAATGAATGAGCAAACCAAACTGTAGTAATAAAGCCAAGCCCTGCACCCAAATAAGAGTAAATTGCATTACGTGTAGCTTGTTTTTCTATTATGCCCATTAATTCTTTATAAAAATTCTTTTGATAAAGGGGTTCCAGCTTTTAAATCTGATTTTGATTTTTTCCCAATTACGTCATCCCAATATTTGGGTGCCAAACCCAATGCGGGACGAATAATTTTTAGGTTATCAGCACTAAACACATCACCAACTTTTATATCTTTTGACACATATATCGAGCGTTTAAACATTACACTTTTTTCCTCAGCAGCTTGAATGCCATATTGAACTTTTCCTAATGCTAAAAAAGCTCTTTCTGTTTCAACAACAAGCGATTTTAATTCTTCAGGCTCCAATGAAAATGCACTGTCAACACCTCCATCAGCTCTTCTTAATGTAAAATGTTTTTCTATCACTCTTGCGCCTAAAGCAACGGCAGCAACCGAAGCACCAACACCCATTGTATGATCCGACAAGCCCACAATACAACCGTATTTTTTTTGCATATCGGGTATCGTCATTAAGTTTGTATTTTCTGGAGTAGCAGGATATGTACTTGTACATTTTAACAGTATAATATTTGTGCATCCATTTTTTTTCAATACATCTACAGCTTCATCTATGTCAGTCTGATTTGTTACTCCAGTTGAAACAATAACTGGCTTACCTGTTTTTGCAACTTTCTTTAACAATGGATGATGCGTATTTTCAAATGATGCAATTTTATATGCAGGTACATTTAAGGACTCTAAAAAATCCACAGCAGTTTCATCAAAAGGAGAGCTGAAAGCTTCCATCCCTTTTTCTTTTGCTCTATCAAAAATAGCTTTGTGCCACTCCCAAGGTGTATAAGCCATTTTATATAAATCGTGTAATTCTTTTCCGTTCCATAATGAATTTTTATCTTCAATTGTAAGAACGCCTTTCATTGTTATGGTATCAGCAGTATAAGTTTGAAGTTTTAACGCATGCGCACCAGCAGCAGCAGCAGCATCAACAAGCTCTATAGCTCTATCCAATGATTGATTGTGATTACCACTCATTTCAGCAATAATAAATGGTTTATTATTTTCTGAAATTTCAAAATTTCCTATTTTAATTACTTGACTCATATTTTTTATAGAGCTTAAAACTCTTTTCATTGTTTACTTCAACAATTTCTTCGTTCCCAAAACCCGATTTAATAAAACTTTTATATGAAGCTACATTATTTATTTTTATATAGGCAACTATAATTTCATTAGGATTTTGATTAAAAAAATCAGCCGTTGCTTTTAAAAGCATTTCCACAGCATAATTATGTCCTCTATGATTTTCATCTATCGAAATTCCAATAATTGTTTCACTCTTCAAATTTTCAATCCTAACTTGCCCTACCTCTTCATTCAATTTATTTAAAAAGACATAAAATTTACAATCAATAGATTTTATTTTATTATTAAACCATTTAACATGGCTGTTGTACTCGATTTTTTCTTTATTGTATGAATTATCTCTAACAACTTTATCATTTGCCCAGTTAAAAAACAAGTCAACATCATTTTCATTTGCAAGCCTAAATGATAGATGGTTCATCTCAATTCATTTTTTTAAATACATTCAACAATCTTTCTGGCGACTTACCATCAATCATTTGCTTTTGGTTGCTAATTAATTCATTAAAAACGGTTGGATAAGGAATTAACTTTAAAAGTTTATTTTTTATATCTTTTGATGTTAATGAATTCATATCTCCAAAGTTAATTAAAGTTTTGTGTTTAATTAGCCCGTTTAAATTCCCTATTTGATTTGCAGCTGTAGTACCAGAAATTAAACCTACTCCAACAGCACAAGATTCTAATGAAATACTACTTGCAGGACATATTACAGCATCACATTTTTGCAAAAGCTCTACTATTTCTTTAGCTGATAAGTGAAGATGCATTTTAATTTGAGGATTCTGAAAAGCTAAATTCTCTATTTTCCTAATATGAGGATTGAGATCAGAAAGCATCAAATGGATTTCAGTCACAGATTTTATTTCTGATAATGCTTCTGCAAATTTTAAAGTATTATTATGCTCATCTGCCGCTCCCATACTAATAAAAAATTTAGAAACAGAAGTGATTTTATTTTTTCTAAAATCAGAATGTAAAAACTCTTTTCTAAGTAAAATATAGTTCAATCCTAAGTAAAACTCAGTATAAGATTCAGCAGAATAATCCATTTGACTTGCTCCATCAGCATGGTTAATCACAATATCTGCAACCTGATGCCAACTGTGCAAATCATCAATGACTACAAGTTTACATCCTTTCTCTTTTATTCCATTTTGGTATTCGGATTCAAAATTATATCCATCCAAAACTACAATTTCATCGCCTTTTAAATGATTCAAAAAATTGTTTAAATCCTCAATGAAATTATTGGTTGATGGTAATGATATTAGGTTAGATGTGGTTTTTTGAATTGTATTTAAAACATAATCTGAAGGGTTTTGAATAGCAAAATAAATATCAAATTCGCTCTTTAACATTTCCGCTAATGCTAAACTACGCACCACATGACCCATTCCAATTGAACTTCCTCCATCAGCACGAATAATAATATTTCTTTTCATTCTATACTCCTTGTTCTGGAAATAATTTTAATATTTCAACCCCTCTATTTTTAGCAAGATCAAGGGCATTTGAAGAATACTTAGAAGCTTTTAAATGTGCTACGGTATCTTCTCTTTTTAGCTCATACTCTTTTATATAACGATCTAAATGAAACCCCTTTAACCCAAATGTCATAAACAATGAAATTCTTTCTGTAGGTTCATCCTTTTTCATGAAAGCTGGTATTCGACCTTCACCTTTGTCTATAGATAAGTTCGGAAACAATTTTAAACGAACTGCATTACCGCTATGAATTGTTTTTAAACTCCAAGTAGCTACGTCTCCTGTTTCGTTATCAACAAATACGGACTTTCCATCAGCATTCAAATGAGTTCCAATTTTAACTTTTAAACCTCCACTATAATTTTTATGATTTTGAAGATAAATTCCTATTCTAATTAATGTATAATCACTTTGCCAATCGGGAGCAGTTAAATCTGTTCTATCTATACAATCACGATGAAAACCACGCAAACCTGTTCCTAATTGGTAAGAACTATCACCAAAATAAACAATATCATCACTTCCCAAAACTGTTCTAGCAATTTTCAAAATTCTCTCGTCTAATAATATCGTATGCAATAATTCTTTACTCAACAAATCTCCTTTTGCATATTTGGCTTTTGTTTTTAAGTGCGGCAACTGAAATGTCAATCCTTTTTGCTTATCAATTTCATATTGATTGTAAACTAGTTTTCTCATTTCAGAAATTTCTTTCTCAGAAAATACTTTTTCTACCAAAGCATAACCATCTTTATCGAATTTCTGTTTTACTAAATTTTCCATGCTTAAACTTTTTTTTGTTCTATATGAGAATTAATTTTTACCAATTCAGAGTGATTTATTAAAATGGATTCTATTTCATTATATGATAAGTTGTCAGCATTATATTTTTCTATTAACTCTTTAATCAGATTAAAATCTTCTTGAGTATCCACAGTAATCCTGAAATTACTATGGTTTTCACTCTGCTTTACATAATAAAATTGAATCAAACCTGATTTATTTTTCCAAATATATGGAGTTACATGTTCTATGTCTGATTCATCTGATGCATTTTTATATGCATCTTCTAATGCTTTAAAACTAAAAATTTCGAAATCAAAACCACGAGCAAAAGTACGTTCTATACCGTTGCTTATGTACATGTTTTGATTATTAAACTGCAAGTACTTTTCTACTGCATTTCTAATTAAGTGAGGATCAATCAAAGGGCAATCCGAAGTAACACGGACAATGATATCAAATTTATATTTTAATGCTGCTTCATAAAATCGGCTTAAAACATTGTGCTCACTGCCTCTGTATAATTTAATGTTGTTGTTGTTTGCATACTCACAAACTACATCATCATCCGAATTTGTAGTTGTAGCAATACAAATATCAAATCCTGTTTTTTGCAATCTTTCAATATGATATGCTAAAAGTGATTTTCGATTTATTTCTTTAAAAATTTTACCTGGCAAACGAGTACTTGTCATTCTCGCTTGTGTAATAATTCCAATATTTTGGTGAATGTTTGTCAAATTATTTTTTGAATTTCCACACAATTAGGTTTGTAGTGTTTAAAGGAACCAAGCCAAAAATATCAGTTTTCAGTTCCAAAATTTCAATATCGCTTCTGTTTTTTAATACGGAAATTAAATTTCTATTGTAGTCATTTAATTCCATGTATTTGTTTCTTAAAAGACCAAGCAAACTAGTTCTTTCTTCAACAACAGTTGGCTCAAAGTGTACTACATAATTTATTTTGCTCTTTTGCTTTTCAAGATTATTTATTATTACAGTTGCATCTGGAATTTGTTCGATGCTATGCGTTGTAAAAATGGTTGAATTAGGAACAATAAAATTATAATCTTTGTCTTCATAATAATTAAACTCAACTACATTTAATCCTAATTTTTGTGCAAGTGTAACTGCATTTTTTGAATATTCTCCTCCATAAACATTTCCTGACAAATAGCTTAAATTATAGCCATATCCACAGCCTAATTCACAATTATTTTCAGAACCATATTTTGACATCGTATTTTTAATCATGTTATAATACAATGCCCTCATATTACTAACATTTGTTTTAAATATAGTATCGTCAAATGAAATATACATCTCCCCATTAATTGGATTTAAACCAGCTTGCTCAAACTCCAAACATTTGTATTCTTCAACAGTTTGCAAATTTACCTTTAGTAATTTTGCATATTTATCAAGATTATATTCGTTTTCTACTTGATTAACGTCTCTGTTTTTTTTGAAGTCAGTTAATCCAAGTAGCCTCTTCGTCCAAACATTATTTATATTAAGATATTCGTTAATTGAAACCTCTTTCATTGTTTTATAAATTGAATGGAAATATTAAATAGAAAATGAACTATCTACATGTTCTTTGATTAAAGCTCTTAAATCATCTACTCCAACCCATTCTTTGTTTTCACCTGAATTGTATTGAAAACCTTGCTTTACCAATTTAGCACTAAACTGTTTAATGAAATCTTGTAAATTGAAGTTTGGCACCTGAGGTAAAATTGCATAATATTTCCCTAAATCGTAAGTAGTAAAAGAGTCTGATGACGTAATCATTTCTTCATGAAGTTTTTCTCCAGGTCTTATGCCAACAATTTCTTGTTTTGCTTCTGGAGCAATAGCTTGTGCTACATCCGTTATTTTGTAAGAAGGTATTTTAGGAACAAAAATTTCGCCCCCCCAAGCAGTTTCCATAGCGTGTAAAACCATATCAACACCACCTTGTAATGAAATATTAAATCGCGTCATATTAGGGTCGGTAATTGGCAAAACACCCTCTTTTTTCTTTTTAATAAAAAATGGAATCACTGAACCATTAGAACCCATAACATTACCGTAACGAACAACCGAAAACTTAATATCACGTTTCCCTTTTACATTGTTTGCAGCAACAAAAAGTTTATCAGAACATAATTTTGTTGCTCCATATAAATTAATTGGAGCAGCAGCTTTATCAGTTGAAAGAGCAACTACATTCTTCACTTCCGATTCCAATGCTGCATTAATAACATTTTCTGCTCCTAACACATTTGTTTTTACACATTCCATTGGATTATATTCAGCAATAGGAACATGTTTCATAGCAGCAGCATGAATCACATATTCTATTTCTTTAAATGCTTTTTTTAATCTTTCAAAATCTCTTACATCGCCAATAAAATAGCGAATTGCTTTATATTTAGCAGTAGGAAATTCTTGAGCCATTTCAAATTGCTTTTGTTCGTCACGCGAAAAAATAACCAAACGTTTTACATCTGGGTATTTAGCCAAAATATTTTTAGTAAGGTGTTTACCTAAAGAACCTGTACCGCCAGTAATTAAAATTGATTTTCCGTTTAAATCGAGCATTTTTCTTGTTTTTTCTGAAGTCAAAAATAACGATACTTTACGGAATAAAAAAGTGTTTGAAGAATCTTATTTTTTATGGTGTTCGAGCACAAAAGAATCAATATTTGTAAAAAGATCTTTATTCGTTTTTATCCACTCAAATTCCTTATCCCACCATTTAAACTGAAGTAAAAAATCTATTTGTTCTTGTGTAAATCTGTATTTAATAATTTTTGCTGGTACTCCTCCAACAATGCTGTATGGCTCCACATCTTTTGTTACTATAGCACCAGAGCCAACAATAGCACCATCTCCTATCTTCACTCCATATTTAATTGTTACATTATTTCCAATCCAAACATCATTTCCAATTTCTGTCAATGGAAATTCGTCAAATAAATTTTTATCTACAATAACTAGCCCTGAAGACTGTCCCAAAGTAGAATAAAACAAGGGATGAGAAGAAACGAACTCTGATGATGGATGAGCACCCATTCCTGTATTTACATTTGGTCCGATGCAAGTGAATTTCCCAATTTGAGTATTATAAATTTGACAATTTCTAGCAACATAACTAAAATCACCTAATGAAGAATTGCGTAATCGTGAAAATTTATAAAGTTTATTGTATTTGCCAAAAAAGCAATTTTTAATCTCCACCATGTATTCGATATGCAAATGCTTTCCAAAATTATTTAGTTGATAATAGCATTTAGTAAAAAGCCATCTCAACCAATGTACCGTGGGATTATTAAAAATTGAAATCATTTTATTATAATTTTACTCTTTCAAATGCATCAATAAAGCTAATTTCACTCGCATTTAAAATTTTAACATTTTTTTGTTTAGCATAATTTTCCAACATCAAATACCCCCAAAAAACTTTTGCCCAAGCGACAAAAATTTCATCCATTCTAAATGTTTCTTTCGTATGGCCACCTTTGTAAAAAGGAACAAGATTTATTTTTTCTTCTTGTTCATAAAAATGAATGTGTTTTAAACACAATTGATTTTGCTCATTTACAGCAAGCGTTTGATGCCAAGTATGGTCTGCACCAAATAAAAATATTTTTTTAAACCCTGAGTTTATTGCTAAAAACAAAGCTGCAACTAAAACGTTTTGCGATTGCGGCATTGCCAAATTTTTTGAATAAAAATAATTTGCAACAGATTCAAACCCTTTAAAAACAGTATAATTAAAATAATGCAGTTTTATATTTTTATTTTCACCAACTAATTTATCAAATCGTTTTGAAGAAGCTGACATTTGAGGAACAAATAAAATCATTTCCCAATTTGTTTTTGTTTTAATGGCTTCTATAGTTTTAACAACCACATCTGCATCACTTTTCCAAAAGCTGTAATCTAAAATCACATAATATTTTGGTTGAAGAATAGTATATTCTTCTGTAATAGAAAAACTATTTACACATACCAAAGCATGTTTTTTGAAAAAATCAGGATGTTTTTCAAATGATTGTTTTAATGAAGGCCCGTTACCCAAAACAATACAAGCCTCATCACTTGTTTTTGGCAATCGTTTTCCAAACTTAGAAATAGCAATAATTTTAGCGAATGAAACCAATGTATTTACACATTGACTAATAAAATTGCTTGTGGATTTATATTTATTTTCAACCGACATATAACACACAAATGTAGGTAAATTATTGATTTTGAGGTAAGCTACATCTACTAAAAATGTTTAATATTGTACATCTATAAATTGACAATAAATTGAATGAATAATTTTGAACGAATAACCAAAAATTTTTTTCAAAAATTTGGAATCCTAATCAGAAAATATACTGCAGGAAGTAGCGAAGAATTAAGAAGAATTAAACTTTTGCATCATTACAATATTGATTTAGTTTTTGACATCGGTGCAAATAAAGGTCAATATGCAAAAGGAATAATGGATGCTGGGTATGTAGGCAAAATTGTTTCTTTTGAACCTTTATCTTCCGTTCATTCCATAATTGAGCAAGAATCTAAAAAATATTCAAATTGGAAGGTAGCACCTCGTTGCGCTATTGGGTCAAAAAATGAACTAATTGATATAAACATTTCTGCGAACTCTGTCAGTAGTACTGTTCTTAAAATGCTTGATTCTCATATTGAAGGTGCTCCAGAATCAAAAATAATTGGCACAGAGAAAGTTCAAGTATTTCCTTTAGATGAAATTGCAAATGAATATATTTCTAATTCCAAAAATATTTTCTTAAAAATAGATGTACAAGGTTTTGAACAGGAAGTTTTAAAAGGCGCTTCTTCAACGCTAAAAAAAGCAAAAGGAATTGAAATGGAAATTTCATTAATTCCATTATATGAAAATCAAAATTGGTTATTACCACAAATATTAGAATATATGAGTAATCAAGGCTTTCATTTAATGAGTCTAGCTCCTGCATTTACAGATGAAAAAACAGGTGAAATGTTGCAATGTAATGGAATATTTTTCAAAAAATAAATGAACAAACTTTTACCTAAAATATCTATTATTACTGTTGTTTACAATGCGGAGCATTTAATTGAAAAAACTATTTTAAGTGTTATCAATCAATCTTTCAAAAACATTGAATTTATTGTAATAGATGGCAATTCTTCAGATAATACAATTAACATAATTAAAAAACACAATTCTAACATCAGTAAATTTATTTCCGAAAAAGACAATGGAATTTATGATGCCATGAACAAAGGTTTAAGGCTTGCGAGCGCTGAATATGTTTTATTCTTAAATGCAGGAGATGAATTATATGATTCTAAAACATTAGAATCTATTTTTTCAAAAAATGTCAATGCCGACATTTATTACGGGAATACTGCCATAATTAATAAAAATGGTGATATTCTATCCGACAGAAGGTTAAAACCTCCAACTAATCTCAGCTGGAAAAGTTTAAAATATGGCATGTGTGTTTCTCACCAATCTTTTATTCCCAAGAGGTTGTTATGTGATTTTTATAATTCACAGTATAAAATTGCAGCAGATATAGATTGGGTAATAAATGTATTAAAACAAGCAGATTCTATTGTTTACACGTATGATTATATATCAAAATTTTTAGAAGGAGGTACTTCCAACAAAAAGAGAAAATCAGCATTGATTGAACGGTTTAGCATCATGGTAAAACATTATGGTTTTTTTCAAACATTACTAAACCACATTTATATCCTAATTCGTTTCCCATTTCATTTGATTACAAAAAAGGGGATGACTTAATTCAAATAAAAAAGCCCCAAATAAATTTGGAGCTTTTTAGGTAAGGTAAACAAATATTATGCTTTTTTCACGTTTATAGCGTTTACACCTTTTTTGCCTTCGGTAACTTCAAAAACAACTGTGTCGTTTTCTTTTACTTTTTCAGTTAAACCTGTTGCATGGACAAATATTTCTTGTCCTGATTCCTCTTTAATAAAGCCAAAACCTTTTGCTTCGTTAAAAAATTTTACTGTTCCTTTTTTCATTTAATAAATAAATAGTTAATTAATAATAACAAAATTAAATCATTTTTTTAATCTGACCTAATTTTTGTGTTATTTATCGATAGTATTAACTATACTATCACACAAAAAGAGCAATTAAGCGTAATTTGGTGAAAACTAAAGCAATTTTATACCTTTTTCGGTAATAGTAACAAGCCTTTCTTTATACAAGGCTCCCACGGCCTTTTTAAAAGCTTTTTTGCTTATTTGGAGTGCATTTTTTATTTCTTCTGGTGAACTGTTATCGCTCAATGCTAAAAAGCCATTTTTCTCTTTTAAAATGGACAGTAATCGCCATTTTACATCATCCACTAGCTCATATCCACTTTTTTGAAGCGTTAAATCTATTTTATTATCAGGTCGGATTTGTTTAACATATCCTTTCATTCTATCACCAACTCTTATATTATCATAAACTTCCGTTTTATAAATTAATCCAGTATATAAATTATTGATAATGGCATTATATCCTAAATCCGACTCAGAATAAACTAGTAAATCAACAATATCATTGTTTTCTAATTCAATATCTTCTTTGATTATGTACCTATTCAATTTGGCTGAAGCTACTATTCTATCTGTTTTTTCATCTGTATAAACAAATACAACATAACTTCTACCTTCTTGCATTTTAAAGGGTTGCTCACTAAAAGGCACTAATAAATCTTTCTCCATCCCCCAATCCATAAATGCTCCAATACTTGTTACTTGTTTTACTTCCAAAAATGCAAACTCGTCACTTTTTGCAAAAGGTTCTATAGTAGTAGCTATTAGCCTATCTTCAGAATCGCGATACACAAAGGCTTCAATAATATCGCCAATTTGAACATTTTTTGGAACCCATTTTTTAGGCATCAAAACTTCAATATCACCCGCACGTAGATAGGAACCAAAATCTACATGTCTTACTACTTCCAACTCGTTATACTTCCCTACGTTTATCATTTTTCTTAATTAAAATTATTTTTGTCCTCATCTTTTTTCTTAATTCCTTCTAAAATAGAAGTTACAAACGACAAAATGAAACTGAATAAGAGCGCCCACCAAAAGCCTCTTACATAAAATCCATCTACTAGCTTGGCAGCTAAAATTATCATTAAAGCATTTATTACAAGTAAAAATATACCAAATGTAAAAATAGTAACAGGAATTGTAAGCACTATCATAATTGGCTTTACAACTGCGTTTAAAAATGCAAGAACCGCAGCTACAATAAGTGCTATTAAAATACTATTGTCTTTAATTTCTACTCCAGGCAACAAGTATGATGTAATTAAAACTGCAAGTGTTGAGATGATTAATTGAATTAAAAAACGCATAATTATTAATTTTTAAAATACAAAGGTACTATTTATTAGAATGTATTAAAGCAATTGCATTGGCACATTTTTGCGCATCTATGGCTGCAGAAACTATTCCTCCAGCGTATCCTGCTCCTTCTCCGCAAGGATACAAGCCTTTTATTTGTGGGTGTTGCAATGAAACATTATCTCTAGGTATTCTTATTGGTGATGAAGTACGCGACTCTACTCCAACTATTACAGCATCATTGCTTAGGTATCCACGCATTTTTTTCCCAAATTCTGTGAAACCCAATTGCAAGCGTTTGCTTATTTCTTTGGGGAGTAAACTATGTAACTCAACTGATTTAACTCCAGGTTGATAAGATGTATCAGGTAGTGAAGCTGATAATTTATTGTTTACAAAATCTTGTAAACGCTGTGCAGGAGCAGTTTGTGTTTCACCTCCAGCTTTCCAAGCCATTTGTTCTAACGCTTGCTGGTAACGCAATCCTGCCAAAGGCCCTTCCTTTGAAAAAGATAAATAATCTTCTGATTCAATTGTAACAACTATTCCAGAATTAGCATACGGGTTATTTCGCTTTGAAGGCGACCAACCATTTGTAACTACTTCTCCTGGAGCAGTTGCACAAGGTGCTATTATCCCTCCAGGACACATGCAAAAAGAATACACTCCACGCCCCATTGCTTGATGAACCAAGCTATAAGATGCAGCGGGTAAATAATCACGTTTATAATTTACCTCACTCAAGCTGCAATGATACTGTAATGAATCAATTAATGCTTGTGGATGCTCAACTCGAACACCCATTGCAAATGTTTTTGCTTCAATTAAAATATTTTTTTTATGTAATAGCTCAAATATATCTCTAGCGCTATGTCCTGTTGCTAATATTAAATTATCAGCAACAAATTCAGTAGTAGTATTTTTTTCTATATCATTACAAATAACACCTTTAATTGCCTTTTCTTTAATAATAAAATCAATTACTTGAGAATTAAAATGTACTTCACCACCCGAATCAATAATTGTTTGCCTTATTGCTTCAATAATTTTTGGAAGTTTATTTGTTCCAATGTGTGGATGAGCTTCCACTAAAATATTTTCATCAGCACCATGTGCTACAAAAATTTCTAATACTTTATTTATATCCCCCCTTTTTGTGGAACGTGTATAAAGCTTACCGTCACTATATGTTCCAGCTCCGCCTTCTCCAAAACAATAGTTAGAATTTGGATTCACAATATGTTCTTTATTTATTGCTGCTAAATCTCTTCTCCTTGATTTCACATCTTTCCCTCTTTCAATAACGATGGGCTTAAAACCATTTTCAATTAATTGTAATGCAGCATACAAACCTGCTGGTCCAGCGCCAACTACAATTACTGATTGTTTAGAAGAAACATTCGAGTAATTTATTTTATAACTAATAGGTTTTGGAGGAAGTTCATTAATATATACATCTATTTTCAAGTTCACTTTAATATTCCGTGAACGAGCATCGATAGAACGTTTTAAAATTTTAATATAGGATATTGATTCTGCACTACAGAATAATTGCTGTGAAGCATTTTCTTTAACAGCATTTTCATCGGCTGCTTCCTTAGGGCTAAGGACAATACTAAGTTGATGTATCATTGTTTTTTAAGGCATCTGTTTATGATGCAATTCTTAACAAATGTAATAAGAATAATTTTACTCCAACACTTTAAACTCTGTACGTCTGTTTTGTTGGTGTAATTCTTCTTTTTTAGTTTCTAATGGTTCAGCATCAATTTTAGCATCACTGTTGATTGGTGATGATTCACCGTAACCTTTATATTTTAAACGAGCAGTAGGTATGCCTTTTTGAATTAAATATTCAACTACAGATTTTGATCTGTCTTCAGAAAGCTTTTGATTAAACTCTGCACTACCTCTTGTATCAGTATGACCACCAATTTCAATTTTTATATTTGGGTTTTGATTTAAAATTTTCACAACCCTGTCTAACTCTCCAAAAGATTCGCTACGTAAACTTGCTTTACCATAATCAAAGAAAATATTATTTAAAACAATCTTTGCTCCTTTTTCAATTTTATTCAGAAAAATATCTTTTTCAATTTCTTGATAATCTGTAGCATCTGGTAAATCTATATTTTCAGAATGAAATAAATAACCTACTCCATTTACATAAATTCCATAATTAAGTCCGGCAGGTAAACTTACCATATAGCTACCTGTTTGGCTATTCGAAGTAAAGTTAGATACTTTTTCACCTGTTTTTAAGTTCACAATTTCTATTGTAGCTTCAATTGGTTGTTTTGTTTTAGCATCATAAATTTTTCCTTTTAATAATGCCAAACGTGGTCCTTTGTCTTTCTTTTTTTCTAAAGCAGTAAAATTAATTTCAAAAATGTCTCTTTCTCCTTTTGTTCCTTTTCTTTCTGAAGAATAATAAGCTGTTTTTCCACTTGCCGTTAAAACAAAAAACAAATCATCATCAGGTGTATTGATTGGTGCACCTAGATTTACAGGTGTGCTCCACAATCCTTTTTCATTTTTAGTAACATAAATATCGTAACCACCTAAACCGCCTTTTCTTGTTGAGCTAAAGTATAGTGTTTTTCCATCAGGATGAATAAAAACACAGTCTTCATCATCTTTGGTGTTGATTGCTCCTCCAAGATTAACAGCTTTGCCCCAGGTTCCATTTTCATCTTTAGTACAATACCAAATATCTCTTCCTCCTTTACTTCCTTCTGGCCTATCACTCACAAAGTAAATTGTACGCCCATCAGGAGCAATACTTGCTGATGATTCATGATGCTTTGAATTAATTGGCTCGGGCAACATCACCGGTTCAGTCCAAGACAGTCCTTTTTGGTAAGATTCAAAAATATCACCTGTTTCTATCAGCTCATTATCTCTATACAAAAGCAACCAAGAACCATCATTTGATAGTGCTATATTGGAATTATTTCTACCTGCATTGTTTAATGGTTCGGATGCAATACTTGCTTCATTCCATTTTTTTTGCTTTTCGTCATAGGTAGTATAGTAAATATTATCTAAGCCTTTTTTCACTTTCACTTTTGTTTTTTCTACAGTTCTTCTTGAAGTAAAAAACATAATTTTTCCATCAGCAGAAGTCACTACACAATAATCGTGTGAACTTGAATTAACTTCTGTTCCTATGTTTTTAATTGAAATTTTTAACGTATCACCAATCGTTTTTTCCTCAACTATTTGTGAATAACCTACTGTAATAAAAGTAAAAATGCTTAGGCTTAATAAAAATATTTTTTTCATATCAGATAATTTGTTTGTCAATCGCTTCAAATTTCAAGGAGAAATTTACTTGTTGTAAATTTCTCCTTGAAAAATATTTATATAAAAAATACTATATCCTTGATTTATTCACGTTACTAAGGAATGGGTTAGGGCTAACAAATTTCAATGAAATTTCAAAACCACCACGCAATGAGCTTACTGTTTTAAGCTGCGATACATTCACATCATAACTAATACCAACTGAATAGTTAGCAAACTCATACATTAACGAAGCTATAGCAGCATCACCTACACGGTAATCTAAACCAAGTCCAATTGCAGAACCTTTTTTATTTCCAGTATATTTTGAACTTTCTGATAAAACATATTTGAAAACACTTCCTGCTACAATTTCTTTTGATGGACCTTGCATTGTAAACATAAAGCCGGGTGAAATTATCATATTCGAATTAGATAATCCAAATGCAACGTTACCATGTGCTACAAATTTTGTAAATAATTTTTCTCCAGCCTCTTTGTAGAAAGAATATTTTTGAAAGCCAAAGTGATGTGCTCCCACTCCGATTGTAGCTTTTATTCCATCATTTGCAGAAATATATTTTTCACCTTTTCCGTAAGTCCATGCTATTCCTGCTGCTGCATCTGGTAGCGTATAACTAGCTACACCATTTGGTTCTCCTGTAGCTGCTGCTGCATTGTATTCTCCAGCAACATACTGATTCTCCCAACGTAAAGCACTATAGCTCACCGAACGCTGGCCAAATCCTCCCATAATTCCAACACCTAATTTGCTATTCTCTCCTGTTTTAATTATTGCAGATAAGTTTAAAGAAGCAACAGTAATTCCCATTTTAGAATCACCTGATTTATCAGAAAACACTTGAATTCCTAAACCAAGATAACTTCCTTTGCTTTTCTTTTTATTAATTGCCATTTCACCAGAAAAAGCAAATGTTTTATAAGGAGAAGCTACACTACGCCATTGATCTTTGTAATTTAAAATCACGCGCAAATCTCTATCTAAAGCTGTGCGACCAGGATTTAAAAGTATAGGTGTTTCTCTGAACTGTGAAAAATGCACATCTTGAGCAAAGGTTGCTAATGTAATAACCGATGCAAAAAGTGTAAGTGCTGATTTTATTTTTTGATTTTTCATGTCTTGTGTTTTCAATTTAATATTTTCAAATATAAGTTTTTAAAATCTATTTTCTTTTTCAAAAATTATCTGATTAAACTTACGTTTCCTTTTAATTTTTGCATTTCTGTGCTGTTTGACAGTTTAATGTTTAAATAATAAACAAACACTGCATTGTCTAAAGCTTTCCCTCTGTAAGTTCCATCCCATCCTGTCACACATGCTTTATCAGCAGTTGTTGCTTCAAATACTTTTTCACCCCAACGATCAAATATGTAAAACTGAACATCTTCAACACAATCCGGATTTACTTTTACCCTAAATATATCATTTGATAAATCTCCATTTGGTGAAAATGCATTTGGAATAAATAATTCACCGCATACAATATCTACTACTACTCTCACACAAGATGAATCTGTACATCCATTACCATCGGTTACTGTTACACAATAGTCTGTTGTAACATTAGGAGTAACTGTAATAGTTGAAGTAGTTTCTCCTGTACTCCATAAGTATGTTCCACCTCCAGTAGCAGTAAGTGTAGTACTACCTCCTTGAATAATCGTAACTCCTGTTCCAGCATTTGCAGTTGGCCCAGGGCTGTTTGTAGCTGTTACTACTGCGGTTGCAGTACATCCATTGCTTGGGTCTGTTACTGTAACTGTATAAGTTCCAGCTGCATTTACTGTTGGAGTAGCTGTTGTTCCTCCACTTACTACTCCTGCTCCTGCCCAACTATATGTTGCACCTGTTGTTGTTGAATTAGCACTAACAGTTCCTAATCCTGTTGTACAACTAATTGGTGTTGTTGTTCCAGCAGTCACATTTGGTGCTGTTGTATTATTTGTAACTGTTACAGTTGCAGTAGCTGTACATCCATTACTTGGGTCTGTTACTGTTACTGTATACGTTCCAGCAGCATTTACAGTTGGTGTTGCTGTTGTTCCTCCACTTACTATTCCTGCTCCAGTCCAACTATATGTTGCACCAGAAGTAGTAGATGAAGCACTAATTGTTCCACTTGATGCTGCACAACTTAATGTTAAAGCTGAACCAGCTGTTACATTTGGTGCAGTGGTATTACTTGTAACATTTACAGTAGCAGTTGAAGTACAAGATGTAGCAGGGTCTGTAACTGTTACTGTATATGTTCCAACTGCATTTACTGTTGCTGTAGCCGAACTTCCACCACTTACTATTCCAGGACCAGCCCATGAATATGTAGCTCCAGGTGTTGATGTAGTAACACTTACAGGTCCACTTGTTGGGCTACATCCCAATACTAATGGCGAGCCTGCAGTGGCTGTTGGTGGTGTAGGAACGTTATTTACAACAGCATTTGCTGATGTTGTAGATGTACAAGTTCCATTATCAACTGTAAATGTATAAGTTGTTCCAGGTGTTAAACCCGTAATTGTAGTAGTTGTTCCTGTTCCTGTAGTTGTTGCACCACCTGGAGTAGTTGTTACTGTCCAAGTTCCTGATGAAGGTAATCCATTTAATACCACACTTCCAGTTGCAGTTGCACAAGTTGGTTGTGTAATTGTTCCTAATAATGGCGCTGTTGGTGCTCCAGGGAATGTATTAATAGTTGCAGATGAAGATGGACCTGATGTACAAGTTCCATCATTTACAGTAAAGGTATAAGTTCCTGCTCCTAATCCAGTGAAAGTTGTACTTCCTCCTGTTCCTGTTGTAGTAGCCCCTCCAGGACTTGCTGTAATTGTCCAAGTCCCTGAAGTAGGTAATCCACTCAAAGTAACATCACCTGTTGACACAGTACAAGTTGGTTGTGTTATTGTTCCAACTATTGGCGCTGTTGGCGCTGATGGCGGAGCATTTATAGTTGCTGTAGTAGATGAACCTGAAGTACAAGTTCCATCATTCACAGTAAATGTATAAGTATTTCCAGCAGTTAAGCCTGTTACAGTAGTAGTAGTTCCAGTTCCCGTAACTGTAGCACCTCCCGGTGTTACTGTTACTGTCCATGTGCCAGATGACGGCAAACCACTCAATGCTACATCACCTGTTGGCGTTGTACAAGTTGGTTGTGTAATTGTTCCCACTGCAGGTGCAACTGGTGTTGTTGGTTGTGCATTTATTACCGCATTTATTGAAGATGTAGAAGTGCAAGTTCCATTACTAACAGTAAATGTATATGTTCCTGCTGCTAATCCAGAAATAGTTGTTGTTGTTCCTGTTCCTGTAGCAGTTCCACTTGGTGTTCCAGTTATAGTCCACGTTCCTGATGATGGTAAACCACTTAATGCAACACTACCTGTTGCTGTTGCACAAGTTGGTTGTGTAATAGTTCCAATTGTTGGTGCAGTTGGTGTTACTGGCTGTGGATTAATTGTAGCACTTGATGATGATGCTGAATTACAAGTTCCATTATTTACAACAAAAGTATAAGTTCCAGCTGGCAATCCACTAAATGTTGTTGTTGTTCCTGAACCTGTTGTTGTTGCTCCTCCTGGGGTAGCAGTAATTGTCCAAGAACCAGAAGAAGGCAAACCACTTAATGCAACTCCACCAGTTGGTGTTGAGCAAGTAGGCTGTGTAACTGTTCCAACTATTGGCGCTGCTGGTACACCAACTGCAGGGTTTATTGTAACGTTAGTTGATGAGGTTGAGGTACATGAACCATTGCTAACTGTAAATGTATAAGTCGCTCCTGCTGGCAATCCACTAAATGTAGTAGATGTACCTGTACCTGTAGTTGTTGATCCGCCAGGTGTTGCAGTGATAGTCCATGTTCCCGATGATGGTAAACCACTTAACGCAACACTTCCAGTTGGAGTAGTACAATTTGGTTGAGTAATTGCACCAACAACTGGTGCTGTTGGCACTGTAGGTTGAGCATTAATTACAGCATTAACAGAAGATGTTGAAGTACACGTTCCGTTGCTAACAGTAAATGTATATGTTCCTGCTCCTAATCCAGAAATAGTTGTTGTAGTTCCTGTTCCTGTGGCTGTTCCACTTGGCGAACCTGTTACCGTCCATGTCCCTGATGATGGCAAACCACTTAATGCAACACTACCTGTTGCCGTTGAACAAGTTGGCTGTGTAATTGTTCCGACAGTAGGCGCAGTTGGCACAACTGGTGCTGTATTAATTGCAGCATTTGAAGAAGATGATGAAGTACAACTGCCATTACTTACGGTAAATGTATATGTTGTTCCAGCAGGTAATCCACTAAATGTAGTTGATGTTCCTGTTCCTGTAGTTGTAGAACCACCTGGAGTTGCTGTTACTGTCCATGTTCCAGATGATGGCAAACCACTCAATGCAACAGAACCCGTAGGTGTTGCACATGTTGGTTGTGTAATGGTTCCAACAACTGGTGCTGTTGGTACAGTTGGTTGTGTGTTTACTACTGCATTTAAAGAAGATGTAGAAGTACAAGTTCCATTACTAACTGTAAATGTATACGTGCCTGGCGCTAAACCAGAAATTGTAGTTGTGGTTCCTGTTCCGGTAGCTGTTCCACTCGGTGAACCTGTAACTGTCCATGTGCCTGATGATGGCAAACCACTTAAAGCAATACTACCTGTTGCAGTTGTACAATTAGGTTGTGTAATTGTTCCAATAGTTGGAGCTGTTGGTACAACTGGAGCAGCATTTACTGTTGCAGAACCAGAAGGAACAGAAGGGCATCCAGCTACCACGGTAACTGTAAATGTGTAAGTTGTTCCAGCAGCTAAACCAGAAATAGTTCCTGTTGTTCCTGTTCCTGTTGCTGTTGCTCCTCCAGGAGAAGCAGTAACCGTCCAAGTGCCTGATGATGGCAAGCCACTTAAAGCTACACTACCTGTTGGCGTAGAACAAGTTGGCTGAGTAACAGCACCTGCAACTGGAGCAGATGGCGCAACACAGGCTACTCTTGTACAAACATATCCTACCGAAGGAGTTATTGAACTTCTAACAATAGCTATTGTTTGGGATGGAACAGTTCCTGCCCAAGAATTATAAAATGGATCCGCAAAAGTTGTTGGTCCAGCAGCAAAAGTTGGAGTAAAAGAATTAGGTGGACATCCTGTTAATGGTGTATCTCCATTAGGATCAGTTTTAATAACATGATAATCGTAATTTGTTCCTCCTGCTGTCATTGACATAGAAATGTATCCGTTATCAGAAGTTAAACCTCCTCTTGGCAAAATTGAAATTAAATTGAAGTTATATCTTTTCGCAAATACATTAGTAGTAACGGTTGAATTAACTCTTTTAATTGAGTTTGCAAAAAAGCTTAATGGTTTTATATACATAGCCATTGTTACTATATCTGTACTACTTGGAACTTCATATATTTGAGATATATCACAAGGATCAGTTCCAATAGGAAAGGTAGTAGAATAAGTAGATAAACGACTCAATGTATTTGTAAAACCTCCCGGTCCATTATATTTTTGAATCAACTCTCTTAAATTGTCCGTTCCTGCAGCAATAATATCTCCTGCTGATGTTTTATTAACAGCAGATAAATATTTACTTGACTGACTCGTAGAAGTGCTAGGATTGTCAATTTGTTTATGATAAGTAATTGCTCCTGCTGTTGAAGTTTTTAAAATCAAAGCATCAGTTGGAGAAGCGTCATCTCCATCAGAATTTTGAACAACTCTGTGATTAGCAATATCGTAACTACCCACAGCAACGTAACCATCGCTAACTTCAACTACATCTGTAAAACTTGCATCATTGTATATTCTGTTAGCAGGAATATTCGAAGTTTGATAATACCTTGTAACTCTATGCCAAACATGATTACCACTTGCATCTAACTTTACAATAAGTGGAGACGATATATAATCTGTTTGAGGATCTCCATTATTATCCGTATAAGAAATTGGATTAAATTTAATTTCAGGCCCTGCTCCATCAGGATCATGGCCAGTTACATAACCAACAGCAACATAACCACCATCTGCTGTTTTTATAACTCTGTTGAACCAAGCAGCGTCCGCCTCATTTATTCTAAATCTTTTCTGAATAACTATATTTCCAGCAACATCAACTACCATAAAAACAGCAGCGTTTGATTCACTACCACCACATGCGTAATATTGACTAGAAGCAGCATCTTTTTTAATATCATTTAATTGAAAACCAATTGATGCATCTGAATAACGATAGGACCAAGTAACTCCTCCAGTATCATTCAACTGAGTAATTGTACCGTAAATAGGTAGAAAGGTCAAGTTTGTTCCCGCCATTACGTAGGTGTTCGGAGTAACTCCCTCTACAATGTTTCCTGGTAAATCAAACAATGCTTGATTGTAATTTTTTCTAAAAGCAGTTGTAGTTTGTGCATTAGACAATACCGAAAACATTAAAATTCCGATAATCGTTAGTAGTTTTTGTTTCATCTTTTATAGTAGTTTTTTGATGTTTAATCTGTGTTTTTAAAACATTAGTCAAAAATAGTGAAGGTTACGCTTTGTCCTTAAAAAATAAATCATTAATTTTAGATTTCTAATAATAATATTTATTTCTTAAATTATTGATTAACAGTAATTTATATTTTTATTTATTAAAACTCTAAAAATGACAAAAAAAGATAATTTAATAGAACTTGTTAAAAATTTGTCTCCCACAGAAAAACGGCATTTTAAAATTTTTGAAGCAGGAAACAATAAGAGTAAACAAAAAAACTATATCCAACTTTTTGATGCTGTAAATTCATGTAAGCAAAACAATATTAATGAATTATATGCTAATCTTCCAAAAAATTACAACACAAAAAACATAGCTGTTGAAAAAAATTATTTATATAATCTTTTGTTAAATAGCTTAAATGAATACCACAAAGACTCTTCAAGCGAATATTTGATTGATTCAATTAATAAACAAACAGAAATTCTTCTTCAAAAAGGACTTCACAAACAATGCTTATCACTAATAAAAAAGGCAAAAAAAATTGCACAAAATTCATTCACAGAAGCTCACTTAATTAGAACACTCGAATTAGAGCAAGAAATTTATAATAAACTACAAGATTATACCCTATTACTTTCCTCAATAGATGAAAGTAAAGTGTTAATAGAAAATTTGTTTAATGAAATAAAATACAAAGATTTAGCATTTAAAATAAACTTCAAAGAAATCACTTATCGTTCCACTAGCAAAAAGGAACAACTTGTTGAAATGGAAAATTTCATGAAGGATGAATTGTTAGAAACCGAAACAATTGCTAAAACATACAAATCAAAAATGTTTTTGTACCAAACAAAAGCAATGTATTACGGAATCATTAATGACGAAGAATTAAGTATTTCCTATTTTGAAAAAATGATGCAATTGATGGAAGCATATCCTCATACTTTTAATCAAAATGCAATTGATTATTTATTAGTATTTGCAAATGTTGCAATGGGAAAAATTAATCTAAAAAAGCATTCCCAATTGCTCAATGATATTAAAAAAATTGAAACATTACCAACTATTTTTAAGCTCAAAAAAACAGACACATTAGAAGCCAGCTTTTTCTTTTTTACGAAACCTTATTTACTTGATATATATATTGGACTGCATGAATTCGACAAGTGTAAAAATGCCATACAATTAATTGAAGAAAACATCGATAAATACAAACCTCATGTAATAAAGACAATCGTTTTAAACACAGCAAAATCAATAGCTATTGCAAGCTTTTATTTGCAAGACTACAAAAAATCATTAAAATACATGAACCAAATTTTTGATGATGAATTAGGAAAATACAGTAGAGGTCACATCTTTAATATGGCAATACATTATGAATTAGGAAATGAGATTTTATTAAACAGTTTAATCGCTTCCACAAAAAGATTATTAATTCAACAAAATAGAATGTTTAAAGCAGAAGAAATAATGATTGAATTTTTCTCTAAAATAATAAAGTCTAAAGAACAAAAAAACATAAAAGATCTATTCAATCAATATTTTGTTAAAATGAAATCATTACAAAAAGAAGAATCTGCTACTTCATTATTATATTTTGATGTAATAAAATGGATGGATAGTAAAATTAAAAATGTTTCGATGACAGAATTAATTTAAAGTTTTGTAGGTTTACAAATAAATTTAAAAACTATGCAATTATTAAAACAAATGTGTGCCATTCATGCTCCTTCAGGAAATGAATCTGCTATGACTGATTTTTTATTAAACTATATAAAAACAAATAAAAAAAACTGGAAGCATAAGCCTAAAATATATTCAGGAAAAGGATTTCAAGATTGCATTATTTTAGTTTTCGGGAAACCACGCACAGCTATTTTTGCACATATTGATAGCATTGGGTTTACTGTTCGTTATGGCAAGCAATTAGTTAAAATTGGTGGACCAAGAACTGTTGATGGTTATTCATTGGTTGGGAAAGATAGTAAAGGAACAGCTGATGTTAAATTAAAACTTGTTACAGATAAAAAAACAAAAGAAACTGCTTTAACTTATACATATAAAAGAGATTTAGAAAGAGGAACAGAATTGACTTTTAAACCAAATTGGAGAGAGGATAAAGATTATGTACAATGCTGTTACATGGATAACCGCTTAGGGGTTTATAACGCTTTAAAAGTAGCAGAAACATTAAAAGATGGAGCTATTGTATTTAGCTGCTGGGAAGAACATGGCGGAGGTAGTGTTTCATACCTTCAAAAATTTTTACAAGAAAAATATAAAATTTCACAAGCATTAATTTCTGATATATCTTGGATTTCTGATGGCGTACTTCCAGGAAAAGGTCCTGTAATTTCTATGCGCGATAGCCTTGTTCCACGAAGAAATTTTGTAGATAAACTAATTGCAATAGCAAAGAAAAACAAACTTGCACACCAATTAGAAATAGAAGGTGCAGGAGGAAGCGATGCAAAAGAATTACAAATGGCAGAATACCCTTGGGACTGGTGTTTTGTTGGTGCAGCCGAACAAAATGTGCATACACCTGACGAAAAAGTTCACAAAAAAGATATTAAAGGAATGATTGCTATCTACAAAGTTTTTATGAAGGAATTGTAGAAAACAAAAAACTCCGAAACATTTCGGAGTTTTTTGTTTTAATTCAAATATGTTTTCGCTTTTTCTAATGCTTTCGCAATTCCTTGCGAATTGGTTCCTCCAGCTGTTGCATAAAAAGGTTGTCCTCCTCCTCCACCTTGAATTTCTTTTCCTAATTCACGAACAATCGTTCCAGCATTTAAACTTTTATCTTTTACTAAATTATCAGAAATGATAATAGATAAACTTGGTTTACCTTTTACTTCTGCAGCAAGTACCATAAACAAATTATCTACTTGATTGCGTAATTCAAATGACAAATCTTTTATTGCATCTGCAGAATCCAATTCTATTTTTTCTGCTATAAAATTAATTCCGTTAATGGTTTGTTTTTTATTCAGTAATTCTACTTTCAAACTTTTTGCTTTTTCGCGAAGCATTTGTTCTATTTGTTTTTGAAGAGCAGTATTTTCTTCTAACAAAGATTGAACACTTTTAATAACATCTTTTGGATTTTTCAAAAGTGCTTTTACCTCATTAACTAATCCAATTTGTTGATTAAAAAATTGTTCTGCTTTTACTGATGTAATTGCTTCTATACGTCTAATTCCAGCAGCTACTGCTCCTTCGGAAGTAATTTTAAACAAACCAATTTGCCCAGTAGAAGGCACATGAGTTCCACCGCATAATTCAATAGAATATTTTTTATCAAATGTTACCACACGAACTGTATCACCATATTTTTCTCCAAACAATGCCATTGCTCCTAACTTGCGAGCATCATCAATTGGCATTTCTTTGATATCAGAAACAATATTTTCTCTGATTTTTTGATTTACTATGGATTCAATTTGAGCAATTTCCTCATCTGTTACTTTTGAAAAATGAGAAAAATCGAAACGTAAATGTTCTTCATTTACCAAAGAACCTTTTTGTTCTACATGCGTCCCTAATACTTGTCTTAGCGCTGCATGTAACAAATGCGTTGAACTATGATTATTTTCTGTTAAATAACGTTTTTCGGTATTTACTTTGGCAATAAATGTTTGCGAAAAATTTTCTGGTAGTTTATCTACAAAATGAATAATGATTCCATTCTCTTTTTTTGTATCTGTAACATTTATTTTTTCGTTTGCAGATTCCAGAACCCCAGTATCTCCAACTTGTCCCCCACTCTCTGCATAAAAAGGAGTTTTATCTAATACAATTTGAAATTGTTCTTTCCCTTTTGCTTTTACTTTTCTGTATTTGATGATTTTGCTTTCACACTCTAAATTTGAGTAACCAACAAATTCAATATCTTGGCTTTTAATTTTTGAGTTTGAACTTTCAACTTCTACCCAATCCCCCGTATCAACAGCAGTAGCTTCACGCGAACGATTTTTTTGTTTTTCTAATTCTTTTTGAAACCCTTCTTCATCAATGCTTAATCCATAACCACGCGCAATCAATGATGTTAAGTCAATAGGAAAACCAAAAGTATCATACAATTCAAAAACAATTGCTCCATCTACTATTTGCTTTTTTTCTTTAATCGTGTTCGCACATACTTGGTCAATACGTTTTAATCCATTTTCTAATGTTCTAAAAAATGAAATTTCTTCTTCTTTAATTACTTTTTCAATCAATAATTTTTGCGAAACTAACTCAGGAAATGCTTGCCCCAACTGGTGAGATAATGCAGGAACCAATCGGTACATGAATGGTTCTTTTAAATTTAGAGATTGATAACCATAACGGATAGCGCGTCTTAAAATTCTGCGAATTACATATCCTGCACCAGTATTAGAAGGCAACTGACCATCAGCAATACTAAAGGAAATTGCACGAATATGATCGGCAATTACACGCATTGCAATATTTATTATTAATTGCTTTAGATGTTTATCTTCATCTTCTGGTTTGTATCGTAAGCCAGATAGTTCTTCAATTTTATTAAGTAAAGGGGTAAAAACATCTGTATCATAATTTGATTGTTTTTTTTGTAAAACGCGAACCAAACGTTCAAAACCCATTCCTGTATCTACATGTTGTTTTGGCAACTTCACCAATGAACCATCAGCTCTTCGCTCAAACTCCATAAATACATTGTTCCAAATTTCTATCACTTGAGGATCATCGTTATTCACTCTTTCAGCACCGGATACTTTTTTAATTTCCTCTTCTGTTCTTCCATCGTAATGTATTTCAGAGCATGGTCCACACGGACCAACATCACCCATTTCCCAAAAATTATCTTTTTTATTTCCTCTTAAAATTCTTTCTTCAGGAACAAACTGTTTCCATATATCATAAGCTTCTTGATCGAACCCTAAATTATCATCTTTACTTCCTTCAAAAACGGTTACATACAAACGCGACTTATCAATTTTGTAAACTTCGGTTAATAATTCCCATGCCCAAGTAATTGCTTCTTTTTTAAAGTAGTCTCCAAAGCTCCAATTACCAAGCATTTCAAACATAGTATGGTGATACGTATCAACACCAACCTCTTCTAAATCGTTGTGTTTACCACTTACACGCAAGCATTTTTGTGTGTCGGCAACGCGAGGGAATTTGATTGGCGCATTACCTAAAAATAAATCTTTGAAAGGAGCCATTCCACTGTTGTTAAACATAAGTGTAGGGTCATTCTTTACCACCATTGGAGCTGATGGTACAATTTCGTGTTGCTTGCTTTTAAAAAAATCTAAAAATGTTTGTCGTACTTTATTTGCTTCCATATTTTATTCGCTATTTCTTATTACTTGAAACAGGATTGCAAATTTAGTTTATTTACGTAAATTCGCAGTAGAAGATGTAAGAATTAATTATGAGCAAAATAAAATATAAGTTTAATACCAAATCTTTGACTTACGAAAAGGACACTGTTCCGCTTCGTAAACGTGTTTGGCAGTTGCTTTCTTATTTAGCAACTGGGCTTGTATTTGCAACTATTACTATTTTATTAGCTTATGAATACATTGATTCTCCTAAGGAAAAACAATTAAAACGTGAAATAGCGGAATTAACACTTCAATATGAAATTTTGAATAATAGGATGAATGAAGTTGTAGAAGTTTTAGACGATATACAAGATAGGGATAATAACATATACAGAACTATTTTTGAAGCAGAACCTATACCTTTAAGCATTAGAAAGGCTGGCTTTGGTGGAGTTGACAGATACAAAGCTTTGCAAGGAATGAATAATTCAGAATTACTGATACAAACAACTAAAAACTTAGATAAAATAAGCAAGCAATTGTATATACAATCAAAATCATTTGATGAAGTATCAAAGCTTGTAAAAAGTAAAGAACTATTACTTTCTTCTATCCCAGCTATCCAACCTATTTCAAATAAAGATTTACGTCATCAACCATCTGGTTTTGGGTGGAGAACACATCCGATATACAAGACTGCCGAATTCCATCCTGGGATGGATTTTGCAGCTCCAACAGGAACTGAAATTTATGCTACAGGTGATGGAACAATTGAAAGAGCAGATGCAACGGCTCAAGGTTATGGCAACCATGTAGTAATAGATCATGGATTTGGCTATAAAACATTGTATGGCCATATGACTAAATTTATTGTAAAACCCGGACAAAAAATTAAACGCGGACAGTTAATTGGTTTTGTGGGTAGTACTGGTTTATCAACAGCCCCCCATGTGCATTATGAAGTAATAAAAAGCGGTGATAAAGTAAATCCAATCAATTATTATTATAACGATTTAACGCCAGAACAGTATCAAAAATTAATTGAAATTTCATCACAATCATCCCAAACATTTGATTAATATTTATCCATCACTAACGGTTTTGTAATAACTCGATGCCTTACAAAGAAATAGAAATAACAAAAATGTACTACACAATTGGTGAAGTGTCTGATATATTTGAAGTAAATGCATCGTTGATTCGCTTTTGGGAAAAAGAATTTGATGTTTTAAAACCTAAAAAAAATAAAAAAGGGAATCGCTTATTTACTCCAGAAGATATTGAACATATAAAAGTTATATACAATTTATTACGTGAGCAAGGACTGACTATTGAAGGAGCAAAAAAATATCTAAAAGAAAATAAAAAAACGATTAAACATGAAATTAAAGCAGAGATTGATACTGCTAATGGAGTACTAAACAAACTAACTGCAATTAAAAACAAGCTTATTGCAATTGGCAACCGGTTATAATTTTTTATTTTTTTTGTGTCTATCCTTATCTCTTTTTGTTTTTTTATCAATATTTTTAACAAACGCTTTTTCTAAATCAACACCTGTTTGATTTGCCAAGCAAATCAATACAAACAGCACATCAGCCATTTCATCCGCTAAATTTTTGTCCTTATCCTTTTTCTTGAATGATTGCTCTCCGTATTGCCTTGCAATAATTCTTGCTACTTCACCTACTTCTTCTGTAAGCATTGCCATATTGGTTAGTTCATTAAAATATCTAACTCCATGAGTTCTTATCCAATCATCCACTTTTTGCTGTGCAGCATTAATTGTTAATTTTTCCATTTTGTTTCTCGTTTTTCATTTCAAAATTAAACAATAGAAAACAATTCGAGCGTATATATTTTTATTACTTTAGCGTCCCTAAATTTTATTTATGAGCGACAACAATTTTTTAGAAGTTAAAACATCCAAATTACCAAATTCAGGAAAAGGACTTTTCACAAAACGAGATATCAAAAAAGGCGAAAGAATTGTTGAATATTTAGGAGAAGTAATTACCGAAAAAGAATTAGACAAAAGGGCAGAAAACGACATTTATGGTTATGCTTTTTACATAAGTTCAAAAAAATGTGTAGATGCATATTACACTCCAAAAGAATTAGCTAGATACGCTAATGATGCAGCTGGTATTGGAAGAGTAAAAGGAATAAGAAATAATTCCATATATGAAATCTGGAAAAACAGAGGTTGGATTAAAGCAACTAGAAACATAAAAGCAGGAGAAGAAATTTTTGTTAGCTATGGTGCTGGTTACTGGAAAGACATCAAGTACAACATAGCACTTGATGAAGAAAGAAAAAAAGAAGCTAAAAAGAAAAAGTAAGCTCTTTTTTATATATTTACATAGTGCTAAGCTAAACTATGTATAAATCAAAACTATTTTTTGCTTTTATCCTACTAGAGGTGATCTTCATCTCAGGTTCACTATTTGCACAAAAGCAAACGCCCCAACAAAAAATTGATAGTTTAAATACACTAATTAGCATTACTAAGAACGACAGTATAAAAGTAATGTCTATACTTGAATTGGGAGACATCTACAGAAATACAGATCTAAAAAACTGTTCTACAACGGTTGCAAAAGGCTATCAATTAGCTGTGGATAAAAAATTTCAATTTGGAATAGCTCGAGCAAAATTTTTATTCGGTCTATTTGAATTTTCAAAAGGTAATTTCAAAGAATCAAAAAAGCTATATTATGAATCAATTGAAATTTTCGAAAAAATAAAAGACACAACATTTTCAGTCAAAGTAAGGTATAATATTGGAGTAGTGAATATTTATACTGGCGATTATGTTAAAGCAAATGAAAGTTTTTTTAGTGTTTTAAAATCATATGAAGATTTAAAAAATGAAAAAGGTATGAGCGATTGTTATACAGCCATTGCTAATACTTTTGGAAGAATGGGAAATAGCAAACTCGAGCTCGAGTACCATTTAAAATCTCTTAAAATAAAAGAGAAACTAAACGACAAATATGGCATTGCTGCCTGCATGATAAACATTGGAAATGTACACGGCAAAAAAGAAGAATACGATTCAGCACTAGTCTATTATTTTAAAGGACTCAAATTATCTGAAGAAATTCAAAATCAAAAATGGATATTAAATGCATTAGGAAATATTGGAGCTGCATATACTCAACAAGGAAAAACAAAAGAAGGTTTAGAATATTTATTAAAATGCTATAAAATTGCCGAAAGTATTGGCGACAAACATGCTATTTCGTCTACATTAAACATACTTAGCTCAAGCTATATTACAATGAATGATTATGAAAAAGCAAAACAATCCTCAGAAAAAGCTTTATCTATTGCAGTAGAAATTGACAGTAAATTAGAAATTAAGCAAGCATACGAAAACCTTGCTATCGCATATTCAAAACTCGGAGACTATAGACAAGCATATAACTATCATACACTTTATTCGAACATAAAAGATTCTATTTTAAATAGCGAAACCACAAATCAGCTAAGCGAACTACAAGCGAAATATGAAAATGATAAACAACAAAAAGAAATAGAATTACTCAATAAGGACAATGAAATTCAAGCAGCAAATATTAATCAGCAGCAAATAATTATATGGTTTTCAATCTCTGGATTTATACTTGTATTACTTCTATCATTTTTTATTTTCAAACAATATCGCCTCAAACAAAAGTCGAATTTAGAATTACAAGATGCTTATAACCAAATTGAAGAAAAAAACAAAGAAATAACAGATAGTATTAAATATGCAAAACGTATTCAACAAACTTTATTCCCTACCGAAAAGTATATTGAACGCTGCTTAAATCAAAAAAAATAAAATGGGAATTTGGAATTATATCTGCCAAATTGGTTACAACCCTGAACATAGTTTTGAAGAGCAAAGAAGAATTAAATTACTTGCAATTCTAAACTCTATTTGTGCTATTGTATTGCTTTTATATTTAATCTTAGAATTGATTTTTAGCTTACATGGATTTTTACCAGCAGTAAGCTGTATGTTTATATTTGTTTTTCTTGATTTGTATTTTTTAAAAATTAAAAAGTATGTTATTGCAAAACACTTTGCAATACTCACCGTTTCTTGTTCCATAACATACATAGGTTTATTTTCAGCAAACACACATGGAGAGGCATTGTTTATCCCTTTAATTACTATGCCTTTAATTATTTTTAAAAATAAAAGCAATTCTATCTTTTACTTCTTTTTAGTATTAATAATGCTCGTTTTTGTAAAGCTATTTCAAGATAGCGTAACTCCATTAATTGATGTAGAAGGACGGACTTTGCTGTTTTTTAAGGCTACCAATTTGTTAACTGCTGCAATAGTAACCTATTTTATTACCTTTTATTTTAAAGGAGCAAATGAAAAACACGAAGAAAATTTAAAACATATGCATGATGCAGTAGCTGAAAAAAACAAAGAAATTACTGACAGTATAAAGTATGCAAAACGAATACAGCAAACTCTTTTACCAACTGAAAAATACATTGAAAAATATTTAAAAAAATAGCTCTACTGCTATTTAATAACCGTAAACATTTTTTTAATTTGTATTTTATTAGAATCTATAACATTTATAATATAAGTACCTTGAGATAGATTATCAATTTTTAATTGTACTGTATTACTTCCAATAGTTGCGTCATAATCCTCAACATATACAATTTGCCCCAAGATATTTCTCAATTCAATAATTATATTTTCTTCTTTCATATTTTCAAACAAAATTGTTAAATTATCAGTAGCTGGGTTAGGATAAATATTTTTTATTAAAGCGCTACTTTGTTCATATTCAGCAACTCCAACTATACTACAAACATTAGTGCATGAACAAAAAGTAGTAGAACTTGAAATTATACCAGAATTTCCATCTACTCCAGAAGGAGGATTTCCAGCATCACACAAATCAATATGCATGGCGGTATTTCCTACAATTCCAGAATTCAAGGAAAGCCCTGCAATTGCAAAGCCGCCACAACTACCATTAGTCAAGCCGGAAATTTGGGCCGAATTATACCAATCTCTTCCCACATTTATCAAACAATAACCAACATTAAAAACTGCACTGTATGCATTGTAAAAATCTCTATTAATAGTCATAAAAGAGTTTACATTATTACAATTAAATACTCCGGAATAAGAATTTCCAAAATCATAATTCACGGTTAGGTTTAAATTATTATTAAAAACCGCTGCTGAATCATATAAGTAATTAGATGTAATTGTACCGTTATTAGTGGTAGTTGCAGATTGTGCAGTAGTAAAACGATTTACATCTAATGTTCCATTATTCACAAAAGTTGTGGCCGATTCCGATACTAAAAAACTATCAATAGTAATGGTCCCGTAATTATAAAATGTAGCTCCTTGTGATGCCATACAAAGATTTGTATTCATAGAACCATAATTATTAAATATACCTCCAGCAACCCATAAGTTAGGAGAGTTAACAGTTCCTTGGTTGCATAATATTCCACCTGAAGAAATTGTTATTAATCCAGACATACTTCCTGTTCCTGTAATACAAAATTTTTGACCAGAAGTAATTACATAATTGAAGGGATCTGCAGCAGAAATTGTAGTTGTACAACCTGTACCACATTGCGCACTCATTTTTACTGAAAAAATAATAAATGCTGCCAATAATAATTTTGAGTAAATGTTTTTCATGTTCTTTTTTTAGTTGTTTAAAATAGTATTATCTTAGGTACGTTTCACTAATTAGGTATTTAATTTAATTTTTTGGTATTATTTTGTTACTTAATGGTATTTTTATATTTTTATAAAATATGGAATATCTTGAAAAGTTAGACTTTATCCTTTTGAAAATATCAAAAACTGAAGTTTTTAAAGAAGCTAAAGATTTAATCCTATTAATGGATAACAAAATATCTGAAAACGAAATAACACCACTTTTAGACAAACTAAAATCAGATGGAAATGTGGATTTTATAATAGGATATGGATATAGAATTAATATAAATGGTAAAATTAGATTGCAACCCAAAAATGGATATGTAGATTCTAAATTAAAACAAGATAGGCAGTTAGAATTATCTGAAAAATCATATTCTAAAGCAAAAACAAATACCAATTGGGTTATTGCAACATTTATTTTAACAATTTTTTTATTCATATTAGGGATTATTTTGAAAAAATATTGTTGGATATAAGTCAAATATTATTGTGTGTGCAGCTAATATTAATCCAAAAGAAACTATAAAAATAGTTACCCACTTATTAAATCTCTCTTGTTCTTTTATGAATTTTTTAATTTCTTTATCCATAAACAACCTCCTTACTGTCTTTAATAGGCTTATTGTTAAGCATACACGATTCATCGGTTAAAGCCGATTTTATAAACTTTTCAAATAAACCTTGCTGTTTTCTATGGTTATATTTGTAATCATATTCTACTAAATAAAATGGCAGATATTTTTTACTCAAAGACTTGTAATTGCCTTTAATACCGTTCTTTATAAGCGACCAATAACCCTCAATTGTATTGGTATTTAACCCTCCTTTTTTTCTATCCTTATGCTTTACTGTTATATGCTCAATCTCCTCATCCATTTTGGCGTAAGACCGAAATCCGTCAGTTATTAATACTGCTTCATCTTTTTTTACATACTTATTAAGCATTGCCATTAGGTTTCGAGTAGTTAATTTGTCGATAATTTTAGTTTTTACATTTCCTCCTGTTTCTACAATACCTACAACGGCTGTTTTTTTCGTTCCACGACCACGTTTTTCAGTTACAGTAGATAAAACAGGAGCATTATCAGGAGTGTTTTTTGTTATTTTTTTAGTGCTTGAACTAAAATAACTCTCATCCATCTGTAACAATCCGTGCAACTCTGTTTTGTTATCAATCATTGCACAGCGTATTTTCATTGCAGTTAGCCAAGACGTTTTTAAACTAATACCTGTTTGTCTTGAAATTTGCTTTGCTGAAATACCCATTTTAGCATTTAAAACGAGTGTAGTAACCAAAAACCAATCAGGCAATTTCAATTTAGTATCTTGAAAAATAGTGCCAACCATAACAGAAAATGACTTGTTACAGTTATAGCATTTATACCGTCCTTGTTCGCTTTTAGACTTAATTACTCTTTTTGAATCACAATAACTGCATAATACAGTTTTACCCCATCTCAATTTTTCGAGATATTTCAGGCACTTCTCTTGTGTGCCGAATTTTTTTTGTACTTGTTTTATATTCATCTGTAATACTTATATTTGTTGAGTTGTAAGTTGATTAAATACCTAATTAGTGAAACGTACCTTATCTTATTAAAGTTACAGAGCCTTTTTGTTGCATATATTCTCCTTTAGAAGTTTTATAACGCACCAAATACACATACACTCCCAATTCACATTTTTTGCCTGAACAAGTTCCATCCCAGCCTTCTGTCAAGTTTGTTGTTTCAAAAACTTTTAAGCCCCAACGATTAAAAACTAAAAATTCATAGTCTTTTAAGTCAGCATAGGTAGTAACAGGAATAAAAATATTATTTATACCAGATGGCTTAAAAGCATTCGGAACAAATACTTGAGGGTCTTGGTATGCTTCAGCAATATTAGATGTAACATTATCTGAAAATCCGTAAACATTACCCATTCCTTCATTTGCTTCTACATAATAATTAAAAACTCCTTGTCCGTTTACAATAAAATAAACATCATCTACATAAGTATTTGTTACTGCATTAATAAAAGGGACTGTTGCAATAGGTGTTGGATCCATTACTCCATCAATACCTCTATAAATATTATACGACATCACATTTCCTGACCAAGAAAAATAATCATTCCATGTAATTGTATTTTTTTTATTCTCGCTATCGCTAATGGCATTTACTAAAATGGTTTTAGCAATATTTGTTTCTAATCCGTCAAATCCACAACTATCCACATTTATTACTTTATAAAAATAACTTTTGTCATCAACCTTTGCAGTACCATCATTAAATACAATTGGTGTTACTAAACCCGCATTTACCACACCCACTTGGTTATATGTAATGCCATCAACAGATCTCATAATTTTATAGTTAAGTGTCGAAGCTGCAGTATCAACATGAGCAGTAATTTCAACATAACTATCATTTATTACACTTGCTTTTCTCAAATAAGAAAAAGTAGGTGGTATAGGTGCAGGTGAATAAAAACTAATTCTGTTGGACGATGCAGATTTAACATTGGCATTATCAAAAGCCACTACTTTATAATAATAAGTTGTTGTGGGAGCAAGCGCTGCATCAACATAAGTGGTTGTTCCTGCAGCAACTGTAGCTAAATAAGAAAATGGTCCTACCAAACTAGTTGTTGACCTATAAATTTTATATCCTGCTAAACCATTACCAATTGTTGGATATGGATTCCAATTTAAAATTGCACTTCTATTACAAATATCACTTAGCACTTGTAAATAAATTGTACTAAAAGCACCACTCATTGGGCTAATATTTCCACAACTATCCAATCCAGCAACACGATATTGCTCCGATGCCAAATCAGCATTTGAAAGAAGATAATTGTAATTTGTATTATTTATTCCATAAACAGTGTCTATTGGAACCCAAATGCTACCATTAAAATTATAAATAACATAAGCCGTTACGTCAGGTGCTGGATTTGTATTCCAATTCATTAATGCATTATTAAAATCATCCACGCTTAATGTATCAAAAACTGGAATAGAAGGCACAATTATATTTTGAAAAATCCCGCCAGAAACAGATGAAACAGATGTACAACCAGTATTATCAGCAATTTCAATTCTATAGTTAATAGCAGAATTGCAAACAAGAATAGAGTCAATGTAATTTAAATTTGACGTTGAACCTACTTGAGTCCAAACTCCAGAAGGGTATTCCTGAAAAATTGTATAAATGCCAGAAGATGAAGAAATAGCTGGAGTTGCAATAGCATTCCAAGATAATTGTGCTGTTCCATTACTTGGATTATTCACCGTAAGAAACATTGAACGAACGGTATCTACTGCATTAGAAAATATTTGACCACCACATCCCGAACGAGTTTTAATGTAATAATATCGAGAAGCAACGTTTGCATTTGCGCCAACATGTGTATATGTTGTTTGTGGATAAACAAAAACACTGTCTAATAAAGTATATGGTCCTGCCAATGCATTTGCAGTATAAATATGATAACTATTAAATGTTCCGCCTGGGTCAGCTGGAGTTGACCAAGTTAAAGTAACATCACCATTTGGTAAAACAGCAACACACCTAGGTTGTGGACTTTGAACAATTGGTAAAGCAAGTACAGTGATTGAAACTGTAGAAATATTTTCCGCAGGTGCAGGGCAAAAATCATCTTTCACTTTAAAAACAAAAGTATAAGTATTTGATTGGCTGTTGCACGATGAACTATTCAGATGATTACAACTTGTTTGCCAATTGAATATTGTAGAGGTAGCATTTATACTAGATGCCGGAGGCGTAGGAGATAATGTTGCACAAGGTGGATTTAGACAACCACTAGCTGCATTTGTATAACCTGCACCAAATTGAGTTCCTGTAGCTCCAATTGAAATTGTTTGTTGTCCTCCACTTGGTAAAGTTCCGTTATCAGTTGCATTTAATGTAAAATTTACATTAGCACCTGCATATACAGTATCTTGATAAGTTGTATATGTAACTATTGGCGGATTGTTTGCAGCACAAGGTAATAATACAACCTGAATCTCTCTGTACACTTCAGCTACCAACTGACCACATTTATACGATTGAACCTTTACAACAGTAACAAAGTTACCTTGCGTAAAAGATGTAAATGAAATTTCACCTGTTTTAGAATTAATTGTTGCAGGAACATTTGATGCGTTTTGTGAAGTTCCAGGCAAAGGACTTGTAAAGCTATATCCAGAAATAAAATTAATTGGAGTAGGATTAGTAGGAGGATTATATGTTCCACCCGAATAATTTGTAAGTGGTTCTGCAAATGAATAATTCAATGAATCTAAATCAGGGTCATAAGCATTGTGATTGTATGTAAATGGATAACCAACACATATAATGGTGCTTGGGCTTTCCAAAAATTTTGGTGATGAATCAAAACACGGAGAAGCATTTTGCCCACTATAAGAGTACATAACAGCTCTCAATGTAATTCCGTTTCCGCCAGGCGATTGTAAATTTGAAATTGCTGAATTTCTGCAACACTCTGAATAAATAAAACTCCATCCTTGAGCGGGAGGAACACCAGTTAATGTGACTGCTACTGACTGGTAAACATATTCTTTTACTGCACCTAAAATAGGAGTTCCACTTGATGGCCAGCCAGTTTGAGATTCAGCAAGCGTACAAGATATTGCTGGTCCAGCACCATTACAACTAGGCGAAATATCTGTTTGTGAAATTAAATTTACATTTATTGATGTTACTGTTGGATGATTAAAAACGCTTAGTGACAATACTCCAGGAGGTAATGTTCCATTACAATCTCTATACAATTTTAAAGTAAAAACATATTGTCCAGAACCTTGGCAATCCCAAGTAATTTCTCCTCCCATTAAATGAGTGGCCTTTGCTTCATAATTCAAAGCAAATATTCCTATTAATAAAAGATGAACAATTTTTTTTAACATGTAATTAGTAACTTATTTTTTTCCTACAACCAACTCTATCATTGAATCTTTATCAAAATATCTATTTGCTAAATCTCTAATATTAGATGCTGAAATATTTTTAATAGTTGCAACATAATTATCATAATATTCATATCCCAAACCATATTCAACTATACTTTTAAACCTATCCGCCAGTGCGAATGGACCATCTACACTTCTCAAAAATGTACCTAACAAATAATTTTTCACCAATTGTAATTCATCTTCTGTAACCAATTCTTCCCTCAACCTATTCATTTCAAAATAAATTTCTTTTAATGCACTTGCACATACGTCCACTCCAACCTCTGTAGAAATGAAAAAATATCCTGAATGTTTTAATGAAGCCAATCCTGAACCTATTCCATAAGTATATCCTTTATCTTCTCTGATATTTGACATAAGTCTTGAACCAAAATACCCCCCATAAATAGTATTTAGCACTTGCATCGACTGAAAATCTTCATGTGTTTTGTTAAACATTATTTTACCAACTCTAATTGCTGATTGTATTGCATCCTTTTTAAAAACAATTTGCTCTCTATCATTTGTAGTATCAGATGCTATTAAGGGCTTTAGATTGAGAGAACTGCCTCTCCAATCATTTCCTCCAAAATGTTTGTCTAAAAGTGTAAAAACTGAATCTATTACTTTTCCTGCAATTATTATTTTGCAATTATTAGACAAATAATGCTTTTTATAAAAATCAATTAAATTTTGTTGTTTAATTGTATCAAAGTCGCTTGCTTTTACGTCAATACCATAAGGATGTTTTTCTCCAAAAATAATTTCAGCAAATTTCTTACGAGCAATTGTTGCTACTTTTTGATTGTTGACTAAAAATTTTTGCTTTTTATTTTTCAAATGCGTTTCAATTTCTTTTTCAGGGAAAACAGCATCTTTAATAACTTGCTCAACAATTGGCAATGTGCTAGCAAGATGTTTATTCAAAGTATAGAGTGTAACTGATGCATTATCTTGAGCAACTGATGTTTCAAGAAAAGCACCATAATAATCAACAGCTTCAGCAATTTGATTTGCATTCATTTTCGATGTACCTTCCTCCAGCAGTGAATTGGTTGTTGTAGCCTGTAAAGGCATATCTTGCTCGTACATACCAGCAGAAAACAGAAATTCAATCTTTATGACATCTTGAGTGCCCGCGTTAATTGTATAAACAGGAATATTATTACTCAACTTTTGTACCCGAGCCTGAATCATTTCAATTTTTTCAATTGCTTTAAAGCTGGGAGCAATCGCTCTATTTAATGTTTCCATATTTTAAAAATTACATACAAATATAACCATAAAAAGCCTTAGATATTATGCAAAACAATTTGCTTATTTTATTTGTACATTCGCAATCGATTTAAGAAAACAACAGATGATTCAAATTACATTAAACAAAGGGAAAGAGCATAGCTTATTGCGTTTTCATCCTTGGGTATTTTCGGGAGCAATAAAAAAAATTGATGGCGAAGTAAAAGAAGGAGAATTAGTAGAAGTTTATTCTTCCCAAAATCAATTTTTAGGAATGGGCCATTATCAAATTGGCTCGATTGCTGTTCGTTTGTTTTCTTTCAAAAAAGTAAATCCCAATTATGATTTTTGGAAAAGCAAAATTCAATCCGCATACAATTTTCGTAAACAGTTAAATTTAGTTGATAATAGTAATACAAATTGTTACCGTTTATGCTTTGGAGAAGGGGACGGATTACCAGGCTTTGTTATTGATTTTTATAATGGAACAGCTGTTTTTCAAACACATTCTATTGGAATGCATTTATTAAAAAATGAATTTGTAAACGTTTTGCAAGATGTAATGGGCGATTCACTTATAGCTATCTACGACAAAAGTGAAGATACAATGCCTAAACAAGCGCCTATAAAAGCTACAAATGGCTATCTATGGAAAAAAAACAATGATGTAGAAGGAACTACAATCGTAAATGAAAACGGGAATAAATTTTATATTGATTGGGAAGGTGGACAAAAAACTGGCTTTTTTATTGACCAAAGAGAAAACAGAGAATTGCTTGCATCTTATTCAAAAGACAAAGTAGTATTAAATACATTTTGTTACTCAGGTGGATTTTCTGTGTATGCTGCAAACGCTGGTGCAAAAGAAGTTCATTCAACAGACATTTCAAAAAAAGCAATTGAACTTACTGATAAAAATATTGAATTAAACGATATCAAAAATCATCAATCATTTGCTGTTGACACATTTGATTTTTTAAAACACAAAGAAAATATTTACGATATTATTGTACTTGACCCTCCTGCGTTTGCAAAACATCAAAATGTAAAACACAATGCTGTTATGGGCTATAAAAGATTAAACTACGAAGCCATCAAGCAAATAAAATCAGGAGGATTGTTGTTTACTTTTTCTTGTTCTCAAGTAGTGGATAAAAATACTTTTAATAGTACTGTTATGGCAGCAGCAATTGAAGCAGGAAGAAGTGTTCGTGTGTTACACCATTTGTCACAACCAGCAGATCACTGCTTTAATATTTTCCACCCAGAAGGTGAATACCTAAAAGGATTAGTAGTTCAGGTAGAATAAAGTTACTTTACAATTAACTTTTTACTAATTGTTTCTTTATTTGAAATTGAAGTTACAAAGTAAACACCTGCAACTAATTTTTCATCTATATCAATATTTATGTTGCTTTGATTCGAAGTCAAAATAATTGTTTTTGAAAATATTTTTTTTCCTGAAACATCTGTTATATTAACTAACACCTCATCATTCACTTGAGAAGAAATTAAAATAGTAACTTCTTCTCCATTATTTGGATTTGGATATACATTAATACCAAAATTTGTATTGTTTTTAAATTCTACAGCCACCAAATTTGAATACGTAAATTGTCCATTAAAATCGGTTTGCTTTAATCGATAGTATGATACTCCTTGGTAAGGATTCAAATCTTCTGAAGTATAATTTAATCTACTTGTTGAATTTCCTGCACCATCCACTTGTGAAACAAACTCAAAAGTTTGCCCACCTATTGTTCTTTCGATAGTGAAATAATCGTTATTCGTTTCAGAAGCTGTAGTCCATTTTAAATCCACTTTATTCCCATTAGGAATAGCAGTAAATGAAATCAACTCAATTGGTAATGGATTCCATCCAAGTAATTTACTTCCTAAAGTAAACCTACTAAAAGAGTTAAAAGCAGTTGGTGAAGAAGTACTAGTAACACTACCTGTTAAATTTGTACCTCCTGAATATGCAGGTGCTCCTGAACCTCCAATATCAATCCAAGTAGTAGGTGAACCACTAGTATTTTTACAAATAGTTAAATAAGCTCCATCTTTAACAGCATCATTTGTATCAAAATAAAGTGTAACAATGGGTTCATTAGTACCTACGGTAGTTCTTAAATTTGTAGAAGGAGTATTCACCATTGTACTTGTTAAATATCTATCTATATCCCAATAATGAACGTAAGAAACAGTATCTACAGTTGCAGGTTTTGTCCAGCCCAATGCTTCTGCACTTGCATTAAAAACTTCGCCTCTGTATGTGTATGAAGTAGCGGCAGTATGTGAAACTTGCAATACAGCAGGTCTCCAATCAGCCACCTTACCAATTGGGAAATTAAGTGTTGTTCTTGTTGCCGCACTTGTTGCCATTGCATATTGCATAGGACCATTGATATAACTTGTAGCGTTTCCAATTGTAGTAGAAGCACCCGCATTTAAATTTAAAATATTAGTTGTAGTAGTATTAATAACACCTGTAGTCATTGTCAAATTATTATTAATATCTACTGGAACATTTAATGTTAAAGTCCCACCTCCAGATGTACTCATAGTTAATCTTCTCACAGTTGGTTTAAAAGCAGAAGCTCCATAAAATTGTTGCGAACCATTTCCATCTATTGTTATTCTACCCCCATTCACGCCAAATGTAATCGCTGTGGTAGTCCCCACTGTTGAAATATTTCCTGCGAAAGTTGAATTAGCAGTATAAACAGGATCAAAAATTCCACTACTTGCTTGAACAAAAATTACATCGCCATTAAAATCATCGGCTGAAGTATTTGCCCAACGCCAATAACCTGTACCTCTGTTTGTAATTGTGGTAGTAGTTCCTGCGGCAAAAGTATTGCTACCCGTACAAGAATTGTTATTGGAACCAAATTTTTCAAAGGTATTTGTTGTGCCATTAAAAGTAGAATACGCAACAGTATGAGACTGAGTTGCCGAAAAATTTACATTACCATTAAAAGTAGAACGTGTTACATCTAATGTATCCACCGAAAAATTAGCAGTACCATTAAATGTACAAGTGAGTATAGGGCTATTATTTCCACAATACAAACGGGCCCCACTACCTCCAGTTGAAATTGTTTGTGTTAAATTACCATTTTGTGTTACATTTCTCATGTAAATAGAGGTTCTGCCTGAAACAGTACCAGCAATAAATTGAGCAGTGTTGGTCAAGGTGATAGTTGAAGCAGCACTATTTCCAAAATAAATATCGCCCGTGGATGTTGCATTTGAATTACACTGTACAGTACTTTCAAAAGTTACATTTTGATTATAGCTTGTTGTTGCATCAGCTATTCCAACATTACCAGTTAGTTGAACATCAATAAAAACCGGACCATGAAAAATATGATTGTAAGTGCCTACCGTTCCATTCTGTCTTCCAAAATATACTCCCCCAGCAGTAGTAGAAGTAATATTTGTTGTGCCATAGTATTCTGTATTGTTATTACAACCAACAATATAATTACTTGAACCATTATGTGTAAAAGTTGCATTATAATATACATCTGGACCAGCTGTTCCAGAGCCATTATCACCCATTCTCCAACGTGCTGCTGTTGCTGTAGTTACAAAAGAACATGAACCATAAAATGAATTACCTCCACCAAATGTCTGAGATGTAGCACCCGTTTTTGTAAAATTAGTTGAACCGTAAAAAGTTGAATTAATCCATGTACTGTTATCTGATGATATGTTTGTTGTTATACCATTAGTTGCATCACCAATTTGAAAAGCACTTAATACCATTGATAATACACTAGCACCCTGTGTTACATTTAAAACTGCACCAGATGTTGTACTAACAATCCCCCCTCCACTCCAAGAAAATGTTTGATTACCAGAACTAGCACCAACTGCTGTTAATGTATTCCCTTTTAAATCTAAAAAACCATTTGTATGATCGTAATCATTTTGAATTGATAAATTAGTAGAATTGCAAATTATTGCAGGATTGGATGCAGAAGTATTATTTATAACCAATCGATTAAAAACTTCTGTTCCTGAAACAGTATTTGAAATAGTTTGAGTACCAGAAGAACCATTAAGCGTTAAAATAGAAGTACCTTCAACAAAATTTCCAGTATTGTTAATTGTGAAGTTACCTCCAAAACTAACTGCATTATTTACTGGATCTAACACTCCACTATTTTGAATTAATAAATTTCCAGAAACAGAAAGTGTATTTGATAACGTTAATGAAGCAGTATTTAGAATCGTTAAATTACCTGAAATAGCTAAGGTATTTGAAGCAGAAACAGCAACAGAACTTTGCGCTATAAAATCCACGGCTACAGTGGTTGCACCTCCAATAGTTTTAGTCCCTGAGTTTGAAAAAATAACATTATCATAATTATAAGCCCCACCGCATGTTTGTGTTGTACCATTATAATTTACTGTTCCCGAACCAGAAGGTGTATATCCTCCACCAGTTACATTTCCAGCAACAAATAGAGTTCCATTGCCCGTCCAATCAATATGATTCCTGTCAAAAGCTCCTGCCATTACAATATTACCAGTAATTGTAATTGTACCTGTGCTAACTCTTATATAACAATCTCTTGTTGCTCCACCAGTATTTGGCATAGCAATAGAAGCTGCATTTAAAATTCCATTGTCAACAAATATTCTTTTATCAATATTAGCAGCAGTTGGAGCGTTAAAAGTAATTGCATTGGCAACTGTTAAAGTATTGCCAGCTAAATCTAACGTGGAAAAATTTCCTCCTCCATTAATAGTCAATGAATTGCAATTAAAATTTCCGTTAAGCGTAATTGAAGAATTATTAGCAATAACCACATCATCAGTTGGTGCTGGAGCAATCCCTCCAACCCAAGATGTTCCAACAGACCACAATCCAGTTCCAACACTAGTAATAGTAGCTGCTTTTATTCCGATATGTAAAAGGATAAAAACAAAAAAGCAGAGGTGAAACTTTTTCATTTGTAAATGAAGTTTTATTTGGAGTAAATTTAAGAGATATTATTTCATGAATAACAAACCAAGTAAAATATTTATTTTATTACTTAACTATTATCTAACAATTAACTTTTTACTATAAATATTCTGTTTTGAGGTAGCAGTTATAACATAAATTCCAGTTGTCAATTTATTTTCCATGTCAAAAGCAAATACAGTTTCACCGTCCTCTTGAGTAATTAAAATTTTCGAGTAGCTTTCTTTCCCATTAACATCTCTAACAACAACCAAAACTTCCTCATTTTTATTATTTGTAATTGAAATGTTAAAGTTTTCGCCTGTATTGGGGTTAGGATAAATATCAAAACCAAAATTAGAATTATTGGAATATTCCACAGCAACTAAACTTGAATAGGTAAAAGCTCCATTATAGTCGGTTTGCTTCAATCTGTAATACGAAGTTCCCGCATAAGGCATTTGATCAATTATAGAATAATTTAAAACAGAATTACTGTTCCCTGCTCCATCTATTTGAGCAACAAAATCATATTGAATTCCATCTTTTGTTTTTTCAATTGTAAAATAATCGTTGTTTATTTCTGTTGCAGTAACCCATTTTACATCAATTTTATTTTGATTTTGAATAGCCGTAAAACTTAATAATTCAATTGGTAAAGTAGTTGGTCCTGTAACTGTTCCTGCACCAGCTGTCCAAACATTTGTACCACCCACAGAAATTAATGTTGACGAACCTCCTCCAGAGAATGTTTTTTTTATTGTTCCTCCAGAGCCAACAAATACTGTGGAACCTGCTGGCAATCTGAAACGAACTCCATTTGTGTTAAAATCCAATGTTCCATAAATGTTAAGCGTAATTGGGGAGCCACAAGCAGAATAATCTACATCCGCACTCACATATATATATGTTCCAGATGCAACATTTATCACATCACCACATCCAGGAGGCCCACCGGCAGGAGCAGAAGTACATGTCCAGGTTACTGCAGCCCAACTAGCAAAAGTACCAGCATTTGAAGTACAATTATTAGAATATACTTTTCCTATAAATGGGACGAATAGTCCCAGCAGGAGTAGTTTTTTAAACATAAAATTTACAGATTAGGGGTGATAATCTATTACATAGACGAAAGTAAAGAAAAAAGGTTGCAAAAACTAACCTTTAAATTCTCCAAACACTCCCCTTAAAACATCTGCCACTTCACCTAAAGTTGCATAATTTTCAACAGATTCAAGTATTACGGGCATTAAATTAGAATTAGACCTAGCAGTTTCATCTAATTTTTTAAGCAGCACTGTAACTTTTTTATTATCACGTTCGGCCTTGACTTTATTTATTTTTTCAATTTGCTTGCCGCGAATAGAATCATCAACAGTAAAAATATCTTTCAATGGTTCTTCTTCTATTGTAAACTTATTTACTCCAACAATTACTTTTTCCCCCGTTTGAATATCTCGTTGGTATTTATAAGAACTTGCTGCAATCTCGTTTTGTAAATAGCCTTGCTCAATCGCTGCAACAGAACCTCCCATCGCATCAATTTTATTAATGTAATCCCATGCTAAGGCTTCAACTTCATTTGTAAGTGCTTCCACAAAATAGGAACCTGCTAATGGATCTACGGTATCTGTTACTCCACTTTCATAAGCAATTACTTGTTGTGTACGTAAAGCAATACGAGCTGCTTCTTCTGTTGGTAGAGCAATTGCTTCGTCAAAACCGTTTGTATGTAAACTTTGTGTTCCACCTAAAACAGCAGATAGCGCTTGCGTGGTAACACGAATAATATTGTTATGTGGCTGTTGTGCAGTTAAAGTTGAACCTCCAGTTTGTGTATGAAAACGTAACATTTGTGCTCGCGGGTCAGTTGCACCTAATTCTTTTGTAATTTTTGCCCACATTCTACGAGCAGCTCTGAACTTGGCTACTTCTTCAAATAAATTATTGTGTGCATTAAAGAAAAACGATAAACGTTTTGCAAAAACATTAATATCCAATCCTTTATCAATTGCAGCTTTTAAATAGGCTTTGCCATTCGCTAAGGTAAAAGCTAATTCTTGAACGGCAGTAGAACCAGCTTCACGTATATGATATCCAGAAATTGAAATGGTGTTCCATTTTGGAACTTCTTTACTACAATATTCAAAAATATCGGTAATAATACGCATACTCGGTTTAGGGGGATAAATATATGTGCCTCTAGCTGCGTATTCTTTTAAAATATCATTTTGAATGGTACCTGAAATTTTTTTCAAATCGGCTCCTTGCTTTTTTGCCAATGCAATATACATTGCTAGAAGAATGGAAGCTGTTGAGTTGATGGTCATTGATGTTGTAATGTTTTCCAATTTTATCCCATCAAATAAAATTTCCATATCCTTAAGTGAATCTATTGCCACACCTGCTTTCCCAACTTCACCTTCTGCAAATTCATGAGAACTGTCATAACCAATTTGTGTAGGCAAATCAAAAGCTACTGACAAACCTGTTGTACCGTTATTCAACAAATAATGATAACGTTTATTTGATTCTTCAGCTGTAGAAAATCCTGCATACTGACGCATCGTCCAAAATTTACTTCGATACATTGTTGGCTGCACGCCTCTCGTAAATGGAAATTCGCCTGGCTTTTCATACCCCTCCCCAGCCCTCCCCAAAGGAGAGGGAGTATAAACACGTTTTATTTCAATTCCCGAATCAGTACAAAATTTTTCTTTGCTTTCTTTTTCTTCCATAACCTAAAATTCTTTTCCTATTTCTTTTTTAATTGCGTCAATAGCAATTTTTGTTGGTAAATCTGTTAATTGAGAAGAAACCAAAATAACAGCTTGAGCAAACTCCATTGCATTACTATCTGCATTCACTTTTGTGGATGCTACATTAATTAACTTTATAGTTTCTTCTTTTGCTTTTACAATTGCATCCCAAGTTTTAGAACTAATATAAATTTGTTGAGCGAGATTATGTTCGAATTCAGTTCGAACAGTTTTTAATAATTCTTGTTGAAACATTCCCGCACTTCCTGTTTTTGTTAATCGCATAACCATACTGCTTGGATTTATTCTTTCTAAGAACAAAACCATTCGTTCATACGCTTGCAAACGAATAGGTGTTATAATCGTTTGGTTTGCAAGTTTTATGTCAATTGATCGTTTACGATTTTCATGATCAAGAAAATTTTTAACTAAATAGTAAGTAGTTAAAAATACAATACCTGCTGGTAGAATAATTTTTACAATTTCAAAAGTTGCGTCTAACATATTTAAATATTTAATTAACGTTAACTGGGCTTAAATATCGTATTTTTTAATCAATTTTTCTTCTGTTTGTAAAAATCAAAATTAAATGTATATACATATAATGTATTTGTATTTATTTTTTTATTACCTTTGTACTAGAAAATAATTCCAAAAATGGAAATAGGAAAAGAAATCAAACAGACAAAATTTAAAAATGAGTATCAAAAAATGCTTATTAATATTTTGTTCACGAGTAACTGGTTGGCAGCAAAACATGCCATTAGCTTAAAACCTTTCGGAATTTCTACACAACAGTTTAATTTACTTAGAATTTTAAGAGGTCAACATCCAAAGCCTGCATCAGTGAATCTTTTAATAGATAGAATGCTTGATAAAAATTCAAATGCATCTAGATTAGTAGAAAAATTAAGATTAAAGAAATTGGTAGAACGTACCATTTGCCCTGAAGATAGAAGAGCTGTAAATGTAATTATAACACAAAAAGGATTAGAATTATTAGCGGAGATTGATAAACAAGAAAATTCTTTTTTTAAAGATTTAAAAAACTTATCAGAAAAAGAGGCAGAAACAATAAATTCTTTACTTGATAAACTAAGAGATTAAAAAAAATTTATAATTATATATGTATATACATTAAATGTTAATACAAATAAAATGGAAACAATTAAAAAAATAACACCTGCACTATTTGTTAGTCATGGTTCTCCAATGAATGCAATTGCTAATAATAAATATACTACCGATTTAAATAATATAGGAGAAAAGCTAAAAAACATTAAATCGATATTGGTTATTTCAGCACATTGGCAAACAAATGGAATTTATGTTACTTCCTCAGAAACAAATAATACATACCACGACTTTAGAGGTTTTCCTCAGGAATTATTTGCGGTAAACTACCCAACAAAAGGGGCAATAAATTTAATTCCTGAAATTGAAAACCTTGTTAATGAGCCTATACATAAAGACTCAAAAAGAGGCTTAGATCATGGTGCTTGGACTATGCTCGTTCATCTTTTTCCCAATGCTGATATTCCAGTATTGCAAATGAGTTTGGATTATAATAAATCATTTGAAGAACATTTTGAACTAGCAAAAAAACTCGCAGCATTAAGAAAAAAAGAGGTTTTAATATTGCTGAGCGGAAATTTAACTCATAATTTTTCTCACACAGATTTTAATAATATTGATGCGCCTCCAAAAGATTGGGCTATAAACTTTGATGAAACAATAAAAAATGCTATTTTAGAAAATGATAACGATACTTTAATAAATATTCAAACTAAAAGTAAAACTTATTTAATAAATCATCCAACTCCTGACCATTATATTCCTTTGTTGTATTTGGCAGGACTGAGGTATCCAGATGATGAGGTTCATTTTCCACACATGAGTTGGCAACACGCAACAATGAGCATGCGTCATATTTTGTTTAACTAAAAAATTATACACATGAAAACAATAATTCACAAATCAGAAGATAGAGGTCATGCACATCATGGTTGGTTAAATGCAAAACACTCTTTTAGCTTTGCAAATTATCACGATCCCAATAAAGTTCATTTTGGAATGTTAAGAGTTTTAAATGATGATATTATTGCTGCAGGAGGAGGCTTTGGTATGCATCCGCATGACAATATGGAAATTGTTACTATTCCACTAAAAGGAACATTAGAACATAGAGATAGTATGGGTAATATTGGAACAATACAACCAAATGAAATACAAGCAATGAGTGCAGGCTCGGGGCTTATGCACAGCGAGTACAACCATTCAAAAACAGAAGAAATTAATCTTCTTCAAATTTGGGTGTTTCCAAAAGAAAAAAATATTCAACCTAGATATGAGCAAAAAATATTTTCAGAAAAAGATAAATTAAATACGTTTAAAACAATTGTTTCCCCTGTTAAATCAGAAGATACGATGTGGATCAACCAAGATGCCTATTTTTCAATTGGCAAATTTGACTCACAAAATAGTATTGATTATAAAATTCAACATTCAGGAAATGGGGCTTATGTTTTTATTATTGAAGGAGCCTGTTCAATAAATAATTCTGAATTAAAAAAACGCGATGCGATGGGAATTTGGGAAACTGAAAGTTTTAAAATTGATATAAAACCAAATTCTGAAATTTTGATAATTGAAGTGCCTATGAATTAGTTTTATTATGAAAATTAGTCGAAAGCCGTTACACTCTGTAACGGCTTTTTTGTTTATATAATACAACATTAAATTTTGTAATTATACGAAAATTCAAAATATAATTTCAATATTTACAATTTACTTGGAATTTAATATCATTATCTTTAGATTTATAAAACATTTAAATAACTCTCTCTATTTATGTCACAATTAATGGCGGATAAAAAACGTAAAATCAATTCTTCTATTCCAGAAGAAACTCTTTTAAAAGCTTTTGAACTTATGTGCACAGCCAAGTCATTGGCTGAGTTGTATGAAGAAAACAAAGATGTTTGCGCAAAATATGTACACGCAACTTCTCGTGGGCATGAAGCAATTCAGTTAGCTGTAAGCATGCAATTACTTCCTCAAGATTTTTTATCTGCATATTATCGTGATGATAGCATGTTGCTAGGAATAGGCATGAGTCCTTATGAATTAATGTTGCAAGTATTAGCAAAACGCGATGATCCTTTCAGTGGAGGAAGAACATATTATTCTCATCCAAGTTTAAAAAGAGATGATATGCCTAAAATTCCCATGCAATCATCTGCAACAGGAATGCAAGCGATACCTACAACAGGAATTGCAATGGGATTACAATACATAGAAAAACAAGGATTGAACCTCTCCCCAACCCTCTCCAAAGGAGAAGGAGATAGTAACAAACCAATTGCAGTTTGCTCACTTGGTGATGCATGTATCACAGAAGGTGAAGTAGCAGAAGCATTTCAAATGGCAGTATTAAAACAAATGCCAATTTTATATGTTGTTCAAGATAATGAGTGGGATATATCTGCTAATGCAAAAGAAATAAGAGCACAAGATGCAACGGAATATGCAAAAGGATTTAAAGGATTAGAAACAAGAACAATTGATGGAACAGATTTCGAAAAATCATTCAATACCGTTAAAGAAGTAATTGAAATAATTCGAAAAGAAAGAAGGCCTTTTTTGATTCATGCAAAAGTGCCATTGCTTAATCATCATACTTCTGGAGTTCGTAAAGAATGGTACAGAGATGATTTGGAAGAAGCACAAAAAAAAGATCCATTCCCGAAATTCAGAAATAAAATGTTGGTGATTGGATTTGATAATACTGAATTAAATGAAATTGAAAAAAATGCAAAACTAAAAGTAGCAGAAGATTACCAAAGAGCTTTAAATGCTGACGAACCTAAACCTGAAGATTTATTTGATCACGACTTCGCTCCTACTCCAATAACAGAAGAAAAGGGTGAACGTGAACCAAAAGGGAAAGAAAAAACGGTAATGGTTGATTCTGCATTGTTTGCAATTCGAGAATTAATGACCAAACATCCTGAATGCTTATTGTATGGACAAGATGTTGGAGGCCGTTTAGGAGGTGTGTTTCGTGAAGCAGCAACTTTAGCTCAAACATTTGGAGACCATAGAGTTTTTAATACACCTATACAAGAAGCATTTATTATTGGAAGTACAGTTGGTATGAGTGCCGTTGGATTGAAACCAATAGTTGAAGTACAATTTGCGGATTATATTTGGCCTGGTTTAAATCAATTATTTACGGAAGTTAGCCGCTCTTGTTATTTATCAAATGGAAAATGGCCTGTAAGTATGATTTTGCGCGTTCCTATTGGTGCTTATGGCAGCGGAGGCCCTTACCATTCATCAAGTGTAGAAAGTGTATTAGCAAACATCAGAGGAATAAAAATTTGTTATCCATCCACGGGAGCTGATTTAAAAGGACTGATGAAAGCCGCATACTATGATCCAAATCCAGTTGTGATGCTTGAACACAAGGGACTTTATTGGAGTAAAATAAAAGGAACAGAAGATGCAAAAACAATTGAACCAGATGAAGATTATATTATTCCACTTGGTAAAGCAAGAATGGTTCAAGAAGTAGAAACATCAATTGATAGAAAAACACTTACTATCATTACCTATGGAATGGGCGTATATTGGGCAAAAAACGCAAGTAAAGAATTCTCAAACCAAATCGAAATAGTTGATTTAAGAACAATAAATCCTTTGGATGAAGAAACAGTGTTTGCATCGGTAAAAAAGCATGGAAAATGTATCGTCTTAACTGAAGAACCATATAATAATGGTTTTGCTCAAGCATTAGCAGGTAGAATATCTAAATTTTGTTTCGAATATTTAGATGCGCCAGTTGAAGTTATTGGCTCAGAAAATTTACCAGCTATTCCTTTAAATTCTATATTAGAAACAACCATGCTACCAAATGCAAGTAAGGTTGCAAAAGTAATTGCTGAATTATTAAAATATTAGATAAATACGAAGCAAGTCCCCCTTTGAAGGGGGCAGGGGGATGAAATAAAATCATGATTAATAGTAATTATAATAAAAGGCTAAAAAAATTTGCAAGAGAAAACAGAAATAACTCAACAAAAGCAGAAATAAGAATATGGTGTGAACTATTGAGAAATCGCAAAATGTTAGGATATCAGTTTTTACGGCAGAGACCAATAGGAGATTACATAGCTGATTTTATGTGTAAAGAGTTATATTTAATTATTGAAATAGATGGTTATTCTCATAAGTTTAAATATGATGAAGATATTGAACGAGATTTAGAATTAAATAAAATGGGATTTCAAGTAATACGATTTACAGATGATGAAGTAGAAAATCATATTAATAATGTTGAACGAAAAATTATTGAAATAATAGAAACAAAAAAAATCATCCCCCTACCCCCTTCTCAAACGCACAATCAATCACACAAGGGGGATAAATAAAAAACTATGCTATCCAATAACGATATACTAAAAAAATTACGCGTAGCACTCGAATTAAAAGACGAAGATGTTATAAAAATATTAAAACTTGTAGATTTCGAAATTTCTAAAAGTGAAATAAATGCACTCTACAGAAACCCTGAGCATCCTAATTTTAAACAGTGCGGAGATCAATTATTACGAAATTTTTTAAATGGTTTAATCATCTATAAAAGAGGACCAATGCCTCCTAAGCCAAACAATGCAAAGTAATTTTGTTGTTAAAGAACTTGTAACCATTGATGAAATGGTAAACCAGATTTCAGTTATTCAAGAATTAGATCCTCATTTAACAATTCATGAATATGAGATGATGTTAAATGAAATGTTAGCAAATGGTTACGGACAAATAGGCGTATTTGAAAATGAAAAATGTATTGCTATCTCAGGCTTTTGGATAAACACAAAATTATATTCTGGAAAATATTTAGAGATGGACAATGTAGTTGTACTTCCTGAATATCGTTCAAAAGGAATAGGTAAAATATTATCTGATTGGTGCATTCAAAAAGCAAAAGAAAATAATTGTAAACGATTAATGCTAGATGCTTATCTAGAAAATAAAAAAGCACACACCTTTTATGAACGAGAAGGTTTCACAAAACGAGGGTTTCATTTTATTAAAGACCTTTAAACTATTCTACTGAGTTAGTAAAAACATCTTCTAAAAACCCGTAATCTAGCATGTTAATATTAGCAGCAGAATAGTTAATTATAAAAACATCAAATTTTTCTATATATTTTTTAATTGTTTTCTTATCTGCATTACGAATTAATTTATCATTTGTCATAGTAGTAGCATCTCTATTATAATACCAAAACTCAGACTCTGAATTAAAAACAGGAGCAAAAAATTTATTCCACATCCAAGCATGACAAAAGCTATCTCCAATCAAAAGAAGTTTTTTATCCTTAACAGAATTAATTGTTTTTACATCCGCCAAATAGCTACTATCATTTTTTTCTAATGGCACTAACAAATTTGCAGCATATTCAATATCGTAATCTGGCCCCCAAACTGTTCCTGTTTTGTAATAAGTAATTTTGTTTTGAATATTAAACTTTTGAACTAAATTTAAATAAGAACAAACAGAATCAAAACATCTAGCAGAATAGGCCTGCGTCCAATGGATACCACCTTTATTACAAACAGGAAAAACATATTTATTTTTTTCTTTTATTGAAAGTTCATTAAAATCGATATAATTGTAATTGCCATTTTTTAATTCTTTTTTAAATGATTCATATAACAGATTAATAGGATGGTTAATACTTCCAATTTCTTCTGGTAATGTCTCTTTATAAACAATACTTTTATCAGGTGAAATAACCCAAACAACAATTTTTCCGTTTGCTTTAAGAGAATCAGAGAATCGTTTTAATAAATCAAAATAATGATTTAAAGTATATGAATCAAAATCTTTATTTGAAAAATAATCTTTCACATATCGATGCAAATAACCATTTTTTCCTTTGTGCACATCATGCACATGAATTTTATCAAATAAACTGTATTCTATTTGATTATGCACTCTTGTCAACCCAGGGAATAATCCAAAATTATATTTAAGATATTTTTCTGTTGAATCTTGGTAAGTACGAGAAAAATAATTTTTTAACGAAATTTCTGTTTCTACAGGCTTTTCGAAATATCCATTAAGAGTTGAATCTTTTATTATTTGTAACGGATTAAATAAAAAATGTAATAATAAAAATAAAAACAGTATAAGAAATAGTATATTATATTTAAATTCTCTCATCAAAATCTAAAATATATAAATGGATTAAAGTCTTCTGCAATCAAAAAAGAAGCAGACAGTATAAAACAAACAATGGCTGCAATATAAAAAAGAGAAAGGCGTATATTTCCATTTACAAAATATTCTTCTTTCTGAATGCTATTATAAAACGATTTAATTAGTCCAGAAATAGAAAATAAAATTGCAACTAACAACATGAATAGAAAACGGACATCAAAAAACTCAATGGAATTAAATTCAAAAGAAAACATTTTTTTCAACATCATTATAGAAATAGAAAAATCTTCATTTCTAAAAAACAGCCATCCAATATTTGCAACAAATAGTGTATAAAAAACACCATGAATACCTTTTAAATACTTACTTAAAAACAATCGTTCAATAACAAGAAAAAAACCATGGTAAGCCCCCCAAAACAAAAAATTCCAACCAGCTCCGTGCCAAAAACCGGATAATAGAAACACAAGCCACAAATTAAAATAGGTAGCATATTTTCCCACCCTATTACCACCCAAAGGAATATATAGATAGTTACGCATCCAATTACCTAAAGAAATATGCCAACGTTTCCAAAATTCAGTTATGCTTTTAGAGATGTAAGGGAAATTAAAATTTTCTGGAATTTTAAAACCAATCATTTCACCTAAACCAATAGCCATATCACTATATCCCGAAAAATCGAAGTACAACTGCATTGTATATGCCAATGACGCAATCCAGGCAATACCAGAATCAATAGTAGATGAATCTAACTCATATATTTCTGTAACTGTTTTTCCAAGAATATTTGCAATTAGAACTTTTTTTGAGAGCCCAAAAATAAAACGCATAAAACCAGACAGTCTATTTTGAGGGAGTATAACTCGCTCCGATTCTATTTGAGTTCCAATTTTATTGTATGGGACAATAGGTCCAGCAATAAGTTTTGGAAACATTAAGATATACGTTAAATAATTTTGAAAACTATTCAATGATTTTTGTTCTCCTCTGTAAACATCAATCACATAGGTCAAAGATTCGAAAGTAAAAAATGATATTCCTATTGGTAATATTATTTTCGCAATCTGAATTCCCTCACCTACTCCAAAGCCAATAAGTTCATTCAAAACATCTGCAAAAAAATTTAAGTACTTAAATCCAAATAGCAACCCAAGATTCATTATCAAGGAAAAAACCAAAAATATTTTTTTTGTTTTTTTATCAGAAGCTCTTTCTATCTGCTTAACCATAAAATAGTCAAATGCAGTTGTAGCAAAAATCACAAAAATAAAAATAGGTCCACCCCAAGAATAAAACGCAATGCTACCAAGCAAAAGAGTGTAATTTTTGTATTTGGAAGGAGTTAAATAGTATAGTATTAAAAAGGCTGGTAAAAAATAAAACAGAAAAGTGATACTACTAAAAAGCATTTTGTTTTATTAATTTTCTTATTACGATATGAATAAAGTTTATTTATTAAAAAACTGATTTAATTTAGATAATGGTTTTTGCAAAAATGTAAATGCATTGGGTTTTAATCCATTAACTAACCAAGCCTCCTTATCCTCTCTATTCGCTTTAATTCTATTTAACAAGGTAACGTTACTCTTCCCACCCATCCGCATCTTAACAAGAACTTTTGGCAAATACGATGTAGAACAATTGAACTTATATAAAAAACGAAGCATTAGTTCATAGTCTGCTGCAGAAGTGAAATTTGTGTTAAATAAGCCAAATTTATCATAACATATTTTTTTTGCAAAAAAAGAAGGATGAGGTGGCATCCATCCTTTTAAAAAATTTTCTTTTTTGTATTCTCCTGAAATCCAATTACGTTTTACTTTTGAAACATTTAACCTATCAACATACTGCAAATCACCATAAACACAATCTGCATTGGTAGCATTAATTAAATCAACAACATCACTAATCACATCTGTTGAGGTATAAATATCATCCGCATGAAGAATTGCAATTAATTCACCTGTAGCATTCGTAATTCCTTTATTCAAAGCATCATATATTCCTTTATCTTTTTCAGAAATAATTCTAGAAATATTTGATTTGTGTTTTTCAATAATTGCAAGTGTGTTATCTGTTGATTGTCCATCAACAATTATATATTCAATATTTTTGTAATTCTGTGAAATAACAGATTGAATGGTATCTTCTATAGTTTCAGAGCTATTAAAGCAGACAGTTATGATAGATACTTTAAGCATTTCTATCTCGTAACAAGAAAATTTTCCAAAACTAACATATCCATTTTCGTTCTTAAAAAACAATCTAGTGCATTAGCTGGAGTATTAACAATAGGCTCATTTTCATTAAAAGAAGTATTTAAAAGAATAGGAACTCCTGTTTTTTTATTGAAAGCAGAAATTAATGCATGATACCTAGGTTCTGTTTTTACGTCAACAGATTGCAGTCTTCCAGTTCCATCAACATGAGTTACAGCAGGTATTTTAGATTGCATAGATTCTTTTATAAGATATACTTTTTCCATAAATGGAACATCGTCGGCATTTTCAAAATAATCAGAAACTGCTTCTTTTAATATTGATGGGGCAAATGGTCTAAAAGATTCTCTTCTTTTAATTTTTAAATTCAAAATTTCTTTTGCGTCTGCTCTTCTTGGATCAGCAATAATAGATCTATGCCCTAACGCTCTTGGCCCAAATTCTGCTCTGCCTTGAAACCAACCTACAACTCCTCCATCAATAATACAATCTGTTACTACGTCTAATAAGTCAGCATCTCTAAGCTTTTTAAAAGTAACATTTTGAGATTTTAAAAAATTTTCAATTTCATTTTCTGAAAAATGACTTCCTAACGATGCTGAATACATAGCATCAACTCTCTTTTTTTCCAAAATGTGATTATATAAATACAAAGCAGACCCAATTGAAGTTCCAGCGTCATGCCCAGCAGATGGAATATAAATATTAGTAAAGGAAGTATTTTTCAATATTTTACCATTTGCAACAGAATTCTGAGCAACGCCTCCTGCAATACATATATTTTCAATTTTTGTATTTTTTTGCAAATGATTAAGAATATGAAAAATCAAATTTTCACAAACTCGTTGAACAGAAGCAGCAATATCTCTATGATATTGAGTTAGTTCTTCTTCTTTACGTCTAGATTCTCCAAACTGCTCAACCATATAATCGCTAAAAATGGTTTCTATATCAGGCTCTCCTCCTTCCCAACTCATTTTTACTCCATCTTTGTGATGCTTAAAATATTTAAGATTCAACTCAAATAAACCATCGTCTTTAAATTTAATAACATCCATCAATTTTTCAACATAAATTGGTTTTCCATAAGGAGCTAAGCCCATTACCTTGTATTCATCACCATATTTTGGAAAACCTAAATATTGTGTAAATGAAGTGTAAAAAATTCCCACAGAATGCGGAAAATGAACTGAATCCAAAACTTCAATTTTATTGCCTCTTCCTATTGCCAACATTGTTGAAGTAAAATCGCCAAAACCGTCAATAGAAACAATTGCAGAGTTTTCAAAAGGAGAAGCAAAAAATGCACTAGCTAAATGCGAACGATGATGCTCAATATTGTGTATTTCAGCTTTTATTTCAGATTCATTCACTTCAAGCGCTTCAGATAAAATATTTTTAACTGACTTCACCTTTTTAGAATTCGTATATCGATCTATAATTGCAGAAATAGAAACTTTATTTTTTAAAGTATGTTTTATTTTTTTAAAAACATTAGCAGAGGGGTCTCTAGAAATCGTAATATAATCAATGTCTTTTATCGAAATTCCAGCATCTTTCAAGCAATACTTAATTGCCTCAATAGGAAAGCCAGCCCAATGTTTTATTCTTCTGATTCTTTCCTCTTCTAAAGCTACAATAACTACACCATCCTTTAAAATACAAGCAGAAGAATCTCCATGAAAAGCATTTAATCCTAGTATATACATAAAATTTTATTTAAAACACAAAGTTAAATAAGATTAGCAATGATGCAAGTAATCGTGTTATTTGAATAAAAGCTTATTCTGTTCAAGTATTTTCAAATTACTTGCATAATTATCCGCATAATCAAAGGCAGCCTTAGAGATAACATTATATGTTTGTTGATTCATCTTGGACAAGTCATTTATTTTATTAGAAAATAAATCTGGCTTATTCAAATTGAAATCCCATCCAATATTTTTTTCTTCTAAATTTCCCCAAGGTGTTTGGTCGCTAATAATAACAGGACACCCAACCATTAATGACTGTAAAATAATATGTCCAAAATTTTCACCTTGAGTTGGCATAAACATAAAATGATATCCTTGAAGCAAATCAATTACTTTTTCGCTTTCTATACTACCTTTATAAAAAGCTTTAACATTTTGAGGCAGCTCATCTAAAGCACTTTTACATAGATTCCAATAATCCTGATCATAAATAGGTCCATAAAAATCAAAAATCACATCTACATCAACATTTTTAAGCACTTTTAAGGCAAATAATAAATTTTTTTCTGGAGCAATACGAGCAACATTGACAATTTTCAAATTTCCTACTTGTTTATCTCGTGAGGGGCAAAAAATCAATTTGTTTTTAGGAGGCAAGTTTGCCGCTATTTTGACTTCATATTTTTCGCCTAAAACCTGTTCAATATCTTTTTCTTCTATTTGATTAGTAGCATGAAAAATTACTTTATCAAATAAGTTTAAAATTTTTACCGATCTTATGAAAAACATTTTTTTTGTTTTTTTTACACCTAATGCACTTGCTGCTAACATTCCTCTCGCAGAAATAACAATCTTTTTATCTTTCTTTTTACGCAAAAAAAACAAAGGGAGCAAAGTAAAAAATAATGAATAAATACCATTCAAATAAACAAAATCACAATCTGTTTTTTGGATTATATTTTTAATAGTTGAACGATTAAGATTATTTTTAGAAATGTAATAAACTTGGGTCCCATTGGGCAAAACGTTCCACTCATCACTTTTTACGGAAGCATAAGGTGTAATTTCACAATAATCTGTATCACGCGTAACTACTAAAAAGTTAAATTCATCTTTTAAGTGTTCTATTAAATTGGCAACAGACTGTATTGGTCCACCAGCCTTGTATCCAGGCAAGTACCAATCAATAAATATGAGAATTCTTTTTTTCAATTTTAATCTTCAATTTTATTTCCTTGTAACCAATTTTCAAGAACTACTAAATACCAAATACGCGACCATGTGATTAATTTATCATCTGCTAAAAATCTTTCCCATAAATTCATTAGCTCCTTTTCATCGAATAATGAACGCATTGAGAGTGATGCTAATTTATTTTCACAAAAAGTCTTCAACTCATTTTTCATCCAATGTTTCCAAGGAAAAGTAAACCCCATTTTTGGCCGATTTACAATTTCATTGGATAATAATTCTCCAAGTGAGTCAACTAAAAGTTTTTTTGGGCTTGAAATACTTTTATGTTTATCCGAAATGCCTAAAACATACTCTACCAATGTATAATCAATAAAAGGAACACGCACTTCAAGTGCATGAGCCATGCTCATTTGATCTGTATCTCGTAAAAGTACATTTTGCATATAAGTGGATATTTCAGCAATTGAGACTTGAGAGATTTGAGATTTAAGATTTGAGACTTGAAATTCATCTATTATTTCAGAAACCCTATTTTTTATTAATTGATTCCTACTAAGAATTCTTGAAATTTGATTGTCCATCAACACTTGTCTTGTGATCGGATAAAAAGAATTAAAGTTAATTTCATGTTGTTTTAATAATTCAGCTATTTTTTCTGAAGAAACACTTGGTTTTACATTTAATAAAACTCTTGCGCCAAGTTTTCTGGAAACTTGCGGGAGTAGATTTAACCAATTTTTTTTATTTAAATCCAAACTTCTTTTAAAAACATCATAACCTGCAAATAATTCATCACCACCTAAACCAGACAATGCCATAGTAATTCCTGCATCTTTAGTCGCTTTTGAAACAACGTATGTATTGGGTCCATCCCCACTCGGATGATCCATAGCACTCAATGCATTAGGTAAATCATTTAAAAAATCTTTAGGAGTTAATCGAATTTCATGATGATCTGTATTGTATTTTTTTGCAATTAATGTAGCATATTTTGCTTCGCTAAATTCACTTTCATCAAATGTAACAGTAAAGGTTCTCACTTTTTCTGACGACACTTTGCACATCAAACCTACAACTGCACTAGAATCTATTCCACCAGATAAAAAAGCTCCAAAAGGAACATCAGCAATAAGCCTTCTTTCAACAGATTTAGTAAGTAATAAATTTACATCCTTGCAAATTTCATCATAATTTTTTCCATTTGATTCATTGCTAATGCAGTCTTGTAGAGACCAATATTTTTTTATTTTGGGAATACCACTTTTTATTTCCACATAATTTCCAGGCATTAACATTTTAACACCTTTTATTATTGTATTGGGGGCATGAACGGTTTGATATCGTAAATAATCAACCAAGGAATTTTCGTCTACCTTTCGAGGTATTAAATCCGATTCTAATAACGATCGGATTTCAGATGAAAAAGCAAAAACATTATTTGCATACAAATAGTATAATGGCTTTATCCCTAATCTATCTCTTGCAATAAATAGAGTGTTTTCTACTGTATCCCAAACGGCAAAGGCAAACATTCCATTAAACCGCTTTACACAATCCGCTCCCCAGCGAATGTAAGCCGCAATAATTACTTCAGTATCTGTATTGGTTTGAAAAATATATGCCTGCTGATTTGAACCAGCAACAACCCGTTGTAATTCAAATTTTAATTCTTTAAAGTTGTATAATTCTCCATTATAAACAATTTGGAATCTTCCATCATTCGATTGCATAGGCTGATGACCGGCAGAAGATAAATCTATAATAGAAAGCCGCCTATGACCAAGAGCAATGTTCTCATCAACGAATATTCCTTCGTCATCAGGTCCTCTATGGCTCATTCTGTTATTCATTGCCAAAACTTTTTGTTTTGCAATGGAACTATCTTTTAATCCATAAATACCATTAATTCCACACATAATATTTTATTGAATCATAGAAAAAAGTTTATCTGCCCATATATCAGGAGTATTTGTTTTCGCTTTTTCAACACTTTCATCACTCATTTTAGACAAATCAGCATCATTCATTTCCATTATTATTTTAAGTTTCGATTTTAATTCTACAATATTACCAGCTTTGTAAATATAACCATTAACTCCATTTTCTACAAAAGCTTGTTTTGCTCCAACTTCATCTGAACAAATAATAGGGAAACCAGCAGCAGCAAATTCATGTACTACAACTCCCCAAGGCTCAAAATGACTAGGCAAAACAAAAACACCTGTATTTTTAATATATTCAGGCAAATCTTTGGGCTGTACAAAACCAAAATGTCTTATTTTTTCATGTTTAATTGGTTCAATATCTCCTGTACCTAAGCACCACAATTCCCAATCATTTGATAATTCATTTTGCAACTCAATAAAAGCATTCCATAAATCTTTAATTCCTTTAAATTCATAGTAACGTCCAACAAAAATAAAACGTCTAGGAAATTCCTTTTTTTTGTACTCTTTGTTTAACAAATATTGATTGTGAAATAAATTAAAATCGCAGGAATATGCTCCAGAAACAATTTGTTTTTTTTTAAATCCAATATTAATAGCAAACAAAACTTGTTCAATATCCGGAACAAATGCATGGTCAAAATATTTAGATACAATGCATGGCAAAACCAACCTCCCAACATGTTGTTTTAGAGACCCATTCCATTTATTATCAAAACCAATAATAGTAGTCTTTTCCCCTTTATAAAACTTTACGATTGAAATATATTTTTTATAAGACCAACCACCACAAAATATAGCTGTAGGAGAAATATTTTGCACTAGTAAATCAAATTGTTCATTAGATAACTTGCTTCTATCGTATATGTTAAGAGAATCAATATTTAATTCAAAAGGAGCTTCGTTATTAATAGCTTTTCTGATAATAAAAATTTCTACATTATATTTTTTAGAAAAATGATTTATACATGTCAAAAAATAGGGAGCTAATTCCTCGTATAAAACCAATAATCGCATTAAAAAAAAGGTTAATTTAGTCCTATAAAAGTATAAAAATATTCCTTGTAATGAACATTTGCTTGTATGAAGAATGGATGAAACCACAAATTGCTGAATTATTCAGCAATCAGTATGGTATATCAACTGAAGATTTTTCAGAGCTGATGGACCGTTTTTATGAACATCCCTTTCAAAAAGATAAATGCATTAGAATTGTAGCTCTTAAGGGCGAAAAGGTTGTTGGATTTCAATCTTTTTTTTATTGGCCATATTCTTTTAATGGCATATCTTATAATTCATTTCAATCAGGAAATTCTTTAGTCCATCCAGATTATAGAGGTAAAGGAATATTTCAGAAACTTCTTAATTACCTGGATCTTCGAAATACTGAATTAAAAATAGATTTTCTTGTTGGCTTTCCTGTCGAGGCTTCTTTTAAAAGTTTTATAAAAAACAAGTGGTTAAATCCCTTAAACTTAGTTTGGTATATAAAAATAATAAACCCACTAGGTTTCATCTTTAAACTTGAAAAAACAGAACATTATTTTGATTCTAATCCATCGATAAATACTTTTTTAGGCAATAATTCCTTTCAGCTAAATAAAAATGATGACTTTAAAAACTGGAGAAACTATTTTTCTTACAATCACTTTTATTTTAATTTTAATGAGTCTGATAAATTTATTTGTTTCGAATTGAAACTAAACAAAAGAAACAGATGGTTTAATGAATTAATTATAGGAGATATAAACACAAATAGCATAGACACCAAATTCTTAGAAAGAGCATTTAGTAATTTAAAAAAAAGAGCCTTATCAATGAAATCTGTTAGTGCAATTACTATAGCAATTAATGAATTTAATAACGACCACATTAAAAACGCTATAAATAATTCTGGGTTCAAAAGGCTAGAGAGACAAATAAATTTCATAATAAAACCTATGCTATTCTCTGAAAAAATACTGCGACCAGAAAATTGGACACTATACAGAGGAGACTTAGATACGTGGTAGATGAATAAATGAAAGTTAATCTTAAATTACATACAATTAGTCATATTATAAAATCTATTTTAGGTAGTTTAGAATTTATTATTAGCAAACAGGTATCATGTAACGCATTATATGTCGTTAATTTTCATGGGACAGAGTTAAAATTTATAGAAAATTTCGAAAAGCAAATTCGATTTTTAAAATCAAATTTCAATATAATTACTCCTAACCAAGTTGAACATTTTTATTCAAATAAATTAAACAATAACAATCATCCTTTCTTGTTAATTACATTTGATGATGGTATAAAAAACAACATTCATGCAATTGACATTTTAAATAAGCATGAAATAAAAGCTCTTTTTTTTATTGTTCCTAATTTTATTGATTGTCCAATTAAAGAGCAAAAACAATTTTTTATTAAAAATATCAGAAACAATATAAATCAATCTATTTTTACCGATGTAGAAGATTTTATTTCTCTAACATGGGAAGATTTAGATAAAATAGTAAGATCTGGCCATAAAATCGGCTCACACACACTAACACACACAATTATAGCAAATGAATCTACGATAGAAAATAGTAAAAATGAAATAATTAAAAGCAAACTAGTTATTTCCGAAAAATTAGGGATAAATATCGATAGCTTTTGTAGCACAAACAACACAATTGAAAGTGTAGAAAAAAAAGAATTAGATCTGATAATGAATAATTATAATTATCATTTTACTACTTTACCGGGAGCAAATTATCAAACGGATAGTAAATACTTTATCAAAAGAAGTAACATAGAATCATTCTGGTTGCTTGGTGCTGTAAAATATTCTTTAGGAAATGTTGACTTGAGAAGATGGCGAAAGAAAAAAAATATTTTCAATCAAATCATAACTTCATCAAAAAGATAATATGAACTTAATATTATTTCTTATATTTTCTAAAAAAATACAGGATAAAAACCACCAATAAACAACTGCAAAAGCCAAACCAAAAATAGCTGTGTATTACCATTTGTTTAACCAGATATGGTAGCAACCGAAAATTAAACTTTTTTTCTGGCGGAATATTGCTTTGCCAATAATCAATATTATAATTTTCTATTGCGTCTAATTTTTGACCTACAAAAGATATTCCTTCATAATATACTTTCCCCTCGTTAATATTAATTTTCAAAACAGCATCTCTTGGGACATCACGAATAGCTGTTTGCATAAAAGTAATATTCAACTCGTTATTTTTATCATAAAAAAAAGATGCTGGCCCACCACCCATAGAACCTGAAATCCATACAATATTTTTATCCTTACTAAAATCTGTTAATAGAGGCAAAACATCTTCAGTAAAATTATTTTTGCCAATTTCTGTTCTAGTATTTTCTAAAAACAGTTTATTATACTTTTCAATACGCTCAGCCCAAATAGGTCGATGAGTAAAAATGAAAATATTTTTAATGTGTTCAATTTTTGACTTAGTTAATCCAGTCTCTAAAAACTCTAACTGCTCGCCTTTAATTGATCCATCATTTAATTCTGTATTAAGAACAATAAACAATTCATGTCCCACTTCAAAAGAATAAAATGTTTTTCCATATACTTTTTCATACAAATTTCCATTCGACAAATCGTGGTTCCCAACTGAATTAAACAATGGAAAGTTAATTTTGCTAAAAAAACTATTTTTATAATGGTCAATATAGGTTTCGTCCACATCAATAAACATATCTCCTAAACTCATTAAAAATAAAGGCTTCATAGCGTTTAGGGTATCTATATTTGCTAGCAAAGTAGCAGCTGGAAATGTAGATGTATTCGATGACTGTCCATGAAAATGACCACTAACAATAAATGAATAGGATTTTACAGAATCATTAAGTTTTATTTTATTAAATGGAGAAACTGGCTGAGCTGATGAATTTTCAAAAACATTCACCAGAAATATCAGCAAATAAAATAAAACCCTATTTTTCCTTCTTTCCACTTTTCTTTATTATTAATTCAACGTCATCCACTTGCTTTTCTTGATTTTTATTATCAACAAGAATAGATGATTTTTTCTCTCGTAAATATGGTTCTTTAACATTATTCAACTTTAATCCAATACAAGTTATTGAAGCATGTCCAGCACTAGGCTTATTTTTATACGCAACCAAACCATATTCTGAATTATTAATAGTAATAGAATTAACAGTTACATTACTGTAATCCTCTGCCGACAAGGCAATATACGAATCACTTATGGTCACATCTAAAACATTAACATAAGAACCATCTTTAATATTGATTCCTTTATTTTTTACATTTTTAATGCTGCAAGACTTAATTTTTATATTGCTTTTTGTAGCATCAATCGCATTTTCTGAACAATCTTCAAAAACACAATTTTCAATATCTCCTTCCGAAAAATCAATATCTAAAGCATCGTCTTTCATACTTTTAAATAAGCTATTTTTAAAAATAAAATTAGAGCGAATAATATTAATTGCATCTTCTGCTTTTGCATTATAAAAACTACAATTTTCAAACTCAATAGCCGACTCATAAATTGTAAATGAGCCACTTCTTTTCCATTGTTTATCTTTTACTTTTGGAAATGATTTCACAACAACGTTTTTAAAAACAGACTTAGATGCGTTTATTACTTCTACTCCCTGAAAAGTAGAATCTGACGACTCAAAAATTATTGGATAATCATCCTCTCCAAGAGCAATAATAGCAGAATATGAAATCATTTTTGAATTGCTAACAAAATTCAAATTCGCGCCAGATTTTATATATACTGTATAATCTTTTGGAATTATTAGATCCTCACTAAATGTATATTTTCCAGCTTCAATAAAAATAGACTTTGTTTTTTCTTCAACCTTAATAAAAGAGAAAGCTGCAAGGTTTGATGATTTGTTTTTTATTTCCTCAGCAATAAATTCGGAATCAGTATGAGGGAAAGGAAATATTTTTGTTTTCATCATTACTGATGAACCTAAAATGCTATAGTTGATTTTTAATGAATCTAAAAATTTATCATTCCATACAAATCCTTCACTCACTTTAAATTTAATAGTTTTATAAATCAAAAAATCATCTTTCTGTTTGCAAGGTAAAACAACTTCTTTTTCGGGATAAAAAATATTATTATTTATTTCAATAGATTTAATCTCAACTGGTAATGCATCAATTGCAGCTATTTGAACTGAAGCACAAGCGTCTTCTATTTTGTCGAAATAAGCATGAATAGCTTTTGGTGGATTTAAAACTTTTGTGATTTGATTTTGTCTTTTATAATAGCCCTGAACATCAAATTTTTTGTATGGGAACTCTTTGTTTATTATTGCTAAATTGTTTTTCAAGTCGTTATTTGATTCTGTAAAGAAATCGTTTAAATACTCTGGATTAGAAATTCGTTCCAAATTTTTAATATATTCTTTAAAAAATGTTGGATTGCTAAAAATTAACTCGTGCCAATCAATAGATGATTTTTTAGATGAATCAATAAATAAATATTGGCAGGAGATATCTCTCATTTGAAGGTTTGTAAAACTTTCATAAGCGACTGGCTCTAATTTAGCAGTAGCTGGATTGTAATAATATTTAATATCACTCCAATCAATACTGTGTACACCACCAACCAAATCAACAATAGCATGAAACTTAGCCAATAAAGGAATGTCAAAGGCCTGTTCAACAGAAACAGTTTTATTTCTTAACCCTTCTATCAAAGCAATCGCTTTTAAGTAATACTTTTTTTGAACAGTATCTTCCAATACCTTATCCTCTCTGTATGCTTCTGGATTAGCCGAATAGTAAGAAGCGAATTCATCAAATGATGATGTACGGTTATATTCGTTAAACCTATTTACCCAATACAAATCCGGATTAAAGCGCAAAACAGGTCCTTTTAATCGATTGTTATTTTCCAATAATTCATTTTCGAAATTTTCTTCAACAGCATATATTCCCCAATCTTTTCCATTGACAGTTACATTTATAAATTTATATCTTAATGCTATTACACCTTCACGTTTCATCAGCTCATGATAAATCCATTCGTAAATATAACCTCGAGTTCCAGGGTGCTGAATAGAAAAACGTTTCATTCCCATAAACGTCTCATCTTTTTCTTTTACTTTTATTCTAAACGACCACTTGTTATCTTGCAAATGGTCGGTCATATGTCCTTTTAATCTAAGCTTAATGTTGATTTTTTTATTATTGTATTCCATCACAGCAGAAACATAATCTCCATCAATATCATTAATAATTACACCTCTTTCAAGAGCTTGTTTTCTGTTTTTTTCTAGTTTTTTAAAATCTTTATCTTTTATTTCAATAGTTATTTTTTCAGGGTGAGCTCCCCAACTACTTTTATAATTTTTTATTACAGTTTCAGCAAAATCGTAAATACCAGAGTAGCCTTTAGACTTAACAATACCAGATGCTATATATAAAGTAAATAAAAAAGCTGACAAAAGAATGATTAAAAATATTTTCTTGAAAGAAAAATTAAAAACTTTCCTCTTGAATTTGTAATTGCTATTTGAAATTTTAATCAAATCCGTAAATTTTATTAAGAAGTTAAGTCCGTCATTACTTCTGCATTACTATTACTTATGTCATCGTCATAAACAATAGTATATATAGATACTCCCAAAAAGGCAAAAGCACTTAGAGATCCTACCAACCATGATTCAAATATAGCAGTAAAAGAAATAGCAAACATAATTGGAAACGCAAATTTTGTGTTTTTTGATGCTCTGAAAAACATTAAAATAAAAGAATTCAAATAAATCAACAGGCCCATCAATCCTTGATCCATCCAAAATGTCAAGAATGAATTATGAATTCCTCCTTGATGACCAAGCTTAGACAATTCGCCATAATGCTGTCGCATATAAAATTCATTATAACCAAATCCTTTTCCAATAAAAAAATTTTCTTGAATATGATTCCATGCAAACGTCCATGCAATGTACCTACCACTACCATCCTCTAAAGTATTTACTCTAAAATATTCTCCCAACCCTAATGATTGTATAATACTAGAAATATTTGATCCGATTACTTCTACCAGAAATACTGTTATAAGAAAAAGAACAAAACCAAGTAATGGAGAATTATTATAAAACCTTTGAAATAAATAAAATATTAAAACTGCTAAAACTGCATTTCTAGAGTTAGTCATATAAATAGAAAGCAATACCACCAAATAAAATACAATCTTTTCACTTCTAGAAAAAAGCTGAGGGTAATATGTGTTAACAACAAATACAAAAATAAAAATTAAAAATGCAACAATACCCAATCCATTGGGATTACCCATAACGCCTCTATATCTTCCCGATTCAATATAAGCAATATCGTGAGCTATGTATTTTAATATAATACCAATTACTAAAGCTGTAAAACAAAATAAAATAAATCTTTTTAAAAATTCCACACCATAATCTCGAAATAACTTAACAATGAAATTTGGAACAACTAAAAATGTTAAGAAATAAGAAATTGTTTTTTGAAGGCTAGTAAAAAAAAAAGGATCCCCAATACTAAAACACATGGTAAAAACAGAAAACAAAAAGAAAGGAAAGAAAACTTTATATAATTTATTAATTGGCTGAAACTCATTATTATCAAAAAAAAAGAGAATTGATAAAAAAACTATATATATATTCTTTAGATTTTTGGCAAATAATAAACGATCGTCCAAGCTATCCGATAAAATTAAAACAAAAAGGTAACCTATGAATATTTCTTCATACATCCCTTTATTTCTCATTAATATTAGCATGACAGGTATAACCCCAAAAACTGCTACACCACCGTATATACCAGCAAACAACCAAATGGTAAGAATAATATAAAATTGTAAATTTTCTTTGTAATAATTTAACACAGTGAATATTTTATCTAAATCTATTATTGAATTTTTTCAAGTTCTATTCTACTACCTTCTTTTAGTTTAAAAAAATCATTTAATTGTTGAATTTGAATTTGCGGTCTTTTTATTGCAAAATCATTTAAAATTTCAATGTTTTCAAGCCAAGCAGTATATGAACCTATTGCACGCCACCTATTAATATGTTCTTGTATTTCTGGCTTAAGAATATTTTTAAATTGATTTATCTTTACTAATACATTTTTTGTGTTAAAACTAGTCTTTAAATGAAATTTAAATCTGTTTAGAAAAAAATTCACGAATTGTTTATTCTTAATTAATCCAGCAAAAAACACACCTACACTACCTACACTTTTAGCCTTTTCCAGTAAATTTGATTCTGGTTTGCTCAAACTATTATACCCAAATCCCCAATCCGTATCGTAAAGCATCCATCTCCACTTACCATCCTTAGCACCTATTGAATCTACTTTAGAATTGTATTTCCAAAACTTAACATTATTATTTGGCCAATCACTATTGCAAAAATACACATTTGCAATAACAAAATCAGAGAAGCTCTTTAAATCAATTTTAGACTCAATATACTTATAATTTTTGTCAATAGATAAATCATTATTTTTAACAAATTCGATTAAATTTAAGAATGCCTTTTTCTCACTTTTATTTCCTGATAGGATGTCCCCACCTAATTCTAAAATAGTAACACTATCAGGGTTTAAATTATATTTCTCTGATAAATAAAATTCATCAAAACGTTCCCGAATATTATGAATTCCCCAATATTCACCATTAATGAATACTATTGAAGCGCGGTAATCTTGAATATCAACAAATGAGTTTTTCATCAAAGATTGCATAAATGCATCTCTAAACATAGTTTTATCCCAATCATTCCCTGAATTACGCAAAATAAAGGAGTGATATGAATGATTAGTATTTTCATCAAACAAATCATAAATAAGACTTGAATTTCCGTATTTTTCTCTAAAAGATACTCGTAAAGATTTTTGAGCAAAGCCTCTAGTTGCATTTCCATTAATTCTTAACCCAATCTTTGACTCAAATCCTAAATGTCCATCATTTTCAAAAAACTCAATATGCGCTTCTCTCTCTGCATCATTCCCTCGTAATAAATAATTTGCAGGATACTCCCACCAAGGAAGGTTTAATGGAATATTTTTATCGATATAATTGTCTTTATCAGTATATCTTTTCCCTAAAACATAAATTCCTTTATTAAAGCCAAAAAAGTCTTTTTCATTCAAACTTATTGATACTACGGGAAGCGAATATCTTTTATTTGTTTCATCAAAAACAAAAAATGATTTTATTAATTCCTCACTTTTAGAATTATATTTATCTACTACAATTGCTCTTAATATTATGCCTTTTGATACGTTACCAACCGGAGGTTTCCATCTAGGGGAGGTTGGAATAGCAGACAATACATTTCTATTATTTGTAGCATCACTTAAAGAAAATGGAACTGAATACCTACTGGAAGATAAGTAAGGTTCAGAGCCATCTAGCGTATAGTAAATCTCACAATTTTTTTCTGAAGTAAATAATTCAATTATAATATTTTTATTGTAAAAACCCGCACTTTTATTACAAATTGGAGGACTTAATTTGGATGAAAAATGCAAATTGGGAAAATTATTTTTAGCCTTACCAGAATATCTAATACTTAACAAAAATGAAATAAGTCCAAACAAAATTAAAAAACAAAAAAACAATTTAAGTTTTAATGATATCTGTTTATTAGCCTTTTTTATAAATTTCATTCGAACAATTTAAAAAAGTATATTTTCTATACCTTGTAAATATTTAGAATTTTTTGTCATTTTAAATGGCAGATAATTTCCAATATCTTTAACCTCATCTTCAAACTTTGAATCGTATTTTAACTCTAAAACAACTGCCGAATGGTCTACAATACGATTCAAAAATTTATTTTGATTGTATGATAAGTAATAATAAGAAAGTTTTTTATCAATTGTAATTCGATAATTTTTATCAGCAGAAATAAAATATTTTCTGAAATATGAATTAAGTAATGTTGGCTGTAAAGAATTAATATAATCAACTGTTTTTTTAGGAACACTTTCCTTATTCATCGCAAAAGTTATTTGTTTTTTAGAAAAATCTGAATCTAATTTAAAAGGAGCTAAAGAGTAAAATTCTTTTTTTCCAAGTAATCCTTTTTTTATTTTAAATTCTAAAACAGGTGCATTGATTTCACCAAAAAGGTTTCCATACCAACGAATACGAACTTTCTCCCTATTCATATCTCCATCTGTATTCCCATAATAACTGGCAAAACCCAAAGTGTCAAAATAAATATTATTCACTTGACGCTCTTGATATATCTCAGTAAAACAAAACGGATGAAATTTTAAAAACTGCTCAATATCTGATGCTGAATAGTTGGCAATTAAAAATTTACGTTCATGACGCAATTCTTCCGATTGATTTGCATTCAGTTGGGACATTTATAAATCACGAGTATTATCCATAAAAGTTATGGAAACCGATGGATGAATATTTTTCAATGCATTTTTAGTAGCTTCTAATTGAGCAATGTCTTCAAATTCAACAAAAAATGAAACTTCCATAGAAGATGAATTTTCATCACTTCTTTTTAATTTGATTGATGAACATTGCTTTTTTAACTCCTCAATTATTTTTCCTAAATCTACATTCTCTGGGGAAGTACTATTAATTGTTAGGTATAGACATTGAGATTCGATATCTTTTTTCAATCGATTATTAAACCATATTACAATTACAAAACCAACAAAGGCAATCAATGTAAGAATTGTTAAGCCTGCTCCACAGCCTAAGCCAATTGCAATTGTTAAAAACAAATAAGTTAATTCTTCGGGTTCTTTAATTGCAGAACGAAAACGAACAATTGACAGTGCGCCCACCAAGCCTAGAGATAAAGCCAAAGATGACTTTACAACCGATATAATAAACATAGTAGTAATAGCAAGTACTATAAAATTCCTAGCAAAGGACTTTCTATTAGATAAAGAATTTCCATATTTTACATAGATACGACCTAAAATAAAAGATAATACTGCACAAATAAAAAAACTAAAGATAAAACCAGGGATTGCCTTTGGAGAAAATCCTGATAAATTGTCCGCTAAAAATGCTTTTAATTCGTTCATATGCTGTTTTTGTTAACAATTACAAATTTAGCAAAAAAGACTATTTGACATTATAAATAAAAAAAGAAATTTCCAGCTACTATTACACTCGCTTTTCTCTGTTTTTTGAGACTATATAAGAAATTTCGTCTATTGTTTTTTTTATAATTAAGTCCCACAAAAATGTTTTGCGAACAATTTCGATCGATTCTTTTTTCATTTTATCCAAGTCAAACTGATGTTTTTGAATCATTTCAATCATTGCATTCTTTAATTCATTTTTGTCACCCGGTGAAACCAATATTCCGTTTTTGATATTCACTTGTTCTGATATGGCACCCACATCACTGGCTATTATAGCCAACCCAGAAGCCATAGCCTCCATAATAACTGTTGGCATACCTTCACTATAACTTGGACATATTAAAACATCTGCATCTAATAAAATTTTTTTTATTTTTTGAATATCAGATATACTGCCAAAATAATTGACTTTATTAGATTTTATTTTTTTATCCTCAGGAATATTGCCAATAAAGTCAATGGAAAAATCATTATTTTGTGCTAATTCTTTAATGACGAAATTTAGTTCTTCAATTCCTTTTCGTCTTTCATATCGTCCAATAAAGATGAATTTTTTTATTTCATTTTTTATAAACCCAGTTGTTCTAATCCAAGAATCATCAATTCCAATTGAAACTTGAGATATTTTAAAGTCTGGAATCCCTTGCTTTTTTATAATTTTGGTAAGCTTACCTCCTAATGAAAAAACCACATCTGCATTTTTCAAAGAATGCGAGACCCTACTTTTGAACAGATATTGTTCCAACTTAGTTCGAAAATTAGCCGCCTTCTGAAACATTTCTAATCCGTGAAAATTAACACCAATTGGTATATCTATTTCCAATTTATGGTCAAATGAATACATTCCACAAAGACCCTGAATGTATACGAAATCAACCTTTCCCTGTTTTGAAAACTCATCAAATATTAATTTAGAATAGGAGTGCATTTCTCTAATATAATGCCCAGGTAGCTTATTTTTAATAGGGTATTTAATAGGAAATGAAGTTATAAACTTATTTTCTTCATCTGTAAAACAATTTAGATTTTGAATAGAAGATATATCTGATGCTGTATGATAAAGATCAACTTGAATTTTATTTAAAGCAAAATATTTTGCTAGGTAAAATGAATGTTTTTGCATCCCTCCTATAACATATGGATAAATTCCATCCGTAAAAAGCGCTATCCTCATCTTTGTATTTTGTTTTTATATTTTATTCGAGATGAAAAATTTTTAGAAGGAAGCTCAACCAAGCGATAAACTAAATAAGCTGCTGCTATACTAAACAAAACAGCAATAATTATTAATACAAATTTAACAATTGGTAGAGTAACGGTATGAGCAAAATAATTCAAAATTACCATACCTGTTAAACTATGAAAAAGGTAGAGCGAATATGAAATATTTCCTAAAAAATCGCCAATTTTTAATTTTATCTGACCAAAGTATAGAATTACAAAAAAAGAAAATCCTGAAAAAACAATTGTTCCAATATTATCAAAATATCCAATCGTAAAACAACTTAAAATTGCAACCAAAAAAAGTTCTATTTTATTTATGGCTTTAATACGATGCAAGAATAACAATATCCCCAAAAGAAAAACAGGTAAATGAAATGGTAAAAAATTTGATTTAATAAGCAATGGACCTATCAGGAATAATAAATAAATTATAAATCGCGTCCATTTTTTTTTATTAATAATTAATGGAAATAATAGCCCAATAGTAATATAATATTGAAATTCAATTGCAAGAGTCCAGTAAACTTGCCTAATCCATACTTGTCCTTCAAAAAATGGTATCAAATATCCAAAATGCAATAAAATCTGAGTTAAGGAAGGTGTAATGTCTACACCATTATAATGATTGCTAAAGGTTCTAATATAAGTGTGAATTATTGCAAAAAGCAATGATATAAGATAGGGTGGTTCTAATCGAATCAAACGTTTTAAAGTAAATGTGAAAAAATTTTTAATTCTATAGCCACCATAGTACATAGACCAAGGTATAACAAAACCTGAAATGACAAAAAACATTTGAACTCCATAATGACCAAATGAAAATATTCTTAAAAAAAAATCGTTATTTACAAAGCCAGTTACTGTACAAATAAAATGAAATAAACAAACAGATAAAGCAGCTAATGCCCTTAAAGAATTTAGGACAGGAATATTTTTAGAACTAACCATTAATTTTTTTTCTAAATGTTTCAAAAAAAATATGCTTATGACTTTTTGAATAGTTTATCATAGAATTCAAATGTAATAATTTCAGAATAGTTATTTTTAATTTTCATCTGAAGGTTTTCAGAATGGGATTTCAGTATCTGCTCATTGGTAATATAAAATCGAATTTTTTCTACAAAATCCATTAAATTATCCTGTTCAAATAGCATTAACTCATTATCATTTTTGAACAAATGGCTTATTGTAGGTGTATTTGGAGCTATTACAGCCATTTTTGCAGCACCATATTCAAATATTTTATTAGGCGCGCCATACCAATTTGAGCCAGGCATTATACCAATATTGATTTTCTTTTTATATTCAAAAAGCCTCTTTCCATCCATAAAACCAGGCATTTCTATGTCTTTTACATAATCGTTAACTAAAACTTGCTTCTTTATATTTTCGTAATCCATACCATTTCCAAGCAAAAATAATTTTATGTTAAACCCATCTTTTTTAAGAATTGTAAATGCATTTAGCAGTAGATCTACCTTATGCCATTTCAAAAATGACCCGATAAAACCAATGTTAATTACATCACTTAATGGTTTCTGATCGATAAATTCAAATCGTGTATAATCAACATTTTGATGGATAAAGCAAGGTAAAGCTATATTCGTTTTTTTTACTAAATAATTTTCTACTGCTTTTGAATAAACAACAATAGAGTGTGCTTGTAATAGACTTTGTTTTTCTAATAACTCAATTTTATTTTTAAAAAATAGTTGCCCACTATGAAAAAAAGAATGTTCCTCCAATACAGGATTATCATAAACTAAAACTATAGGTTTGCTATATTTTTTTGATAATTTGTACCCGACATCAGAACCATAGGTGTAAAATTCCAAAACTATATCAAAGAACTCACCATTATCAATCTTGTTAAATAAACTACTCATCCATACGAATAAGCGCACATCTTTTATGTACTCTTTTAGAAATGATGGTAAAAAAAAATTAAAAAAAGACCCGCCTTTTTTAGCAACTGAGATTGATTCTTGCTCGGAAATTTCATTAAATAAAATATCATTAATTTTAACCTTATATCCATTTTTCACAAGAATGGATGCTAAACAATGAATATAAGAGCCTAAAGCAGATTGCCTATTAAAAATCTCGCTTGTATCTTTTGCATAAACAATTAAAACTTTATTTTTCATTATTCGAATCTAAACATTGGCATTATGGGTGTAAGTTTTAGTTTTCCTCCTTTAATCATTTTTTTAATAATACGATATAAAAATACGTAAACAATGTAAGAAGGATTGTAAAGGGCATTTACTAAAAAACTAGTAAATGCTTTTGGTAATTTATAATAATAAACTAATTTAAGCTTTGCAACTTCTCTTCTGTAATGAAAAGCTTCTGGATATCCTCCTCCAAAATGCATAATTGCTGGCGTTACTTTTTCACCATGCTTGTAAAACTCACAAATTCCTTTTAATGCATCCATTTTAAAAACACCTTTCTGCCCAACAGGTGTGTACATGCCTTTTTTTTCATCATCAATAGGTTGCATACAATGCATTGCCATAGCAATTGACATTGCTGGTTCATCTCCAGGTTGGCCACTAAATTTCCATAGATTTAACTCATTGTAACGGTTTTTAAAAATATGGATGGCATCTTTAAATACCTTTTCTGCTTTCTCTCCTTTTTCAAAATAATAGACTCCGCCATTAAATGTCGGCAAGTAATCAACATTTACAGCCGTTTTCAACAATTCAACAGATGTTCCTAACAAATTTCCAGAGGTAACTTTTTTACCAATAACACTTACAGGATGTTGATTAAATCGTTCAAAAAGCCAATCAATAGAATCAATAACTAAACAATCTACATCAATAAACAATGTCTTTTTAAACGGACTATAATGATACATGTATAGCTTTTGGCTATATCCTATACCAAATGAATTATCAATAGGAATAATCCTATTATAATACTTTTTTAGTTTTTCACCAGCAGAATCAGTTACCAACACTCTGGGAACATCAGGATTACTTATAGCCAAAGAAATAGCAATTTGTTTTGCCATGCATATGTAACGCTCTTTACCTTGAGCAATAATAAGTATTCCTCTTTCGTTATTCATTTTACTTCCAGTCAATATTTTGTTTAACAATTTTTGCAGGATTACCTGCAATTAAACTGTTGTCAGGAAAACTCCCCCTTACTATACTTCCAGCCGCAACAACACAATTATTCCCAATTATTGTATTTTTTAAAATTGTTACATTACATCCTATCCAAACTTTATCTCCAATATTTACAAATGGCACTTTTTTTTCTTTTATATTTTCCTCACTAATTAATTGATGATGGTCGTCATCTATTATTGTTACACCCCAACTAATTGCACAATTCTTTCCGATAGATATTGAATTTACAACTTCTATGTGAGAATCAGATGTAAAATAGGTATTGCTACCAACTGAAAAATTAGAATTGTCTTTTGCTATAATATTAACTCCTGGACCAATAGAAACAGAATGTCCAAAGCTTATTTTTGAATTGTTTCCGAAATAAATATTTATTGGTAACAAAGAAATTACAACCGCTTTTTTATTCCGATTACCTAAATTTACCCTCCCTTTCAATCTAATATCAACACCTGCTTTAACCTTAACAGAAGAATTATGCCATACAATAAAGGGAAGGAAAATTCCACTTAATTTTACATAACGAAATGAAGTTATTTTTAGTCCCATAACAATTTTACACTATAAGTTTTACAATAGGAATTTTGCGAGCAGCAACAATTAATAATAGTGATACAAAATATACTGTAATAGATATGATAAAAGTGCCAATCAAAGGCCCTACTTTAAATGAAAGCTGTCGAATGAACGGAAATAATTCAAATAAAATAGGATGAATTAGGTAAATTCCTAAGGTATTTGGAGCAATGAATTTTATCACTTTTTGGCTTATAAGAGAAATAGGGTTTTGATAAAAAAGAAACAAATAAAAAACAGAAAAAGACATTAGAAAAACATTAATACTTAAATATGAATAAAAATAGCCCGTATCATGATAAACGCATGTCCCTAAAACAGTTATAAATACTGAAGTAAAAAAAACTATCCATGCAATCAAAACATTTTTTTTACTAATATCAACATATTTAACAATATAGAATCCAGCCAAAAAATAACCTAAATAGTAAATAAAATAGTTAAACATTGATTCATTTCCCAAAACAACTACTTCAAACCATTTTTGGGGTAAAAAATAGTCTAAAAAAATTGGAACAGCAGAAGTTGAAATTGAAAATAAAGTCAAATAGAATACTGCGTTTTTTTTAGCATTATGAATAAAAATTTTTATTATTGGTGTTATCAAATATAAGCCAAAGATTAAAAACAAAAAGTATAAGTGATAGTATGGTTTGCCTAATAAAAAGTTATTAACTGTACTACTTAAAACAAGCGGGCTGCCATTCAGGTACTCTGCTCTAAAGAAAAAATAGAGGTAATAAATAACACACCATCCTATCAAAGGAAATAGTATTCTCTTAATTTTTTTACTTAAAAATGACCTTATCCCAACTGTTTCAGAAGAAAGCAATAAGTAACCGCTCAATATTACAAATACAGGCACAGCCCAACGAACCAATGATCCAGTAAAATTTGCTAAGCTCCAGTATTCTTCTATTTCTTTACCATAAACATTTATGAATAATGAATTTATATGAATTACAACAACAGCAAAAGATGCCCAAACTCTAGTTTTATCAACCCAGTATAACGATTGTTTACTCATCTAATTTTAGTTTTGTTAAAAAAACTGCTAATTTTTGCACCCAGTAAGAACGAAATAATTTTTCCTTACTTTGCAATTGCAATTTAGAATAATTTCTTGAACAAATTTTACTAATAAAATCCTCAAAAGAATTATAGTCATTACAAATTTTAACATTTGGCGAAAGATTAAGAAACGTTTTTAAATCATTTTGTGGGTTTGGACTAGTAATAATAAAGTTTCCTGAATATAAATACTCTTGTGTTTTACCAGAAAAGCCAGTATACCTACCATCCCAAATAGGCAAAAGCAGAGCATCTGCTTCTTTTTGAAAATACATCGCTGCTGAATGCCCTACTTTAGGTAAAAAATAAATGAAAGGTAATCTAGGAATTTCATTTGCTTTATTTTCCGCCAGACCAAGAAACACAATAGCTACATTTTTTTTATTCGCTTCATTATATCTTTCCACCGCTTCAATAAAAAACTTGCTATTCTGCCCCTCATATAACGTTCCAGTGTGCAATAAAAGTAAGGTATGTTTCTGTTTAATTTGGTAAAAAGATTTAGCTATTTCGCCTTTTTCAATCCATCCATTTGTTACTTCATCTACACCATTATAAACAACACAAAAAGGAATTTCATTTATTTTTTTTGAAACTTTCCCAGCAAAGTAATTTTGCATTCCTTCCGTAGAAAAAATAAGCCCGCTGCAATTACTCAGCATTCTATTAAGACTGAACTGTTTCATTTTTAAATGATATGTTTTATCTTTCTCATTAATATAACTATCTCTAAAATCAATTAAAAACGGAATAGAATGTTTTTTAGAAATTCTATTCGCTAGAAGCATGGAAATAGGGGGGCCATAGGATGATATAATAAAATCATATTTATTCTTACTGCATTCTTTCTCAAATGCCATTTCAGCATAGCGAATCCATCCATAGTGAAAAACATCTACCTGCCAATAATTGTACAATCCTTTAATAATAGGTGGCAAAAAGTTCGAAAACGATAATTTCGAATTGGTTTCATCATAATTCGAGTAAATGACATTGTCGATTCTTCGATAATTTTCATTGAAATTCTTGGCCTTTTCTTTCCCCAAAAACATACTTTGTCCTTTTTGTTGTTCCAAATCATAATATCGGGTAATTACATCTAGTTCAATACCTTGCATTTTGAGGTACTTTTCAAAGGCAGCAATGCGAGTAGCAGCAATAGTGTTTAAAGGAGGATAATATAACGAAAGCAGAAGAATTCTCATATCACTAATACCGATATAGGTAATCAAAAAAATTAATAAGCATTTACAATACAAAAAATAAATTCAAAATATTATTTAAAAATAAATTTAAAAACTCATTAAATAACTCACAAAATAACAATTTACTTAAGTAATTTTACAAATGCAGGATAATTTTCATTTGCACTAAATTTTTTAGACCAAAATATTCTAACATTTTTACGATAATCTGCCTGGGAAAACTTATTCCTGATTAAATCTTTTAACAAATAAGCAACCTCTGATTCAACAAAATCAGCTTCCAACAACAACCCTGTTTCTTCATTTACAATTTCAGATACCCCTCCAACATTGGGAGCAATCACAGGAATACCAAAACTGATTGCCTCCTGAATTGAAACTGGTAAACTTTCGGTACTGCTTGCATTTATAAAACAAGTCACCGAATTGTTTTTATAATAATCCATCACTTCATTGTTTCTTACATTCCCTTTCATCTCCACAATAACATGAGATGGTAGCACTTTCATTTGATCTATCAAGTCCTCCTTCAAAGGACCATCACCAAAATGAACCCATTTTATTGGGAAAGAAACCTCTTTCAAGATTCCAATAATTTTGTTGATTCGTTTCAAAGGTATTAAACTTGAGCAAGATACAATACAGGCAATTTTGTTTGAATCAAAAGGATTCAAACCCTGATCATTAGTCCCCCAATACAAACACCTCACTTTATATGCAAAATGCTGATATGCTTTTATATATCGTTCACCAACCATGGAGTTTGGATAAATACCCGAACTCATTTTATACATATAAAATCGAAAAGGCAAATAATTTCCATCATAGCGTTCGTCCCAAATATCATAGCCTCCACATCGAAAAACAAAGCTTTTTATTTTGTTTCTATGTTTTAATACACTAAGTGCTAGCGCCCATTCATTCATCCAATAGGAATAATAAACAGTCGCATCATTGTCACGAGCAAGTATTTCCTTTTCCAAAGACTTACTTAAGACAATTCCTTTTTTTAACTGCGAAATCCATGTAGCACTATTTTTCAAGAAAAATAATTTACGATTCATCTTCAAGAACTCGTAACACAAAATTTTAAATAGTAGAAGATAATCTCGAAAAGAAAGATCAGCAGCAGATGAAAGAATACGAACCTGAATGTTATTCTGCAACTCACGCATTCCTCCTTCCTTCTTAAAAGGGAAAACGACTACTTTCGAAAACCCTTCAGAAAGGTAGGGCATTTCATTTTCAATGAATGTTTCTCCTAATGAAAATGGAAATTCAGCAGTGAATAAAAACAGTATCGTATGGTCTTTTTTACTATCCAAAATAAAAATCAGTTAAACTTTTTTAATCTATAGACGCTTAAAAAATAATAGAGATGTGCAAATGAAATCGATTTTGTAGTCCAAAAATAAGCTGTCATTTTTTTTAGCTTTTTTTCATCAGCCACTTTATAAAATAATTTTTTCCAACATTTTTGAATTTCTTTTTCCAAGCTCTCTGAATCATAAATCTCATTTTCTTTATTTTTCAAAATCAATAAATCTGAATATTTTTTAAGAGCGCTCAAATCATTTATTTTAATTGAATTGCCTGATAAAGCAATGTGAATAAGAAGATTCTCCTCATTTGCCTGTAGTCCCAGCCCTTGCAATAATTCTGAAGCAATTTTTTTTAAGCGGTTTTCTCGGGTATGCCAATTATTGATAGTTATATTCTGTCCTTCTAGCCGGTAATGCAAAAGTACTTCATCTATGTTTGCAAGTTTACCAACTTTTGCAGCTCTAGTCCACAAATTATAATCTTCGGCATGTAAATACGATTCATCATACTTTAGTCCATGAGCCTTTAATTTATTCAGTTGAATAATAATGGTTGGGTGTGCTAAGGCACTACCGAAAAGTAATCTTGCATGAATTGATTTGTGATTTAAAGGAAAGTCAGATATGTTATTTGATTCTCCAAAATACTGAATTTGGGTTCCTGAAATAAGTATTTCAGGATTAGATTCCATGAACTCTACCTGTTTTTTAATTCTTTCAGGCATAGCAATGTCATCAGCATCCATTCTTACTAAGTACTTACTATTGATTATATCAATTCCTTTATTAAGTGTGTGAATAAGACCTTCGTTATGTTCATTTTTTATGTAAACGATGCGTTTATCTTTATTTGCATAATCTAATATAACATTCTCTGAATTATCATCTGAACCATCGTTTACTATAAAAAACTGAAAATTTAAAAAAGTTTGGTTTAAAATACTTTCGATTGAATACTTCAAATACTTTTCCGCATTATAAACAGGCATTAAAACTGAAACAGAAGGGCTTTGTATCATATCCTTATCCAGCTTGAGGGTATTAAATCTGTAGTATCTTTAGAAGAATCATTAAACCATTTTTTAGGAGCTATGACAATTTTATTCCTATTATCATTTAGCCATGCGCCCCACCAACTAAAACTACTATTAGCAATAATATTATGTTTACAAAAACTCATTAATCTCATATCTTCAAAATCATTTTGAGAATTATTAAAATCAACATAGTAATGTTCGGCTTTAATTTTAATATTTTGTTTTACCCAATTCATATCGTCAGAAAAAATAAAAAATATTGGATTTTCTGTATTAGAACACATATATTCTGTTGATTTAAAATAGTAATCAATATCACATATTCCATGAATACGATTGGTATTTGGATTTAAAACATAATCTCCTCTTCTAATATGCAAGGAAACACTATTAGTATTTTTAATAATGTTTAACATGTTTTTATTGTCTATATTTAAAGGAGAGTGGAAAGTAAAATCTTTTTTTATTATTTCTTTTATTTCAATAAAATATTTTTCACTTTGGAAATAACCTTCTAAATATGCACGAGGAGAAATATTAAGCAGATCATACGAAAAGGAAAAACGAGGTTCTATAACAACAATATTATTATAAAAAAATTTACTTAATCTATAAATAGCTTTATTTAAAAAAGATGCATGGGGAGGCAAAAAAAATGTGTTGCGTTGAGTATTGGTCAAAAAAAATGTTTTAAAATTGAAAATATTTAATTCATACTTCCTTAATTTCTGCATGTCAAAAGAATTAATATCAAGCACTAGCTTAGTTTTATTCTTGTGGGATAAATATCGACCAAAGGCGTACTGAAACATTTGATTACCAAGCCCGCCATAAAGTTTTACAACAATCATATTTGATAATGTAAATTATTATCTAACGCCTGAAACAATAAATTTTCCTGATTTGATAACACTGTTATTTTGTGAAATTTTATAAAAATATACTCCTGAGTTTAAATGCGACATATCAACAGTCATAACAGAATTTGTAATTTTTATAGGAACATTGGCTATTTGCCCATGACAGTTAAATAAAGACAAAGTTGTATTAGCTAAAATATCAATCCCTTTTAAATTGATTACAGCTTCATCTATTACTGGATTTGGGAACAACGAGATGTTAATACTATCATCAGTTTCATAAAAAGAAGTACAAATATTAAAATCTAATTGAACAGTATCTGACGCGCTACAACCAGCTATATCTGAAACTATTACATAATATTGGCCTGTAGTAGAAGCAGAAATCGTTTGATTTGAGCTACCATCATTCCAACTATATGAATTAAATCCTGCCCCAGCATCAAGCTGAATTGTTTGTCCAACACATAGTGAAGAATCTCTTCCCAAAGATACAACCGGAAAAGGGTTTATGTTAACAAAGTTTGAAAATGAAATCGTATCCGAATTATATAAATTGGAGACTATTAATCCTACATTATATGTCCCCGATGAAGAATAACTAACAGAAGGATTATATAAAGATGAAGTGCTAGGCATAGCTCCTCCCAAATTCCATTGATAAAATAAAGGATAACCGTCCTGTAAAACAGTGAATTGAAGATTATCTCCTATACAAGCAGTTGGCCTATCTACAAAAATCATTGGCTGTAAAGGCGGCAATAACTTAGCTATCAAACCATCATAGCCATTGTATGACTGTACAGTAATAGCATCAAAAACACTATATGGCGTACCACTAAATTCACCTCCAATATAAATATTAGAATAGCTATCCGAGCTAACTCCTCTTACTATCGAATTGTTGCCTGGCCCCCCATGTATTTTATACCATAAAACATTTCCATTAGTATCAAATGTTGTTACAAAACAATTATGGACAGTTGAATCTAAAGATAAATTAATACTAGCCATATTAACATTTCCATACAGAAAACCTCCAATAATAATTTTATTACTATTTGTTACACAAATATCATCAGCCCAAGCATCATTAGGATCGCCAGGTACTGAAGGAAGAGCATTTCCTATGGTTTTTACCCATTGAAAAACACCGTTAGAATTATATTTTGCAATGAATATATCAGCCATTGCATTTGCAGAAGTTGCAGTGGTTCCTGTTCCTTGGCTATTAATTGTTGTTGTTGTGGAATTAAAAGTAAGATCATTGGCAAAACTACCAACAACGTATACATTTCCAGATGAATCAAAATCAAGTGCATTTGCCTGATCTTGGTATGCTCCTACTGCAACCGTACTCCAAATAAAATTACCATTAGGATCTAATTTAGTTATAAAAACATCGCTCCATGAAGGACTATTACCTGCAAAAGTTGTTGTACCAAAATAAATGGTTCCCCTATACGCTCCTACAACAACGATATTTCCATCCTTATCTAATTTTATATCATTTCCTTCACCAGTATATTGGCAAACAATATGTTTTACCCATATACAATTTCCTGAAGGAGAGAACTTAGCAATAAATGGAATATTTTTACCCGAAATACCAAATGCTAATCCATCAAAATTAGAAGGTCCACTAATATGCCCAGTTACATAGCAATTACCTAACGAGTCGGTTGTAATACCATAGCCTCTCGAATAATTAGCAGAATTTCCAGCCGTTTTTGCCCACAAACACACACCGGAGCTATCGTACTTAGCAATAAAAATATTACGATTTGTAACAGAACCAACTGGCACAATTAAATTGGAGCCAAAATAAGCTGAATCACAATAATCACCAGTAACAAAAACATTACTTTGCTTGTCGGAAGTAATACACCTTCCCCAATCAGGCTGCACACCACCATCTCGGTTAGCCCACACTAAACTTCCATTTGCTCTGTATTTGGCAACAAATACATCTGTTTCAGCAACTGATTTTGGTGGTGGACTTAATGTAAATGCTCCTGAACCAAATGTAGAATACGCTTTTACTCTACCGGTTGTTAAAACATTACCTTGAGGATCATTAGCCACATCCCAACAATATTCATTGCCTCCAGGACGAATTGTTTGCACCCAATCCCACGTTTGAGCATTCAAAACAATTGAACACAAAAGAAAACTAAAAATCGAAAGTAAAAGTTTCATGCTTATAAATTTAAATATATTTGTATATTATATACACAAGAGCAAAGTTAATGATTTTTTTTCCTAAAATAAGCATAATAACCCCCTCATACAACCAAGCTCAATTCTTAGAAAAAACTATAGAATCAGTTGTCAATCAAAACTATCCTAATATAGAATATATTATAATAGATGGAGGCAGCACAGATGGTAGCGTTGAAATTATTAAAAAATATGCATCAAAAATTTATTATTGGGAGAGCAAAAAAGATGAAGGACAAAGTTTTGCGATCAATAGAGGCTTATCCTTGGCTTCAGGCGAAATTGTTACTTGGTTAAATTCAGATGATTATTATTTGCCAGAAACTCTTAAAAAAGTAGCTGAATACTGGAATAAACAACCATTCCATTTTTTAGTAGGAAACTGTTACTTTGTGGATGAAAATGGCATTCAGTTAAGTATCCAAAACAAAAGCAAATTAATCAATAATAACTACTACTTGCCTTTTACAAATAAATGCATTATTAATCAACCTGGCTCTTTTTTTAGCTTAGCTATATTCAAACAATTAGGACCATTGGACACCAACCTTCATTATTCAATGGATGTGGATTTTTGGCTTAAAATTGCATCAAGTAATTATAAATTTGATTACATAGATGAATATTTATGTAATTTTAGACGACACCCAAAAACCAAAAGTGCTTTGGGCAATTTGCAATTTATTGAAGAAACGATGACTAGTTATTTTTTTACAAAAACATTACCATTACTAAATCCCAGTTATTATTCTAAATCAAAAAAAATTTGCATCGACTCGTATCTCTATCATTTAAGAATTGATCACCAATCTTCGAAATTATATCGCCAAGGATTAAAAAATTTATTTAATGAGCCAACGGTCGTTATTAAACATTTGTTTCTTTACTCAATAAAAAAGGTGCAATTGTTTTTGTGTAACAAACTAAAATTTAATTGATTTTACAATATACCACAACATTTATTTTCCTTGAACAATTACATTTATTATTTCAATATATGTTTCTCCAAAAATTCTAATGTTGTTAGCATAATCGTTCTTAATCTTTAATGGTTTTGTGCGTATGCAAGACTCTATCAACTTTGATAGCTCTTCAGGATCTAAAGGATTAAAAAATGAAACATTCTCTTTTAATTGTTCTTTATGCACTTCTAAATTCGAAGCAAGTACATATTGATTCATAGCTTTTGCATCTTCCACTACTGTACTCCAGCCCTCAAATAAGGATGGCTGTATTACACTAATTGCCTGATTCATTAACTGCAATTGATCTTCTCTGGCAATAAATCCCAAAAATTTAACATTTTCTTCTAATCCATGATCTGTAACATATTTTTTTAGCTCTTTATGAAATTCAGGATTTCTATAATCGGTTTCTTTACCAGAAAAAACTACAAGAAGGTCATCTATTCCTTTTGATTTTAAAATCCATAATGATTTTAAAACAGTGATGTGATTTTTATGTGCCCATACCTGATTAGGGCAAAAGAAATAAGGTTTTTTAATGTTATATTTTTCAAATAGTATTTGGGGTGCAATAGTGCTAAAATCTGGATGAGTAACAGCAAACTGCAAAACATAAGGTTTGGCTATTGAATTCGGGTAAAACTGCTGAAAATGGCTCATGGCATTCTTACTGCTAAAAACAATTGGGTTTTTTTGTTTTGATAAATTTAGCTGAAGTAATTTCCTCCGTTCAATTTCTTCCTTAGAAAAAAAATGAGGTAAAAAGTGTTCTTGAAAATCTGGAATCCAAAATAAACGATTTTTTATTTCAGAAAAATAAACATGAGTAGTAGCCGGAAATAATACATCTAAATTGAGTTTTAAACGCTTATACGTTTGTTCACGGGAAAATATATTTCTTTTCAAAAACACACGTGAAATTTTATTCACAATGCGTTCATATAAAGTATAAGACACCCAAAATTCTTTCTCATTTAAAAGAAAAAATTTAAGATAAGGATAACCAGTGTTTTGGGGAGCATTAAACTCTTCTGGTGAAAAAGACAGAATAATTAATTGAGGTTTAGATTCATCACTTAATGTATTAAGTGCATGAATTAGATTTATTACATAATAGGATCCAGCAATCCAATCTTTATTTTCAGTATAAATTAATCCTATTTTAAATCTTTTAGCCATTCAGTCACCTTGTCTATTCCTTTAGAAAAATCAAATTGTTGTATATATCCTATTTTTTTAATTTTTTCTATATCGGCTTTCCAATTAATCGGATCACCTAATTTATTTTCTCCAGAAAATAAAATCCTCCCATTCCAGTTCATCTTTTTTAAAAACAATTCAACAACATCATTAATAAATAATTCCTGACCATTAGCTACATTGTAAATCTCTCCCTGAAAATTTGCATTTTTCATTACCAAATCTACTATATTTATTAAATCATATATGTAAATAAAATCTCTGGATTCTTTCCCTGTACCATACAAAGTAATAACATCTGAGCTAATTGATTTTTTGTAAATATCCCAAAACAATTGCTTCTTTAAACCTTGTCCATAAGCAGAGAAAACTCTTAAACTACAAGTCTGCAAACCAAAAAAACGATGATATTCATTTAACAAATTCTCACTTAATAATTTATGATACCCATAAGGTGAGAGTGGATTTGTTTCAGCGTTTTCTCTAATTGGCAACGATGCAGGGTTTCCATACACAGCAGCACTTGAAAAGTTAATAAACTTACATGTTGGGCAATTATTTTTAATTGCACCTAATAAATTAATTACAAGCGAAACATTTAACTCAAAATCTTTTTCTGGAAACTCAAAAGAATAGTTCACATGCGCTGAACCAGCCGCATTAATACAATAATCAAATTTTTGGGTACAAAACAATTTATTAAAATCATTATCAATTGACTGTAATGAAATATAATTTTTTTCACTCAAATTATTTACATCGCAGCTAATTACTTCATGCCCTTTTGAAGTAAAATAAAATTTACAATGAGAACCTATAAAACCTTCTGAACCTATTATTAATAATTTTAATTTCATTTATCCTTTTACAAATTTCACGCAACATATCGCCCTTGAATGAGCTGCTCCGTCATCTCCCTTCCCAACGCCAGTGTGCGGATTATATGATTCGCTATTTGAAGCATTATCAATATCAGACCAAAACCAACCTTCTTTCTTATATTGAAAAAAATCAAATGTAGTTTTCCCATTTTTATCAAATATTTCTTTCATTTTTCCTAACATTTCTTTATCAAATTGTTGAAAAAAACCATGAAATTCGTATTTACCAAAAGGGAATGTTAGCAATAACTGACCTTTGGGTTTAATAACTCTTACTAATTCTGTAATTGCATCTAAATAACTATAGTCCTTGGCTTTCCCTATTTCCGCAGTAGTATTATTATATCCATACATTGAATTATCCATTCCTATGTGCTCAATAGTAGATTGGCAAATAACTTCATCAAACAAATTATCTTTTAACGGAATATCTCGTAAATCGGAATATAAATATGAAATCCTATTCGAATTAAAATTTATTGCTTCAGGAAAATAAGTTAAAATCGTTAATTCTTTTGTTTTAATAATAGGAAGTTCAACAAGTGAAGCATAATTAAAAGTTGAACCAGCATCCAACATGGTTCCTTTACCATTTTTTATGTTTGAAAAAATCCAAGGATATTCTACAGATCTATCATCAACACCTAGTCCAAAAAATTCTGGCAGCAATTGATTTGTTCTAAATTTTTCTAGTATATTAAAATCATTTATTGATTTTAATATACTATTCCACTTATATTCATTGTATCCTATAGACCAAGGAATCCTGCCAGAATTAAGATACTGGTCAATTCTTTCCTCTGGCGATATCTTCTTTTTTTCAACTCGAGAAATATTAATTCCAAATACTTCCCTTGCCACTTTATTTATTAATGATGTTATTTTCATATTATTTTTTCTTAAGAATGCCTTCAAAACATGTAAACAAATATTCATTAGGATTTAACCCAACGTAACCCTCTGACAATAGAAGAGTGTCAATACTTTCTGATAAAGGCATCAATGTATTTACCAAATCTTTTTTCAAAACAGAATTTTCAACTCTATCAATAAACTGAGCGGTCTCTAAATTGGTAATACCACAATAGTAATAATTATTGATTATTATATAATTTCTAAGGAATTCTTTGAATTCAGTCATCCTAAAAGGAACTTCTTTAGGGGAGAAAAAAAAGCTATTTCGAGAACTTTCTTTAAACATTTCTGATAACTCTGTTTCTGTATTTATATCATAAAAACCACTTGAAATAATGACACTTTTCTTTTCTGCTAAATACTTTCTAAAAGCAGAAAGTAACTCAACCGCCAATAATTTTTTCTTAATAATATCAGGATTCGTCTGATTTATTAAGTCCGGATAAATAGGCTCCATAATAAAAAATTTACATCCTTCGGGTAAGATTAAATGTAGTTTATTAAAAAGCGCTCTCAAATCTTCCCAATATAAATGGTGAAGAAATGCATGAATAACTACTCCAGTAGTTTGTTCTAGGTTTGGAATATTTTCAATGTCACTAACACAATAATAATTTAGATATTTTTCATTTTTCAAACCTTCTTTTTTTTGATTTGCTATTTCAATCTGAGTCGAAGAGAAATCCATTCCTACATAATTCATATGTTCATTTGCAATCATTCTGCCAAACCAACCACTACCACAACCTAAATCTAAAATTTTTGCTTCTCCTTTGTGAGTTTTAAAAAAATCAGCCGCTTTTGATACATATGCACTTCTATATCTACTATTTAAATCGTCAGAAAGTACCCATACCTTTTCAATTATTTTTCCATTTTCATTCCACCATAAATTTTCAGCTAATTCCATTTTCTCAGATGATTTATCTGGCCTATTAAAATATGTAAACGAAGATATATTGGATTTCCTTCCAACACTCTCTAAAACTTCTTTTGCAAATTCACCTGAAATTACTTCTTTGTTGGAGACTTTATTTGTATTTGATATCTTAGTGGAAAGGGTAGTTTTAGGCTTGGAAAATCTAATAATATCAAATCCGAAAACTCTTGCAATTTTTTTAATTATATTCATGCTTCAATGTTTTTATTACTTTAGCTGGATTGCCAACTACAATTGAAAATGGAGGTATATCTTTAGTTACCACTGCTCCTGCAGCTATTATAGACCCCTTACCTATTCTTACTCCTTTTAATACAATTACATTAAAACTAATCCAAACATTGTCTTCAATAACAATCGGTGCTGTTATGACATTTCCTTTAATATTAGTAGACAAATTATTCTTTAATCTATAGTGATGCGTTTTTTCCCTTTCTTGATAATCTATCTCATGAGAATTAGTATCAAATACATTGCAATTATGTGAAATAAAGACATTATCACCTATAAGAATTGACTCGCCACTCCATATTTTGGTATTTTCACCAATAAATGAATAAGATCCAATGCTTATCTTCCCTCCATATCCAAAGACCAGAAGTTCTCCATAAATATGAGTAGATTGGCCTATTGAAATATTGTCTTTTTTTCTTGAATTGTAGACCTTAGCAGAAGAACTAAAAACTGAATTTTCTCTTAATATAACATTATTTTCACATCTTTGAATATATAAATTAGCTAATTTTCTTTCTATCAATTCTGAAGAAATATATTTTTCAAAAAAATAATGTATTAATTTTTTCAGCATAATAACTAATCCAATGTTAATTAATGTGTATACCCTAAAAAATTCATAGCATCTCCATTCAATTCCCAAAACTTGTTTATCTCTTCTTCACTAAACTCCTTTTCCCAAACACCAGATTTTCCTTCTCTAACTATCCCATAATCTACATGACCCGTTTTATGTCCCATTGAACTCAAATAATCTGCATTTTTTTTTTCGTCATTCTGCATCTCTTTAAAAGAAGATTTTTCAATAGCAACCTTTATTCTATCTGAATCAATTTCAAGTCCAGCAAATGTTAACATTCTTTGCATTTCTCTATAAGTATCAGAGAGCAAATCTTCGTATTTAACTAGTAAAACATTTGATTTTTTTTCGTGCAACCACGAAAAAACATGGTCATTCCACTTGCCAAAAGCTGATTTTCCAGTGTTAAAATAATTTTCAAAATAATCACTAAAAGTGACTTCCAATTCTATTTGCTGCATCTTTTTTAAAAAATAAAAATAGCTTACACATGCATCTCTACCATCTCTAACTATATAGATTACTTTTTTATATTCAGGTCTGTATGGAAAATGACTTTTGATAAAACGAGGCCTAAAGCCAATATTAGCAATATCTTGAGGATTAAAATGAATATCGGGCATCAAAGTCGCTCCATTAACAAAATCCATTTCGCCCTTAGATAAATAATTTCCTATTAAATGTCTCACCCAGGTATTTCCAGACTTTGGATAAGAAACTAGAAAAACATCGTCATTAAAAATTTTTATGTTTTCATTTTTTTTCGTTGAGTAAAGAAAAGATGAAATTGTTTTAATGCCACTTATTATTTTTTTTTTCATAATATTATTCTTTAATTGTTTCCCATAAAAGCTTAGGTGCAACAGCCCCTGGCCAGTTTTCGGGATATATTGATCCATTATTATCCATTAAAACAGTATCGAAATAAAGAAAATTTCTTCCAGGAACTAATACTTTAACACCAGGTATTCCCATTTGAATAAAAACATTATGCCTTCCTTTATTCAATAAATTGGGAGGTAAATTACAAATTGTTTTATATACTCCTGGAGCTTTGGTTCCTGAATCCACATCATGATTAGTAGATGTGAGGATAACAGAATGGTTATTATCTATAAGTTGCATAATAAGCCGAGCACCTGAAATCTCTTTTTTCACCCTATAAAAAATTTCAATTTTTATTGGCTTAGAAGTAAGGAAAGTATTTGCTATTTCATTTGTCTCATTAAAAAGTTTTATAGATACTAAGTTAACTTCTTCCTCTCCTGGAGCTTTTTCTAATTCCCAAGCTATTTTTCCAATACCTTCTTGAGCCATATCTCCATTTTTCAAATACTCGTCCACAACTTCATTAATATTTCCTGAAAAAACAGATTGCCCTTTATCTAACAAAATACCTCTAGTACACAGATTTTTTACGGCAGCCATATTGTGACTCACAAATAACACTGTTCTTCCTCCATCTCTTGATACATCCTGCATTTTTCCAATTGCTTTTTTCTGAAATTCTACATCCCCTACAGCCAAAACTTCATCTACAATTAAAATTTCTGGTTCTAAAAAAGCAGCAACAGCAAAGCCTAAACGAACACGCATTCCGGATGAAAAGCGCTTGATGGGAGTATCCACATACAAAGCGCAACCCGAAAAATCAATAATTTCATCAAATTTTGTTTTTATTTCAGATTTTTGCATCCCCAAAATAGCACCATTTAAATAAATATTCTCACGAGCTGTCATTTCTTGATGCATGCCAGTTCCAACTTCTAACAAGGCTGCAATTCTTCCTTTCACTTTTATTGTCCCAGTAGTAGGTGAAGTAATTTGAGATAATAATTTTAATAGTGTTGATTTTCCTGCACCATTTTTACCGATTATACCCAAAACTTCTCCTTGTTTTACTTCAAAATTTATATTTTTTAATGACCATACATAATCACTATCTGCTTTTTGAGTACGATCATTCACTTGACCTACCAGTGCAAAAGGATCTTCTTTCCCCCTTATTTTGGCCAGCCAACGGTTCAAATCATGCGAAACGGTTCCTGTTCCCACCTGCCCCAATCGGTAAAGTTTAGAAAGATTTTCGACTTTTATGACAGTACCATTAGTACTCATTTTACTACAATTTATTATTATATAATAATTATTCTTCAGTTTTATTTTTTACCCGGTTTGCTAGTCCGTAATTTGATTTAAACCACACGCGCTCATGAGCATAATAAAGAGTCATTTTTGTAACAACCTCTAGCCCTCCTATTTTCAAACCTGTTAATGGATCACCAGACACAATCCATCCTAAAATCATTGTATCTATAGTACCAACAATTCTCCATGTAACAGTTTTGGCTAAATGTCTTTTTCTTGATTTGTCTTTAATTTCCATTATTTATTCAGAAAAAATTTATTCATTTTTTATACAGTATCAACAAATTTTTTGGAAGTTTTATTAAATATTAAAACCCCTAAAATTAAAACCACAATCATAAACACAAATGAGTACAAAATACCAAAAGTATTTATTTCAGATTTACCTATAAAAATAGATTTAAACGTTTCAACCAAATGTGTTAATGGATTTAAAAAAAAATAAAATCGATACCTATCAGGAATTGTGCTTAATGAATAAATAACAGGCGTAGCATACATTAAGAGTTGAATTCCAAATTGCAACAAAAATTTCAAATCTTTATACTTTGTTGTTAACGCTGAAAAAATCAAACCCAAGCCCAAACCTAAACCAGCCATCAGTATTAATAACAAAGGCAGCAAAAAAATAGTCAAAGACGGAGCCTCTAGTTCGCTAAAAAAAAGAAAATAAAAATAGATAACTAAAAAAAAGGAAAATTGTATTAAAAATTTAATAAATCCACTTAATACTTTTGAAAGAGGGATTATTAGCCTAGGAAAATATACTTTTCCAAACATATCAGCATTATCAGTAAACGTGTTTGCTGTTTGGTTAAGGCAATCCGAAAAATAATTCCAAATTACAATACCTGACAAATAGAATAGTGAAGGAGGTGCACCATCAGTAGAGAGTTGAGCTACTTTAGTAAAAATAACAATGAATGTTATCATTTGGAGTAATGGTTGAAAAATATACCATACAGGACCAAGTATTGTTTGTTTATAAACAGTTACAATATCTCTTTTAACAAACATAAACAAGAGATCTTTATACTTTAGAATTTCTTTAAAATCAATTCTAAACAAATTTGTTTTAGGAGCAATAATTAAATCCCAATTCTCATCTTTATTTTGTAACATTAAAGCTTAGCTGTTTTTTATTTGTTCATCCCTGTTATCAGCCTTTCCATAACCATAACCGTAACCATAACCATAACCATAACCGTAACCGTAACCGTAACCGTAACCATAATTATAATAGTAACGAGATTTTTGTTTTTTCACCCCATTTAAAATCAAACCAAAATTGGATACTTTATTTACCGTTACAATTTCCTCCACAACATCTATAATTTGTTTTTTAGCAAAACGTGCGTTAATTACAAACAGCGAAATATCAACTTCTTTCATTATAACCAAGGCATCAGTTATCAAACCAACTGGTGCAGTATCAATTATAACATAGTCATAATTCGTTTTCCCATAAGCAAATAATTCCTTAAGATGTTTGCTTAAAATTAGTTCAGAGGCATTTGGAGGGGTTGGTCCAGAAAGTATAACAGATAAATTTTCTATACTGGTAGGCAATACAGCTTCTTCAGGCAAATGTTTTCCTATTAAAATTGTGCTAACTCCAATATTAGAAGTCATATTCAATGCTTTTTGAACTTTGGGCTTGTGTAAATCTAGTTCTAAAAGAAGAACTTTTTTTCCTGCTTTAGCCAGAATGGTTGCAATATTAATAGAACAAAAAGTTTTTCCCTCCCCTGGGTTATAAGATGTGATTAAAACAGTCTTTGAAAGGGCTTCGCTTGCCATATATTGCAAGTTTGTTCTTATACCTCTAAAACTTTCAGAAATGGCAGATTTTATGTCTTTATCTACCACAATATAATCATTAGACTCATTTTTATTTAGGAAAATTTGCCCCAAAATAGTTATAGAAGTAAGTTTTTTTAATTCTTCAATTGTTTCTATTTTTGAAAATAAAATTGTTCGAATAGCAATAATAATTAGTGCTAGTAACAAGCCCACTGTAATAAAATAATAATATATCTTTTTCTTATTTGGGTAAACAATGCCTACCGAATGTGCTGTTTCAATAACACTTGTTTCAGGCAATATCCCAGCCCTTGCAATTAAAGTACTCGCTCTTTTTTCAAGCAAATAAGAATACATTCTTTCATTAACTTCAAATTTTCTTTGAATATTCAACAAATCTCTTTGCGTTTTTGGAACCGTTTTGATTAAAGATGTATAATCATCAATTTGTTTTTTAACATCAAGAATTTTTTCTCTAATGCCATTTTTTGAATTGTCAATGTATGTTAAAATATTTTTCTTTAATAAATCTAATTCTTGATCCAACTCACTTATATTCCTATTCTTATCTGTTGAACCATTTAGACGCTGATTTCTATCCATTTGAAGTGAATATAATTTACCTAAAGCTGTTTTCAAATAATCATCGCCCGGTTCAATGTAAAATGATGGAGGAAGCAATTTGGAATCCACAATATTCCCTACAGAAATAATGTATTTTTGTAAGGATTCTAATGACTGTATCCATAATTCTAATTGTCTTTTTTTTGCATCATAATCTACCAGTTTTGTAAAATAATTATCCTCTTGTTTCGTTAAATTTAAGATGGATTTTTGTGATTTGTAATTCTCCAAATCATCTTCAATTGTAGTTAATATTTCAGTTATTTCTTTTAGCTGTTTCTCAATATTTTCTAACGTATTGTTATTTATTATTATTTGTGATCGAGACGTGTAGTTAATATAAACACTACAAAGAGTATCAATAAAAGTAATGGCCCGCTGCGGAATTTCATCGTGAAGAGACAATTCAAGAATCGTGGTGTTTTCTATACTCTCAACAAAAAGTCCACTTTTAATCTTTGCTATTAAATTATCAAAACTGTGAATTTTAATAAAATATTCTGTTTCCTTTAAACCTTCAATTGTTTTACTATTTATTATATCATTTTTTTTTACAGTTAAAATAAAATCAGAATCTTCAATAGGCACATCAAAGACACCAGCTTTTTCAACAACTAATTCTCCTTTTTCATAAGTAAGTTTATATTGATTTTCATTAATAAGATTTATCTTTATTTTCTTTTCAAATAAAATAGGATTAACTGTTTTTGTTATAACCTCAAAAGGAACACCTTGGTATACTTCTGTGGTTTTTAGTCTCCCCACAATAAAATAAGATACGTTCAAATTTAATTTTGATAATGCTTCTGAAATAAGGTTATTAGACGTTATAACTCTAATTTGATTGGTGTTATCTTGATAACCTTGATAATAACCAATTCCTTTATAAATTTGATTTTGATAATCATAGGTTTCATCATTCTTTAATAAAATTTGGGATTTAGCAGCATATACATCAGTCAGCTTATAAATATATAAATAAGATACAAGGCTAAATAAAAATAAAATTGAAAAGATAATATACCAATTTTTTGTAAAAATTTTTACAAGTGATAATAAATCTTCAATTTCTATTATAGAATTTTTCTTTTTAGTGTTCATAAATTACAAAAAACAAAGATAATAAATATATAACTCAAAATATATTTGATTTTTTACATTATTAAAGCATTTAGTAACTTTTTGTTTTTTTTTTCGTACAGGTTAAAGGTGCTATTATTATTAAATTTTAGTTGTATATTTGTTATCCATATTATTTTAATAAAAAAAGAGATGAAACAAAAATTATTTACTATTTTTTCTATTTCAATGTTATCAGCAGGTTTAGGATTAAACGCTGCAACTTTTACCTCTAATATCGCTTCTGGATCATACAATAGCGCTGCATCATGGGTAGTCGTTGGTTTTGATTCAGATGGAATACCAGACAGTGATGACGATTTAACTATTTTGCTAGGGCATAATATAATAAATAACACTACTAGTGCTTGTAGAGATTTAACAGTAGATGGTACAATTACTGTAAATAGCCCAGCCGTGTTTTCAATTTGGGGTAACTATGTAGTAAATGGTACTGAGGCAGGTTCGAATGGTGCAATTGTTTTTCCCGGAATAGCAGGTTTGAGTATTTCAGGTGGTGGAACTTTTTCGTCTCCTTCAACTGGTGTTCGTTATACATTTGCAAGCGGATCTTCAAGAACTATATCTGCTGGTACAACCATTGTGAAGTTGGCCAATGTAAGTATCGCAAATGCTACTGTGACTAATTTGGGTAATTTTACTTTAACTACCGTTCCTACTTCTGCTGGTGCAACATGGATTAATGGAGCAAATTCAAGTCTTACAATTAGATCAAGCGGATTTATGTCAGGAAGAACGTTTACTGCGTCCTCTTCTGGCAATAGCGTTATTTTAACTTATCCCACTGGTAATATACCTGTAACTACTTCTGGCTATTACAATTTGTCTATTGCAGGTGTTTCTGGAACAAAATCACTTCCATCAAATACTACCGTAGGAAACAATTTAACAATAAATGCAAACAACGCTCTAAATTCTAATAATTTTGATTTAACAGTTGGTGGTAATTGGTCAAACGCAGGCTCATTCACTGCAAGTGCTGGAAAAACAGTTACTTTTAATGGAACTAGTGCTCAAACTGTTTCTAACACTTTGGGCACAACAACCTTTACTGGATTAACAATCAATAATACTTCAGGTGTAAGTTTGGCGAGTGGAACATATATTTTAAATGAAGTATTGACAATAAGTAATGGTACATTTAGTACTGGTGGTAGGCCGTTTACAATGACATCTACCGCAGGCCAAACTGCACGTATCGCTCCAATTACAGGAACAGGTGCTATCTCAGGCAGCTTTATAATTCAACGTTTTATTACTTCTAGAATTGCTACTTGGGCTGATATGTCTTCTCCTGTTCAAGCATCTACGTTTGCTGATTGGGATGCTGAATTGCCTGCCAGATATTATGTATATAGTCCTCCTTCAAGTTATCCAACACAATACTCTTATAGTGAGGGTGCTGATGATTTTGTTGCTGTAACATCAAATTCAACTATATTAACACCAGGAAAAGGTTATGAAGTATTTTTAACTGGAGATTATTCGTATGGTAATTTGCCTAATACTACGCTCACTACAATTGGAGTACCAAATCAACTAGATCAAAATTTAAATTCTTTAGTTTCTTTTAGCAACGCTGGAAGTAACCTAGTAGGAAATCCATTTGCATCAAGTATTTCATGGAGTTCTGTTTTGTCTGCTTCGAGTGGGCTTTCAAGCTCATATGATGTTTTTGATTATACAGCTGGAAACTATTCTACTTTTGGAGCAGGAACCGAAATTGGTTCAGGGCAAGGTTTTTGGGTTTATGCAACTGGCGCTCCAACTTTAATAATTAACGAATCGGCTAAAACAACATCTTCAAACAGTTCTTTGAGAAATATGAATGTTATTCAGCCATATTTATCTCTGCAATTGACAAATATAAACAATCAATATTCACATTCATTAAAGTTTGCTACTAATAAGACGGCTGTTGATGGTTTTGATATTAATGAAGATCACCCTTATAGAAAAAGCCCAATCAAGTCTGCACCAAGTATTACTTGTAAACTAGATGGTAAAAAGTCTGTAATAAATACTTTTAACTCTAATAATGACAATTACTCTGTTCCTTTAGAAGTTTATTCTTTAATTAATGGAAGCTTTACCATTGATGCTAAAGGGTTCGAGTTTGTTGATGAATATTCTTGTATTACATTGGAGGATAAAAAACTGAATAATTTTATTAACCTAAAAGAACAACCTTCTTATTCATTCTTGTATGATATAAATGATTCCGAAAATCGTTTTGTTTTACATTTTTCAAAAGATGGAAATTGCAAATCAGTTGTTAACTCTCCAATTGCAAATACTTTTGAAAATCAAGTTCAAATATTACAAAACACTAATGGAAACATTATAAACTTTAATTTTGATGGAACATTTAATACTGTTATAAGTGTTACTAATATTTTAGGACAAAATATTATTGAAAATGCTTCTGTTCAAGCAAACAATCAAAGTATCAATGTTACATTACCAGAAAATTTCACTGGCATTTATATCATTAAAGTAGAAAATGAAAAAGGTGCTGTTGCTAAAAAATTCATTAAATAATAGTACGGTAAAAAATAAATTTTACTTTTGTAATAAATAATCACATTATGAATAAGATAACTTCAAAAATATTTCTAATATTAGTTTTAATTTCTGCATTCCCATTTGTATCAAATGCTGGTATGGGTATGGGGCCTCCTGCTCCTTGCGGTGGACCTTTCCCGCCATGTCCAGTACCTTTAGATGGAAGTATTTGGTTGCTAATAGCTGTGGCCGTAATATTTGGAGGAAAAAAAATATACGATTCAATTAAAAAAAATCCCGCTTAAAACGGGATTTTTTCTTTTACCTTTACTTCATGAACAAAGTATTTGGCTTTCTTAAAAATCCAATCATCAGGTTTTTATCTATACTTTTTCTTTTATACCTTTCTTGGTACTTTATTTATAGCTTGTGGATTCATCCAAATGAAACTGCTGATTTATTCATTATTGATTTAACTATAAATGCAAGCAAATTTATTTTAGAATTATTTAATTATAGAGTATTTACAGGAGTGGAACGAGTTATTGGAGTGGATGGGACTGGAGGACTTTGGATTGGTGATAATTGCAATGGCATAAGTCTATTTGCACTATTTACCTGGTTTATTGTTGCTTATCCGTTTGGAAAATGGTGGAAAAAATTAATTTTTATAATATCTGGAATTGCTTTAATTGAAATACTGAACATCATTAGAATAGTAGCTTTGGCTATATTGGACACAAAATCTAGAGCATGGACTGAATTCAATCATACTTACACCTTTACAATCATCATTTACGCATGTATATTTATGATGTGGATGTTTTGGACAAACAAAATAATTTCAAATAAAAAAAGGGAAAGCTAATTCCCTTTTTTTATTTAATTCATCACCGCTTTCTTGGTTAACACTTGATCGTTTACATAAAATCTAATGTAGTAAATGCCTTTTGATTTGTCAGTAAAATCAATTGTTTTTTTACTTTTCTGAGTTCTTTCTTCTGAATCTGCAAACACTTTTTGTCCTAAAGAATTGTAAATTTCAATTTTCACTTTTTGTTGAGTAGAAAAATTAAATATCAAGTCTAAAGTATTATTTGAAGTATTTGAAAAAACAGAAATCAGATTTTCTAAATTTATTTCATTTATACCGGTTGGTGCTACGCTATTAATTACAACAATCACTTGAGTAACGGTATCTGTACAGCTTCCGTCTGAAACAATTAAAGTTACTGTATATGTTCCCTCGATTTTATAGATGTACTCTGGGTTTTGAGAATAATCATCCGCAGAACCATCGCCAAAATTCCAAATATAACTTACACCTCCACTTGAAGTATTTGTAAATAATACTGGGCTATTGCTCAACAAATAAACAGTATCTGTACTAGAAGTAAAACTAGCTGATAGAGCAGAATTTTGAGGAACATTAAAATTAATTTGTTGTGCACAACCAACACTATCAGTAATTGTAAGAGAATAATTACCTGAAGTAATACCAGAATTATTTAGTCCAGTATATCCATTTGACCAAATATATGTGTAAGGTGCTATTCCACCATTTATCGTATCTATCAAAATACTTCCATCTGCAATTCCAGAACAACTTGCATTTGTAATCGTAGTTGTTGCGCTAATTAAATCTGCTCCAGTTACTTCAATGGTTGCAGTTGCAGTTCCGCAATAACCAGAATTTCCAGAAATGGTAACAGTATAAACCCCAGCCGGAATATTGTTTAAGGTATTAGAACCCATTACTGATGAAACCGTTTGCAATATACTTCCTTGTTCGTTTTGCCAAACATAAGTAAAAGGTCCTGAATCATTTCCAGTTGCTGTTGCACTTCCATCTGGTGTTCCACTACAAGAAGATGCTACAGAAGAAGTTTGAATTGGCTTGCCAATATTTAATCTAAAACGAGGAAATACCGTTGTATCAACTATGTAGAAACTATAAGTAGGATTTGTTCGTA
>CAZJUY010000003.1:7942-174111 GCA_964549315.1 uncultured Chitinophaga sp. | reverse complement strand
GAGTATTTCATCATTATGTTTCTGATGTAATAAATTCCACAGATTACTATTCATTCGGCGCGGTAATGCCTGGAAGGTCGTATAACAGCAATAGCTATCGATACGGCGCCGCGGGAGGTCAAGAAAAAGACGACGAAATCACGGGAGTTGTGGGCTCGCACTACACCGCCGAGTACTGGGAGTACGACGCCCGGTTGGGTCGCAGGTGGAATGTTGACCCGATGTTTAAGGAGAAACCTTGGATGTCGCCTTACCATGCGTTCAGTAATAAACCGATTTTGAATATTGATCCGAATGGTGCGAATGACGATGAGTACAATGCAGTATACAATGAGAAAACGGGACAATACGATAAAACAAAGGTGAGCGATAAGTATGGTGACGATGTGACTTTAACTCACTATAAAGGCGGGGCGTTGGATGGTCAACACATGGTTTATAGTGGTGGGAAAGCTCAATGGTTTGGAGGAAGTAATGGTTCGAAATCTTCTTCCTCAGGGACTACACCAGCAAAAACTGAGTTACCTAAAGTTAAAACTCCAACATTGCCAGAAACCAATGATCCATTCAAGGATTTTTCAGCTACTGGTCCAAGTCTGGTCGCAGCGGGACAACCTATCATTCCTAAGCAAGCTCTGAAGTATATTGGCATGAGGGGATTTGTTATGAAGGGAGCAACATTTGGTACATCGCCGGCATCTATTACTTCGAGGGTTTTAGGACTTGGTGGAACTGCGGGCCGAGCTGTTCCTGTTATTGGTTGGACTCTAACATATATGGATGTGATGGAGGTGCAGCATAATGCTAATGTTGAATTTACAAGGGGAAAAAGTCCAGGAGATTATTTTAAAGACACATATTCCGATGTTGGATTTTTGTATTATCTTAACGCTGCTCCAAAACAGTCGACTACTGCCCCTACTGAATCAAAGCCCGCTGAAAAAGGTATGTGGGATGCTATTTGGAACTCTAAATGGTATGAACATGACGACGGTGGTGGATATTAAAATAATTTCAGATGGAAAATTTTTATAGTGTAATAAGAAAAATTCTCAGCTCCAAATACAAAGGCGATTTTAATCGTACTTTAATTAACGATCTTGATAGTGGAACTAAGATTGAGGTAGATTTGTACATAACTGGTGATGATGCAGACGAGTTTATTTACCTCGTATGTAAAGAGTTTGAAATAAATGGAGATAACTTTACATTTGGAAAATATTTTGGAGGAGAGAGTGAGTCAACAGATGTGTTGACTCCAATTCTTAGGTTTTTTTTTAGAAAAAATAAAAGAATTCCTTTGAAAAAAGAAGAAAGACATCACCTAACATTAGGCGATTTAGAATACTGTGTTCGTAGGGGGGTGCTTTCAGATGACGAAATTAAAAATGCCGGTACTGAAGCAAACGGTAAGTTGTAATTTAATTTATCACCCAAAGAGATCGACTTCAAAAATAGGACGTAGTGTCGTTTATCATGATGCTTTCGGAGGTAATGAGGACCCGTACATTTGGAACAATCAGTTTCTTCACACTTACTGTCATACCACACAACTTAAGAACGAGGTTGGTCAGATTAACTTTTGGATCGCAGGCGACAGGTGGCCAAACTTCAATGCACTCTACTGTGATTGTGTATTCGTCATTTCAGAGAAGTGCTATTGGGATGAGGCCAATAGCATGCGGAGAAACAATCCGATTGTGGAGAACAACCAGACTTATGAGCATCATTACAAGTGGGGCGATAAAACGCTCGGTCATCATCAGCTTATGCGACGTCGTCGTTATACTCTTAAGGCAGATCCTCAGAAGAGCTTTCAACCACAAGATGGTAAGGGCAATCTCCTTGATATACTACCGTTCCTCAACTCGCAAGATATAAACACACAGAAACTCCGAACAGCTATGAATACAGGCAGGGGCTCTCGTCCGTTTAAACTCGACGGTGATCTTGGAGAGAAGCTATACAAATATCTAAAGCAAAAGGCTAAAGTAAAGTTACGTGGCAATCAGCTTGCTGACAAACATCCAATTGGAACTATAAAGCTGTGACAGGAAAGTGTTATTAAGTGACTGTCGATCATCTGAATAACTGACAGCCTGTCGGCTTCTTTCCTCGTGGCAAACTGTTTGTGATGGGTAAGGACGATGAAAAGAAAGGCAATCATTATAGCTTCACCTCTTAACAAGGGTCAACGCGGTTATTTACCGGGTGTCGAAATGGACGTATACAACTATAAAACGTTCCTCACTTCTCCAGTTGGTGGTAGTTGGCTACCTAACGAAATTCAAGTTCTCTATAATCCATCAAGTGCCTATATTACACAAGCAGTTAACTCAGCTAAGGCCGATTATGTTATTACTGCTTACTCTGGTCACGGAGGAACAGATAGCAAAACAGGAAAAGAGTTCTTGCAGATTAACGGGTCGGAGGCAGTGTGGTTAACTCATCTTGCTGCTCACGGGTCAAAACGACAACTCGCCTTGATAGACGCATGTAGTACCGTAATGGATTCAGGATTATCTGGTTTTACTGGACCAGAACCAATATCGTTCACATCCCATCTTACCTCAGAAAAGGCAAGACGGCTGTTTGATAGTCGGGTGTCGACTTCAGATTATGGTTGGACCATTATTCATTCAGCATCACCAGGGCAAGCATCTATAGATACGGCTGAAGGTGGATATTTCTCTCGGTCTCTACTTCAGTCTGTTAGTAATTGGGGGAAGAAATATGAAGCAAACAGCATATTACCTGTACCTGTTGCATATCACCATTCGTACTATTACCTGAAGAATATCCTCAAGGCCGAACAGACTCCAAGGATATGGCACTCAGAATCATCACCGAGTTTTCCCTTTGCTTTAAGGTATGGGACAGAACTTCCAAGATAAAAAAACTAAACAACGAACCAAGCTAAACATGAAAGAAATCATTCAAGAAGTATTAAGGACTAATCCAGGGGTTGTAACAACACTCATTACCGCCTTTTGTTTTCCAATTCTTCTTCTTTTAATTACCAACCGTCAAGCACGCAAGCAGAAAGAAATGGAACAGGAGTTTGAGGTTGAAAAGGAAAAGTTAAAGAAGCAGTTAGAGTTAGGAATTGATCCTGATAATGCTAAAAAAATGCAAGAGAATACTGTTTATTCATCGCTTATTAAGATACTTTTCGAAGTGCAAAAACTTCATATAGAACTATCTGGTAACTGTGTCGATTTTAAATGTCTGGAGAAGGCTGTAGAAAGTTTTAAGGTGAAGTTCTCGCAGTATCAAGAGATTATTTCGGAAAACCAACTGTATCTCAAACCAAAAGTAACCAACGACCTATATGATTATTATCAGACTCTTGGAAACTTACTGATAGAAATTAAGGAGATTGAAGCGAATAAGCAATATGATTTGGCGAATGTCTCCGTTTATTTTCATGCTCAACAGTTAGCTGGTATTATTCTGCGAATACAGGATGGCCTTTCGGAAATAAGGAAGGATTTGGACTACCAGATAAAGAGCGAAGAACTTATGAACTTTGTGAATTGTTGTGGTCGTCCGCCGAGGAAGGAAGACGTAGAGAAATATAAAGAGATGAATCCTCTCAATAAGGGAATTATTCAAATGGTGAACGCTCAGATTGCTGCGACAACTCAGGTTGTTGAAAGTAATGTATAATCAGAATAGGTTTATTTAATCAATAAAGTAGCAGCCCTTATTTTTTCCTCTTGCCGGTATCGTCTATATTCGGCGATGCCTTTGTATTATCTAAACCTACAATCACAGAAGAAGGAATTCTTCACCGATGCCGGTACCATACGCGAAGCGTTGCTGATTGCAGGGCGCTCGGAGTTCGTGAGACTAACATCATACCGAGGACGACAGGAGTTTTCTAATCGCTACAAGACGATTGATAAGGGCAAGGCAAGTCCTGAGCTTAAACTCAGCATGGACTGGTTACCGGCAGATATGGTCCTCCGTAGGTTGTACGAGCACCAACTCATAACAAGTAGTTTCACCCTGGAATTCGACTCAGGTATTATTGTTGTAGGCACGCCGAACCGAGAGATAGTTGTCACTTTCCCCAATGAAGATAGGATATACTCTATATTCGAGGCGTTCTGTATACGTCAATTCATCCGAGGACCTTTGTTGAATAACCCCGGTCTATTGTATCAGACAAACCAGCGCTCAGAGCGATACAGTAGCGAAGGATACTTTAAATCTATCTGGATGTGGATTGAACAGGATGCGTTTGAATCGGTCGTGAAGAACGTCACCATCAACCTGAACTAAGCAGCAGCAACGATGCGCTTAATCTTTATCACGGTTGTACGACATACACCGTGTATCTTCTCGGCCTTCCTTAAACTCAAACCTCCTTTTATATCACGCACGAGTTGCGGATATTTCTTAAGTAGGTTCTTATCCGGTACAGAACCTTCGGGACGACCGATGCGCTTACCTCGTTTGCGGGCTGCATCCAACCCTGAGCGGATTCTGGAAGATAGCAGGGATATTTCTTCCTGCGTGAGTTCGGCGTATATTGCAATGAGTATGGCAATAGCGAAAGAGGTGATCCCGTTCTCCATGCTGTATATGCCAAGATTCTTGAAGTACACGTTCACACCGTAACTGTGAAGCGTATCGATGATGAAGCGCAGGTCCGCAGCATTGCGTCCTAATCTGCTTATCTCGGTCACGAGCACGGTGTCGAATTTTTTCTCACGGGCAAGTTCAAGTAATTCCTTCACTTCATCACGGTTCTGAAAACGTACTCGTCCGCTAATGATCGTAGCGATGGTGTGCGTGATGACGAGGTTCTTCGTGTTGCAGTAGGAGGATAGCTCTTCGAGCTGACGGTCGTTGGATTGCCTGTTTGTAGATACGCGCAGGAACAAACACACCCTGTTCTTGTTTTGGTCTGTATAATTCATTTGGTTGATATTGGCCGGCAGATGCTCCATTTGGCGCCTTGTAAACCAAGCATTTTTATATCCGTTTCGTGCATCGGTTTTTTTAGACCGCCGTGGAAGAACCTGCCGAGGTTTAAGGCAAGATAGCAGATTGATGGAAATGGAAAAATACTTTAGCGTGTGGAATAGTAATCTATCATATCTCTAACATCCCCTTTCTTACTACTTCATGATGGCAATCTTTGTATGCAACACCTGAGTTACAGAAGCAGGGGAAGTTTATATCACCGCCGGTCATGTGTAGACGTTCAAGTATTGCGGATAGTGTTGTGATGGATTGCCAGATTAAAGCATCATCACCAACTAAGTTTACCTGTCCTATGATTTTATCGCGTCCATCCTTATTTAAGAACCTGTACTTCGCTTTTTCTACCTCAATAATGTCGTCAACCAATCCGCATGTAGTTGTGTTGATGCGAAGGTTATCGGTTTGCGTACCATCGTATGTTCTGCTTGTATCTTCAACAAATAATATCTGCCTAATGTCTCTGTCGTCTTTTGGTGTAATGTCGAGCAAGGAACCATCCGGTCTGCGCCACACGGCATGAAATTCAGCTTCTATCATGTAGGGATGTTCCCAGAACTGCCAACCTAATACGGATTCGCCACCTTCCTTCTCTACACGCCTAAGAACATTCTCAAAACATCCGCATGCTTCATCCGTTGGTCCTGAAATAATGTCGAGGACGAGAGGCGTTGCGTTTAAGCCGAGTTGTTTCTGTATCTCGGCAACGAACTTGTTTGTCGCTGATGGTATTTTAATTCTGTATCCTATCATTACTCTGCATCCTCCTTCGGTTGCTTCGCCTTCCATTCGTTCTCGGCATCTATTAAGGGCTTGAACCAGTCCCACATTTCCTGCAAGGTTTTAAAATCCTGTGGTATCGGGTTGTCGTGCATGAAGGCTTCCTCGATGGTAGCCGGCAAGTAATGATGAAACCAGCTCTCGCTTGTGCGACGAGGATAGTGCGCAAGAACAGAACCGAAAAAATTATCCGTTATATCATAGTGGTGCGAGTGTATAAAATTATCCCAGAGGTTTCTTAACTCATCCTGAGGTCGTATGTCTATTATTTCAACTTGCTCCATGTTGCGCTCGTCAGGTGTGCCCCAGGCATCGTTTAATAGTTTCACGGCTTCAACGTCAGATGCCGGTGCACCGTATCCAAAAACTGTGATACGTTTTGTGGTGTCGCTTTCGAGCCATCCCTTTACTGTCTCCCATTCTTTCTGAGTGAACACATCCTGATTATAGTTCTTCTGTGTAACAGGATATAGTAATCGCGTTGGTGTGAACGGTGTGCCTGTCGGTCTGTGAGTATATCCGGCCGGACCGGGCTTCATTATCGTTGTGTTGAATCCGAGCGCCACGTTACCGTGAAGATGTGCGAAGTAAGGCATATCGGCAATATGAGCGTTCCTCTGATATGCTTGTAGTAAGAACGGGTCCCAATTAAATGTGGCGATTAAATCTTTTGGACGCAGCGACATCACCAGGTAATCATATATCGTTGGCTCGTCAGGCAGACGCATGTCACGAAAATATTCCTGTACTATCCACTCAATCTCTTGTATGGCTTCGCTGTTTGGGTCGTGTTGATGAAGGTTGCTGTAGAGTGTCTCGAAATTTTTCGCTTGCAGTTCAGGCGGTAGTCGCTTCACTATTTCTGTGAGCCCGACCACATCAATGAAGTTATCCATCGATGGTAGTATCTTGCTGTTACGTTCAGGGTTCCTGCGTGTAGATGCTATGCTCGCACCAGCGCCGAGTATCACCACATGGCCACCGCCTCCGTACACCGTTTCAATTCCTTTTTCTCTTGACATTCCGCTCATAGAACAAAGATACAAATCGGCTCTATAAAAATCTGTTCTCAGGTGGAATATAAGTGAGGCCGATGTACTTGAATAAATCTTCTTCCTCCCGAACCGGAACAATAATACCGTTGCGTTTTAGATAACCACCTTCTGCTGTATAACCTCGCTTCTCAATCGCCTTAAGTACTATCCGCTTGTTGTACTCGGCGCTGCCGGTGCGTAGAGTAAATTGATAGCCCCAATTATCTTCGTTGACAAAAAATAAATCTACGCAGATACCTTGTGGTAATTTTCGCTGCGTTAATTTACACGGCAGTGTCCCTCGTACTTTTTCCCAACGGTTGACGACGGTGGCGATGCCGGATTCGAGCAGGCCGATGTCGTAGGGTTTGGGTATGGCGACAATCTCGATGTCTTTAACCTCGTTCTTTTTTCTCCTGATGCTGCCGGCTATCTCGCAGCGATAACAGTGAGGGCGTAACTGTTCAAGTACGTCCTGAGCGATTTGTAATGCTTCGTTATATCTCATGTACTTTATAGTTGTAGGATATAAGTATTGTTCCTTGCTTACAGGAAATAAAAAAGCCCTGCGTGAACAGGGCCGGACGTGAAGAAATAGACCATGAGTTATGACGTCCTTTTTTTCTTTAACCTAAATCCAATTTCATAGGGGGCGGGTGGCATTTTGATTTTGTAGTATTCAAGGCGCTTGCGAATTTTTCTATCTACTTCACCTGACTCGAGAGCGGGAAGCTCTGGCAGTTCTTCGTAAATTTCATCCAGTTTAAACTTGATTAACCGTGCAGGAAGATAAATCGTACCCTGGTCGGTATCGGGGTCGTAGTGCAGGCCGTAGGTATTATGATTCACCACGAGGTGCTCGCTGCGCGTTACCGAAGATTCACTCTCGCTAAGATTTCTGTATTTGATGAGCGTCTTTCCAAAACAATATTGTATCCAGTTGTATACCGCGTTACCGGGCGAGAGTGATTTGTAATAGTCGCTATTGTCCATCACATCGTCCAATGTTCCAATGATGGCATCTTCCATACCGGGGCCAACGAGTTTAAATGTAGAGAGGTCGCTGAGTATTTCAAGACCGAAGATCCCGTTAGGCGCATTGAAGGTGAAGTAGATTTCAGGACGGTTTACATAGCCTGTACTACCAAGCGACTCAGGTCCGTTCTCGTCTGGCTCAAAGTCGTGCCATTTGGATACATCACTCTTGTTGGACCACTCTACAACGGATAGTATTCGGGCAATCCATTTATAGAGTAGCTCTCCTTCCTCCTCGGTGGGCTCGAGGGATACGATGCGTTCCTTTTTATCAGGTAATTCATCGAAGGTCAATCGGGAGACCTCGTTATCGGAAACGATAAGTTCAAGCTCCTGCTTTTCTGCCCACACCTTCAATGTGTATTCATGCGAGCCCATGAAGATGAAACTCACCGCGTCATTCGTGTTCAGTATGTCTGCCGAGTTGCGGTCGAGCTTCTGAATATCAGGATTAAGGTCCTCGTTAAAGGATAGGAAACGTTCTAACTTCATGGTCGTGTGATTTCTTTCCTTATATATTCCTGGAAATAAAAAAGCCCGGCTGTTACACCGGGCTTAGTTTTTTACGAAGTTCGTTATTATGCAAGCAGAACCTCATAAGGAAGTTTAAACTCATCGTGCAGCGCTTTGATAACGCGCACAGATAACCCTCGCTTGTGATTGAGGAATTCAGAAACATTCCCTTTACTGCCGAAGTACACTACGAGGTCTTTAGGCTTTAAGCCTTCTTCCTCCATCATGTACTTGACCGCTTCGACAGGGTCGGGTGCTTCAATTGGATAATGAATGTCCTCGTATGCAGACACGAGCGTTCCGATAATATCGAGCTCGTCGTACGCTGCTGTTCCCTTCTTAGGATTGAGAGCGATTAACTCATCGATCCTTGCAAGGGCAGCCTTATAGTCTGCTTTCGTGCGTACTGGCTTAACGTTCTTCATTTTATTAAATTGGATTAAATTGGATTTGATTTCTTGGATTGTCTTTTTGAATTGCTGTTGGTCTTTGTCTTTTGGTTTGCTGCTTTGATTTGTCTTGTCTTGTCTTGTCTTTTTTTCTGTGCTTCTTTTCTGTGCTTCTGCCTTCTTAGGCCTTCTTCGCATCGATCTTGTCATACTCGGCATGCGTGCCTACAAAGCGTATGAACATTTTTTGTCCGGTAAAAAATACCAGGACCACGATGCGGTAATTGTTCCCTTTAATATCAAAGACCACTCTGTCGTTTCCGACATAATCAGCAGTTGGAAAATCTGCTTTAAGGTCGTTGATACTCTTCCACTTGGATTGTTCAATTTTCTTGAACCATACACGAAGTGGAGTCTCTGCGTCCGGATGTTTCTTCCAGAACTTAATCAGCGTTAAACGTGAAATTACGTGCATTTGTTTTACATGATGTTAATGAACGATTATTAAACTTAGTTATTTACTTCCCCACTCAGACAGCGGCCTGACCTCATGGTTTAGTTTTATACGACAAAGTTACTAAAATGTTCTCAATCTGAGAACTTATTTAACAAATATTTTTTATCGAGGGGAAATAAAAAACCCCGGCATGGCGTCCGGGGTCCTGTTACTGCAAGAGGGATAAGACAATCAAGCTACCGTCTTTACAGTATATCCGGCCTTCTTAGCCGCTTTTAAGAAGGCATCGAATCGCTCAGAAGTCCATTGCGAAGTACATACCAGTTTACGGCCATCCTTTGTAGTAAGGGGCTCCTTAAAGAAGTAACGGTCCCGGTCAGTCGAGAGCGCCTTTGCATTGCTGAGCTCCATTGTCACGCCGTAGCGCTGCACGATGGAGTCCTCGAAGGTGGCCTTGACGTCTTTGAGCAGGGGTTTCTTATCACGGAAGTAAGCTTTAAGAATTTCAAGTACGCATTTGCCTTTGGGTAGCGGTTCAGATTTTCCGAAGATGAACTTGCTGGTATCCCTTCCCCTTTTTACTTGTGCTTTGGCCTTCTCCGATTTTTCTTCCTTTGCAGCAGGTGTGGTTTCTGTTTTTGCGGGCTCGGTTTTAGTAACGGTAGTGGGTTGCTTATCGAAGGGACGGATGATCTTGTCGTTGTTCTTTTTCTCCGAGGTGATTTGTTTTTGTTCCTCGAGTACCTTCGCAGCCCATTGCACTTTGATGAGTGGAATTTTTGTTTTTGCGGCAGCGTCAGTGAGGGTGCATTGTTTAGTCTGCTGCACATACTTTAGCAGTGTGGATTTAATTTGGTCGTTGTTCATGGTATAAAAATTTAGATGTTATTATACCGGTGAGTGTAGGCGTTTCCATCCAATGGACCGACGAGGGAACAAGACTACTTACTAACGGAAAATCTATACATGGAAAAAGCCCCTGGAAACCAGAGGCTTTAATTTACGAACGAGGAGGCGTTCGATATACAGAATGAGAACTAACTGCGCATACGATGGTACTTGGCCTTTTCAGTGTGGGAACCTGCTGTCGGCTGCAACAGCGCGAGCGTATTTCTTTATCTGGTCGAGCTCGTCGGTTCCTATGGTTTTGTTAGGTCGCTTAAGTTCTATCACAAGGTTCTCGAAGTGGCCAGCGGAGCCCATGTTGTACTGTTTCCAAAGGCATACTTTGTGATCCCGCTGGGATTCGAACCCAGAACCCTTTCATTTTCTCTCCGTTTTTCCGCTTTTTCGGAGAGAAAACCTACGGTGTATCGAAGATATTAATTTTTTATGCATTTTTTTAAAATAAGGCTTAAATAAACACTTTAAAAAATCTGAAAAAAGGGAAGTGAAAAAATTAAAATACTTTTGGTTTGTACTTTTTAAAATAAAAAATGGCTATTGAAATCATTCCCATTACAAAAGGAACCCCAGCAAAATCTTTAATGTCTTCTCGTTTAAAAAATTCGCAACACATCCAATAAGAGTTTGCTGTTATCCAAAATAAAATAGATAGGTTTACTAGCCATTCAATTTCTTTTTCTTTATAAGTTTTTATAGTAAGATAAAGTGCAACAAAAAAAGTTGGAATTATCATTGCTACTCCAAGTACCCGCCATTGAAGCATCCAACAAGTATCTTTTAATAACCAAAGAGGAATATGTAAATTTTCGTAATTACGAATTTTGCGCATGGTATTACTTTAATAAATCGGGTCTGCGTTTTTTTGTGCGTTCTAAACTTTGTTCGTGTCGCCAGTTTTCAATGTTTTCATTGTGTCCAGATAGTAAAATATCAGGCACTTTCCATCCATTGTATTCTGCCGGACGTGTATAAACAGGCGGTGCTAATAAATCATCTTGAAAAGAATCGGTAAGTGCAGATGTTTCATCAGAAATAGCACCCGGAATAATTCTTATAATACTATCACAAATTACTGCAGCTGCAAGCTCTCCTCCAGAAAGCACATAATCACCAATAGAAATTTCACGTGTAATAAAATGTTCGCGTACGCGCTCGTCCACGCCTTTGTAATGCCCGCATAAAATAATTATGTTTTTGTAGGTAGATAAATGGTTGGCTATTTTTTGATTAAATGTTTCGCCATCAGGTGTGGTGTAAATTATTTCATCATAATCGCGTTGCGATTTTAATTCGTTAATACAATTCGCAATAGGTTCAATACTCATTACCATTCCTGCGCCACCACCAAATGCGTAATCATCCACACTTTTTTGTTTGTGTGTAGAATAATCTCTTAGATTAATTAAATTTACTTCTACTATTCCTTTGTCAATAGCGCGTTTTAAAATGCTATGTTTAAAAGGACTTTCAAGTAATTGCGGTAAAACGGTAATCACATCAATTCTCATAGAGCAAATATAGTAATTGCAAAAATGTTATGCGTAAAATTATTGTTGTTTCAATCGTAACCAACCCAAAGGTTTTCTTTTTTCTCCAATAGTATAACTGTTGTTTTCTTTTTTGAGCACAAATGTTTGTCTTGGAGTCATGTAAATATTTTGTTGAATTACTTCAATTTCATTTTCATTTACTTTCGAAACAATAGCTACATGTCCGTATTTACCATCAAACACAAGTAAATCATTTACTTTAGGTCTTTCATTCCCTCCATTTATGAACTGATACAAACCTCTGGATTTGTTGAATGCGCCTTGGAGTAATTTTTTATCAAAAAAATCATTTGCATTTCCAAAGCCATTTGGCATTTTGTGTTTTAAATAATCATAATAATAACGTTTAATAAATTCCACACATTGCCATTTTTTTCCATAATAATAGGTGCTGTCTTTATTATAATGTTTTCCAAAACTTTTACTATAAATTGTGCCATTGTTATATACAATTACTCCATTTAAAGAGTCAACAGCATTACCAATAGTAAGAGAATGAGTTACAATGGTTAGTGGATATTTTTTTTGAAAAAAAAGAAAATAAACGGCAATTAAAATAATAATTAATGTAAGAATTACTTTTCCGATTTTTTTAATCATTTTAACCTAACTATTGTTGGCATTTACAAAAAGGAGAGAAATAAATTTTTGTTTTTGGAAGCATTTGTTGGATGTGTTCTTGCTCAGAATCAGGAATTAAAATAACACGCAAATCCAACACTTTTAAACTTTTTAAATACCTTAACTCGGTAGGAAATTTTTCAATATTGTTACTCCATAAATCCAAATATTTGAGTTTGGATAATTTCCCAATTTGTGAAGGCAATGAAAATAAATCGTTTTGGTTAGCATTTAAGTAATACAATTGTGTTAAATCACCAATTTGTGCAGGAAGCGCTTCTAATTTGTTTTTAGAAACATTAAAATATTGTAAGTTGGTAAGTTCAGCAATTTCGGCAGGAATTTCTACTATACTGTTTTTACTTATATCTAAATATTGTAAATTTTTGAATTGAAAAATTTCTCTTGGAAAATTTTTGTATTTCTTTTTTCTCAAATCTAATTTGTAAACTTTATCAGGATTTTTTAATGCTTCTTCAATGCTTTTGTAAGTATGCATTGTATCAAGTGTAAGCGAATCGTAAAGTAGGGTAGTTTGAGAAAATGCACTTGTTCCAATAAATAAAAACAAAACAACAACTAAGTTTCTGAAATTAAATGATATGTTGTTCTTGTTTTTCATTAATTTATTTTAGTGCTTCCAATGAATTAATTTTGTCTAAAGCCAATTGTGCTGTTAATCCTTCTAATCCATCAAATTTTATTTCGTTACGCAAACGTTTTACAAAATAGATACTTATTTCTTCACTGTATATCTCTTTATCAAAGTTAAATATATTTACTTCAATACTTCTTCCTTTGTCTTTAATTGTTGGATTATTCCCAATACTTAACATTCCACCATATTCTTTGCCATTGTGCTTTACTTTCACAGCATAAATTCCATCTCCAGGTATTAGTTTGTATTTATCATTTATCTGAATATTTGCAGTAGGATAACCAATCGTTCTTCCCAGTTTGTTTCCCTCAATAACTGTTCCGTTAATTTCGTAAAAATGCCCTAAATAACTATGAGCTGTTGATACATCTCCCAGTTGTAATGCATTTCTGATTTTTGTTGAACTAATTTCAATGGAGTCAATATCTTTTGCAGGAATTTCTTCTACCTCAAAACCGTAAAGTGAGCTGTATTCTTTCAAATGTTCAAATGAACCTTCCCTGTTTCTTCCAAAATGATGATTGTAGCCAATTACCAATTTTTTTGTTCCAATAGAATTTACCAAAATGTTTCTCACAAATTCAACAGATGTTAATCTCGAAAAATCTTTTGTAAAAGGATAAATAATCAAGTGTTGGATGCCGTATTGCTCCAATAGTCTGATTTTTTCTTTTTGAGTATTAAGCAATTTTAGTTCATTGTCGTCAGGAAACAAAACCATTCTGGGGTGTGGATAGAACGTAAGTAAAACAGTCTCTCCATTTTCAATTTTTGCAATTTCTTGTAAACGATTGATTATTTTTTGATGACCTAAATGAACGCCATCAAATGTACCAGTAGTAACTATCGGATTTTTTATTGATTTTTCCGACAGACGAGCATTTTCAAACTCTTTTATATCCGTATAAACTTTCAAATCTATTCAACTTATTTTATGCGAATTTACTATCATTTTATGAATGTTTTATAACTTCGTGTTATTATTCATAAAAAAAATGAAGTGGCTCAACTGATTCGTAAAATATTTGCTTTAATTCTGTTTTGGTTTTTGGTTTTTTTTGTGGGAAGAATAGTGTTTTATTTTTGCATTACTCCTTTATTATCACAAACTCCTTTTTTATTTATTCTTCAATCTTTCTATAAAGGACTGCGCTTGGATTTATCCATGATTGGATACTATACTGCATTGCCATTATTTCTAACAAGTATATACTATCTTTTTTCGAAAAAAATTATTTTAAAAATTATTGATTGGGTGAATTATTTATTCCTTTTGATTTATACGTTAACATTGGCCGGAGAATCCTGCTTGTATCGCGAATGGAAATCAAAATTGAGCATGCAAGCTTTGCAACATTTTACGCATCCATCCGAAGTATTTAAAACTACTTCCATTGGTTTAACTATTTTATTTTTTAGTTTATCAATAATTTTAATGTTTGTGTTTGTATATACTTACAATAAAAAAGTAGCATTCAAAAATATAAATCCCAATTTCTCTCCTGAATCAGGGATTAAAAAGTATGTTTTTGGCTTTTTAATTTTTATTGTTCTTTCTGCATTTTCTGTTTTGAGTATTCGTGGTGGTTTGCAAGCAATACCCATACAAAACAGCGATGCTTATTTTTGTTCTAACCCAATTGCAAATGATGTTTCGGTAAATCCTTTTTGGAATTTGATGTATAGTATAACAGATTATTTGCGTTTTTCTCAAGAAAATCCGTACAAAGAATTTTCACAAGAAGAAGCTCAAAAAATAAAAGACTCTTTATTTGAAGTGCAAAAAGATACTACTATTCAGTTTTTAGATAACAAACGCCCCAACATCGTTTTTATAATACTAGAAGGTTGGAGTGCTGATTGTATAAAATCATTTGGTGGAGATAATTTTGCTCCCTTTGTTGATAGTCTTAGCAGGCAATCCATCTATTTCACAAATTTATATTCTGCTGGTTATGTTTCGGATCAAGGAATACCAGCTGTTTTAAGTGCTTATCCAACAACATCAAGAATTGGAATTATAAATCAAAGTTCTAAATCCATGAAAATTCCTTGTATCAATCAAGATTTGAAAAAATATGGATATACAAGTGGATTTGTTTTTGGTGGAGATTTAAATTACGGAAATATTAAAAGTTATTTATTTAATAAAGGGTTTGAGAATGTACTTGAAGAAAAGGATATTGATGCTTCCTTACCAAGAGGAAAACTAGGGATTCAAGATCAAGATATGGCGAGTATTTATTTAAATGCTATTAATCAGGTAAAATCACCTTTTGTTTATGCATGGTTTACGGTGAGTACTCATATGCCTTATGATTTTTCAAGTAAAAAAGAGCAGTTGGTGAATCATAAAGAAAATGATTTTGTAAATTCAATTGTATATGCAGATAAAGCCTTACAAACTTTTTTTAATCAAGCTAAAAAACAAGAATGGTATAAAAACACATTGTTTGTTTTAGTTTCTGATCACAGCCACGATACACAGAAAGACCAAAATGTGTATAGTCCATTATTTCATAGAATTCCTTGCATATTTTTTGGTGATGTGATTCATAAAGATTTTAAAGGGAAAGAAATAAAAGATGTTTATTCTCAATTGGATATTGTTCCAACACTATTAAATCAAATGGGTTTAAAAGAAGAAAGCAAACAATATGTTTTTGCAAAAAACATGTTTAATCCTTATGTAAAAAAGTTTGCATACAACAGTAGTTTTAGTGGAGGAGATTTTATTACTAACGAAGGTTTTGTTGGATACCAGCATGGGGTAAAAGATTTAGCGGTAAATTCTTTTGGCGATAATAAAAAAATGGCAGATAGTTTATTGCGTTATAGCAAAGCTGTTGAACAGGTTATTTTTGAAGATTACCGTTTAAAATAGATTTTCTTTTTTTGTCTTTCCCTGTTTTATCTCTTTTGCTAGCCATCAATCCAAACATCATTATTATTGCTGTTAAAATAATTACTTGAATAATAACAGATTTATTTACCAATGGCAATTGTTGAGATGGTATAATGGAAAAAAACAAAAGGATGGTAATCAAACCTCTTGGTGCAATAAACAATAGTGGGGTAAGTGGTAATCTTGATACTAATAATATTATCATCCGAATAAAAAATATGCCTGCAACAATACCAATTGCCCAAACAAATGTTTCTGTGTTTAATATTTCCGATGTTTCAATTAAGTAGCCAAATAATAAAAAAAATAGCGTTCGAATTAAAAAAGCTCCTTCAACCACAATTTCTTTAAATCTACTTACTTCGTTTTTTAAGTTTTCTAAATCAATATTTTTAGTCCATTTAAACCCTTTTAATTCATCTAAGTTTCCTAAAAACAAGCCAAATAACATAATAAAAATCAATGCAGGTAAGTGATATTGTTTCGATACAGCATAAATTAGTATTACCAAAATAATAATTGGAGCAAATTTTATGTGATGGTCAATTTTACTTAATAGTACAGAAAGTCCAACTGTAGCGATAAAGGAAATAACACATATAAGAAGTAGGTCTAGTCCAAAATTCCCAAAAGTGGATAAATCAATTACAGCATTTAGAGCAACAAAATTGAAAAAAATAACTCCAAAAATATCAGATAAGCTACTTTCGTAAATAATAAATTCTTTGTTGTGTTTTGATAAGTGTGCAACACTAGGAATGGCAATTGCACTACTGATTACACAAAATGGTATTGCATTAATTACACAGGTTTTTAATGAGCCTCCTCCATAATATTGTAAAGCGTAAGCAACACCTGTTACTAAAGCAATGATTGGAATTATTGAAACTAAAATGGATTTTTTTATAAGAGAAAATTTGTTTTTGTTTATTTCTAATTCCAAAGAACCTTCTAATACTATAAGAATAAGACCTATAGTTCCAAAAATAGGAAGCAAAGAGGTTAAGTCAGGAATTTGAATTCCTAAAAAAATGGATAATTGTTTAACAGCCCAGCCCAGCGCTAAAAGTAAAATAACTGAAGGAATTCTAGTTCTTGACGATGTAAGGTCAAAAATGTAAGCGATTAGTAATAAACTACAAATGGTAATAATTAGTGTCATTCAATTGTTTTTATAAAAATAATTGCTTCAAAGCTAAAGAATAATCGGTTAGTATAAATACTAAAATAAAATAACTCTTTTAACACTACAAATCGCATCCAAATGCTGAGCTAGAAATTTTTTTCAATAAAAAGCCTTCAAAATAGAAAGAGGAGTAGCTATATTCACATAAATCGGGAGTGTTTTTCCATCTGACAAATAGATATTGTAATGAATCATTTATTAGAATTAATCTAGTATCATCAAAATCGATTGTGTTTTCATTGCTAAAACCATTGTAACTTTGGTTCTCATAATCCAACCTAATTTTATACGGACCATCATAAAATCCATATTTGTCGGGCTTTTCTGTGTTTTTAAAAACAATTATTTTGCTAGAATCTAAAGGGAGTATTTCACATTTTGTAATATGATCCTTCTCAAAAATGTGAGTATCAAAAATGGAGTCGACTTTTTTTAGGTATTGTAATGTTGAGTTATTAATGTGTTTTACTTCTGTTTGAGAGGTTTTATTTGGCTCATTAGGTTTTTCAGGGTTTAAATTAACATTAGTGTTGTTATTAGTTTCACAACTACATAAGGTAAAAATAAAAATTGCCCAATAATTCAAAATTGAAAATTTCATGTTTTTAATTATTTTAATCTTTATTACCACAAGGTAAAGGTTCTTCATAAATGTTTAAGTTGTAGTTATAAAGAACAATTGGGTTGCCAGTTTTTATCTTAATAAGTTCCTCATCCTTCATTACTTTTATTGCCCCCCAATTAAAATTAAATGCATTAAATACTTCAACACTAGACACATGCCGCTTGATTTTGTTAATAACTAGAAATATTGGGGCTTCTGTTCCTTTGCATAAGTATGCTTCTTTTATAGGATTTCCGAATGGAAGAGTTTCAAAAGTAAGATTACTTACTGTAACAATACTGTTTTAATTTACAAATAGGTTTTTTAGAATAAGCAAATCTGTAATGAGGCATTTTTTACTATCTATAATCAAATAAATGTTGTCTGAAGATTGTTTTTTTAACAGCATTCCATCTTTTAATTCCGTTTGAGAATCAGATTTTGTTGAGATTAAGCATAATGCACAAATTGTAATAAGTGTAATTTTTTTCATTTTCTAATAGCATAAATTAATTCATCCAAGTATTCTCCATTTTTGAATAGTGTTTTTTCAAAACGACCTTCTAATACAAAGCCACATTTTTCTAGTACTTTTTGTGATGCAATATTTGTTCCAAAAGGTCGAGCGTAAATCCTATTGATATTAAACGTTTTAAAGCCGTAGTCTGTAATTTCTTTTATTGCTTTCGTAATTATGCCATTGCCCCAAAAGGGTTCAGCAAGCCAATAACCTAATTCAGCATTTTTTTGTTGTATATCTGATTGCAAATGCAAGCCGATTCCACCGCATGCTTCTCCATTTACTTCTATAGCAAAAATAGTTGTTGGAGCATTGGATGTTGCCATTTCAATAAATTTTTTTCCGTTTTCCTCGGTATAAGGATGAGGAAAGCCATTTGTTAAGTTTTTAGCAATGTTTGGATTGTTGGCATATTTTACCAAACTATCTAGATCACTTATGTCCCATTGACGTAATTTATATTTCATAGGTAATTTAATTCTTATTTGAGGATTTGTTTTTACCTAAGGAAAATTTATAATTTTCAGAGTTTCCTGTGATTTTCAAATTAATATATTTTATTTTTTTTTCTGGATCCGCATACTGTATAGCATCAATTTGGTCTGCATCTACTTCTTCTGCTTTTTTCCCAAACAATTTTGATGCTGCAACATCGGTTACCATTTTTAATGGAATTTTTATATAGTATTCAATATTCATATTTAAATCTTGTTTTCCTGAAATCTCCATAAAACCCAGCGATGTGTTTATTTTCATTTTTGGAATTGTTAATACTCCTTTTGTTAAATCTATGTGGTTCGAGAGAGTATCAAATAATACTTTTTTCAAATTTTTATCTTTGAAATAATCAGACATACAGTCTAAAAGGGCATAGTTTTCTAGTCGGCCATTTATAACATTTAAATCAATATGTATTTCAGAGTCATCAATTTTTGGAACTAAGTCCGTATGCATATGAATTTTGCCAGAAATAGTTCCAGAGAATTTTCCATGTAAATTTTCGGATACCAAATGGTCTTGACCAAAATTGTCGAATTTTAACATGAGTTTGTCCAACTCTACATTTTTTACTTTAATTGTTGGCGTAAAATAAATAAGTTTTGGATTTGAACCATTGAAGTAGCCTGCGATGTCAAAAGAGCCTCCTGCAGCATCAAGCAACAGCTTATCAATATATAAATAATGTTTTGGTGTAGTTCTTAAGGAGGCATCTATATTATTTATTAAGTACTTATGATATTTAAGATGCCCTATTTTTAGAAGATAAGTCATATCTGTAAATGGAAGACTGTAAATATTAAATGCCGTATCATGATTCTTTTGACCATTATCTGGTAAAGGGTGGTAGTTAAATAATTCATCAAAATCTAAATGAGATGAAATAAATTCGAAATGGTTATCTCTTTTTTTAATTTTTTCATCTTTGCCAAAATAATAGTGTAATGTTGTTTTAAAATCTGATTTCCCAATTTTTCCTGAAAAATTATTTATCATTAAATGGTCATTTTCATAATGTACTTTTCCATTAAAATTTTCAAATCGCATGGTATGGATTTTCATTTTCGCATCAAACATGTCTAATGTTAAGTCGATAGATTTTAAACTATCTTTAAAATGCATTTCTGTAAAACCATGCAGCTTAAGACTTTTGAATTCTTCGTGACGGTAATCTTCTGGAACATAATTTTCGCCTTTATATGAAAAAAGATCTTGAAGCTGTAATAAGTTGGAAACCAAACTAAATTCAATTTTAGTATCTCCAGAAGGTTTGTCAGAGAACCATAAATCATAATGGCTTAACTTTCCTGAAAAGAAAAAATCACTTTTATCAATCATGCCCTTAAAATCTACAACCTTGAAATTTTCATTTTCTATAAAAACATCTGCATGAAAATCATGGAACGTATGTGGGTAATGTTTTAGTTTTGCATACAAGTTGTCAATAAAAAACTCTCCAATAGGTAAATGTGGCGATTCTGTGAATGCTTTTGCTGAGCTGTTGAATTTTAGATTGAGTGATAGTTTTTCGATTTGTTCATTGAATGATTTTGTGGAATCTGCGCCAGTTAGTTCAAATAAATCCAGATAATTGCTTTTTATTTTTAAATCAGTACTTACAGGAATTTTTGTGTGATGAAGAATGGCGGGTAAATCACTAATTGTTCCACTCAGAGATAAGTCAGATTTACCGATTAAAACATTGCAGTATTGAATCGTTGCCTTGTGCTTTATAACTTCTGCTGATAAGCTTATGTTTTTAATTGGAGGTAAGTTAATCGAATCGCTGCTAAAGCTTAAGTTTTCTACTAGAAGCTTCATATAATAAGCTTCATTTAATTTTTCAATGCTTTTCTCTGGAAATTCCAAATCAATTATGTCATTGAAGTTCATTGTTAATGAAATTTTCCCTTTTAAATCCTTTAGATCATTAATGTTGAAAAATTTCGCTAAAAATTCCAATTCAAAATCAGAAACTATTTGCAAGTTAATTTCTGGTGATTGAAAATTTTTCACATGAAGATTGCCAGTAAATTTCCCAGCTTCTGGTTTGGCAGTAAAATCTTTTATCCCAAATTCCATTGTTGTTAAATCTCTTTTTGATCCATTTGTAAAAAAGCCTACAAAATTTAATTCATCTAATTTTTTGTTTACTTTGAAATTGTTTAAAAAAGCATCTTCACAACCAAATTTTGCATTAATAGCTGGAGTGTATCCATTAATTGATTTTCCTTTTATAGACGCATCAAAATATATTTTTCCTTTGTTTTCGTATTTTTTTAATGCTGGAATAAGCTCTTCGGGGGCCATTGCAATCAACAAATCAAAATTTGATTTATTGCCGTTAAATTGTAAATCCAAAAAGGCATCATTTAAAAAATCAATTGTTCCTTCCATATTAAAAGTTGCATTTTCTAGCTTCACAACAGTTGGTGAAATTTTCATGATTTCTTTTTTTAGAAAAAAATCAATTTCGGTAGATACTTGAAAATGCTTGTGTTTTATGAATGTAGTATCATTGTTCGCAATAAGATTAAGTGTAAAGCGTGAATCAAGAGAAATATAAATATGTTCGTTTGAGCTTTTAAAACTTGAAGATGCATTCGGGATGTAGGTTTCAAATAAAATATTATTTGCCTCATTTAATTTTGTTAAATCAATGTTTTCAAGCTCAATTTTTTTTAAATTTAAGTGAAACTCGTCATTAACATTTTCAATTTCTTTTTTAGTTTTTAAGGCATTTGCAATGTTGAATTCTCCGTTTTTGTGTTGTACGATATTCAATTTGCCTTCTTTTAGTTTGATTTTTTTTATTTCCATACTACCAGAAAGAATGGTAAATAAGTCAAATCCCACATATATATCTTTTACATCAACTAAAGGAGATAGTTTTTTTTCTTTGGTTTCATGTATTTTCACATTTTGTAAATCAATAGATATGTAGGGGAAGTCTTCAAATAATGAAATGTGAGATTCTTCAATTTCAACCGCTCCTGTGAAATCAGCATTTACGTCTTCTAATAGGTGCTGAACAATAACATCTTGTTTAATATAAGCTAAGACTACTGCAGTGAAAAAAAGCAGAAGTGGTACTCCTAATAGAAACAGAATTGTTTTTTTCCAAAGTTTACTTCTCTTCATGATGTATTTCTTTTTCTGAAAATTACTAAAAAATTGCCATTAGAAAGGCAATACTTTTATCCTGTAATTTTTTATTTAAGACACAAGCTGCTCAAAGAATCCACCTATTTGTTCTTTTTCATCTACAAAATGAATTTCATAAATCCAAAAACGTTCATTTCCATTTTTATCTTTATCAGTCATTAACTTATTGTTTTCTGGATGTATGTAATTTATTCTTTCTTCTCCAACAATTTTTTCATGCGGAAAATTTCCAATCAAATGTCCGCAGTGCTCATTACCATAACTCCAACCATATTTTTTGGCTAATTCTTTTGTGTAATAATAAAATTCGGCACCAGTTAATATTTCTTTGTTTTTATGATAATAGGCTTTCCCTTCTTCCCAAGCAAGAGCCACATCCGTTTGTAATTTCAATTTTCTTTTATCGTTGCCAATCACATACGTTCTGCCAAAATCAGCTTCCCAATCTTCGAAAACAGGACCAAAATCAAAAAAAAGAATGTCATCTTTTTTGAGAATTAGATCGGGTGGATTTTCTTTGTAGGGTAATAAAGTATTCTTTCCAGACCGAACAATTCGTTTGTGCCAATATTTTTTTATTCCAAAAAGTTCGAATGCTAAATTGTAAATTTCAATGTTTAACTGTTTTTCAGTTTTTCCTGCAGCAATTAATTTTTTTGTTTCAATGCTTTTAAATAATAATGCAGCTTTTTTTTCGGCATCAATTAACTCAATTAGTGTATTATTTTTAAGCATATTTATTATTTAACTTTTGAAAAAAACGTCATAGGCATATCTTATTATCATTAAAGATACAATAACTAAAAATATTTTTCTAACAAATTGATTTCCTTTTTTCAAAGCTATTTTTGTTCCAATGATGCTGCCAGCAATATTAAACACAGCCATTAAAACAGCTAGTTCAATAAAATAGTTTCCTTGTTTTACAAAAACAATTAGTGCAGAAATATTGGTCATACAATTAATAATCTTTGAATAAGCCGAAGCTTCTACAAATTCAAAACCAAGAATAACAACAAAACCTAAAACAAAAAAACTACCCGTACCTGGTCCAAAAAAACCATCATAAAAGCCTACAATTAATCCGATAGCAGAGCCATAAATTAGTTTTTTAGTAGATGATAATGTTTTGGTTTGTATAGAGCCTAAGTCTTTTTTTATAAACGTGTAAATGGCAATTAAAACCAAAATAACCAGCACAATTGGTTTTAAAGTATTCACGTTTATGTAGCTGATTACTCTTGCACCAGCAAACGAAGTGATGCCCGCACAAATAGAAATAGTAATCAATAATAAAAAATTAAATTTTATACGTTTGGAATAGTGGTAAGCCGAGATGCTTGTTCCTGATAATGCAGCAATTTTATTAGTGCCAAAAATAGCAGGTAAGGGGCTGTTTGGTAAAGTAATTAATAATGCAGGCAATTGAATCAGTCCACCGCCACCAACCACAGCATCAATTAAACCAGCAATAAATGAAAATATTGCTAATGAAATAATAATTGCAAATCCGTAGTCTGAAAATAGATTTAGTAGAAACATTTTCTTTATTAAAAAACAAATCTAATCTAATTTGTTGTGTTTGAAATAGGCAAAAAACGCACTATTTTTTTTGTGAAAAATATTTTTGTAATTCGCCAGATGAAGGTCGTGGTGCCATTGCATCAATGATTTTATAATTTTCATCAATTACTATGTAACGAGGAATAAAACCAACAGAATATGCTTCAATTTGACTTTGATCGTTTTTGCTTAAATAGATATTATTTTTAAAACCTAAATCTGTAGCCATAGTTTGCCATGCTTCTTGTTTGCAGTACAATGCAACACTAACAAAATTTATTTCAGAACCATATTTTTCTTCTAAAGTTTTTAGGCTGGGCATTTCTGCTTTACATGGACCACACCATGTTGCCCAAAAATCAATTACAGTAATTTTTCCTTTAAAAGAAGATGCCTTTATTCTATTCCCTTTTAAGTCTATTCCTTCAAAATCTAATGCTGTAGTACCCTTAAGAGAAGCCATTTTTTTGATAAAGGCATTAAAATCTTTTGTTTGTTGAATACTTTCATCAATATTTTTGTATTCTGTTTCAGCATAATTTTTTAGTTCAGGAATTTCTTTTACATAATCAGCAATTACCTCCTTAAAATTAGCATAGGTTTTTTCCATATATGTATACACTATCATTGTATCCGCATCTTTATCAAATGAAGATACTTTTTCTGAAATCATTTCAGTTGTAAGAACAATATTTTTTATCGCATTGTTCTTTTCGGCACCTTTACCATAAAAAGTAAGTGTTTCGTCAAAGAGCTTGTAGTTAGAGTATAGTAATAAATCATCACCAGCATCCAGCAAAATAGTGGCTACTTCATCTCCAGCTTTGAAAGAAGCTTTAGTTTGTTCATTTATGTTAAATGACATTGAAAATGAACCATCTGATTTTAGAATAGCAGAATCGAGTACTATCTTTTTGCTGTTTATGGTAGCGGATAAATAGCACTTGCCATCTTTTAAATTTGAAATTTTCCCCTTAATAAAGGTGTTTTTTTGTGCAAATGCCAAAAACGGCATAAATAGAGCTATCGCTATAAGTTTTTTCATTTAAATAAGTTTTGTGCAATTTACATAAAAATGGGATAGAAATTAGTTTGATTTTTATACGTTTTAACGGCATTTTTGCTGTATTTGTCGAGTAAAAATAAGTTGTTGAAATTTATGTGAAATTGTTCATCAAATTTTTTCGGTTTGTGGTATAAATTGTTACTTTTGCACTCGATTTTAAAAAGTACTAAATAATTATACAATATAATATGTCACAAACAACAGGTAAAATTGCACAGGTAATTGGCCCCGTAATAGATGTAACTTTTGAGGGCGGAGCTAAATTACCAAACATTTTGGACGCTCTTGAAGTAGTTAAACCAAATGGACAAGTAGTAATATTAGAAACGCAAAAACACATTGGTGAGGATACTGTGCGTACAATCGCGATGGATTCATCTGATGGTTTGTATCGTGGATTAGAAGTAAAATCTACTGGTGCAGGGATTACAATGCCTGTTGGTGAGCAAGTAAAAGGTCGTTTATTCAATGTGGTAGGCGAAGCTATTGATGGTATTAAACAAACTGACAAAAAAGGTGGTGCTCCAATTCACCGTATGCCTCCTAAATATGAAGAATTGTCAACTTCTACAGAGGTTTTATTTACAGGTATCAAAGTAATCGATCTTTTAGAGCCTTATGCAAAAGGTGGTAAAATTGGTTTGTTTGGTGGTGCTGGTGTTGGTAAAACAGTATTGATTATGGAGTTAATCAATAACATTGCTAAAGGTTACGAAGGGTTATCAGTATTTGCTGGTGTGGGTGAACGTACACGTGAAGGGAATGATTTATTACGTGAGATGATTGAATCAAACGTTATTAAATATGGTGAAGAGTTTAAACACTCTATGGAAAAAGGTGGTTGGGATTTATCAAAAGTAGATTTAAAAGAATTAGAAAAATCACAAGCTACATTGGTTTTCGGACAAATGAATGAGCCTCCAGGAGCTCGTGCTCGTGTTGCTCTTTCTGGATTAACAATGGCAGAATATTTCCGTGATGGAGATGAAAAATCTGGTGGACGTGATATCTTATTCTTTATTGATAATATTTTCCGTTTTACACAAGCAGGTTCAGAGGTGTCGGCTTTATTAGGTCGTATGCCATCAGCGGTGGGTTACCAACCTACTCTTGCTACTGAAATGGGTTTGATGCAAGAACGTATTACATCAACAAAACGTGGTTCAATTACATCGGTACAAGCGGTTTATGTACCTGCCGATGACTTAACAGATCCGGCTCCGGCAACTACATTTGCCCATTTGGATGCTACTACTGTATTGAATCGTAAAATTGCTGAGTTAGGTATTTATCCTGCTGTGGATCCGTTGGATTCTACTTCACGTATCTTAACTCCTGCTGTTTTAGGTGATGCACATTATGGTACAGCTCAACGTGTTAAAAATATTTTACAACGTTATAAAGAATTACAAGATATTATTGCAATCCTTGGTATGGATGAGTTAAGTGAAGAAGATAAATTAGTTGTATCACGTGCAAGACGTGTTCAACGTTTCTTGTCACAACCATTTCACGTTGCTGAACAATTTACAGGCTTAAAAGGTGTATTCGTTTCAATTGAAGATACAATCAAAGGATTTAATATGATTATGGATGGTGAAGTGGATGAGTATCCAGAAGCAGCATTCAACCTTGTTGGAACAATTGAAGATGCAATTGAAAAAGGAAAGAAAATTTTATCTGAAGCGAAATAGTCCAAAGTTTAAAGTTTGAAAGCTTTATGTTTAGGGCTTTCAAAACTTTAAAAAAACTTTGAACATTGAATTTTACAACTTTTAACTATGTATTTAGAAATAATAACTCCCGAAAAAAAAGTGTACAGTGGTGAGGTTACTGCGGTGAAATTACCTGGTGCCGAAGGTTCTTTTGGAATATTAAATAACCATGCTCCAATAATTGCAACTTTAAAAAATGGGACAGTAAAAGTTACAGAAGCAAATAATAAAGTAGAGAATTTTGAAATTAAAGGTGGAGTTGTGGAAGTACTGAACAATAAAATTATTGTTTTAGCCGAAGCATAAGAGATGATAAACTTTAATAAAAAACCCTCAGGAATTTTCTTGAGGGTTTTTTATTAAAGTTTAAATTCATTTCACTATTTTTAATATATACAGTAGCATAAAACCAAATTATAAAAATGAAAAAATTAAGTTTAGTTTTATTTTTCATCACTCTTGTATTTGTTAACGTGAATGCTCAGGAAGCCAGTGAAATTTATCAAAAGGCGCATAAGTTAAGATTAGAATACAAATACAAAGAGGCATTGCCTTTATTTCAACAGTTATTAAAGTTGGATTCAACTAATGTAAACTATTTAACGGATGCAAGTTATTTGTACTCTAAATATGGATTTTATTACATTTCATCTGAAATGGAGAAAATGAAATATTATAAAACAGCCGAATATCTTGCTATAAAAGCAGTTAAATTAAACGATAAAAGTGCTGATGCGCATTATGTTTATGCAATGGCATTGGGCAGAATAAATGAGAATGCAAGTTCTAAGCAAAAAATTGCAAATGCAAAACTTATTAAATATCAAGCGGATAAGGCAATTGAGTTGAATCCAAAGTTAGCTGGGGCATTTCATATTTTAGGACGGTGGCATAGAACATTGGGCAATTTTAGTGCGTTCGAAAAAGCAATGATTAACTCTTTTTTTGGTGGCGTACCTCCAGGTGGCTCTTTTGAAGATGCAATCAAATCCTTTAAATCTGCTATAGCTATTGAGCCTGCATTTTTAATGCATCAATTGGAATTGGCACAAACATATTTTGATATGGATAGAAAAGTTGAAGCAAAGGTCTGGGCACAGCAAGTTGTAAATGCAACATCACACAACGAAGATGATAGAAAGGCAATTAAAGATGCCCTAGAACTTCTGAAAAAAATGAAATAATAATTTTAAATTGAATAGAGACCACAAGCTATTACTTGTGGTTTTTATTTTATTTTTGAATGGTCTTCTTCAATTGAATCTTCATCTATATTTATAGCATTGGAATATTTTCTCCACTTCTCAATTACTGCTTGCATATCAGCAGGAATTTCAGAATCAAAATGAATAAACTTCCCCGTTTTTGGATGATTAAAGCCGAGCGATTTAGCATGTAATGCATGTCTTGGCATTAAAGTAAAACAATTTTCTACAAACTGTTTGTATTTCGAAAATGTAGTCCCTTTTAAAATTCTATTTCCACCATAAGTATCATCATTAAAAAGAGGATGACTAATATGTTGCATGTGTGCTCTAATTTGATGTGTTCTTCCTGTTTCTAATTTACACTCGATTAAGGAGACATATCCAAAACGCTCTAATACTTTATAATGTGTAACAGCATGTTTCCCTTCTTCACTTCCTTCGGGAAAAACGTCCATTTTTTTTCTGTCCTTTAAATGACGACCGATATTTCCTGTAATTGTTCCTGTGTCTTCTTCAAAATCACCCCAAACAAGCGCAACATATTTTCTATCTAAATTTCTATCAAAAAAATCTTTAGCCAATTTTGTCATTGCCATTTCACTTTTTGCAACAACCATAATTCCGCTTGTATTTTTATCTAATCTGTGAACTAGGCCTGGTCTAATGCTAGCAAGTTCTTTTGATTTTTCAGAAACGTCAACTGTTGCACCAGATTTACTAATCGGTAAATTTTGAAAATGATGTACCAATGCATTTACCAATGTGCCTTTGTAATTTCCATATCCAGGATGAACAACCATTCCAGGTTCTTTGTTAATGATGATTAAATCGTCATCCTCAAATACTACATTAATTGGAATATCTTGCGGAATTAATTCTATTTCTCTTGGTGGGTGTGTAAAAACCACTGTAATTACATCGTGTGGTTTTACTTTATAATTTGATTTTACCGCTTTAGCATTTACAAGAATATTTCCATTTTCGGCTGCTTGTTGAATTTTTGTTCGTGTAGCATTTTGTATGCGATTCATCAAAAATTTATCAATTCGTAAAGGTTCTTGCCCTTTATCAGCAGTTACTTTGTAATGTTCAAAAAGTTCTTGATCACCGTCTTGTTCTTCGGTTAATTCTTCAAATTCGTCTGCCTTCATTTTTTATTATTTAACTTTTACGAATTTGTGAGTGCTCGTATTTTTATTGTTTGAAATCTGAATGAAGTATATGCCTTCATTTAACTCTGAAACATCTATATTTTCAGAGATGTTTAGTTGGTTCGTCAATACTGTTCTTCCAGACAAATCATAGATAACAAAATTTACATTTTGGCTAACAGATTCATTATTTGTTTTTATAAATAATTTTTCTGTAGTAGGATTTGGATAAATTACAAAATTGGTATTGGTACCATTTTTTATTTCTTCTGATGAAACAGCAAAATCAGCAGAAGTCCCAAATACAGGTCTCATTAATAGTGAACCAGGAAATGGTGAGTGCAACCAGCTTCCAGTTACATTATAAGAAATATTATTTTGTGTGTTTGTGTTTTTGTCTACTCCAATATTTAAAAACTGATTGGTGTTTTGTTGAAAGCCAATATGAAATGTAGAAGCAGGTAAATATAATGCTGGATTGATTGGATAACGAACAAAACTATTTGTTCCCATTTGATTGTAACTGGGGCTATGAATTGTGTCATTTGAAAAAATTTCAGCACCAGGATAACCACCTACATCAGCCCAAATCTTTAATCTAAAAGTGTAAACAGAAGCATTCGTCATCAATGGGTTAAAATAAATATCAATGTATCTTAATGTATCATTTGTAGTGCTGGTGAATTTTTCGGCAAGTTTTGCATTTAATGTGCTTAATCCAAAAGCACTTTCCGCTGTTCCATCATCATAGGCATAATGATATTTGAATTCCTGCTTATGTCTAATAGTGTCATTAACTCTGTGAAAATCTGGAGTAGAATTTACAATTGCTTCAAAAGTATAACTACCAGATGAACTTAATAATGGAATTGTGGGTAAAGAACCTGCGTTGTATAAATAGTAACTCGATGATACATAAGGATTCACATTACTTGCCGAAAGAGGAGATGTGTAAATTAAAGTATTTATTGTATCATAAACATTATGAACAAAACTTACATTTTTTACAACAGAATGATTATTTCTTACAGGAGTGGTAATTGAACTTTTTGATTCACTTGTTACATAATGCCTCCAAGGCATTTCGGAATATGTATTCAATAAAGTAATTGGTTTATATACAAAAGCAATATCTTCAAATACACTATCTGCTTTATGGCGTAATCTATTTAAATACACATAATCAATATTCCAATGATCAACATTGCCGCTTCTAGTTGCATAATTTGTAATACAAAACTGAAATCCTTTTTGTAAATAAACAGCATTCTTAATTGGAATCATTGCTACTCTCCATGAACTATCATTCGTTGCTAGTGTTGTTCCCTTTTTGGCCCAAACCCAATCCCATGAACTTAATGAGCCAGGTTTTCTAAAACGTACTACAAGTGAATCACTTGCTTCGGGTGCATTTCCTATGCCTTGTGGTTGGTAGAAAAAACTTAAATAAATTGAATCACTTGCAGGAAAAGTTAAATCAATTGGCTTTGATATTAAACTATCAGCTGATCCGGATGAACCAGATGAAGCAAAAAAATCATAAGGATAGCCATCGGCTTTTAATCCATCAAAAGTCGCAACCCCTTTAGTTGGTGGTGCTTTCGGATAGTCATTATTAATAAAAACAGTGTTTGTTAACCATAAACTTGTGTCGGGATAAGGACCCGTTTTTGTGAAATCGTCTATAATTCCTTTGGTGCCTAATGTTAGCGTATCTGTTATTGATCCCGTTTTTAACATCGATTTTTTTTGTAAATCTTTGTACGCGTTTATTAAAACAGCATTGCCAGTAAGCTCATTTTCAAAAATTCCTTGAGGAAACATTTTTGAAGTAATAATTACTAAAAAAAATAAAAAAGTATAGGTTCTAATATTAGTCAAATTCATTTTCTACATCAGTTTTTTTTTCTATTGCTGGTATCTTGTTTTTGTCAGACGTAAGAAAAAGGTCAACGGTTGCCCCCATATTTACGGTGCTTTCTTTTCCACATGCTGGAATTTGTTTGTAAACTTTTGATTGTAGTGAATCTTTAGCGCTATCAAAACTAACTGCACCAACACTCAAAGAGTTTTCAATTAATTTTTCTATTGCTTCTTTTTTTGTTAAGCCATATAAACAAGGAACTCCAACTTCTTCGTCTCCCAGACCTTTACCTACAATTAAGTCTATTTTTGTTCCTTTTTCAATGGGTTCTCCAGCTTCAATTTTTTTTCCTTTTACATGCTGTTCTAATACACAATTAGCACACTGGTCAGCTCGGTAGTCAATTTTTCCAATTTTTAAATCGTATGAAAGTATCATTGCAGAAGCTTGTCGTAATGAACGGTCAACTAATTTTGGCATTTCAATTCTTGGAGGAAGTATTGAAGTAACATAAAGAAATATTTTTCTGTTTTCTTTAACTGCTGCACTTGCTTCTGGTTCTTGCCTCACAACTACACCTTTCGGAGATTTAGGGTCGTAAACAGAATCAATAACTTCATAACGTATTTTTTTGCCAGAAATAAAATCATCCAGTTCAGATAATTTTAAATTTTTAAAATTTGGTACAGTTATAGAATCACCATGGTTGGTAGTTGATTTTAACCATGCATTAATGATAAAAAACAAAATAACAATTACTACAATGTAAATAGCAAGGTTAATAAAGAATGTTTTGCTTTTTATGAATTGAAAAATATTTTTTATCATTTTATTTTATACAAAATACTAAAATACGAATTTTAAAACAACGATTTATTTATTCAATAATTGTGTATTGTATTAATTTGTTTTTCCAGGATATACTTGCAATGCTTTTTCAAGGCACAACATCGCATTTTTTAAATCTGTTTTATTTAGAACATAAGCTAATCGTACTTCATCTAATCCCGAACCTTTTGTTGAGTAAAATCCAGTTGCGGGAGCCAACATTACAGTTTGTTTATCGTATTCAAATGAGTCCAAAAGCCATTGACAGAATTTATCAGAATCATCAATTGGTAATTTTGCAATACAATAAAATGCGCCACTAGGTTTTGGACAAAATACTCCAGGCATTTTATTTAATGCTTCAATTAAAAAATCTCTGCGCTCAACATATTCTTTTTGCACTTTATCAAAATAAGATTTAGGCGTATTTAAAGCTGCTTCTGCTCCAATTTGTCCGAATGTTGGAGGGCTTAATCTTGCTTGAGCAAATTTCATTGCAGTTTCCATCACCTCTTTGTTTTTTGATATTAATGCACCAATCCTTGCCCCACAAGCACTATAACGCTTTGAGATTGAATCAAGTAAAACCACATTGTTATCAATTCCTGTTAAATGCATAACTGAAACATACTCTTTACCATCATAGCAGAACTCACGATATACTTCATCGCTTAGTAGGAACAAGTCGTATTTTAAAACTAACTTTTTAAGCGATTCTAACTCTTCTCTTGTATATAAATATCCTGTTGGATTTCCAGGATTGCAAATCATTATCCCTTTCGTTTTTTGGGTAATTAATTTTTCAAATTCGGAAATAGCCGGTAAAGCAAACCCCGATTCAATACTTGATTTTACTGGAATAACTTTTACATCAGCAGCACAAGAAAATCCGTTGTAGTTTGCGTAAAATGGTTCTGGAATAATTATTTCATCGCCTTCGTTAAAACAAGTCATCATAGCAATTTCAATTGCTTCAGAACCACCTGTAGTGATTATAATATCCGTATAATCAATTGTTATACTAAAATCATTATAATATTTGGCAAGTTTTTTTCGGTATGATTCTATGCCAGCAGAATGCGAATATTCTAGCACTTTTATATCAGCATTTTTTACAGCATTTAGCATTTCTGGAGGTGTTTCAATATCAGGCTGACCAATATTTAAATGATATATTTTTGTCCCCCTATTTTTTGCAGCTTCTGCAAATGGCACCAATTTACGAATTGGTGATGATGGCATATTATTGCCTTTGTTTGATACTTTTGGCATTCTATTCCTATTTTAAAAGTAGCCAAAGGTACTATTTAGAACTGAATTTTTATGAATTATTTCCCCTTTTTTGGAGGTAAAACTACTCCTTTAAAACGTAGGAGGGTTGGGGCGTTTAAAGCATTAGATATTAGTTTAATTGTACGGTCTTGCCTGTCGTATTTGTTATGTGTATCAAAATTTACTTTTAAAAGGTATGTTTCGCCAACTTCTATTGCTACCATTGGTTTTTCAACCACCGTACAACCACATTCAACTTCATAGTTTGAAATAATTAAAGGAGCATTTCCGATATTTTTTATTTCATAAGTAATATGTACAGTGTCTCCTTCTGCTACAAAACCAAATTTTAGTGTGCTCTTTTTTACTTTTATTTCTTGTGATATGCCTGATAAAAAGAATGTAAATAAGAAAAATAGGCAAACAGTTATTTTTTTCATTCTACAAAGATATTTCAAATTATCTTTGTCTAATAAAAATATAAAAGATGAAAAAAATAAAAGTTGCAATAAATGGTTTTGGCAGAATAGGAAGAGTTTCATTCAGAAGAATGTTAGAACAAAATAATATTGAACTTGTTGCTATCAATGATTTGACAGATACAAAAACACTAGCACATCTGTTAAAGTACGATAGTGTTCATGGTAGAATTAAGGCAGAAGTGAGTTCAGAAGAAAAAAGTATAATTGTTAATGGAAAAAAAATAAATGTTTATGCCGAAAAAGACCCTGCTAATTTACCTTGGAAGGATTTGAATATTGATGTGGTAGTTGAATCAACGGGATTTTTTTTAGATAAAACCTCTGCGGGTAAACACATTCAAGCTGGAGCTAAAAAAGTAATTATTTCTGCTCCACCTAAAACAAATGATATTAAAACAGTTGTGTTAGGTATTAACGATGATATAATAAAAGCAGATGATCTTATTATTTCAAATGCATCTTGTACTACTAATTGTGCTGCTCCAATGATAAAAGTATTAGATGAAAACTGGGGAGTTGAAGATGGATATATTACAACTGTGCATTCTTATACTGGAGATCAGCGTTTGCATGACGCACCTCATAAAGATTTAAGAAGAGCTCGTGCTGCTGCACTTTCTATTGTTCCTACTTCTACAGGAGCGGCAAAAGCAATAACTAAGATATTTCCACATTTAGAAGGTAAATTGGGTGGTTGTGGAATGCGTGTACCTGTTCCTGATGGTTCATTAACAGATATTACATGTGTATTATCAAAAACCGTTTCTGTAGAAGAAATTAATGCTGCTTTTAAAAAAGCAGCAGAAACCAATTTAAAAGGAATTTTAGAATATACCGAAGATCCTATTGTTTCGGTTGATATTGTTGGTAATCCACATTCATGTATTTATGACGCTGAATTTACTTCCGTGGTAGGAAATATGGTGAAAGTTATCGGATGGTACGATAATGAATATGGCTATTCTTGTCGCTTAGTAGAATTGATTGAAAAAATATCTTAAGATTCTTTGCCTCCGTATATTTTATCCAATAGGTTTTGATTAGTTGCCATAATTACTTTTCTTTTTAAAGATAATTTAGGAGTCATTTCCCCTTTATCAATAGTCCACTCACGTGGTAACAACTCAGGGCATTTTATTTTTTCGTATTGTGCTAATTGAGTATTTACTTTTTCTACTTCTGCGATAATTCTATTTTTAATCGTTTCGTTTTTAATGATTTCTTCGTTGCTTGCGAACGGAATGTTTTTTCTTTCACAATAATCTTTCAAAAACGCAAATGCTGGAACAATAAACGCAGAAGCAAATTTTTGATTTTCTCCAATTACCAATGCTTGCTCAATAAATGGAGATTCTTTTAATTTGTTTTCAATCATAACTGGTGCAATGTATTTTCCTCCAGACGTTTTAAATATTTCTTTTTTACGATCCGTAATTTTTAAATATTTATTGTCAACAAATTCTCCAATATCACCTGTATGAAACCAGCCTTCTGCATCTATCACTTCTGCTGTTGCATCTGGCCGATTAAAGTACCCCATCATTACATTTGGTCCTTTTACCAATATTTCTCCGTCCTCAGCAATCTTAACAGTCACGCCATCAATCACGGGACCCACCGTTCCGAATTTTATCCCATTTGGTAAAAAATTATTTACCGCGACTACAGGTGAAGTTTCAGTAAGTCCGTAACCTTCTAATACAGTAATTTTTGCAGCGTTAAAAACTCTAGCTAATCTTGGTTGTAATGCTGCTCCTCCCGAAACAGCTGCAAATAAATTTCCGCCTAATGCTTCTCTCCATTTCGAGAAAATTAATTTATTTGCAATTTTTAATTGAAATTCATACCACCAACCGTTTGCTCCATTTAATTCATATTTTAATCCTAAGTCAAGCGCCCAGAAAAATAATTTCTTCTTTATTCCAGTTAAATCAGCTCCTTTCGCTACAATTTTATCATACACTTTTTCTAGTAAGCGAGGAACGGTAGAAAATACTTCAGGTTTAATTTCTTTTAAATTATCACCAATTGTTTCTAGGCTTTCTGCATAATATATCGATACGCCTAAATACATATAAAGTGTAGTTAGCATTCTCTCATAAACATGATTTAATGGCAAGAAACTTAACGCTTTCCACTCGCTTTTAAACGGACAAAGATTTTGCGATGCCTTAGAGTTACTAATTAAATTGTTGTGAGAAAGCATTACACCTTTTGGATTTCCCGTGGTTCCTGAAGTGTAAAGTATGGTTAATAAATCATCTGGTTTGATAGATGCTTTTATTTTTTCAACCTCGTTTTGTTTTGGATTTTTCTTTCCTGATTCAACAAGCTCCGTCCAATGTTTAGCTCCAATAATTTTATTAAATGAGTAAATTTCTTTAACACTTGGCGTATTTAATGAAACAGCTTTTACTTTTAGAAATAAGTCTTCGCTCGACACAAAAATGTATTTCACTTTCGCATCATTTAAAATAAAATTTAAATCATTCTCGCTAATTGTCGGATAAATAGGAACGCTAACGGCTCCACTTTGTTGAATTGCAAAATCGGCAAAATTCCATTCAGGTCTATTGTTAGCAATAATCGCTATTTTATCCTCTTTCTCAATTCCAAGGTTTAGTATACCATAGCTTAAGTTGTTTACATTATCCACAAATTCCTGAGTGGAGTAGGTGCGCCATTTCCCGTTTTCTTTTGCAGCTAAAGCATTTTGCTTGTTGTGTTTTGCTAAAAGTTGTGGTAAAATATCAAAAACGCGAGTTACTTCCATAATATTTTTTGTGATTAGTTAATTCATAATTTGTAAACTATCTTTACATTCCAAAATTATCATTTTTTACTGATTAAGCAAGAAAAAAAGTATTCAATGCAAACAAAACTCACACAATTATTAAATATAAATTTTCCTTTGATAATGGCACCAATGTTTTTGGTGAGCAATAAATCCATGATTGTAGAAGGAATGAAAAAGGGTATAGCAGCAAGTTTTCCTAGCTTAAATTATAGGAATGATGGTGAGTTGGAAAAATTATTAGATGAACTGAATGAAGAAAAAAATAAACTTACAATCGGGACTTACGGTATAAATTTAATTGTACAAAAAACAAATCCACTTTATGAAAAACATTTAAAAATTTGTGTTGAAAAAAAAGTGCCATTCTATATTACATCGTTGGGTAGCCCAAAACAAGTAATTGAACAGGCGCATAGTTATGGCGCAAAAGTTTTTTGTGATGTAACTAATATTGAACATGCACAAAAGTGTTTTGATTTGGGTTGCGATGGATTTATTGCTGTTGGACAAGGAGCTGGGGGGCATGCTGGGAATATTACCCTGCAAATTTTAGTTCCTGCTTTAAAACAAAAATTTCCAAATACACCAGTAATTGCAGCTGGTGGTGTTGCAAGTGGTGAAGGTATTTTGTCTATGTTATCTATTGGAGCAGCTGGAGTTTCTGTTGGCACTCGATTTATTGCAAGCACAGAAGCGACTGTAAGTGATGCATATAAAAATGCAATTGTAAATTCTAAGATGGAAGATATAGTATTAACAGAAAGAATATCAGGCACTCCATGTACAATTATAAATACACCTTTTGCAAAAAAAATTGGATACAAACAAAATTGGTTTGAAAAATTATTGTCGAATAATTCTAGAACCAAAAAGTATTTTAAGATGTGGATTCAATATAGTGGAATGAAAAAGTTGGAACAATCAATAAAACCTGGGAATTACGACACATTGTGGTGTGCAGGACAAAGTGTTGAACTGATAAATGATATTTTACCTTGCTCTGAAATTATTGATAGATTAAAAAACGAATATCAAGTAGCTTATAAAAAATTACAAGAAATCAACTAATGTAATTTAGAACCAATTAAGTTAATAAATTCCGAACGAGTTGTATCTTTCAAAAATTCCCCAGTAAAAGCAGAAGTAGTAGTAGTGGAATTTTGTTTTTGAATTCCTCTCATCTGCATACACAAATGACTACATTCTAAAACTACCGCTACTCCCTTTGGATTCAAAGTGTCTTGAATACAATCTCTAATTTCATTTGTTAAACGTTCTTGTACTTGCAATCTTCTTGCAAAAGCATCCACCACACGTGGAACTTTACTTAAGCCAACAATATGTCCATTTGGGATATAGGCTACATGTGCTTTTCCAAAAAATGGCAGCAAATGATGTTCACACATGCTATACACTTCTATATCTTTTACGATTACCATTTGGCTGTAATCTTCTTTGAACATTGCAGAACGCAAAATGTCTTTAGGTTCTAAATCATAACCATGTGTTAAAAACTGCATTGCTTTTGCAACACGTTCAGGTGTTTTTAATAAGCCTTCACGTTTTGGGTTCTCGCCAATTTCTCCAAGTATAAGTTTATACTTGGAAGCAATATCATCAATACGTTTTAAATTGTATCTGTCAATTTTTTGGTATCCTTCTATTTCGTCAAATTCATCGTGACTCATAATTTTATTTTTTTAATAAATTAAATTTTACAATTATTCTCCAAAATATTCAACATAGTTGTTTTCGGTTTCATAAAGTTTAATGGAATGCAATTTACATCCGAGCGCATCAATATGCGACTGAAGCTGTTTCCAAATTGCAATAGCAACATTTTCAGTAGATGGCATTAAGCCTTTCATAAAATCAACATCTAAATTTAGATTTTTATGGTCTAATTTATCTGTGATGTGTGTTCTTATTAGTAAGCTCAAATCTTTTAAATTTACAGAATAACCTGTTTCATGATTGATTTCGCCCTTTACGGTTACGTATAAATTATAGTTGTGTCCGTGCCAATTTGGATTGGCACATTTGCCAAAAACTTCAGTGTTTTTATCGTCACTCCAATCAGCATTATAAAGTTTATGTGCTGCATTAAAGTGTTCTTTTCTTGTAATATAAATCATTGTAATATTTTTATTGTACAAATATAACACGTTTTAACGGGTAATGTTTAAAATTGAATAACTTTGTATTTCAATGAAAATTTTAATTGTTTCGGCTACTAAAAATGAGATTGAGCCATTATTAAAACAACTTAATATTGTTAGTAATAATGGTTCAAGTTTTAAAACAACTATTTATAAAAATCATTCATTAGATATTATTATTTCTGGTGTTGGTATGACTTCCACAGCATATTATACAACAAAAGCATTGTCCCAAAAATTTGATTTGATTTTAAATGTTGGTATTTGTGGCAGTTTTAACAAAAACATTGAATTGGGTTCTGTTGTTAATATTTATCAGGATACTTTTTCAGAACTAGGAGCAGAAGATGATAATAGTTTTTTAACATTAGAGAATCTGAATCTTAAAGGTGTACAAACGGTGCAAAATCAATCTGTATTTTCTAATAAGACTATTGATTCTTTACCAAAGGTGAATGGAATAACCGTAAATACATCTCACGGTAATGAATCTTCAATTGAAAAAGTGTTTCAGCTTTTTCATCCTTATGTTGAAAGTATGGAAGGCGCTGCTTTTATGTTCGTTTGTGAAAAAGAAAAAGCAACATATTTTCAAATAAGAGCAGTTTCAAATTACGTTGAAAAAAGAAATAGAGATAGTTGGAATATCCCTTTATCAATTGAAAATTTGAATAAAAAAATTTTTGAAATACTAAGCGAATAATGAATCAATCAATAAATAAGTTAACATTAGGTTTTAGTCCTTGCCCAAACGATTGCTTTATTTTTGATGCACTTATTCATGGAAAAATAGATACCGAAGGTTTAGTGTTTGATGTTTTTATGGAAGATGTGGAAACATTAAATCAGAAAGCATTCAAAGGAGAATTGGACATTACTAAACTTAGTTTTCATGCTTTTGCTTATCTTTCTAAAACATATAGATTACTTGATGCAGGAAGTGCACTTGGTAATAATTGCGGACCATTGCTAATTACAAAAAACACATCTGTTGATTCAATCGACAATTGCAAAATTGCTATTCCTGGAAAATACACTACTGCAAATTTTTTATTGTCCTTAGCTTATCCAAATGCCATTAATAAAGTTGAATTGGTTTTTTCTGAAATAGAAGATGCTCTACTAAATGAAGAAGTTGATTTGGGTTTAATTATTCATGAAAATAGATTTACTTATGAGCAAAAAGGATTGAAAAAAGTTGTTGATTTAGGTGAGTGGTGGGAAACAGAAACACAATTGCCTATTCCTTTGGGTGGTATTGTGATTAAAAAAAATATTCCTGAAGAATTGTTTTTGAAAGTAAATAGAATCTTGCGAAAAAGTGTTGCTTATGCTTTTGAAAATCCTAAATCATCTTTCCCTTTTGTAAAAAAGCATGCTCAAGAAATGAGTGAAGAAGTAATGTATAAACATATTAATTTGTATGTAAATAATTATTCTTTGGATTTGGGAGAGATTGGAAAAAAGGCAATAGATACTATGTTTCTAAAAGCAAATAAACTAGGAGTAATAAAATAATAGTTTTTTAATGAAAATGAATTTCACTCAAGTCTTTAATAATTTGAAATTAAATTATAATAAATTTGATTTAGAAAACATTGAACAAAAGAAAAGGGATTTAGAAAACATAAAATCTCTTAATCTTCCAAAAACGAAACAACTTATTGATTACCAAAATTTACTTTTATTTTTAATTGCACACCCTTCGGATACAGAAACTTTGCAATTTGTAGAAACTGAGTTGAATAGATTGGCTTCCACATTAAAAAAATATTCTACAGCACAAAAATCAATATTCGATAATTCGGGACTGCCTTTTACTACTACAATTTCTACCTTTTCTCACGATTCGTTAAAATACTTATCTAATTATCATGAGATAGAAATAAAGCTTGATTCATTTTATAACAGTACAGCCAAACTTTCAGATGTACTACAATTTACCTTACCTACAATTGAAAAAGAAATTGTTACAATAAGTACAAATAATAATTCCTTGTTGAAAAGTCTAAAAATTAAGAAGGATAAAAATTTGGATTTTATTTTAAATGAATTTGACAAGTTAGATAACACACCTTTTATTAAAGACTATTTGTTTAACTCGGTTGGAATTTATGTGAAGATTATTCCAAGATCAAATCAATTTTCGAAAATATATAATAAAGTTGCAGTTGATAAAGTTTATTTTCATAATGATATCATTAAACAGTTTGATCAATTAGAACTTTTAAATCGTAATTTACCTAAACACAAAAAGTTTAATAAGGAAGAAGAGAAGAGGATTATTTCTGTTGTAAAAAATTCATTGGCACTTCTGCAAAGAGAAACCGATCCAGTTACCTATATGAATGTAAAATCGTTCAGGTATTTTGAATTAGAAAGAGGGATTTCCATTGCAATATATGGCATAACTGCTGACAGACAATTACCATTAGAATCATATGTTGGATATACATTATTTAAAAATGGTTTTCCTGCAGCTTATGGAGGATCTTGGGTTTTAGGAAAAAGAGCATTGTTTGGAATAAATATTTTTGAATCGTTTAGAGGTGGTGAATCGGGTTATATGATGTGTCAGTTGTTAAGAGTTTATCGTAAAGTTTTTGATGTAGATTATTTTGAAGTGGAACCATATCAATATGGTTTAGGAAATCCCGAAGGTATCAGTTCAGGTGCTTTTTGGTTTTATTACAGATTTGGATTTAGATTGTTGGACAAAAGATTGGATGAAGTTTCATCAGCCGAATTTGAAAAAATTAAAACCATAAAAGGATATAGAACATCTAAACAAATATTGCAACAATTTACAAAAAGTAATATTGCTTTAAATATGGGGAAAGAAGTTCCAATAAACATGGAGTCAATTCGAAATAAGGTTACAAACTTTATTTCGGAAAAATTTAATGGGAATAGGGCAGAGGCAGAAAAAACTGTAATTGATGATTTTTTGAAAAAGATGAATAAGCGATTTTCTAAAAATGATGAACAGAAAAAAATATTTTCAGAATTTGCTTTTTTATCTGAAGTACTTAAATCCAATTCTCGAAAAAAAGATAATTTAATTTATCAAGCAGCCTTGATAAAGAATAGCGATTTATATGAATATCAGAAAATAATGAAAAAAATATTTGATTAGATAATTACAATTCCTTCATCAATTCTTTCATAATCAAAGTCATTTTTTTCTCAGCTTGAGCAGCTACATGTTGTACTTCTTCGTGTGTAACTTCAACTATTTTCCCTTCTACACCTAAATCTGTAATAATTGAAATTGCAAAGCAAGGAATATTCATGTGTCTAGCAGCAATCACTTCTGGCACCGTACTCATTCCAACAGCATCTGCACCAAGCCAAAAAACCATTCTGTATTCTGCAGGTGTTTCAAATGTTGGTCCAGATAATCCAAGGTAAACCCCTTCTTGCACTTTAATATTATTTTTTGCTGCAACACTTTTTGCCTTCGCAATTATTTTTTTGCTGTATGCTTCACTCATGTCTGGAAAACGAGGGCCAAGCTCTTTTTCGTTTTTTCCAATCAAAGGATTTGATGGAAAAAAATTAATATGATCATTTATAATCATCAAATCTCCAATTTCAAAATTAGGATTTACTCCTCCTGAGGCATTTGAAACAAAAAGGTTTTTAATTCCTAAAAATTTCATCACTCTAACAGGAAATGCAACTTGTTGCATTGTATATCCTTCATAGAAATGAAAACGACCTTGCATCGCAACAACATTTTTTCCTCCTATTTCACCAAAAATTAACTTTCCTGAGTGCCCTTCAACAGTGGACACAGGAAAATTTGGAATTTCTTCATAAGCAATAGTGTGTTTTATATTTATTTCATGAACTAGCCCTCCAAGTCCTGTTCCCAGAATGATTCCTATTTCAGGAGAAAAATTTATTTTATTTTGAATGAACTCCGCTGTGTTTTTGATTTGATCTAACATAGTTTAAAATTTGCGCATTAAATTGTTCGTTGTCTTTATCGTGAAACGAAATTTCTATTGGTATGTAAAAAAGCGGAATGTCTTTTAAAATAGCTGAAAAATCAGACGTTTTTAATCGCATTGCATCCTTTTCGGTGGTCAATATAATTTTGTTTGACGATGCAATATTATCAAATATTTTTTTGATACTCTCTATATCTGATTTTTTAAAATTATGATGGTCTGCAAATTTTATTGGAACAATATTTTTTACTTTATTTTTCAAATAATATTCTAGTGATTTTGTGTTGGCAATTCCCGTAACCAATGCAATGGAATAATTGCGTTCAAAATAAAATTCTTTTGTAAATGGATTTTTTCCATCCACATTCAGCGGAAGAAATTCACCATATTTTATGTATGAAAAATATACTTTTTGATTTGGGAAAGGATTTATTTCAGTTAAAAGGCGTTTGCGTTCAATTGGTAAAAGTATTTCAGGACATTTTGTTACTATAATAACATCAGCGCGGGATGCTCCCATTCTAAATTCCCTTAAACTTCCGCTGGGTACAACATAGTCTGAAGGGTATAGATGAGCAAATTCAGTAAGTAAAATAGAAAATCCTGCCTTTATTTGTCTGTGTTGAAAAGCATCATCTAACAAAATAGCTTGAAGAGAAGGAAATTCCATTAATAAATTTTTTACCCCTCTTACTCTTTGCTCATCCACAGCAACTCGAATTCCGCTAAATTTTTTCTTAAACTGCAATGGTTCGTCTCCAATATCCGTGGAAGTAGATTGTGTATCAGCTACAATAAAGCCTTTTGTTTTTCTTCCATATCCTCTGCTAAGAGTGGCAATGTAAAATTCTTGTTTTAATTGGCGTATTAGGTATTCTATGTGAGGAGTTTTTCCAGTTCCGCCAACAGACAAGTTTCCAACTGTAATAGTTGGAATATCAAAAGAAGTAGAAGGTATTATTTTTAAATCATACAATTTGTTTCTTACAAGCATAAAAAAGCCGTAAAGAAGTGAAAAAGGGAACAGTATGATTCGTAAAAACTTCATTGCTTAAAAATACAATATTTTGCGGAATCCTTTATTTTATTCATTTAGTACGAAGGAACAATGTTTTTTATTTAGTAATTTCGCCCAAATAGGTATTTGTTATGATAAAATTAAAAGAAATTACCGACCACATTGAATCCATTGCTCCGCTTGCTTATCAAGAAAATTATGATAATGCAGGTTTGATTTGTGGTGATGAGGATATGCAAATTACAGGAGCAATAATATGTCTGGATAGTACCGAAGCAGTTATTGATGAGGCTATTACAATGAATTGTAATTTGATTATCGCTCACCATCCGATTGTTTTTTCTGGATTAAAAAAGTTTAATGGAAAAAATTATGTAGAACGTGTTGTTATCAAAGCTATTAAGAACAATATTGCTATTTATGCTGCACATACTAATCTAGATAGTGTATTGGGTGGTGTAAATTCAAAAATTGCTGAAAAGTTAGGCTTGAAAAATTGCAAAATACTTTCTCCGCAAAAAAACGGGTTAAAAAAATTGATTACTTTTTGCCCAGAGGATAAGGCTGAAAACTTAAGACAAGCATTATTTGAAGCAGGTGCTGGTGCAATTGGTAATTACAGCGAATGCAGTTTTAATTCATTAGGAACTGGAACTTTTAATGGGGATGAATCTACAAATCCTTATGTAGGTGAAAAGGGCAAGCAGCATCACGAAAAAGAGGTGAAAATTGAAACTATTTTCCCTAATAATATTGAAAAACGTCTTTTAAAAGCACTTTTTAACAATCATCCTTATGAAGAGGTAGCCTACGATATAATTCCATTGGATAATAGTAATCAAACAGTTGGCTCCGGAATGATTGGAGAATTGGAAGATGAATGTGATGAAATGACTTTTTTAAAGGTGGTTAAAGACAAAATGAATACAAAAAGTGTACGATATACTAGTTTGTTGGGTAAAAAAATAAAAAAAGTAGCGATTTGTGGAGGTTCTGGAAGTTTTTTACTAAAAGATGCTATACGCAATAATGCGGATATTTTTATTACTTCTGACTTCAAATACCATCAGTTTTTTGATGCAGAAAATCGAATAATAATAGCAGATATAGGGCATTTTGAAAGCGAACAATACACATCTGAATTATTTTATGAGATTTTAAAGAAAAAATTTAATACATTTGCACTCCATTTGTCAAAAATTAATACAAATCCAATAAACTATTTATAAAAATGGCAAAAGCAAAAACTGACGAAAAACACGATCTTTCGGTAGAAGCGAAGTTAAAAGCATTGTTCGAATTACAACAAATTGATTCGAAAATTGATAAAATAAAAACGGTTAGAGGAGAGTTACCTTTGGAGGTTAGAGACCTTGAAGATTTAGTTGCTGGATTAGAAACTAGAATTGGTAATATTAATGATGATATTAAAAATCTTGAGTCTAGCATTGTTGAGAAAAAAAATGTGATGAAAGAATCACAAGCATTAATTAAAAAATACGAAGCTCAACAAGGAAAAGTACGTAACAACCGTGAGTACGATTCAATTACTAAAGAAATTGAATTTCAAAATTTAGAAATTCAGTTATCTGAGAAAAGAATAAAAGAGTTTAAAGCTCAAATTGCTCAAAAGAAAGAAATTTTAGAATCTGCTGATGAGGAGTTAAATAGCCGTAAAAAAGATTTAAAAATCAAGAAAAAAGAACTTGATGAAATTATTGAAGAAACTGAAAAAGAAGAGCAATCTTTAATTAAAAAGTCAAAAGCTTCAGAATCAATAATTGAAGAGCGTTTATTGAACGCATATAAACGTATCAGAGCAAATGTAATGAACGGATTAGGAGTAGTTTCTGTTGAGCGTGATGCTTGTGGCGGATGTTTCAATAAAATACCACCTCAACGTCAGTTAGACATTCAAACACACAAAAAATTAATTGTTTGTGAACATTGCGGACGTATTTTAGTTGATGCTGAAATACTTACTGGTAAAGCTGTAAAAGCGTAATATAACTTCCTATATTTAAACAAAAACGCCTCTGAATATTCAGAGGCGTTTTTGTTTTTAGATATTTTACATTATAACTTTCATAATAAAAAGTATGTAAATAAAAATAAAGAGTGAACCTTCCCAATGAGATATTTTTTTATCATGAGTCAATAGATAAAAGAATAGACCACTTCCTAACATAAGTGGCAATGAAAATAAAATTAAATTTTCTGGAACTGAAACATTACCAATAAATGAAGCTACCGCAGGTATAACTAAGGAATTAAAAATAGAAGAACCCAAAACATTACCAATCGCCATTTCCGCTTTTCCTTGTCTTATAGCAGAAATATTAACAGCAATTTCAGGCAGCGTTGTTCCAATAGATAGAATCGTTAAGGCAATTATGGATGGAGGGATATTTAACAAAGATGCTATTAAGGTTAAAGAAGATACAGTATATTCTGCTCCAAAAAATATTCCTAAAGAAGCTGCTACTACAATTAGACTTTCTTTTGTGGGAAATTTATTGACCTTATCTTTTTTGTGTATTGGTGTTTCATTTATAGCATTTTCATTTCTAACCAAATAAATGGCATATGCTATATATGCAAATAAGCCAACAATTGCTTCATACCAATATATTGTACCATCATATGCAATAATAGTAAAAATAAAAAATGAGCCAATTAGGTAGTGAAGATGAATAAAAATGTAGGAGTGGGACAGTTGTATTTCTTTTCTGTTAAGAACTGCAACTAAACCTGTAATAAGTAATAAATTAGAAATATTAGAGCCAACCACATTTCCAGAAACTATTTCTGATACAGATGCTCTCATAGAGGCAATTGATGAGACGAGCTCTGGTAGTGAAGTTCCAATTCCAACTATAAAAACACCAATTACAAAAGGTGGCATTCGGAAATAATGACCAATTTTTTCAGCAGAGCGAGTAAAATTATTGGCTGAAAATATTAATATAGTTAAAGTTATTACAAAGATTAAAATTTGAGTAAGCATAACTATAATGCTTTATTGTTTAATAATCTTTTGTGAAAAATTAATTTCGCTACCAGTTATTTTTAAAAAATAAATACCTACACCTAAATTTGTGGTTTCGATTAACTTTGTGGTGTTGCCAGCATTTTGATTTTGTTTTTCTGAAAAAATAATTTTTCCTGTAACATCATAAATTTCAAATACTAATTCTTTGTTTTGCTTCAAATTTAGCATTACAAACATGTTACTATTTGTAGGATTTGGGTAAACAACAAAACTATTTTCTTTATTAAATTTATCATTTACACCTAATGCAATTGTTGCATCTAAAACATATAGTCCATTTTGCATATCATTTGCAACAATATTACCACTAGGTAAATCAGTATAAATTCCCCAATTTCCATGATAGGGAGTAAAACCAGTAAAATTAGTATTTAAGCCTGCTAGTGTATCTGTATCAAAAAAACCTGTACGAACTGGAGAAGATGGGTTACTGATGTCAAAAATTTGCAAACCATCTTGGTAGTAGGCAACTAGTAATCTATTGTTTCCAATTATATATGGGTTGTGTGGTGTTGCACCCTCATTTGATTTAAAAGTACTTTCAATAGAAATATTATTAATATCACTTACATCAATTAATTTCATCGGCATATTAGCAGGAACTTCGTCAGCAAAAGCAAGAATTTTTCCGTTTTGAGTTAAAAAACTACTGTGGTTATATCCTTGTCCTGGATAGGATGTAAGTGAATTTAGCTCAGTAAAGGTATTTGTTCCTGTATTGAATTTGTATATATGCAAGCCATCATAACCACATGATGCATATACCGTATCATTTCTTACAAACATATCATGTACATGCCCAATAGAATTATAATCTTGATTTAGTCTGCGCAGCATAGTTGGGTTTTCAGGATCTGCTAAGCTGTAAACAATCATTGAAGAAAATCCTCCAGGGCTTGGAAAAGTAACACTCCCGCAATATAATTTGTCTCCATCAATATATATAGTATGACATCGTTCAAAAAATGTAGTGCCATCATGAACTACATGAACTGAATCAGGGAGGTAGCTTAAATCCATTATTTGAAAGCTATTTGGTGATGAATCGTCACTAGTAGCATACAAATATTTTCCATAGGTTTTATATTCTCGCCAAATACATTGGTTTCTTCTTCCTGGTACAAAATCGCGTTCAACAGGAGATGTTGGGTTTGAAATGTCAATAATATGTGTGCCACTACTTGATCCAATTATTGCATATTCAGTCATGGCGTTTGCTGTATCTACCCAGCCCCAACACCCATTGTATTTTATCCCATAGCTAGGTTCAGCTACCTCTGAAGGGTTATACCAATGCCCTAAAAGGTTAATATTTTGACTTGCATATTGGGCATTAGAAGTATTGCTAATAGTAACAAAAGCAAAAATTATAAATGAGTATATTTTTTTCATTTGATTGGATTTTCCAATAAAGGTAGAAAAGATTTTTTGCTTAATGAACTAATTGAGTGAAATTATAACTCTCCGTGATAAAATTTGTAAATTCGCATTAATAAAATTTACAAAATGATAATAGTAACAGGCGCAGCAGGTTTTATTGGCAGTTGTTTGGTTAGTAAACTAAATTCCGAAGGCTATAAGGACATTGTTATTGTGGATGATTTTAGCAAAGCTGACAAATTAAAAAATTTAGAAGGAAAAGAATTTTCTCAAAAAATCCACAGAGATGATTTTATTTTTTGGTTGAAAGAAAATCAAAGATTAGTACAATTTGTTTTTCATATCGGAGCAAGAACAGATACTACAGAATTTAACAAAGAAATATTTGATAGGCTAAATTTAAACTATACAAAATCAATTTGGAATATTTGTGTTGAATTTGGTCTGCCATTGGTGTATGCTTCATCTGCAGCAACATACGGTTTAGGTGAATTTGGTTATGATGATAATGAAGATGTAATTGAAAAATTAAAACCATTAAATCCCTATGGAGATTCAAAGAATGATTTTGATAAATGGGCAATAAATCAAGAAAGAAAACCTTATTTCTGGGTTGGATTAAAGTTTTTTAATGTGTATGGGCCCAATGAATATCATAAAGGAAGAATGGCTTCTGTTATCATGCATGCTTTTGATCAAATTAATGAAAAGGGAAGTGTAAAATTATTTCGTTCCCATAATCCTAAATATAAAGATGGGGAGCAGTTAAGAGATTTTGTATATGTTAAAGATGTTGTTGAGGTGTGTCATTTCTTATTAAATCATCGCAAAGATTCTGGAATATATAATTTAGGCTCTGGTAAGGCCCGTACTTTTTTAGATTTAGTGAAAAATACTTTTAAAGGATTAAAAAAAGAAGAACAAATTGATTTTATAGATACACCAATTGATATCAGAGATAAATATCAATATTTTACAGAAGCAAATATGAACAAAATAAAATCTATTGGTTACGGAAAACCTTTCCATTCATTAGAAGAAGGGGTTAAAGATTACGTGGAAAATTATTTGATTGGGAATAAGTATTATTAAAAAATAATTATGTCTATTCATCCAAAATTAAAAGAGCGTAACCAAGATTTGTGTGAGTTATGTAATGCAGAAAATGTAACTATTGAATATACCGTTACACCTAAAAGTGATGATTCAATTGAAAATCAGGTAGCACTTTGTAGTACATGTTTTGATTCAATCGGAAAACAAGATAGTTTTCATTGGCGCTGTTTAGAAGGCAGTATCTGGAGCCAGCAGCCAAGTGTTCAAGCTTTAAGTTACAGAATATTGCAAAATTTTAAAGAAGAAGATTGGGCCAATAATTTATTGTCAAGTGTTGACATTGACGAGAATGTTGTTCAATGGGCTATGAGTGCGCTTGAAGTCTCAGATGTTCATAAAGATGCATTTGGTAATATCTTGGAAAATGGAGATAATGTTGTGCTCACTCAAGCATTGAATGTGAAGGGAACCAACTTTACAGCATCAAAAGGAACTGTTGTTAAAAAAATTAAATTGGTTGCTGATAATGCAGAACAAATAGAAGGAAAAATAAATGAACAAATGATTGTTATCCTTACAAAATTTGTGAAGAAGAATTAATAGTTCTTAAATATTAATGAAATAAAAAAGCTACTGAATTTCAGTAGCTTTTTTTATTTTATATAGGTAGCGTATTAAAATTTAAAGAAGAAAAAAACAACTGCTGCCCATTCTTTTTTAACACCACTTGCGTGACCAATTGTGCTATGGCTGCTATTTTCTACAGTTCCATTATCTTTTACATAACCGATTGTACTGTGGCTGCTATTTTCCACGGTTCCATCACTTTTTACATAACCCACTGTTGAGTGGCTTGAATTTTCAATCGTTCCATTTGATTTAATATAACCGATTGTGCTATGGCTCGAGTTTTCAATTGTTCCATCACTTTTGATATATCCTTTTGTACTGTGGCTAGAATTTTCTATTGTACCATCCGCTTTTATATAGCCAGTAGTAGAGTGACTTCCAGATTCGATTGTTTGAGATTTTGCAATTGTAAAACATGCAATTGCTGTTAACGTAAAAAATAGTTTTTTCATGAGTTTCGTTTTAAAGTTTGGTTAAATATAATAAAAAGCCATTAAAATCTTACACCCATAGTTAGCATAAAACTAGAATTGGTGTATTTGTTTTTAAATGGATTAACAGAAATTTGTGGGTCATATAAATAACCATATTCAGTATAAGTTGTAAATACATAAGCAAAGTCGATAAAATAATTATCATTTCTAAATCCTAAACCTGCTGTGTAGCTTGTGCGAGATGCATCTTTATTTTCACCAAATTTAAAAGGGCTGCCATAAAGAGCATATCCTACTCTCACTGCAATTGGGTCTAAACGAACTTCTGCTCCAGCACGAATATTGTTTGTATTTGTATATTTTCTTCTGATGCTAGCATTCACATCTCCAAAAACATTTGGTCTAGAATACAATTGCGCAAAGCTGTAATCAACACGTTCGTAATCAATATTAATAAGTGCTATTTTATTTATAACAAAACCTAGACTTCCAATTAGCCTGTAAGGTGTAGTAATATTGTAATCAAAAATTCCTTGTTGTGATTTTTTTTCATAACGAATGCCATTATCTAAATCAGATTTCATGGTGCTACTGTATTCATCTTTCATTGTAATTGAAGATGGTGTATGTGCAGCAAAACCTATTCGCAACCAATCACTTGCTTTGTAAATAGCGCCAATCTTAAAATTTACACCTTTACCTGTTGTTGTTAAGTCTTGTGAAAGTGCAAATGATTTGAAGCCTTGAATAGTATCTTTTTGGTCAATTTCTTCATACAAAGATTCTTCCACATATCTTGACCTAACAAAACCAATTGTTCCTCCAATAAATAATTTACTTTTATAATTTCCACCAAAACTTATATCAGTTTCATACATCGAACCTTTTGTTAAAAGTGATTTTCGTTGTAATTGACCATAATTTTTTATAACATGATTATAGATGTTTGGTCCACTTGAATCTGGATTGATTAAATATGTATCCCAAGCCAAACCAGTTGTGAATTGATCAAAATCACTATCTGGATGACCATTTGCAGCAGCAACATACGTATCAAGTAATGAATTTTTTGTATTGTATGCCTCCGTTGAAATTCTGTTATGAAAATTATTTGTTCTGTTATAAGTTAATCCAAAATTGACATTCTCCCATCCTGTTTTGTTGTTTTTATTATCTAAAGGAATGGTTGCAACAATTCCAATATTACCAAAATTAAAATTGAGTTTATAATCTTTAGAACTCATATTTAGGTATTCCGAATTTGTTGTTTGTGAAAAAACAGAAGGGCTTAATGAAAGTTCTGTTTTTCTGAAAATAGCAATTCCTGCAGGGTTAAAAGTTAATGTGGAAATGTCTCCACCTAGTGCACCCATGGAGCCTGCCATAGAAGCAAAACGAGCAGTTCCACCAAATGTTAGTTGAGAATAACGCATTGCATCAATATCGTTTTGTGAACTTAAGTTTAAACACAAAAAGAGTGATGAAATAGATATGCAAAATATTTTTTTCATTTTGATATTTCTTTTAAAACACACCGATGATTAGTCGGTGTGTTATTTGTATTTATCTTTTTCTTGGTTGAGGTGATGGTGCCGGACTTGAACTTCCTCCGCCACTTCTTGGCGATGGGCTAGGAGCTGGTGTTACTTTGGGCATTTCATATTTTGGCTGCTCGTTTCTTGGTTTAGACTGCTCAAAAGAAGGTTTTGTTTTTGAACCACTGTTACTAGGTTTTTCTTTTGCATCCCAACTCGGTTTTGTTTCGTAGGTATTGCTTGGTTTAGTATAATCAGCATTGTTGGGTTTGTTAGTACCTGTATTTGGTTTTGTATAGTCATCCGTTTGGTTGATATAGCTATTACTAGGTTTATAAGCAGGATTAGCAGTTTGATTATGTGGTTTCCCTGTACTAGTAGGTTTTGTTTTATAATCGTCTATTGTAGTATTTAAAGCATAAGGATTATTATCTCTTCCTTTAGTTTCCGCAAATGGTTTTCCTGTTTCTTGTTCAACTGAGGCAGTATATATTCTAGAAAGAACTGGTTGTGACGTTGTTCTACTATTTGCACCTGTAGTTGAACGCGGGCCGTAATAATAACTATTGTTATCGTAACTGTTAAAATAATAACTGTTCCAATAACCTTGGTTGTATCCGTTCCAGTAGCCTTGGTTATAACCATTCCAGTAACCTTGATTATATCCCATCATGTATGGATTATACCCGAAGTTTCCATAAGGGCTAAAATATGGATTGTAATACCCGTAGGGGTTATACCAAGGGTCGTATCCCCAGCCAAAGTTTGAATACCAAGAATAGCTGGGACAATAAGAATAAGTCATGTAACTAGGACCCCAAAAGTTGTATCCCATGTAAACACTTGTTCCGTAATTATATGGGTTCCCAGAATACCAATAAGAATTCGTGTAATAGTTATCGTAATAACCATAAGAACCAGAATAATTATGAAAACGTCTGATGCGGGTAGCATATTCGTAATCATAATAATCATCATACTCAAAAGGAGTATCATCCACTACTACAGCTTGTTTTTTTGCATTGTAATAGTCGTCATTTTGTGCTTGCGCTTCTTGCTCAGCACGTTTTGCAGCTTCTGCTCTTGCTTGTTCTTCTGCAATACGTTTTTTTTCTTTATCGGCTGCTGCATCTTTTGATGAATAATATACATCATCCTGATACGTAGTTTTCGATAAGCCACTTGGCGTATTGCAAGCAACAAAAGAAAAAGCAATTAAACTGATTAATACTAAATACGATTTCATTTTATATAGTTTTTAAATGAATGGGGATGCTGTTTAAACAATTTATTATTTAGACAAACGAAAATGGCAAAGGTTTATTTTCTATTTTTGCCCAACGCTTGTATATAGCATAAAATTACAAATACTATACCACAAAACATAAATTATGAGTAAAGAATTACCAACAAGAGAAGCAAATTATTCAGAATGGTACAATGAATTGGTTACAAAAGCAGATTTAGCAGAACACTCTGCTGTAAAAGGATGTATGGTAATTAAACCCTATGGCTATGCAATATGGGAAAAAATGCAACAAGCATTAGATAAAATGTTTAAAGATACTGGGCATGTAAATGCTTATTTTCCTTTGTTTGTCCCTAAAAGCCTATTTGAAGCAGAAGAAACGAATGCCGAAGGTTTTGCTAAGGAATGTGCTGTTGTAACGCATTATCGCTTAAAAGCAGATCCAAACAATAAAGGAAAATTAATAGTTGACCCAGAAGCAAAATTAACAGAAGAATTAGTAGTTCGTCCAACAAGCGAAGCCGTTATTTGGAGCACCTACAAAGGTTGGATACAATCTTATAGAGATTTACCAATATTAATTAACCAATGGGCGAATGTGGTTCGTTGGGAAATGCGTACTCGTTTGTTTTTACGGACAGCCGAATTTTTATGGCAAGAAGGACATACAGCGCATTCTTCTAAGCAAGAAGCAATTGAAGAAACCGAAAAAATGTTGGGCGTATATGCCGAATTTGCAGAAAAATTTATGGCAATGCCTGTGATAAAAGGTCTTAAAACAGCAAATGAGCGTTTTGCAGGTGCTGATGAAACATATTGTATTGAAGCATTAATGCAAGATGGAAAAGCATTACAAGCTGGTACTTCTCATTTTTTAGGACAAAATTTTGCAAAAGCATTTGATGTGAAATTTGTTAACAAAGAAGGGAAGCAAGATTTTGTTTGGGCAACATCTTGGGGTGTTTCCACTCGATTGGTGGGCGCTTTAATTATGTCGCATTCAGATGATAAAGGCCTAGTATTGCCTCCAAAATTAGCTCCATTTCAAGTGGTGATTGTGCCTATTTACAAAGGTGATGAACAATTGGCACAAATAGATGAAGTAGCAAACAAAATGAAAAAAGCAATGGAAACCAAAGGTATTTCTGTTAAATATGATAACAGAGACACACAGCGCCCAGGCTGGAAATTTGCTGAATACGAGTTAAAAGGAGTTCCTGTAAGAATTGCAATTGGAGGAAGAGATTTAGAAAACGGAACGGTTGAAGTTGCAAGAAGAGATACTATGGAAAAAGAAACATTACAGCAAGCAGATATAGAAAATAAAGTAGCTCATTTACTGGAACAAATACAAGATAATTTGTACCAAAAGGCTTTGGCAATGCGAGATGCTAAAACATACAATGCAAATACCTATGATGAGTTTAAGCAAATATTAGAAAAAACACCAGGATTTGTTTTAGCACATTGGGATGGAACAAGCGAAACAGAGCAAAAAATTAAGGAAGAAACTAAAGCTACGATACGTTGTATCCCTTTAAATAATAAACAAGAAGCAGGAAAATGTATAGTAACTGGTAATCCTTCGGCACAACGAGTTGTTTTTGCGAAAGCTTATTAATACTTTAGCTAAATGGAAAACTTATCGCCCCGAGAGTTAATATTAAAAACACTTAAAGAAAAATCCAGTTTAAAGCAGGATGTTTTTGCAAATACGTTTTCTGTTTTTAATTCATTTAAATCTATTGCTAAGCAAATAGCTACTGATTTGCAAAAAGAAGCCAAACCCATTGACAAACGCTTAGTAATTGAGTATAAAGACAAAGGCGAGTTTGAGTTTGAATTACGAGTAGCAGGCGATTTGCTTATTTTTATGATGCATACCAATGTTTTTGAGTTTGATAAAAACCATGCGGTTTGGCGTTCGTCCTACTTAAAAAACGATTTTACTCGTTCTTTTTGCGGAATAATTAACGTTTATAATTTCTTAAACGACTCATTTAAATACAATCGTGTGAATGATTCGGGTTATTTAATCGGTCGTGTTTTTGTGAATAAGGAAAACCATTATTTTGCCGAAGGAAAGCGCCAATTGGGCTTTTTGTACAATGACTTTGTAAATACTGTAATAGACAATAGTCATATCAAAAACATGCTTGAATCTACTATTTTATACAGTTTAGAGTTTGATTTATTTACCCCTCCATTTGATTCTATCAAAGAAATAAGTGTGTTGGATATGCAACAAGCCACCGAAAGCATGCAAATTAAGACTGGCAAACGTTTAGGCTTTCGTTTTCAGGCAGATAGTGATGAAATTGAATGATTTTTCGGAAAATCTTATTAAAAATTTTGCAGAAATAGTTTTTTACTATACATTTGCACTCCCAAAAAATAATGGCCCGTTCGTCTAGGGGTTAGGACGCCAGGTTTTCATCCTGGAAACAGGGGTTCGATTCCCCTACGGGCTACGAATATTGAATTAAACTTGCCACTTAGGTGGCATTAATAAATAAAAAGATGGCAAACCATAAATCGAGTATCAAAAGAATTCGTTCTAACGATGCTAAACGTACAAGAAACCGTTACCAAGCAAAAACGATGCGTAACGTAATTAAGGATTTAAGAGCAGATGAATCTCAAAAATCGGCCACAGATAAACTTCCTAAAGTAATTGCTTTGGTTGATAAGTTGGCTAAGAAAAATGTGATTCACAAAAACAAAGCTGCTAACTTAAAATCTAAGTTGACTAAAAAAGTGAACGCACTTAAAAAATAACAATTAATATATTTTATTTTGAAATAAATAAAGGCTCTGCTTCATTGCGGAGCCTTTTTTTATATCTTTAACCGAGTAAAAAAATATGGAAGAAGTTAAACAATCTTTCGGAATAAAATCTTGGGCAGAAGACGATAGACCAAGAGAAAAACTACTTGCGAAAGGAAGGCAGGTATTAACTGATGCAGAATTGATAGCAATTCTAATTGGGTCGGGAAATAGAGAAGAGTCAGCTGTTGAGTTGTCAAAACGAATTTTATCGACCACTTCGAACAATTTGAACGAATTAAGCAAGTTATCAGTTAACGATCTTATGAAATTTAAAGGAATTGGGGAGGCAAAAGCAATTAGCATTGTTGCGGCATTGGAATTAGGAAGAAGAAGAAAGGAAACAGAAGGTTTAAAAAGAGAAAAGATAACATCTAGCAAAGAGGCATTTGAGGTAATGAAATCTGTTTTTATGGATTTACCCTATGAAGAATTTTGGTTGTTGCTTTTAAATAGATCAAACAACTTAATAAAAAAAGAATTTATTAGCAGAGGTGGAGTTGCTGGAACAGTTGTAGATGCTAAAATAATTTTTAAGATGGCAGTTGAAAACCTAGCAAGTTCAGTTATGTTGTTTCATAACCATCCTTCTGGAAATTTGAAGCCAAGTGATGCAGATATAAAAATCACTAAAAATATTAAAGAAGCAGGAAGAGTAATGGATATAAATTTATTAGATCATATTATTATAGCTGATGAAAGATATTTCAGCTTTAATGATGAAGGAATGATTTAATGTTTTAGTAATAATGAAAATGTTAAAAATACTAACCATAATTGGTGCACGCCCTCAAATAATAAAAGCTGCTGCTTTGAGTAGAGCAATAAAAAATAAGTATGCTGATAAAATTTCGGAAATTATTGTCCATACTGGGCAGCATTATGATGAAAATATGTCGGAAGTATTTTTTGATGAATTAAATATTCCTCATCCAAATTATAATTTGAATGTTGGTTCTGGAACGCATGGTAGCCAAACTGCTTCGATGATTTTAGGGATAGAAGAAATTCTATTAAAAGAAAAGCCAAGCTGTATTGTACTTTATGGCGATACAAATTCAACACTTGCAGGTGCAATTGCAGCTTCAAAAATTCAGATCCCTATTATTCATGTTGAGGCAGGTTTGCGTTCGTTTAACAAAACAATGCCTGAAGAAATCAATCGAATTATGTGCGATCATGTTTCTACTTTATTGTTTTCGCCAACAAAAGCAGGATATAGTAACTTGCTTACCGAAGGATTTAAAGAAAACAACAAAGCGCCATTTACTTTTGATAATCCTAAAATTTATCATAGTGGTGATGTAATGTTTGATAATAGTCTTTACTTTTCCGAATTAGCAGAAAGTAAAACTTCTATTCTGAAAGATGCTGATATAGAAAATAAAAAATTTATACTTGTAACTATTCACAGAAATAACAATACTGATGAAGCAGATAGGCTAAACTCTATTTTTTCTGCAATTAATAAAATTGCTACTGAAAATGAAATAACGATTGTTTTGCCTTTACATCCAAGAACAGCAAAATTGCTTCCTCAAAATTTAACTCCAGAATTATACAGTACAGTTAAAACAAATTCATTCATAAAAATTATTGAGCCTGTTTCTTTTTTAGAAATGATTGTTTTAGAAAAAAATGCACAAATGATAATTACAGATAGTGGAGGTGTACAAAAAGAAGCGTTCTTTTTTAAAAAACCATGCATTATTTTGCGTCCAGAAACAGAATGGGTAGAATTAGTTGAATGCGGTGCTGCAAAAATTGTGGATGCTGATGAAAAGAAAGTTGATTTAGCTTTCAATGAATTTAAAAAGATGAACAAACTAAATTTTCCAAATTTATTTGGAGATGGAAATGCAGCTGAATTTATTTGTTCAGAAATATTAAACCATATTAACTAAAGTGCTTTTAATTTACACACATAAAATCACACATCGTAATAAGTATATTTTTAATTTGATATTTAAAGATATACTAGGTGTTGATTTTGTTTTGACTGAAAGTGAAGAGGAGTTTAAACAGTCTGACAAGTACAAAATTTCTTATACATTAAATACAATTGAAAATGAATTGCATTTTACATCACGTAATTTGCTTTTCGAAAATGGAATTACGGAACAAAACATTTCTGTTTTTGAATATAATTCGCAAGAGGTATTTTATGCAACTGGAAAATCTTCGGCATTGCCTTTTGATGTATTTGCAGCTAGTTTTTATTTAGTGAGTAGATACGAAGAGTATTTGCCACATATCAGAGACGAACACGATCGTTTTGATGCAAGAAATAGTTTAGCATTTGCAAACGGCTTTTTAGAGAAACCGCTTGTAAATATTTGGGCAGTTTGGATTAAACAATTATTAAAAAATAAATTCCCTGAATTGATTTTTTCTGAAAAAAAATATTCTTTTACTTCAACCATTGATATTGATAATGCATATGCTTATCGCGAAAAAGGATTTACAAGAAGTTGTGGTGGTTATTTAAAAGCCTTATCAAAATTTGATTGGTATGAAATAAAGCAAAGAACAAAAGTATTGTTTGGTTTCGAAAAAGATCCTTATGATACATATGATTTTCAGCTTGAAATTTTAAAAAAGCACAAATTAAAAAGCATATACTTTTTTTTGCTTGGTGATTATGGTGTGAATGATAAAAATTTGCCCATCGAGAGCAAAAAATTTCAGTCGTTAATAAAAATGCTTGGCGATTATGCCGAGATAGGAATTCATCCTTCTTACGGTTCAAATAAAAGTAAAGAACAACTGAGAAAAGAAGTCAACCGGCTTTCAAAAGTGTTGCACAAGGATGTTACTAAAAGCCGTCAGCACTTTTTAAAATTAACATTACCCGAAACATATCGAAATCTAATTGATTTAGATATTACCGATGATTATACAATGGGTTTTGCTTCGCAGGTTGGTTTTAGAGCAAGTATCTGTTCTGCATTTAATTTTTACGATTTGGATATGGAATTGGAAACAAAATTGAAAGTTCATCCTTTTGCTGTGATGGAAGGCACTTTAAAATATTATATGAAAGTGAAACCAGAAAATGCTATGAGTAAAATAAAGCCTCTTATTGATGAAGTAAAGGCAGTAAATGGAGAATTTATGAGTTTATGGCATAATGATTCAATGAATAACCAAAGTTTATGGATTGGTTGGCAAAAGGTTTATGAAGAAATGGTAGAATATGCTAGTAGCAAATAATGTTTAAACAACTCATCTTAAAATATGCTCCAGAATTTGTTCTTGAATGGGCAAAAAAGTTGAAAAAAAATCAACGGAGGAAAGAACTGAGTAATCAAAAGCAAAATAATTTGGGATTTAGCAAACAAAAATTAATTGATGATTTAAAAACTATTGGTTTAAAATCTGGGGATTCAGTTTTGGTGCATAGTAGCTTAAGCAAAATTGGATTTGTTGATGGAGGTGCAAAAACTGTTATAGAAGCTTTGTTTGAAGTCATAGGAAAGGATGGAACTTTACTTTTTCCGACATTTCCAGCCAAAGGAAAAAATAAAACACATTTAGAAGAACAACCTTTTTTTGATATAAAAAATACTCCTTCACAAATGGGAAGCATTACTGAGTATTTTAGAAAATTGGACAATGTATTTAGGAGTTTTCACCCAACGGATTCCGTTTCTGCTTGTGGGCCACTAGCCGAATATTATACGAATTCGCATTTTGGTCAATTAACACCTTATAACGAAAATTCACCTTTTAGAAAATTGTGTTCTAAAAACGGAAAAATTTTAATGCTCGGAACTACATTAAATGGAGCTTGTACTAATTTGCATACCTTGGAAGATGCCGTTGATTTTAAATTTCCTGTATATGATGAAAAAATATTTGAAGTAAAAATGACTGACGAAAAAGGTGTTGAGCATACAATGAAAACAAAAGTTCATAATCCTGAATATTCTGTGAAAAGAAACTGCGATGCACTAAAACCAATTTTTATTAATGAAAAAGTTTTAGTTGAAGGGTTGGTGGGTGAAGCTAAAACAATGCTTATTGATGCCAATAAGATGTTAGAAGTGATGATAAAATATTATAACGAAAAAGGAGTTACTATGTACACTCCGTTTGGAAGCTAAATGAATATATATATTACTCTTGATTATGAAATTTATTTTGGTGAAAATCATGGCACCGTTGAAAAGTGTATTCTATACCCCACATCAGAGTTAATTCGTATTTCAGAAAAGCACAATGTGAAATTTGTCTTTTTTGTGGATAGCGGATTTATTCTGAAATTACAAGAGTACAAACAAGAGTTCCCACAACTTGAAAAAGACTATGAAACTATTACGAGCCAAGTAAAATATTTATCAGAAACTGGGCATGATATTCAATTGCATATTCATCCGCATTGGGAGGATAGTTATTTCAATGGTGAAAAATGGATAATTAATGTAAAACGATATAAATTGAGTAGTTTTTCTGAAGAAGAAATTTCGGATATATTTAAGCGGTATAAAAAGGTATTAACAGATATTACGAATAAAAAAATTGTTGCATTTCGTGCGGGCGGTTGGTGTATTCAGCCATTTGATAAGCTAAAGAAAGCATTCCTTGAAAATGAAATTACTTTAGACAGTAGTGTTTTTAGAAATGGAAAATTTTCTTCTGAAGAGTATGCCTATGATTTTACAAATTCACCTGATAAAGATATTTACAAATTTGAAGATGATGTTGTAATTGAAAATACGAATGGACAATTTACAGAATTACCTATTAGTTCTATTACAAATTCTCCTTTGTTTTTTTGGAAATTATTTTTGTTAGGAAGAAAAAATCCATACTTGCACAAACCTTTAGGTGATGGAAGAGCAATGTCTGCCCCTGGATACAGGAAAAATTTATTAACTCGTTTTACAAATAATCCAGTTTCTGTAGATGGCTATAATGCTAGTTTATTACAAAAGGCATTGAATAAATTGAGTAATAAAAAGTATGAGCACCTGGTTGTTATTGGTCACCCAAAGGCTCTTTCAAGATATTCGATTCAAAGAATAGAAGAATTTATTTTAAAAAATAAAGAGAAACATAGCATCACAACGTTTAGTAAATTTTTTTCTAGTTGATAAATATAGTAGAACATAAAAACATTGATAAGCAAAAGTGGGACGCTTGTATAAAAGCAAGCGTGAATGAATGTGCTTTTCCTTATTCTTGGTATTTAGATGCTGTTTGTGATAAGTGGGATGCTTTGATATTAAATGATTATGATGCAGTTTTTCCATTAGCAAAAGGATTGAAGCTTAGTATTAATTACTTGTATCAGCCATTGTTTACAAGATATTTTGGTGTTTTTTCTAAAAAGGAAATAACTGAACAATTGGTGAACGACTTTTTTGATGCCATTCCAAGTAAATATAAATACATAGAGTTTAGTATTCATGAAAAAAATAGGTTTAAAAGAACGGATTTTAAGTTAAAAGAAAGGTTGTTTCAAACGCTTAATCTAAACCAAAATTATTCTCATTTATTTGAATCTTTTAAGGGTGATGCAAAACGGAATATAAAAAAAGCTGAAAAAAATAATTTAGTTGTAACAAATAATATTTTGCCTAAAGATGTAGTCGAATTGTTTAAGAACAACAAAGGGAGGGAGTTAACTGGAATCAGGGAACAGGATTATAATGTGTTGGGAAATTTGATGAATGTGGCACTTAAAAATAATTTAGGGATACTGGTAGGTGTTTTGAATAGTGAAAAAATGTTAATTGCTGCTGGATTTTTTATTAAATCAAATGATACAATTTTGTTTTTAAAAGGCAGTGCAAATAGTGAAGGAAAATCAACAGGAGCAATGTATTTAGTGCTAAATTATATTTTTAAAACATACGCTATATCATTCAATTTGTTCGATTTTGGAGGGTCTTCTGTAGAGTCGGTTGCAAGCTTTAATAGAAATTTTGGAGCAAAAGATTGCGTATATTTACAAGTGAAAAAAAACAGATTACCTTTTGTTTTAAAGCTAATGACAGGAAAAAAATAAAAAATTATGTTGCATATTTTAGGAAATAATAATTCGGTTTTTAATGAATACATAGCCGAAATTAGAGATGAAAAAGTTCAAAAAGACAGTATGCGTTTTCGTAGAAATATGGAGCGTATGGGGGAAATAATGGCTTATGAAATTAGTAAAACATTAGCTTTTGAAAATAAAGATGTGACTACACCACTTGGGATTTCAACTGTTTCAAGAATAAAAGAGCAGCCGGTTATCGCTACTATACTAAGAGCTGGATTAGCTGTTCATCAAGGATTTTTAAATTATTTTGATAAAGCAGAAAATGCTTTTATTTCTGCATATCGCAAACATCATAAAGATGGAAGTTTTGATGTGCAAGTGGAATATATGGCTTGTCCTACTATTGCTGGTAAAGTACTAATTCTTTGTGATCCAATGCTTGCAACTGGTTCATCAATGGTTCTAACATATAATGCTTTGATGCAAAGAGGAAAACCAAGCCATACGCATATTGTTGCAATAATTGCAAGTTCTGAAGGTGTTGAATATGCTAAAAAGCATTTGCCTGAAAATGTAACACTTTGGTGTGGCGCTGTGGATGATGAGCTAACGGCTCAAGCATACATTGTACCTGGGTTAGGAGATGCCGGTGATTTGGCTTATGGAAATAAAATTTAATAATGCAACAAGAAATTTGGCAAATAGTATCTGTTTTTTTATTGAGCACTGTCAAGTTTGTTTTTGGTAGTGTGCCAATGGCATTAGGTTTTGGTTTTTCTTTTTTCGAATCAGTAGTTGTTACTTCTTTAGGTGGTTTTACAGGTGTTTTATTTTTTGTTTTTTTGAGTGAAAAAATTATTCATAATTATAAAAAACGAATAGAAAAAAGAAAACAAAGTGGAATAATTAAACCTTCAAAAATATTTACAAGAAAGAACAAAACTATTGTAAAAATTAAACGCAACTTTGGTATTATTGGTATTTCGCTTGCAACTCCATTGATACTTTCTATTCCTCTTGGATGTTTTTTAGCTGTTAGATATTTTAAAAATAAGAGTAAAATTGTTTCCTACATGTTTGGCTCAATTCTTTTTTGGGCAGCAGTATCTTATTATTTATACAAACCTGCTATAGATGCAATACGAACATATTTTCTTTGATCTAGATAGAACCCTTTGGGATTTTGAGACAAATTCGTATCAAACTTTAATTGAGCTTTCTGAAAAATATAAACTGAAAGAAAAAGGCATTTCCGATTTGGAAAAATTTATTTCCGATTATTATAAAATAAATGACTTGTTATGGGAAGAATATCGCAATGGAACTGTTGATAAAACAACATTGCGCTATCAGCGATTTCACAGAGCATTCATACAATATGAAATTGATGATGTAAACCTAACTACTCAGTTTGGAGATGACTATGTTTATTTATCACCATTAAAAACAAATCTCTTTCCTGGTACGGTAGAAGTATTGGATTATTTATGCTCTAAATATAAGTTGCATATAATAACTAATGGCTTTGAAGAAGTGCAACATGTTAAATTAAAGAATAGCAAAATTGAGCATTTCTTTTCTGAAATAATTACATCTGAACGTGCTGGGTATAAAAAACCAGATGCTAGAATTTTTGATTACTCTTTTTCATTAACTAATTCAAATGCTACAAACAGTATTATGATAGGTGATAGTATTGAAGCGGATATCATTGGTGCTCGTAATTGTGGAATGCATCAAGTATTTTTTAATAACCACAATCATGAACATCAAGAAGATATTACTTACGAAATAAAAAATTTGAAAGAGCTGTTTAGTTTTTTATAAACTTTTTAGTAACAATTTCTTTTTCTGTTTGCAGTTGCACAAAGTAAATTCCGTTTTTTATTTCTGATAAATCTAATTCTAAACTTTCTGCAGTAATATTTTTTATTTCTCGTCTTAAAACTAATTTGCCGGTTACATCTGTTATGACAATACTTATATCTTGTCTTTTAGGTAAATCAATGTTTATGAAGACTTGACCATTGCTTGGGTTAGGATAAATATTTAATAATGCAGTTTCAGTAAAAATATAATCATTGATTGCTGTTGCTAATCCAATAGTAAATTGCTGATATATTTGCCCTCCAAAATCAGAGTTAAATGTTTTAATAGTTGTGGCAGGGCTAACATTTTTAAAGCGTACATACCCATTTCCCTGCGCTGAATTTGCCCACCAGGTTAAACCATCTTCGCCTGTGTCTGTTAATTCAAATTCATAACAACCATTTGCAAGTGACAATGTATCACGATAAATTGTGTTTGCAGTCAAGGTATTTCGTTGGTGAATAATATTCCCATTTTCATCTTTTAAAGTATATTGGTTTTCCCAAGGACGAGAGTTGCTTTTAAATTCAATTACAAAATTTGATGGCATTGATGCAGGGTAAGTAAATTTTGTTGTTTTAGAATTGTTATATGGATATTGGTCAGCTGAACCATTTGGATTACTTAAAGTTGCAGTAAATTCTGTCGCTCCTGGTTGCCAATTAAAATTTCCAAGTTTAACAGTTGCAGATTGCATAAAAGCCAAATTGCCAGTCCAGTTAAAGGTTGAAGGTGTAGCTCCATTTAATCCATAAGTTATAGTTAATGATGTTAATGGAGTAGAACCTGTATTTTTTATTTTAATAACGGGGTCAGTACAAATTGTATTAAATCGTGACCACATTTGATTTTTACTAGGAGATAAGATATCTTCAATTGCTGCATCAATTGTAAAATTAGGTGCACCGTACGTTACCAACTGATCTTCTATTTGATAAAAACTCCATTCTCCATTGTTCGTGTAAGGTTGCACATCATGATCTAATGTAATTGAACTGCCTGAGCTAACAAATGGTGTTATTTCAAAATCATAAGTCCATACTTCTGCACCTGGACACCAATTAGCACGGTCATAAACCCACGTTCCTCCTTGAGGATAAAGAGGGTTGTAATCGCAATTATCTCTCCATACAAGTTGAGTAAACTGATTGACACCATTAATTTTATAATAATGATTTTTAGGACAAAATTCAGCACAGTTTGATGGTGTATCCATGCCGTGTCCTGTAACACGCGATTTCCATCTTGCAGTTTGTGCTGTTGAAGGAATATTTACTGTTTTTGGAGTTAAATGATTCTCAATAGGATTGCTAATATGTCCATAATCAAATTGTCCGTTCCACAGATTTTGTATACTAACGATATCTCTTGGGGGAGTTCCTTTTATCATTACAAATTTTAAATCTAACAGTTCTTGCCAATTTCCAGCAGTAAGATGAACACTATCCGCTAGTAATGTTCTGTAATCACTCACATCAAAAGTCCAAGTCCACCCAGTTCCTAAGCTCAAATTATTTCCATAAGGAGTAATGTATCTTCCTAATTCATATCGTATAACTTGAGGGAATTTTTTATACCAATCGTAATACAAGAGATACATAGTGCTATCAGGTGTTACAAAAGTTGAATCTGTTGCCACACCTTGTGCATTATACTGATAGTTGTTATAGTAAGTCGGCCACACAATCATTGTATCAGTAGGAACCCCTGGATTATTAATAGAATCATTGTAAGTGATTATTTGCATTGGGGCATTCATGGTTGAATCAACAATAAGTATGGAGTCTAGTTGTGAGGTAAAAATACCTTGCTCAAATGTTATATTAGGACGTAAGTTAGTTTGCGAAAAATTATTAAAAATTTCATTCGATGTTTTTAATGGATTGTCGACACTTATTAGAGTAGCATTGTTGTGTGAGCCTGGAGCGGCATCTGCTGCTGATATGTAATTTCCATCATTAAATTGATAATAGAGGGCAAGATTATTATAGTTTGGATGATTAGCATCAATTTGTTTATTCATCCAAGCCTGAATTGTAGCTTGAGATAATTCAGTATTAAAAACAGCAAACTCATCAATTTTACCTTCATACGTTTGTGAGCCGGACCAATTACTTCTTCCGATTTTAAAAGTTTTGATATTTCGCATGCGTTTTGTTTTTGCAACAGCGCTATGCCACAAATTACCATTTAAATAAATTTTCATTGAACCAGTAGCCACATTTTTAGTGAATGCCCAATAATTCCATTGCCCTTTAATTTCTGATGAAGTTGCAGCTTTGTCAATTCTATCGTAACCTGTTCCGCCATAACCTGCATCCCAATAAACTCTACTGTCTGACCAAGGCATGTGGGAATTTAGTATTCTATTTCCCATTGAATCTACTGCTTCAAAACAAGTTCCATTTTGTGGTTGATATGCTGGGTCGCCATAAGCCCAATAAGCAACTGTTACAAAAGAATCAAGTGCTGTTAATTTGTTGTTCATTGGAACTTCAATATATCCGTATGTATGAAAAGAAGCAACTCTATCAGCATTTGAATTATAAATGCCACTACTGAAACTTGTAGATGTGGAACTTACAATATTATCAACCCCGCTAGAAATATTATCATAAGTAATTTCAATAATTAAATTTGATGTTCCGTCCCAATTAAAAGGAGAATCAAGCTGTAAACTATTCCATCCAGATTGGAATAAAGTGTTTCTTGAATAAACAGCTGAAAATCCAGAGGATGAATAATTATTGTTGGTAAGTGAATCTAAACCTGTTGATTTTATTTTGATTGTTAAATTTCTTAGCTCACTACCTATTGATTGAACGAAAAACTGCAATCCAGAAATATTTCCTGCAAACATTCCTGCTGAAGAAATTTCGCTAGCTTTCCATAAATATTGAGTTTTTGAAATAGGAATACTTGCTCCTAATGGTTTGGTGCTGCTGGTGCTTCCGCTACCAACTTGATAATTATTAAGTGAAGTAGTATCAGAATGTGTGATATTATATTGCCAATTTGCATTATAGGAATAAGATGGAGTATTCATATACATGATACTATCGGGAGAACTACCATTAACAGTATATGTTGGTTGATGTATTAAGGAAGAATCAAGTAGCCCCGTGTTTTTATACAAATAAGTATATGTTAAATAATCCCATTCGCCACAAGCTGGACTTTGAGCGGGGTTGCATTTTAATGTATATAACATTAATATTTTTTCAAACTTAACTGTATCACTTGGAAAAACAAACCATGCATCTTGAGGAGAGCCAAACGTAAATGTTTGAACGGTGATTGTATCTCCTGGATTTGCAGCTATTTTTAATGAAATAAAAAATAAATAAAGTAATAAATGTTTTTTCATGTTTAGTTTATTTAATAATCTAATGCAAGATAAAATCTAATCTTAAAACAGTAGATAAAAGTTGATTTTATTATTAGTAATCAATGGCTAATAATTGTGAAAATCACCTAATTTTAATGGAAATTAACCTTGTCGGTTAAGAAAGAATAGGAAAGAATTAATTTGATAAACATGTCGTTATTATCTTCAATTCCTTTTAAATTTCGGGATGTAAGAACAATTAATACTGCGCCTTTTTTTTCTTGAATATAAGCAACTCTTTCGTAAAAATTTTCTGTTTCATCAGTAAAAGTATAGATAACAGCGGTTTTTGTTTTGTCAATTTTTACTGCTTTTTCTTTCTTGATTTTTATGTTTTTGTTATTTTTTTCAAATTCCATAATGTCGAAATTAATAACATCATTAAATTTTTCATTTTTAGTAGTGTCGTAGGTTACCCAATGAGTGTACATAGCTGTTTCGGCACTAGCCCAAGTTTCTTTTTTCGGATATACAACAGCATTCAAGCCTTCATCTTTTCCTGCTTCTCTGTCTATTATCCAGCCTTTTGGAGCAGTTAAATAATAAGCATGATTCCTACCAAATAATAGCGAAACATTTGAAGAGTCTGTTACTTGTGCAAAAGCGACTTTTGCGAATATGGTTAGGAATAATATGTATGCTGTTTTTTTCAAATTTAATTGCTTTTTTCTTTCGTAGCTTTCATCAATTCACATTTATCGCATGCTTGTTTTTTTTTGATACTTAAGTAAAAACGATATGCAACATATATAATTGCTAGTGATAAAATAGTGTATATTATTATTTCCTGTACCATTTTTGTACCACAAAATTACACAAAAATATACCACCCTAAGTCCCTAAATTTTAATAATTTTGACGCCAATATATATTTGTTAATATGATTACAGCAGAAACACCTATTCGTTACGATAGAAAAAAATACAAAGACGATACTTTAATTGCTCTTTACAAAGGCATTTTGAAACCAAGAATGATTGAAGAGAAAATGCTTGTATTGTTACGTCAAGGAAAAATAGCTAAATGGTTTAGTGGAATAGGGCAAGAAGCAGGTTCGGTTGGAGCTGCAATGGCACTGGAGAAAGATGAATATATATTGCCAATGCATAGAAATTTGGGCGTTTTTACGGTCCGTGAAATCCCATTAAATCGTTTGTTTTCTCAGTTTCAAGGTAAGCCAAGTGGGTTTACCAAAGGCCGTGATCGTTCATTTCATTTTGGTACTCAAGAATATAAAATTGTAGGAATGATATCGCATCTTGGTCCACAATTAGGTTTAGCAGATGGAATCGCATTAGCGAACAAGTTACGTGATGCCAACAAAGCAACTCTTGTTTACTCTGGAGATGGAGGGGCAAGTGAAGGAGATTTTCATGAATCATTAAATGTAGCTGCTGTTTGGGATTTGCCAGTGATTTTTGCAATTGAAAATAATGGCTATGGTTTGTCAACCCCTAGTAATGAACAATTCAAATGCAAACAGTTTATTGATAAAGGAATTGGATATGGAATGGAAGCTGTTCAAGTGGATGGTAATAATATTTTGGAAGTTTATGATACAGTAAAAAAACTTGCTGAATCTATTCGCAAAAACCCAAGACCAATTTTATTGGAATTAATAACATTCAGAATGCGTGGCCATGAGGAGGCATCTGGTACAAAGTATGTCCCAAAAGAATTGCTTGAAATATGGGGTAAGAAAGATCCTTTAAATAATTTTGAACGTTATCTTTTGGAAGAAGGTGTTTTGGATGAAAAAATGATAGAAGATTTTCGTGCAGAAATAAAAACAGAAATTGAAAAAGGATTGGAGTTGGCTTTTGCAGAAACTTTGCCACCACCTAATACTCAATTGGAGTTGAAAGACATGTATGCTCCTTTTGAACTAAACGAAATAAAACCCAATGAAAAAAAATCGAATAAACGCTTTATAGATGCAATTTCTGATGGTCTGCGTTTGGCAATGAGAAAACATGATAACCTAGTTTTGATGGGTCAAGACATTGCTGAATATGGAGGTGTTTTTAAAATAACAGAAGGATTTGTTGAAGAATTTGGTAAGGGTAGAGTTAGGAACACTCCATTGTGTGAGGCAGCAATTGTGGGTACAGGATTTGGTTTATCAATTAATGGGATGAAGGCAATGGTTGAAATGCAATTTGCGGATTTTGTTACAGAAGGATTTAATCAAATAGTGAACAACCTTGCAAAGTCACATTATCGTTGGGGACAAAATGCAGATGTTGTTGTTCGTATGCCAACAGGTGCAGCTGTGGCTGCTGGTCCTTTTCATTCACAAAGCAACGAAGCTTGGTTTTTTCATACACCAGGTTTGAAAATTGCTTATCCTGCTTTCCCAAGTGATGCAAAAGGATTGTTACTTACTGCTTTTGAAGACACTAATCCAGTTATGTTTTTTGAGCACAAAGCACTTTATAGAAGTGTTGCCGAAGATGTTTCAGATGACTATTATACGATTCCATTTGGTCAAGCAAAATTAGTAAGAGAGGGAGAAGATTTAACTATTGTTACTTACGGCTTAGGAGTTCATTGGGCAATGGAAATATTAGATAAACACGCCCAAATAAAAGCAGACTTGGTTGATTTAAGAACCCTTATTCCTTTGGATTTGAATTCTATTTTAAATTCTGTAAATAAAACTGGAAAAGTAATTGTTTTGCATGAAGATACTTTAACAGGTGGAATAGGAGGAGAGTTGGCAGCATTGATTTCAGAAAATTGTTTTGAAAATTTAGATGCACCGATTGTTCGTTGCGCAAGTTTAGATACTCCCGTTCCAATGAATGTAGATTTAGAATGGAATTTTTTACCAAAAGCACGCTTTGAAAAGCAACTTTTAGATTTGTGGAAGTATTGATTTTATTATTGAAATAGCCCCAAATTTGGGGCTATTTTTTTCTATATTTGTTCTTGGTATGAAGGCTTTATTTCCTCAATTTATTTTTTTTACAATTTTTAGCATTTTTTCAATCAGTAATTGTGATGCTCTTGTCAGTAGTCGTTTAGATTCTTTGTATAATGAACTCAACTTAGCAAAATACGATTCATCCAAAGTTCCAATTTATTTATCTATAATAGAAGAAACATACGCGATTAATCCCGATAAAGTTATACCGCTTTCAGAAGAATTGATTGAAATAGTTGAAAAAGCTATGGTTAACTCAGATGAAAACTTATCTCACACCCTATTGGCTGTTAAAGCTAATTGTTTAAATAATATTGGTGCTATCTTAAGCCAAAAAGGAGATATTAAAAAGGCACTGATTTATTTTCATAAAAGTTTGGCTATTAAAGAGTCTTTAAAAGAAAATAAGGCTATTTCAAGTACCTTAAATAATATTGGTTACCTGTACGAAAGCTTAAATGATTATGAAAATGCTTTGCTTTATTTTAAGAGAAGTTTGAAAATAAAAGAAGAAATAGGTGATAAAAGGGGAATTGCACGTTTGTACAATAATCTAGGAAGCTTGTATGAAGAAATAAACGATACTTTACTTACTCTAGATTCTTATTCTAAAAGTTTAAAAATGGCAGAAGAAATAGGAGATGAAATTCTTGTTGCTCTTACATTGAATAATATTGGATATTTTTATGACAAACAATCTTCATTACAAAAAGCTTTTGACTTTTATGAAAAAAGCTTAAAAATTAGAACTGAAATTAACGATCAACAGGGTATCGCAGAATCTTTAAATAATTTAGGTGTAATTTATTTAAAACAAAATAATGTTTCTAAATCATTAGAGTACGGACAAAAAGCTTTAAAAATTTCAAAAGAATTAGGATATCCGGAGTATATTAAAAGAGCATCAAACTTATTACGTGAAGTTTATTTGAAACAAAAAAATTACGTTCTAGCATATCAAATGTTCGAATTGTATATTGAAATGAAAGATAGTATTCTAAATGAAGAGAATAAAAATGAAGCAATAAAAAAATCTTTTGAATTTGAGTATGAGAAAAAAGTAACAGCTGATAGTGTTAGAAATTTTGAGATAAAAAAAACAGAACAACTTAAGCACGAGCATGAGATTGCTAAACAACGTTCTTACACTTATGGTGGCGTTCTTGGTTTTGTTTTAATGTTAATTATTGCCGTATTGTCTTTTAGAGGGTACAAACAAAAGATAAAGGCCAACCAAGAAATTACACAACAGAAAAAAATTATTGAAGGGAAACAAAAAGAAATTATTGATAGTATTGAATATGCCAAAAGGATTCAATTGTCACAACTTCCTTCCGAAAAATATATTGATAGGACTCTAAAAAAAATGAATAAAAATTCACAAAAACATTAGAACGATTAAACCAGCAAGATATATACTATTCCTATTTTTGTTGACCTTTTTATCGTCAAATACAAATTTATTTTCTTCAACAGATAATCAAGCTGAAAATAGAATAATAGAAAAAAGAGATTCTCTCAATATAGAAATTAGTAAATGTGAGAGCGATAGCAATAAAGCTCAGCTTTATTTTGAGCTATCAAGACAATATGACTATTTTAAATCAAAAGAAAGAATAGATTATTTAATAGAAGCAGTTCGATTTTCAAAACAGTCTCAAAACTCTCAATTAATAAATAAACATTTTACTGCTCTAATAAATATACTTTCACATAGGAAGATGGATGATGTTGCTATGGGGTATAGTATGGAGTACATTCAATATTTAGAAAAAAATAAATTATTTGAAGATCTATCAAAGTTTTATAAAGCTTATGCAAATATATTGAGTAGTCAGAAAAAATATAAAGTAGCAAGGATTTATTATGACAAAGCTTATGTTTATTATAAATCAAAAAAAGATTATGTAAATATTGCAAATGTTTACAATAATATTAGTATTATTTTTTTGAATACAGGCTTGTACGATAGTGCTCTTATATACAACTCAATGTGTTCCAAGATATTTAAATATAACAAAGACACATCTGCTTACGCTAATTCTTTATTAGGATATTCTGAAATTATGCTTAAAAAAGATAATATTGAATTAGCTAATAATGCAGCATTGACAGCTTTAAGCCTGTACAAAAAAACTAAAAATAAATTAGGGGTAGCAAATTCCAATTTTGTAATAGGAGAAATAAACTATAAGATAAAAGACTATTCAAACGCAAAAGATTATTTTAACGAAGCAATTAATTTCGCGCAATTAATTAATTTTATGAATATTAAAAGAGATGCCTATTTGAGTTTGGCTGAATGCCAGTCCAAGTTGGGGGACTTTAAAGAGGCTTATATCTCTCAAAAAAGATATAAGGAAATTAATGATAGCATATTAAAGGAAGAGGTAGAGTCAAAAATATTGGAAATGGAGGTTAAATATGATATTTCTAGAAAAGAAGAGCAAATTAAAAAAAACGAGCTTGAATTAAAATTAAAAAATAAACAACAGAATGTAATGCTTTTGATGATAGCCGGAATATTGTTATTGTTTTTAATAGTATTTTTTGCATACACTCAAAAAAGAAAAATAAATAAACTTGTTTTTGAGCAAAAGCGTTTAGTAGAAGAAAGGCAAAAAGAAATTATTGATAGCATTAAATATGCGCAGCGAATTCAAACTTCACAACTTCCATCCGAAAAGCATATTGAATCAACTTTGAATAGATTAAAAAAAATTAATTAATTTTTTTAAGTACTTCTTCTGTTATTAATGCCATATCATCAGTATAGTCTAAATGCGTTACAAGCCTTATTGCTTGTTTCCCGAATCCTACAACCTTAATATTATTATCTAACAGCTTTTGAATAAAATTATCTGCATCAATATTTTTATTCAAATTAAAAATTACAATGTTTGTATCAACTGGTAAAATAGAATCAACATAGCTTAATTTTGATAATACTTCAGATAAATATTTTGCTCTTTTATGATCTTCCTTTAACCTTTCAATGTTGTTGCCTAATGCATATATGCCAGCAGCAGCAATATATCCAGCTTGTCGCATTCCACCTCCAAATACTTTTCTAACTTTTCTTGATTTTTGTATGTATTCTTTATTGCCTAATAATAGAGAACCTATTGGGGCTCCCAATCCTTTTGATAAACAAATAGAGATGCTGTCAAAAAAAATTCCAATTTCAGAAGCGGAATAATTATTTTCAACTATTGCATTAAAAATTCTAGCGCCATCTAAATGAATTTTTAAATTGTTTGTTTTGCAAACATCAGACAATTCTTTCATCTTTTCTAACGAGTAGCAACTTCCCCCAGCTCTATTTGCAGTATTTTCTATGGAAACTAAACTTGTTTTTGTTAACCAATCATAATTCGGGTTTATGTTTTCTAAAACTTGCTGGGCAGAAATTCTCCCTCTGTCACCTTGAATTAATTTAGCTTGAACACCCGAATTAAAAGCAATGCCTCCTCCTTCATAGTTATAAATATGAGAAGTAGTATCACACAATAGTTCATCGCCTGGCTGAGTGTGTACTTTAATAGCGATTTGGTTGGTCATTGTACCAGAAGGACAAAAAAGTGCAGCTTCCATATTAAACATCTTTGCAGCTTTTTCTTCTAGTGCTATTACAGTTGGTTCTTCATTGAAAACGTCATCGCCTACTTCTGCATTCATCATTGCTTCAAGCATTTGTTTTGAAGGTTTAGTGACTGTGTCGCTTCTCAAATCTATAATCATAATTTATTTTTTTCTAATTATCATTAAGCCATCTCTTAATGGAAGTAGCATGTTTTCTACTCTGTCGTCAGCATGCACTTTTTTGTTAAAATCATCAATTGCTTTTGTGTCAGCATCCATATTTTGCTCTAATACTTTTCCACTCCATAAAACATTGTCTGCTATTATATAGCCTCCTGTTTTTACTTTATCAAAAACTAAATCATAATAATTTGAGTAGTTTTTTTTGTCAGCATCAATAAACACTATATCAAAAGTATCTTTTATTTTAGGAATTAAATCAACTGCGTTTCCTATTTTATAAATTATTTTATCATTCAAGCCGGACTCAGCAAAAAACGATCGAACTATTTTTTCTAGTTCCTCATTTATATCAATAGTAATTATTTTGCCATCATTTATTAAGCCTTGGGCCAAACAAATAGCGGAATAGCCTGTATAAGTGCCTATTTCCAAAACACACGAAGGTTTTATCATTTTGCTCAATTGGGTTAAAAAATTTCCTTGCATGTGTCCTGAAAGCATTCGTGGCATTAAAATTTTCGAATGCGTTTCTCTGCTAATTTTTTTTAGAATAGGCAACTCCTCTTCTGAATGATTTAAAGAATACGATTCTATTTTTTCGTCAATAAATTCCATTTCAAATATTTTTATATGGCTAAAATAATCATAATTCCGGCTCAATTATATAAGTTTTAAATCTTCTTGAAGTACTCTTCAATAAAGGCATTTATTATTTTTTTATTGTGGTTTTTAACTTTCATATGTTTATAAGTTTGATTATCCTCTTGTTTGTATGCTCTTTATTATTTTCAATTTTATCGCTAATATAATGTATTAGGTAGTTGGGGTAATTGCTAACAGCATTAAAAAAGCACTATGAAAAAAATATTTTTAAAGAGTTTAATTTTTTTATTTGTTTCTTCTGGTGTAGTCCTTGCTCAGAAGGGTGACAAAGGCTTAGCTGTTGATTTGAAAAAATTAAATAAGGATGAAAAAACTAAGTTGCAGATAGCTGAAAATTTCTTTAATCAAGAAATGTATTTAAGAGCACTTCCAACATATACTGATTTAATGAATGCTCATCAAGCAGACTTATATTTTAAATATCGATCGGGAATTTGTTATTTATATAATAGTGATGAAAAAGAAAAGTCGATTACATTATTAGAGGAAGTCGCATCTAAAACAACTAAAACACTTGAAATTCAGTTTTATTTGGGAAGGGCTTATCATTTGAATTACAAATTTGATAAAGCAATTGAAGCTTTTAATGAGTATTTGAAAATGAACCCACCTATTAATCAAAGATTATTAGCTCAGCGATACATTGAGAATAGTAAAAATGGGAAAGCATTCATTGAATTAAAAGTACAGTGTGAAATTACAAACATTGGTGACGGTATAAATACCGAAAACCAAGAATATGTTCCTGTGATTTCATCTGACGAATCCGTTTTGATTTATACTTATACGGGTCCTAATAGTACTGGAGGTTTGATGGATGACGAGTTTAATCCAGATCCCAATGGTTATTATTATGAAGATGTATTTATTGCTAATAGGATTGGAAACTCTTGGACTACTCCAGCAAGTATAGGAGAAAATATTAATTCAAAGAATCATGATGCTTGTATTGCGCTTTCTGCCGATGGGCAAAAATTATTTGTTTTTCATAGCACAGAAAAAGACGGAGGAGATATATACATGAGCCAATTGAAAGGTAATGTGTGGGAAAAGCCTGTGCGATTAAATGAGAACATAAATACAAAATATTGGGAAGGTAGTGTTTCGCTTTCTGCAGATGAAAAGACTTTATATTTTGCAAGTGATAGACCAGGAGGTTTGGGTGGAAGAGATTTATACATGTGTAAAAAAGAAAAAGATGGAACTTGGGGAAAAGCACAAAATTTAGGTCCCGCTATTAATACAAAATACAACGATGATTCGCCTTTTATACATCCTGATGGAATAACATTATTCTTTAGCTCGGAAGGCCATAATAGCATAGGTGGATATGATATTATGTATTCTACTTTTCAAAATGGTCAATGGAATGAACCAACAAATTTAGGGTATCCAATAAACACAACTGAAGATGAACGTTTTTATGTTTTAACTGCAGATGGTGAACACGGCTACTATTCGTCAGATAGAAAGGGAGGATTTGGTCAGCAAGATATTTATACAGTTAATCCAGGCTTTTTTGGAGAAAAACCCGTTTTGGCTTTAGTGGTGGGTGTTGTTACTGCAGATAATCAACCCGTAGATGCAACAATAAATGTAACAAATGCAGAAACAGGAGAACAGCAAGGTTCTTATCATTCAAACTCTTCCACAGGAAAGTATTTGATTGCTCTTACACCTGGAAATAAATACAAAGTTGCGATTGAAGTAGAAGGATATGAAGCACAGTACCAGTATGTAGATGTAAAAAGCCTTGAGACATATGTACAAGTTCAACAAGATTTTAATTTAACTGTTAAAAAAGGAGAAGGAGCTACATCAGTTCAGGAATCACCTCAAAAACTACAAGAACAAATTAATAAACAGGTTGATAAATATAATGAGGAGAAACAAGCAGCAGTTTATGAAGCACGTGTATATCAAGACTTATTAAAAAAATATGGAGACGTAAAAACAGATACTACGGAATTTACAGTAGAAATTGGAACATATGAAAATGCTGCCGATTTTAATCCACAAAAGATAGCAGGAATGGCTGACATTAAGGCAAAATTGGATAAAAATGGCAATACAACTTATTCCGTTGGCCCATTTAAATCTTTGTTAGATGCGGAAATATTCAAATATAAGTTGGCTTCTAGAGATACTTCTTTACATGATATTGTAGTTACTGTTTTAGATAAAGGAGAGAGAAAATTAATCCAACAGTACTACAAAACAGAGTATAAACGAAAAGATTATATTGCTCCAACAGAAACAAAAGTAATTAAATCTAACCCAAAAGTTGTTGACTTAACAAGTGGACAAGAAATAAAACAGTTGCAAAATGATGAAGGGAAATCTGAAATTTCAGGATTGACCTACAAGGTTGAAATAGGAGCAGTTCAGGATCCTGCAGATTTTAAGTTACAGTATCTTGAAAAATACGGAAAGATAGGTAGCAAGAAATATCCAGACGGAACAATCAGATACACATTTGGGCCGTTTAAAACCTTAGCAGAAGCTGAATCGTTCAAAAAAATGTTGGTTGAGAAAGAAGCAGAGGCTGCTAAATCTTTTGTAACAGTATTCTTCTTTGGTGTTAGAAAAACTATGGAAGAACACCTAAATCCGTGCGACCCAGGAGCTCCTCAAGATTTTTCATTCTTTGTTGGAAAAGACTTAAATGATAAAGAAATTTATAACAAATTGATTGTGCAAGGTGGTGGAATATGTGCTGAAGGATTAAAATTTACAGTTCAAATTGGAGCTTATCGTTTTCCTCAAAACTTTAAGCACAAAAATTTGAATAGTCTAGAGCCACCTCCAGCAGCAGTAAAACCATATCCAGATGGAATAACACGATTTACAATGAGAGAATTTTCTACATTGAAAGATGCCGAAATATTTCGCCAGGAATGTATTCGTTTAGGAACAACAGATGCGTGGATTACAGCATGGTATCAAGGAAATAGGATGTTGTTACAAGAATTAATCGCAAATAATTTTTTTAACAAAAAAATCAATTAATTACTTTGAACAAGTATTTAAAAACCCAAACTATCGAGCATAAAGCTCGATAGTTTTTTATTATGGTATTAATCCAGCACGATCCTTATGCTTCTCTTAGAGTAAAAGATTTTTTATTCTTTTTAACTACTCGTTTTTTTTTAACGCTTGCAATTCAAATGCAGAGTGTAATTGTTGGGTGGCAAGTTTATCAAATAACAAAAAACGTATTAGATTTAGGAATAATTGGGTTGGCAGAAGCCATTCCATTTATTGCTGTTTCTCTTTTTTCTGGGCATATTGCAGATACATATAATCGTAAATATATAATTGTAATATTTACTTTTTTGCTGCTTGTTTGCACTTCAGTTTTGTTTTATTTTTCAATTGATAATTCTGTTTTTTTAGATAAATACGGTGTGTTACCAATATTTATTGTTGTAGGATGTATTGGTGTTGTTCGTGGATTTATCTCTCCAGCATTTCCAGCATTTATGTCTCAATTGGTGGATAGGAGCTTGTATGTAAATAGTGCAACATGGAATAGTACGGTCTGGCACATAGGTTCAATTATTGGTCCTGCAATGGCAGGATTTATTTGTGCAATAAGTTTTTCAACTGCATACGCTGTAAATATTATTTTATTGTTCATAGCTATATTTTCTTTTTTATTTATTAAGTCAAAACCATTAAATAAAAAAGAGCAAAAAGAAACAATTGTTGAGAGTTTATCAGCAGGAATAAAATTTGTTTTTAAAAATCAAATTATTTTAGGTGCGTTGTCACTTGATTTATTTGCTGTACTTTTTGGTGGAGCTGTGGCTTTATTGCCTGCTTTTGCAGATGAAATTTTATTTGTAGGAGCAATAGAACTGGGTTTTATGCGTGCAGCTCCGGCATTTGGAGCCGTTATTATTGCAATTATTATAGCTTATAAACCGCCAACTAAAAATGCAGGAAGAAGCCTACTGCTTTCAGTAGCTGGATTTGGGATAGCTACAATTGGTTTTGCATTGTCATCTAATTTTTATTTGTCACTTTTTTGTTTGTTTTTAACAGGAGCATTTGATAATGTGAGTGTTGTAATTCGGCATACAATTTTGCAGTTATCTACTCCTAACGAAATGAGAGGAAGGGTTTCGGCCGTAAATAGCATTTTTATTGGCTCTTCAAACGAAATTGGAGCTTTTGAATCTGGAGTAACAGCCAAGTTCATGGGCTTGGTAAATTCTGTTGTTTTTGGAGGACTAATGACGATAATTGTTGTTAGCATTACTTCAAGAGCAGCTAAAAAATTGAAAAACTTAGATATAAGAACTATTACCTGAATTATTTGTATTTTTTAAAACTATCTTTTTTAGATATTAATTATTATCTTTATAGGAACAATCTGTATCTAAATGAAAAAAATAGCACTATTAGTATTGTCAACGGTGGTATTGTTTATAGTATCCTGTCGTAAGGATTTTGAAAAACCATCTTGGGATACTCAAATACTAGCTCCATTAATAAATGCATCACTAGGTATTAATAATCTATTGCCTGATTCTATTCTGCAAGTAAATTCCGATAGTTCCTTGAAAATTGTTTATGAAAATGACATTTATAAACTAGATATTGATACCTTATTTAAAATACCTGACACTACTATAAAAACAACTTATAATCTACCGATAACTTCTTATGTTTTTAATCCAGGACAAAATGTAATAAATAGTGTAAATAATGAAACACGTTATCAAATAGTTGATGCAGAGCTAAGAACTGTCATCATTAAATCTGGTTTTGTAAGCTATAAAGTTAAAAGTAAAATACATGAAATAACAAATTTTAGTTATTCCATTCCTTGCGCAAAACTAAATGGAGTGCCATTCTCTATTAATGTTTCAGTTCCTGCTGCAGTTGGCAGTGTTCCTGGTGAGTATAATCAAATTTTTGATTTGTCAGGGTATGTAATTGATTTAACAGGAGTTGCTAATAATCGAGTAAATACAATTTATACTTCAATTATAGCAACTATCAATCCAGCTGCCGCTGGTCCTGTCACTGTTTTAAATACGGACAGCTTAATTATTGAGAATAAGTTTTTTGATTTGATTCCTTACTATGCAAAAGGGTACTTTGGTAATAATACTTTTAATATTGGTCCAGAAACTTCCAATTTTGATTTGTTTAAAAGAATAGTTGATGGAACACTGCAATTAGAGGATGTAAATTTTACATTGAAACTTGAAAATTATATTGGTTTAGATGCACGAGTTTATATTAATAATTTGAGCTCTATAAATACTCGAACTGGTACAACTATCAATCTTTCAAATTCAATGATCGGTGCACCAATTAATATTAATAGAGCTGCTGAATCTGGCACAACAGTTTTTCCAACTTATGCATCTTTTCCTTTAACAACTAGTAATTCAAATATAAAATCAATGATTGAAAACTTACCGGATAAATTTGGATATCAAATACAAATGATAACAAATCCACTTGGTAATATATCGGGTTCAAATGATTTTGTTTATTATGACAAATTGTTAAATGCAAAGATGAATATGGAAATCCCTTTATCATTGGTTGCTTCTAATTTAACATTATTAGACACAGTGAATTTTAATATATCGAATGGTGGTGGAACTAATAATATTCGCAGTGGGTCTCTTACACTATTTGCCAATAACGGTTTCCCTTTTGATGCATCTATGCAAATGTATTTGTTGAATGACCAAAATGTGGTTACAGACAGTATTTTTGGTTATGTAAATACAATAGACGAAGCACCAATAAATGGAGCTTATAGAGCAACTGGTAAAAAATTAACCAAAATTGTTGTTCCATTATCTGAACAAAAAGTAAGCAAATTATATAATACCAAAAAAGCAATTATGAAAATAAAATTTAATACTTCTGCTCAACCTAATTACATCAAAATTTATAGCGATTATAAAATTGATGTGAAAGTTGTGGGCGATTTTAATTACACCGTTCAAATTCAATAATATTTTTTGTGAAAAAGGTAGGATATATACTTTCTCTGTTTTTGTTTATAAGTACAATTGCAAACTCTCAAATGTCTATTATTTTTTCTGATGAATTTCCAGATTCTGCAAAATACAGAGTGGGTATTGCTGGCGATTTTGGAATAAATTCAAATTGTTTAACAGTAGATTTCTTTAACAAATTTTATAACGGTGGCTACGTAGACAACGAACTAAAAAATGTTGTTTTAGATAGGGTAAAACAGAAAAACAGAGTAGGAGCTGATGTGAATTATGGTATTTACGCTGCATTTGCTCCCGACTCTTTTATGCATAAGAAAAATATTAGCTTCTTTTTTTCTTTGAGAGATAGACAGCATTTTGACACACGCTTTTCAAAAGACTTTTATAAGTTGGCTTTTTATGGTAATTCTCAATTTGCCGGAAAAACTGCCAATTTGAGTGATTTTAATATGAATTTTGTTAGGTATCAGCAGGTGCAATTTGGTTTTTTTTCTTCTCGTTTAGATAGTGCAACTCGATTTGGAGTATCTGTATCTTTTTTAAAAGGAGAACAGTATGCATCTATTTATGCAAAAAAAGCAAACTTATTTACTAGTGAAGATGGGCAATACATTGATTTTGAAACTGAGATGCAAATTGCACAAAGTGATACTGCTAAAAAAGGAATTAGCGCATTTAATGGAGCAGGAGCGAGTATCGACATTTTTTTTGAAGCACCATTTAAAACTAAAATTGGAGATGCTAAACTATCTGTTTCGGTCTCTGATATTGGTTTGATACGGTTTAATAAAAATTCTCTTTATTTAAATCAAGATTCTACATTTCATTTTGAAGGATTTCAAATAAATAACATTTATGATTTACAAGATTCAACATTTAATGCAACATCTCAGGATTCAATAACAAAAAAAATAGCACCATTTAAAAAACAATCTGTTACTTATACTTTGCCTACAATTTTAACAATAGATTACCGAATTCAATTAAACAAAAGATTTGGTTTAGCAGAAGGAGCAAGATATGTTTACAATGGTAATTATAATTTATTATTATACGCTAAAGCAGATTGCTGGATAAATAAAAATATAAATATTTCTACAACATTTGCTTGGGGTGGTTATGGAAATTTTAATTATGGGTTGGGTTTATACGGCAACATAGGAAAAGGATATATGTTTTATTTAGGAAGCAATAATTTAGAAGGTCTTATAGCACCCAATAAAGCCGGAGGAATGGGCGCTTATGTATCATTGGTTAAAAATTTTAGATAATATGAATAAACATAATTTTATATTGTTTGTCTTTTTAGTTTGTTTTTTTTCTGCTTTTGGACAAATTAAATTTCGAAAAAAAATTGGAGCTCAAGGCTATGACTATGCAATGTCTGGTTTTCAGATAGCAAATAAAGGCTACATTGTTTGTGGTTCATCTAGTAGTTATGGAAATGGAAATTCAGATGTTTTAGTTGTAAAGGTTGATTCGGTTGGAAACCCTGGAATTTATGGGATGTACGGAGGAATAAATGTTGATAGAGGAAATTGTATAAAAAGAACTGCTGATAATGGGTACATTATTACTGGGTTTACAAATAGTTTTAGTGTTGGTGGATATGATGTTTATTTAATTAAATTGGATTCAAACTTAACAGAGCAATGGTCTAAAATTTATGGTGGCGATGATTGGGATTTTGGAAATAGTGTTATTCAAACTAGTGATGGAGGATATTTAATTTGTGGAAGTACCTATAGCTTTGGTAATGGAGATGAAGATTATTATCTTGTTAAAACAAATAATCTTGGAGATACAACTTGGACTAAAACCTTTGGTGGAGCAAAACAAGATGTTGCTAAATCTGTTATTGAAACTTTGGATAATGCTTATTTAGTAACAGGTTTTTCAAAAAGTCTTGGCGATACTTTGGGGGATTTTTATACCGTTAAAATTGATTATAATGGCGATACGCTTTGGACAAATAGATTCGGTGGTGTGCAAGCTGATTTTGGAAATGACTTATTAGAAAGCAGTTCGGGTTATTATATTGTATGTGGAGAAACTAAAAGTTTAGGAGCCGGGGATTCGGATGGTGTGGTTTATCAAATTTCAACTTCAGGAATTACAGGGGTTAACTACACCTTTGGAGGTTCGAGTTTTGATAGTTTTGAATCAATTACAGAACGATTGGATGGTAAAATTGCAATGACTGGGAAAACTACAAGTTTTGGATTTGCAAATGCCAATGGAGAGGTTTTAATAGTCGTTTTAGGACAAGACTGGTCTTTTGTTAATGCAACAACATTTGGTAGTTACGAAAAAGAAAATGCCTATTCAATTGAAGTTACTGAGGATAATGGATTTTTTATCTGTGGACAAACCAATAACACTTCAAATCTTCTTGAAGATGCATATATTATAAAAACAGATACTTTAGGCTTCTCTACTTCGTCAGATATAGATGCTCCACTTTCAATCAGTAATAGCTACTCTTCCAATAATTTTCTTTTTAATATTTATCCCAATCCTGCTAACCATATGATTTATGTTGATTTCAAGAACAACTTTACTGAAAAAAAATATTTTTTAAGAATTTCAAATATTTTAGGTGAAAATATTTTTGAAAAAGAACTCAATGATATTTTTAAGGGGACACAACTTATTGATGTTAGTTCTTTTATTAAAGGGATGTATATAGTAAGTTTAATAGATTATTCTGGAAGAATTATGGGTGCTCAAAAAATTATTATTGAGCATTAATCTTAGGATTTTATTTTTCTTAAATTTGTTTACTTGATTATTTAATAAATATTATGGGACGTATATTTGAAAAACGGAAACATAAAATGTTTGCCAGATTTGATAAAATGGCAAAAGGTTTTACGAGAGCTGGAAAAGAGATTGCAATTGCAGTAAAACTTGGTGGTCCAGATCCGAATGGAAACGCAAGACTTCGTATTGCTGTACAAAATGCAAAAGGTATTAATATGCCTAAAGATAGGATAGAAGCAGCAATTAAACGTGCTTCATCAAAAGATGAAAAAGGGTTAGAAGAAGTTGTTTATGAAGGGAAAGGGCCGTTTGGTATAGGTATATTAATTGAGTGCGCTACCGATAATCCAACACGTACTGTTGCAAATGTGCGTATGCATTTTAATCGTAATGGTGGAGAGCTGGGCAAAACAGGTTCTTTGGATTATTTATTTGAAAGAAAAGGCGTTTTTACCCTGAAAAATGAAAATATTAATGCTGAAGAGTTAGAGTTAGAATTAATTGATTTTGGTGCTGAAGAAATAGAAAGCGATGAAAATGAAATCATTATTTATACAGCTTTTACAGATTTTGGTGCTATGCAAAAAGCATTGGAGGCAAAGGGTTTTAATATTGTTAGTTCTGAACTTGAAAGAGTTCCAACTTCTACTGTTGAATTAAGCGATGAACAAATGGCAGAAGTAATGAATCTAGTAGAAAAATTGGAAGAAGACGATGATGTTCAAAAGGTTTATCATAACATAAAATAAAAAAATCCCCGATTAACATAATCGGGGATTTTTTTATTTAAAACTTTTTATTTTCCTCGAATCAGTTGAACATAACCAGTAATAGGTTTTTCAACGTCACTTAATTTTAAAATAAAGTAATACACTCCGTCTTTTTGATTATCACCATTCCAGTTGTTTTTATAATCTGAACTTTCATAGATTTTATTTCCCCAACGATTAAAAATAGTTAATGAACTATTTGGATGATATTCTAAATTTCTAAACACCAATAAGTCATTACTTCCATCATTATTAGGAGTAAATACATTTGGTACAAACACTTCAGAAACTACTGTATAAGAATATTGAATTGTATCCCAACATCCATTACTGCTTTGTACAGCAAGTGTAACAATATAAGTTCCATCTTGAGAATAAGTATGAATTGGATTTTGGGTGAAATTAAATACGCCTACACTATCACCAAAATTCCAAACCCAATTTGTTATGGTTCCAGGAGAAACATTTGACAAATCCGTGAAATTAACAGGTGTGTTTGGAGGAGATGAACCTAATGGATTAGAAGTGTAATTTGCATTAGGTGAACCATATTGCGAAACAGTTACAGTATCGCCACAGAAACAACCATTCACATAAGTAACATTTACATAATATGTTCCAGCTGATGTAATATACTCAACTTGAGTGTTTGCTCCCGTATTCCAACTGTAATTAGCACCAGAAGGTAAAGTAGGAACTGCATTTAAAGGAATACTATCTCCGGGGCAAAATAATTGATTACCTGTTATATTTACCTGTGGATTCGCATTGGTAACAGTTACAGATGGAGATGTTCCAACACATCCGTTTGTGTCAGTTACGGTAACAGAATATGTTCCATTCAATACTGTAATTGAACTAGTTGTTGCAGCATTTGACCAAGTATATGCTGTATATAACGATAGTGAATCTATTGTGAGTGTTGTTGGATTCGAGCCACAAGTAAATGTAGGTCCAGTAATAGCTGGTGTTGGTAAAGGATTAACAGTTACATCAACAATGTTAGTTTTAGAACAACCATTTAAAGTTGATGTTACCCAATATTGTCCAGTTGTATTTACATTAATAGATGTATTCGTTGATCCTGTATTCCAGATATAGCTATCATATGTTGTTGGAGCAACAGTTAAAGTAGTGCTACCACCTTGACAAAATTCTAAATTGCCACTTAAAACAGGGTTGAAGCCAGCTAGGCCTGTAGTATCAACATACACATTTACATTCACAATTGTTGTAGCAGCAGGAGTTCCATCATCCGTAGCAGTAAATGTTATTACATTATTCCCTGCATTGGCAGCACTTGCTATTATCATCACTTGGGCGCTTGCACTGTTCCCAGGCGTATTACTCACAATACTTGCTCCTGGAGTACTATTTAAATTAATTGTAATAGTTGTATTTTGACCAATTTCGGGTGCTAAGAATAACCCATTTAATATTAATGTGTCACCACTACTACAAATATGAATTGTATCACAATTATTTAATCCATTTGCTATAGGAGCTATATTTGTTCCACTGCAAGAATTAAAATAAAATGTCTGATTGTCCAACCAACTAACACCATCATTTGCACCATAGCCTCCATCATAAGCAGCACCTGCTTGATCAAATCGCCCAATTTGGATATAGTTAACTCCATCTCCTTTATTTACACCAACAGTAGATGGAATCCCACCAAATCCTCCTACTCCAGAAGATGCATCTCCAGTAGTCCATTGCATATCACCATAACAAAAAGCAATATTGTTCCCACCAGGTAAAATAGGATCAGTTCCATCTGTTATAATTAATTGAAAAGTATTTTTCTTGTCAGTATGGTTAGCGTAATAACCCACATCTTGCCATTTTACTATCATATAAGTTGGGGTAATTTTATAATATACTAAACCACTTGCTGCAGGTCTTGTATCTACATCTCCCCAAAAAGGAGCAACCATAATATAAGCTGGGTCTGGAAATGGATTTGAAGAAAATGTAGTATACGGAGCTCCAAAAGAGATATTGCCATTGTTATTTATATACAGTTGCGTATAATTAGTACCATATAAACAAAAGTTGAAAGGTATTGTTTTGGCTGCAGTAGATCCATCATCATTTCTATAATCTGGAGCAGGGTAGCCTTGAAATTCAGCAACATTAAAAGTGCCATCTAATGGAACGATACAACTGCAACTGGTAGCACCACCACCACTTTTATAATTCATTTTATCTAAATGTTCTTTCGTTACGGGAACAGAAGGCGCAGCTAAGTTTTCATTTTTATTGATAATCACATATTCCACGTTATTTTTTAATGTCCCTTTCTTTTTCATCTCATCATAAGATTGTTGTGGTAAAAGAACTTTTTGAGCAAATAAAGTTGTGGTAATTAATAAAACGAAAATTAGTAAACTGATTTTTTTCATTTCTAATGAGTTAAAATTTATAATCTATCAAACCTACAAAAATTAGCAATAAAATCCTATAAAAATAGACTCTGTTTTTAGGTTTCGATAGTGCAATTGTAATAAATATTTACATTTGCAGGCTTTTATGTTATCACCTGAATATATAAAAAATTATAAATCGACTTTTTTGTTGGCTTTTCCTATCGTTATGAGTCAATTTGGACACATACTTGTGGGGGTTGTAGATACTGCAATGGTAGGGCAAATTGGAACGGTTGAACAAGCAGCAGTGGCACTTTCAAATAGTTTGTACACTTTATTATTAGTTTTCGGTTTAGGTGTTTCTTATGGTGTTACACCTTTAGTTGCTGCTGCCGATGGTTCAAATAATCAAAAAGAAAATGCACAGCTTTTAAATCAGTCTATAATCATTAATACTGCATTAGGAATTTTATTATTTGTTCTTTTATTTTTTCTTTCACCCGCTTTAAATTTATTTAATCAAAAACAAGAAGTTGTGAATAATGCAATTCCTTTTTTGAATGTAATGATGTTAGGAATGATTCCCCTCTGTTTTTTTTCTGGGTTAAAACAATTTTTAGAAGGCCTGTCAGATACCAGAACAGCGATGGTGATAAGTATTTTTTCAAATTTGTTAAATATAGTTTTAAACTATGTTATGATTTTTGGTCATTGGGGTTTTCCTAAAATGGGCTTGATGGGTTCTTGTTGGGCAAGCTTTATCGCTCGAATGTTGATGGCGATTGCAATGTTTTTATATGTATATTATAATAAACGCTATCAAATTTATTGGCAAGATTTTTCATTGAAAAATTATTCAAAAGAAATTACAAAAAAAATTCTTGCAATTGGTATTCCTTCGGGTTTACAATGGATGTTTGAAGTAGGAGCATTTGCATTTGCAGTTGTGATGATAGGTTGGATAGGTCATAAACAACAAGCAGCTCATCAAGTGGCATTGAGTTTAGCTGCAGTAACGTACATGATGGCAAGTGGTTTGTCAGCAGCTGCATCCGTTAAGGTTGGTAATCAAATGGGACTAAAAAGTTCAGAAGGTGTTCGGATGGCGGGATTTTCAGCTTTTATTATGGTTATAGTTTTTATGTTAATTACAGCAATTTTGTTTTTAGTTTTTAGAAATCAACTGCCAATATTATTTACAAATGATTTTGAAGTGATAAAAATTTCTGCCTCTTTATTGGTTATAGCTGCTTTTTTTCAAATAAGCGATGGAATACAAGTTGTTTCTCTAGGTGCTTTACGTGGAGTAAAAGATGTGAAAATTCCAACAGTTATAACACTGTTATCGTATTGGGTGATTGGATTACCTATGAGTTATGTATTTGCATTTGTTTTTAATTTTGGTGTTAAAGGAATTTGGTATGGATTGCTGCTAGGATTAACAAGTGCAGCAATTTTACTTTTTTTACGATTCAATTATATTAGTAAAAGGATTGTCTAGACGTATATTCTGCACTTTGGCAACAATGCTTTTAATATTGCAATATCATATTCCTTAAATTTATTTCCTCTTAAATCAAGTACTTCAAGGTTTTTAAGAAAACAGATGTAGTCTGAAATGTAGGATAGTTTATTGTTTCTTAATGACAAATATTTTAAATTTTTTAGTTTATTAATATTTTTTGGTAGTTCAATTAAATTATTATTATCCAAGTTTAGATACTCTAAGCTGTTCATTTTACAGATTACTTTTGGTACTGAATTTATTTTACACATTATCAGAGATAAGCTTTTTAGTTTTTTGAATTGGCTAAATGTATCAGGTAAAGTGTCTAATGTTGTATTAAATAGTACTATTTCATTTAGGTTAGCCATATACCCAATAGAATTTGGGAAGTAAAATGTATCTGCCTTGTTGTTCTGTATTTCCAATAATTTTAACCGACCTATATAAGCTATTTCTGTCGGGATAGAATCTAATTTTGTTCCATGTAAATGCAATTCAACAAGTTGTTGCCAGTTGCTAAAATTGTTTGGAAGGCTAGTAATTTCATTTCCAACACAATTGAAATAAATTAGGTTTTTAAAATTCACAATTTCAGTTGGTAATTGAGTTAATCCATTCGAAGTAAATTGTAAAACTTGTGTTTCAGTTAGTTTTCCAATTTTTGGTAATAGTTTCACATCAAATGTTTGATGATCAAGCTTTAGTTTATAAACAAGCTTATATTCTTTTACTGCTTCTTTTAAATCCGTATAAATATGCGTGTCAGGTGGTCCGTATTTTTGAAATGGATCGATTTCTTCTTGTGAAAAAACAAAATTCGAAACAATGAAGCAAAGTATAAAAAGGTGTTTTTTCATTTAATATTCAATCTTATCTTTTTTGTTTTCCCATTCTTCAAAAGCTTTCAACGCAGTCATTCTTCCTATCTGCGCAGTAGGTATTTTTCGTTTATCTAAAGATAAATTTATTTCTTGATAAATAAAATCATCGTCAAAACCAATTTTAGCCGCATCTGATTTTGTATTTGCATAAAATAATTTATCTGGCCGAGCCCAGTAAATTGCTCCTAAGCACATAGGACAGGGTTCACAACTTGTATAAATTTCGCAACCTGTTAATTGAAAAGTATTTAGCTTTTTGCACGCTTCTCGAATTGCAACTACTTCGGCATGTGCTGTAGGATCATTATTCGCAGTTACTTGATTAAATCCTTCTGCAATAATTTTTCCATCTTTTACAACTACACAGCCAAATGGTCCTCCTTTTCCGCTTCTCATTGTTTCGAATGAAAGTCGAATTGCTTCGTTCATGAATTTTTCTTCTGTCATTTATTGAACAATAATTTTAATAATTGTTTCTGTAGAATTATTTAAAGTGAATTTTAAAAAATAGATTCCTTCAGAAAGATTTAAATTTTGTTTATTAATTGTATAAAAGTGTTTTCCTTTTGATTGGTCTAATGAATTTAGAATCACAATCTCCTTGCCAATAACATCCGTTAATTTTATTTCAATTGTAGCGTTACTTTTTAAATTGTAGATTATGTTTAGGTTATCATTAAACGGATTAGGGTAAGCGCTTAAATTAATATTATCTAAACTTTCATGAATTGCAGTTGAAATTAATACCAATTGTCCGTCAGAACTTTCTATGCTGGATTGCAAACCTGCGCCATCTTCAGATTTCACATTGAAGTAATAAATTTGATTTTGTGTTAGTGAGAGTCCAGATTGAGTTATAGAAGTACTTAATAGATTGTCTGTCCAATTTAGAATATCTGTTGCACCAACTGAACTTCCTATGCTGTACCAATATTTTACAACATTTGAATTTGTGTCGGTACAAATTGTCCAATTTGATGAAAGTTGAGTTAAAGAATAAGAAGTATCTATATCACTTGAAAGTCCATCATAAATAACCGGAGAGCTTGGTGGTGTCCAATCGATATCTATATCTTGACTTACAATAGCAGAAATATTTCTTGCATTATCTTTTGTGATAGATTTTATTCTGCATGATGGCTGTGTAGGATTTGGGTTTTGATAACGAACATCATTTGTACTTGCAGAACCTACAGTGATGTTTGCAGTTGCATTTCTTGAACGATAAACTTTCAAGTCATTTACCATAAAATCACAGTTTCCGCTTCGGAAAGAAATTGCATTTCCATTTGAGAGCGGAGTTGGATCTGTCCATTCACCAACAAAATTATCGTTTTGGTAAACTTCCATTTCCCCCGTAATTCTATCATAAAATATTTTGTAATCGTACCATTGAGCTGCATTCACAGTCATAGGAACAGAACCCATTAAGGTAAATACATTGCTATTGACTTTATAAAATTCGCAAACACTTTGGTCAACTCTAAACCAAACAAAATAAGAATTGCCTCTATTTGTTTGTGTTGCATCGTCACAAAAAAAATGGAATCCAGCTCTTCTGTTTGTTCCTGTGCCATCTATTTTAGCTTGAAAGTTGTATAAGTATCTATTTGATAAATTTTGTGTTAATGGTGCCCACATGTTTGTATTTGCATTTGTCTGGTCAGATTGCTGCAAGTAACTACTATTAATAGCCCAAGTTCCAACTTGTGTTGTCCAGTCTGGGTGAATTATTAAATCAAAATTATCGCTAAAAAAACCGCGAGAATTATTTGCTCTCCATTCTGTTCCTGTATATTCTAACACTTGATAAAAACTTTTTTCTATCCCTGTTCCACCAAAATTATCTATATCAGTAAATGATGCCGAAAAATTTCCTGTTTGCCAATTCGAAGGGGTGCTAATAGTTGTGGTAGGAGCAATATTGTCTATTGTGCAATTCCAGATTGCTTGCCAACCTGCTTGGTTAGTGGCGTTGTCAGACTTGAAACGAATTGTCAATGCACCAGCAGTTGAAGTAACTATTCCAGGAGAAGTGGCACCATGATAAAATCCAATTAATGGGGAAGCTGTTGAATTGCCATTGTATATCCACAAAGTATCATAATTTAATTCAGTACTAAAAGATGAAAAATTTAATGTAACATTAGATGCGCCTGTAGGAGCAATTGTGTAAACATAAGCTTCATTATCATAATAATTTCTGGCTGGGCCTCCCATATCATATATGGTATCAGTGCATGGAATGATAGCACAATCAGTAAATTTATCTCGTATTAAATTCCAAAAATTATTGTATCCATCATCGTAGCCTAAAGCCCAAATACCAATTCCACCAATACCTCTTTGATTTACTATGTCGAATCTTTTTCCTAATGCATAAGCATCATCTATAAAACATTGCCAAGGGGTTCCAGCTCTTGTAGAAGGAAACCAGGTTGAAAAACTAATTCCATCCCATTGTCGAGAGTTGTAATAGCCATTGGCATTCTGACGAAAAGTTCTGTATGTAACAGTATTGCTGCTTCCAGTTGTAGTGGAATAAATAGAAGTTGAGGAAGTACTCCATTCTCTCCCGTAATAAGGCAATCCTAATAATAATTTATTTTGTGATGCACCTTGTTTTAAATAATAGGTTATGGATTTTGTTAAAGTATAATTATAAGATGTTTGAAAATTATACAATGGGTCTCCAGGTCCTGCAGTAGAGCTTCCACTCCAGTAGTAATCATATCCCATTATAATAAATAAATCCACATAAGGATTAAGGGCAGTCATATCAAAAACACTATTCCAATCTACTGCATACAACGCAATGCTAACTTCAGAACCTGGAATCGCTGTATGCATTTGATTACATAAGTTAATCATGAAATTTGTGAATGGAACTTTATGAGATGCTCCCATTCCTTCAAAATCAATATTTACGCCTTTTGCATTTCTTGATTGAACAAGATTAATCAAATTTGTAATAAGTGTTTGTTGAGCTGTAGAGCTTCCAAAAAAAGTAGTATGTCCACTGAATAATGTTGCACATAATGTAACATTTACTCCATTTGTTTGAGCATCTGTAACTACTGTTGCTGTGCTCCAACCATGAGTTGTAACAGCATTTCCATTGCTTGAATTAACTTCATAAGAAAAATAGCACAAGTCGGTTAGTCCATTCCAATCATAATTAGTTTGTAATCCATTGCTCCAGTATGGATGCCAACCATAAACACGTTTTTGTAAATTACATGCTCTGTTATTTTTAGTTGTAAATGATTTGTTTGTGCCAGAGATAAAACTTCTCAAGCTGTCCCATTCCGAATCTGTTTCTAAATTATATGTTGAATATTTTTCAGCTTCTTCTTGATGAACAGATTTGAAATTGTTTAGTTGTGAAAAACAACCAAACGAGATTAAATAAAATAGAATTAAAATATTTTTTTTCATTTTCTTATTTTAATAAAATTTTATTTGTTTTAATTTCTCCATTTACATTAATTCGTATAAAATATATTCCTTTGCTTAATTCTAATGCTTTAGAATCAATTGTCAAATCATGTTTTCCTGCAGTTTGTAAATTATTATATAAGATAATTTGTTTTCCTAAAACATCAGACAAGGTTATTTCAACTTTTGAATTTTCTTTTAGTTGATAATTTAATGTAGTGAAATTTGTAAAAGGATTTGGATAAACAGAGAATTGAAAATTTTCTGAAGTATTATCTTCAATAGAAGTAGGAGTTAAATCCACAGTTTGTCCATTGCTTGTAAATATGGCAGATTGCAATCCTGCACCATTTTCAGCCTTAACACTAAAAAAGTAAATCTGTCCATCTACTAAACTTAATCCTGTGTGTGTGACGCTTGTGTTAAACCAATTGTCGGTCCAGCTAACAACATCTGTTGCGCCAGCAGTTGTTCCAATTGCATACCAATATCTTGCTATGGCTGAGTTAGTATCAATAGAAGAACTCCAATTTGCAGATAATTGTGTTGCTGAGTTTGTATAAACAATATCCGAACCTAATCCATCATTAATTGTATCAGCAATACTTGGAGGTGTCCAATCAATATTTAAATTGTGATAATAGATTGCTGATAAGTTTCCAGCTGAGTCAGCACAAATAGATTTTATTTTTCCTGCAAATGTTGTTGGATTAGGGTTTTGAAATCGTATATCATTCGTTGAAGCGGGACCTACAGAAACATTGGTAGTTAAAGGATTTCTTGAACGATAAACTTTCAATTCATTTATTGCAAAATTTGCATTTCCACTTCTAAATGAAATTGCATTTCCAGAACTATAAGGTGAAGAGTCAGTCCAACTTGTAATAAATGAATTGTCTCTATACACAGAAATTTTTCCAGTAATTCTGTCGTAAATAATTTTATAATCATACCATTGACCTGCAGCTGTTGTAAGTGGAATGTCAACAACTGGTGAACCAAATACATCACTTATAACTTTATAAATTTGCAATTTAGCGTCATCCACTCGGAACCAAACAAAATAAGAGTTTCCTCTATTTGTTAAACTTCCATCATCACAAAAGAAATGAAAGCCAGCTCTTCTTGTAGTTCCTGAACCATCTATTTTTCCATAAAAATTATATAGGTATCGGTTGGATAATGTTTGATTGAGTGGAGCATAAATGTTCGTATTGCCCAATACTTCATCACTTTGATACAATGCTCCTGCATTAATATTCCAAGTTCCTGTTGCACTTGTCCAATCAGAGTGAATAGCATAGTCAAAATTATCTGCAAAAAAACCATTGTTATTATTTGCTCTCCATTCGGTTCCATTATAATCAATTACTTGATAATAACTTTTTTCTAAACCACTCCCTCCTGTGTTATCAGTATCAGTATAGTTTGCAGTAAAATTTGCTGTTTCCCAGGCATTTGTTGTTGATACAATCGTTGTTGGAGGAGTATTATCACTAACTGGAGGTGGAGTTGCATTGCTTGTCCAATTTGCTACCCAGCCAGATGATACAGTTGCACAATCACTTCTAAATTCAATTAATAAACTTCCTCCACTTGAACTAACGGTACCAGGGCTGCTTGTGCCAGTATATGTTCCAATCAAAGGAGCTGAAGTTGTAGCTCCATCATAAATAAATAAGTAATCCCAATTAGCTTCAATATTAAAACTTGTGAACGTTAATGTAATTGTAGTTGCTCCTGCAGGTTGAATGAGTGTAAGTAAACGTTCATCATTTGTATAGTTTCCTGCAGCTCCACCACTATCATAAAAATTTCCGCTAGCAGTAGATACAGTATTAATGGTTGGAGCATTATTTATTAAATGATAATATAACGACCAATTCCAATTTGGGCCAGGATCAGTATGAGTTTGGTTTGCAAACATTTGATGACCTTTGATTTTAGTACAATTTCCAAGTAAGCAATTTGAATAACCACCAGAGCAGCCAGGTCCATAGTATGTTCTCAAAGGATTAATTCCATAACCGCTACTACAGATATCACGGACTAAAGCTGCAGATCCATTGTACATTGCATTTGTGTACCAAGCAGGATTACTGATGTAGCCTTCATGTTCTAATCCAATAGTATAGGGGTTTTCGGAACCAACATGCCATGCTTTTTGTGCCTCCAAAACCATTTGTGTTACTTGCCCATCGCTGGAGCGCAAAACATAATGTGCAGAAACTCCTGCCGAACAATTTTGAAACCATGATATACAACCTGCATAACTGCCTTGAACGGTATGTATTGTTACAGCAGAAATTGCAGTCCCACTTCGTGAACTATAGTTGCAGGATGCTGCAGGGTTCCACAGGGCAGGAGGGTAATCTGCTGATAGTGGAGATTTGTTTTGAGATGGAGAATAAGTTAACCCACTTTTGTTAAATACATTTTCATCTGTAACGGTTATACTTTGCGAACTTAAAATAGAAAAATTATTTTCTCCGAATATTTTTATAAAATCTATTTCATAATTTGGGAAACCGTAAAATTGTTGGTAATCTACATTGCTTAAAAAATCTAAATAGCCGTATAGTTGCGTATTTAATGCATATTCTTGACCAATTGTTTTAGTTGGCAACTCACTCAAATATTTTAAAACTAAAATTTGAGAGGTAATAGAATTATCTTTGATACTAAGTTTTTGCTGGACAGCTTCATAAGCTTTTGCATATGCCAAAATGTTTTTTTCAGGAGAATTAATTATTTCATTTATAGGATACCCAGATAGTGTTGAAACAAGAATTAAATTATTTGAGAAATAATTTTCCCCATTTAATGTAAGCCCCATTACACCATATGCATTTGGAATTCCCGCACAACTTTCGGATTGCGTAGATGTATGGGTAATGTGAGCAAAGCGTGTATTGCAAAACGCGACAGATTCTAAAATTCCCTTTGGGATATTAGGGTTTAATGTATAGGCTTTGGCAAAATAAATTTCGTAAGGGTTTTTAATTAATTCATTTGAAGTGGTAATAAGTGAAGAAATTAAAAACGCAAAGATGAATAGTAGTTTTTTCATTAGTAGTATTTTTTAGACTAGTAAATATATGAAAAAAATAAAAAATGCTGCGATATTATTCGCAGCATTTTGTGAGCTCAACTATTTATTAAATTATTTTTTCCCGTTCCCAAATTTATAAGACAAACCTATTGCCAATACTTGCTTAAATTGAAGGCGAGGGCCAGTTCCCGTTGTTGTGATTCCATTTTCTGTTCTTTTTACTGGTACGGGAATGTCATGGTCGTAAATCATATTGGTTGTAATACTAGCAGAAAAAAGTTTATTTACTTTCATCGATAAAATATTCTCCCATAAAACATCTATGTTTTGTGGTCTATCTGTATAGTTTGAAAACAATTCTAGTTTTGTTCCGTAAGTTACATTTTTAAAAATCTCTTTTTTGTAAGTCAATTTTAAGTACCCACCAAATTCTGATCTTATTTTTTCTCCGTATTCAACAATTTGATAAACACCAAAAAGTGTATCGTATTTTGCTGCTTGAACACCATAAGCACCCGCATCTGCAAGTCGTTGGTCGTTTACAATTGTCGTTCTTGAAGTAACAGGAGAGATGAAAACATTGAAGCTATTGTCCTTTGATTTATAATCCAAACCTATCGAACCAATTACATAACCTGGTGCTAAAAAATGAGATATAACGGTTGAGTCGTTTGGTAAGTTATATCCATTATCAAACTGACTCTTAAAGTTGACTAAGGCAGTGTAGTACCAATGTTTATAAAAAGCATAACGACCAAACTTAGAACTAAAGTCAATTTTATCTTCATTCTTTCTGAACTTTGTAGTTCCTGATTGTAATAATCCGTAAGCTAAATCAATACTATTATCCCAACTAACATTATCTTTTTTATAATTTGAAAATAAACTTATCATACCAGAAGCAGAAACGGCATTTTCACCACCTGCAGCCCAATTTGTAAAACTTGATTGAGTAAAATTTAAAGCTGCAACTCCACCCTTTGTCCAGTAGATTGGTGCAGGTTTTATTGAATCAGGAGTTTGGGCGAAAGTTACAGTAGTGGCAGTAATTGTTACTACTAATATCAATTTAATTTTTTTCATAATCTATTTTTTTAGTAAATCTCTGATTTCCGTTAATAGTTGTTCTTGGCTTGGTCCAGTAGGAGGAGCAGGAGGAGCTTCAGCTGCAGCTTTTGCTTCAGCGCGTTTTTTTGCAGTGTTTATAGCTTTTATCATTAAGAATAATGCAAATGCAACTATAATAAATGAAATAATTTGAGATATGAAATTGCCATACTTTATAGCCGTTCCTGGAATAACTAGTTGAGCTAAATCTGTTAATTGAGCTGCTTTTAATGCTGGAGTTAAAATGGCTGGAGTAATGATATCATCTACAAGTGATGATACAATTTTTCCAAATGCACCACCAATAACCACACCGACAGCCAAATCAATAACATTGCCTCTCATTGCAAAGGACTTAAATTCTGAAAACACTCCCATAAATTTTAATTTTTAGTTTATTATTTGTTTAGTTTAATGGATGCAAATGTAAAATGAAAAATAAAATATTTCATTGAAAACTTTCAATATTCTTACAAAGAAAAGGAGCAGTTAATAACTGCTCCTTTTCTTTAGAATAACTGAAATAAATTTTATGAAAGTTTTGCTTTAAGATTGTTATCCAAAGCAGTTAAAAATTCTTCAGTGTATAAATAATGTTCTCCATGATTTACTTTATTTCCATGAATACAAACTGCTAAATCTTTTGTCATTTTACCACTCTCAACAGTTTCAATACAAACTTTTTCAAGTGTTTGACAGAAGTTAATTAACTCTTGATTCCCATCTAATTTTCCTCTGAACTCTAACCCTCTTGTCCAAGCAAAAATAGATGCAATTGGATTTGTTGATGTTGGTTTTCCTGCTTGGTGGTCACGATAGTGACGTGTTACTGTTCCATGAGCAGCTTCTGCTTCCATAGTTTTTCCATCTGGTGTTACCAAAACAGAAGTCATTAATCCTAATGAACCAAAACCTTGAGCAACAGTATCAGATTGAACATCACCATCATAATTTTTACAAGCCCAAACAAAATTTCCATTCCATTTTAATGCAGATGCAACCATATCATCAATTAAACGGTGCTCATATACAATTCCGGCAGCATCAAATTTTGCTTTATAATCTTTTTGATAAATTTCTTCAAAGATGTCTTTGAATCGACCATCGTATTTTTTTAAGATTGTATTTTTTGTAGATAAGTACAATGGCCATTTTTTTGCTAATGCAGTGTTAAAACATGAATGTGCAAAACCTTTAATTGATTCATCTGTGTTATACATTGTTAAAGCAACTCCATCGCCCTTAAAATTAAATACTTCAAATGATTGAGGAGCACTTCCGTCTTCTGGAGTAAAACTAACGGTTAATTTTCCTTTTCCTTTTGTAACGAAATCGGTAGCACGGTATTGATCCCCAAAAGCATGACGACCAATGCAAATAGGTGCTGTCCAATTTGGAACCAAACGTGGAACATTTTTACAAACGATTGGTTCACGAAAAACAGTTCCGTCTAAAATATTACGGATAGTACCATTTGGTGATTTCCACATTTGTTTAAGTTTAAACTCTTCTACACGTTGCTCGTCAGGAGTGATGGTAGCACATTTAATTCCAACATTATATTTTTTTATTGCTTCAGCAGCATCAATAGTAACTTGGTCATTGGTTTGATCACGATATTCAACTCCTAAGTCGTAATACTTAATATCTAAATCCAAATAAGGGAGGATTAATTTATCTTTAATAAATTTCCAGATGATGCGAGTCATTTCATCTCCGTCTAATTCAACCACAGGGTTGGCTACTTTAATTTTGCTCATAATAGTATTTGTTTAGTATTTATTATTCTTTTTTTTGAGAGCGACAAAACTACATAATTAGATTGAAATCAGCAAGTAAGCACATGTAGTCCTATTTATATAATCCATTTATTTTTTTATTTTAAACCTTTTGGTATCTTTTTTGTCAAAGAATTATACATTAAAAAAATAATCCATGAAAAAAGTAGTTTTTACATTAGTTTTGTTAAGATGATTTTTTATAAAACATAGCTTTTCTCAATCAGTTGAAAAGGCAGATTCTTTGGGATTGCCAGGCGATAATTTAAATTTGTATGCTGTGCTAGATTTATTTCAGCAATGTGCAACTTTTGAGGAGTTTGAGAAAAAATTAAACCAAGAAGATTCCAAAATAAACAACTTGGATTTGAATAATGATGGTAAAACGGATTACATAAAAGTTATTGATAATAAAAATGGAGACAATCATGCTGTGGTTTTGCAAATTCCTATAAATGAAAAAGAAAACCAAGATGTAGCTGTTATCGAAATTGAAAAAAGCAAAGACGATAATTATTTGGTTCAAATAGTCGGGAATGAAGATTTATATGGCAAGGATTATATTGTTGAACCAAAAGAAAATGATTCAAATCAAAAACAAGTTAGTGAAACACCAATTCCAAAATCAAATCAAGCCGATGTTTCTTCAAACGATGGAAAAACAGTAATTGTAAATAATAATACAACTAATAATAATTATTCAAGTGCGCCAGATACAAGAGTATATGTAACGGTTAGACATTGGCCTATTATTAGACATGTTTATTCGCCTGTTTATGTAGTGTATGTATCGCCTTGGTATTGGCATTATTATCCTGTTTGGTGGAATCCATGGAAACCTTGGTATTGGCATAATTACTATTGGCATCATCATCATTACCATAATCATTATCATGGACATTATCATAGAACTCCAATTTATAGAAGCCCTAATACACATACATATTACGGACAAAGAAAGTCTTCATCTCCAATGGTAATGCAAAATAGAACTAAAGGATCTTATGTTAAAACGTACGATTCGCCAAATAAAGGTAAACCAATGACAACTAATCCTGCATTTAAACCATCTAAAGCAGAAGCAAAACCTTTAAATTCAAATATTAAAACAGAAGGTAAACCAAACTATAATAAATCTGAACCGAAATCAGATAGTAAGCCTGTTATGAAACCAGTTGACAATTCTCCTAAGTCGAAACCAAATAAGGTTAAACCTCAGAGTAAACCAAATTCACCTAATGTTAAACCCCAACAAAGACCAAGTAATACAAAGCCTCCCCAACAAAATAAAGGCCCAAGAAAAAAGTAAATAATAAATCTTGTTGTATAATTGTACTCGACATAATTGTTTACTTGTATGAATAAGAAAGAAAAATTTGAGCACATAATTAATTATTTTAGTGAACATCAACCAATAGCTGAAACGGAGTTAAAATATTCTAATCCGTATGAGTTATTGGTTGCTGTTATTTTATCTGCACAGTGTACAGATAAGCGCGTGAATATGGTAACACCCAGTTTGTTTAAATCTTTTCCTACTGCAGAAGTTTTAGCGGCTGCTTCGAGTGATGAAGTTTTTCAATATATAAAAAGTATAAGCTATCCAAATAATAAAGCAAAACATTTAGTTGGGATGGCAAATATGTTGGTAAAAGATTTTAAAAGTGTTGTGCCAAATGATATAAACGATTTACAAAAATTACCTGGAGTTGGAAGAAAAACAGCAAACGTAATAGCATCAGTAGTTTATGATAAGCCTGCAATGGCTGTTGATACGCATGTTTTCAGAGTGTCGGCAAGATTGGGGTTAACTACAAATTCAAAAACTCCGTTAGATACTGAAAAGCAGTTGGTGAAATATATTCCAAAAGATAAAATTGCCATTGCTCACCATTGGTTGATTTTGCATGGAAGATACATTTGCGTTGCACGTAATCCGAAATGCAGTGAATGTGAGCTAAAAAAATGGTGTAAGTTTTTTGAAAATTTACAAAAGAGAAAAACTATTTGATTGGAATATTAAAATATTCTATCATGTCGTTTATAGAAGTTTCAACGTATCTCCATTTTTCATTTTCTTTTGATTTATCCAAAATTCCTTTTAGTTTTTCAAGATATTGTTTGCGCTGTGTAAACAACCATTGAGATGCGTAGTACACTGCTTTAATAGTTAAATCATTCTCAATATTTTTACTAGTACCAGCAGTTAGTTTTTCGTAGCGTTTATAACATTCTTGAATATTTTCATGTTCTTGTAGGAAGAAATATCCTAAAATAAGAGTTGCAAATAATGCATCATAAAGTCTTTGAAAAGCAATTTGTTGAAAGTTTACAAGTAGTGATTCAATTTTTTCGATTGCTTTTTTGATATCCTCTTTTGTTCCAAGAATTAAAAAGCAGCAATATATATTATTCAAATTTATATACCTAACATACAAACCCTCATTCCACATTGGCTTTGCAAGAATGTCCTCGCAACGTTTTTTATAATTAGCAATTTGGTTTTTTACATCTTTAGGTAATGTTTCTAAATAATTTTGTTTATAACCGTGGCTATAATGAGTAACATAATAACTTGCTTGAATACTTAAATAAATTATTTCAGGTGGTGGCACATAGTTTTTCCAAAAACGCAATGGCTCACGTTTTTTAATTAATGCTCCCGCCTCTTTTTGTAATGAATCTTTATCTAGCTTATATATTAAATGTTTTAACTTCAAGTAATCAACATTTAGTTGGATATCATCTGAAAAAGAAAAAATGATAAACGCGTTTTTTTCTAATTCATCCATTAAAGAATCTACTTCTTCTTCAATTTTTTTATCAAAGAAATAAGGGTCATTCAAATAATTAAGCGTTTGGCAATATGCAAATCGGCTTAAAAATTGGATGCTTAATGTCTTGTGATTTCTGTATTTATCGTAAAAACTTAAATGTTCTTCCATTTCTTTATCTGTAAGTACACTCTTCCCTTTGAAATTTAGGTTTTGGCGCATGTACAAATAAATTTGATTGATGATATGTTCGTATTTTAAATACTCGCTTATTTGTTGATGATGTTTTATTGCGGCATTTTTATTTTCTGTAATGTGAGCTTGTTGCGCATAATATTTTAACACAGCTATAGCAGTGTTAAAGTCTTCAATTTTCTCTGCTATGTCCAAAAGAATATCCGCTAACTTATTCGCTTTATCTAAATCACCTCTATTAATGTGTTTTTGTATTTCGGAAACATTGTGAGTAAGGTATGCTGGGTGGTTTCTGCTTAAATAAGATGTCAAGCGAAATGTGTAATGAACCAACTGAAAAAATTTCTTTTTGCTTTTTTCCTCTTTATTGCCATAAACAGCAATACACAAATCATCAGATTCTTTTTGGTTGTCTGAATCTTTTCTAATTTGTGTTATTAGTTTATGAGGCAATTCTGCACCGCTTTCTTTTAAATGAGTTTTGAATTCATCGAAATGAAAATCGTCAAGTAGTAATATTACTTTTTGTATGCTTAACATTATTCTTTAGTAGTTTTAATCCGCCCAAAATAAATAAAAATACGCTATAAATAAAAAAATAATTTTATTTCATTTTCATTCCCTTGTAGAGCTTTCTAGTGTTGAGGGTTATGTTTTTTAATGAATAAATGTTTCCTTTCTGATTTTTCAAAAATTGCAAGTGTAAAAACAAAAAAAAATGACTGTTTTTAATGGTCTTTAAAAAAATAAGGATGACAAATTCTGTCTGATTACAAGTTAGAACATAAGAGTTGTAACACAACCTAGTCTGAAATAATTTTGTAATAAAAAATTAAAAGATGAAAAAGAAATTATTTTTAACATTATTTGGGTTGTTTGCAACATTCGCGAACGTAAATGCACAAACCTATCAAATAGGTCACGTTCAAATAACTTATACTGATCCTGCTCGTGGAGGAAGAAGTATTCAAACAGAGATATATTATCCAACAACAACTGCAGGAACTAGTGTTCCAGTATCTGCTGGGCAGTTTCCTTTAATTGTTTTTGGTCATGGGTTTGTGATGACATGGGATGCGTATCAAAATATTTGGAATGATTTAGTTCCTCAAGGTTACATTTTAGCATTTCCAAGAACGGAAGGTAGTTTTTCACCCAATCATTTAGAGTTTGGTAAAGATTTAGCCTTTTTAGTTACTAAAATGCAAAATGAAAGTGCAACTAATTCGTCATCATTATTTTATAATCACATAAATTTTAAGTCCGCAATTATGGGTCATTCTATGGGTGGTGGAAGTTCCTTTTTAGCAGCGAAAAATAACACAAATATCACTACTATGGTTTCAATGGCGGCAGCAAATACAACACCATCTGCAATAACAGCGGCTCAAAATATTACCGTTCCTTGTTTAGTTTTTTCTGGACAAAATGATTGTGTTGCACCTGCAAATCAACATCAAACACCAATGTATGATTCGTTAATCTCTAATTGCAAAACATTTATTAGCGTAAAAGGTGGCGCACATTGCGAGTTTGCAAATTTTAATGCAAATTGTTCTTTTGGTCAGTCAACATGTACACCAGCACCTGCGATAACTGGTGCTCAGCAAAAAGATGTGGTTTCTGATTTTCTAAAATTGTGGCTTGAGTACTACTTAAAAGATATTTGTAATTCAAGAAATATATTTAATGATTCTTTAGTCGCTTCTCCAAGAATAAACTATTTACAATCTTGCATTAATAATTCAAATCCTGTTATTAGTCAAACTGGTTCTGTGCTACAATCTACTCTGGCAACAACCTATCAATGGTATTTAAATGGAAATCCGATTGCTGGAGCAAATAGTCAAACATATAATTTCACTTTGTCCGGAAACTATTATGTAGAAGTTACTTATGCAGATGCTTGTCCTTATGTTTCAAATACAATATCTATAACTATTACAAACATTCAAGAAAGCTCTATTCAAGATAATGTTTTAATTTACCCAAACCCAGCAAATGATTATTTGATTATTAATTGGGAAATATATTCAGGAGTAAATACTACATTAGAAATTACAAATGTTTTAGGGAAGCAATTATATTTTGAGCAATTAATAGGTTCAAAGTCAGGCTCTAATTCCAAAAAAATTGATATTTCTCAATATGAAAGCGGTATTTATTTTATACAACTAAACTCGGAAACATTTTATAAAGTAGAAAAGGTATTGAAAAAATAATTTCTTATTCTACTCTCCAATCTATGGGTTGAATACCTTCATGTTCAAGTATTTTGTTAGTTTTCGAAAAGTGTTTACATCCAAAAAAAGCCCCACGTGCTAATGGTGAAGGATGCGCAGCTTTTAAAACATAATGTTTATTTGTATCGACAAGTGCTTCTTTTGTTTGAGCAAAGTTGCCCCAAAGTAAAAAAATGATGCCTTTTTTATTGTCGGAAATGGATTTGATAACCGCATCAGTAAATTTTTCCCAACCTTTTTTTTGGTGAGAACCAGGATGATTTGCTCTGACAGTTAATGTTGCATTTAAAAGTAGTATTCCTTGTTTTGCCCATGGTTCCAAATTCCCTGTTTGAGGAATTGGAATTCCTAAATCGCTATTAATTTCTTTAAAAATGTTATTTAATGATGGAGGTTTTGGCATACCAGAACTTACGGAAAAACACAATCCATTTGCTTGTCCTTGTCCATGATATGGATCTTGACCTATAATTACAACCTTCACATTCTCAAAAGGGGTATAGTCAAATGCTGAAAATATTTGATTTCCAGGAGGATAGACCTTGTATTTCTTTTTTTCTTCTACTAAAAAAGACTTTAATTCACTAAAATACTCAGCGTCAAATTCCTTTTCCAATAGGGATTTCCAGCTTTTATGGATATTAATATCTCGACTCATTAATAGTGTATTTTGTGTTTAGAAAATCCAAAAGTATGGTTTTATATATTTTATGTGTAAAAAATATTTTATTCGAAGTTTGTATAATTTAAGAATTCTCATAACTTTGCAATTCATTACTATTTTAAAAGACAGACAAACAACATGAAAAAGTTTCTTTTATTTTTTGCTTCAGCAGTAATATTAAGTGGTATGTTAAGTTCTTGCCGCAGTCATGAGCGTTGTGCTGCTTATGGAAAAATTAATAAAATTGAAACAGCAAAACCTTTTGTTGACAAATCTGAAAAGTCAATTTAATACCATATCCTTAAATTTTATTAGATGAAAAAAATCGCAACCCTTTTAGTATTGGCATTTGTTCTTTCAATCGCTGTTTCATCTTGTAAATCTCATGGAGGATGCGCTGCTTATTCTAAAGCAGATGTGCCAGTAAAACACACAAAAGCTATTTAATAAAAACGAAAAATATTAACTTAAAAAATCCTTGAGCCTTGTTCAAGGATTTTTTTTTGCAAAAAATTAATAATTAAAAATAATAGTTTGTTTTAACTCAGAACTCAAGCTTTTAGCGACAGGACAAGTATGGGCAGCATGCTCTAAAAGCTCTTTTTCTTTATCAGAATAATTCTTTTTTGGCATTGTAAATTCTACAATTATTTCCCCAACTCTTCTTGGATTTGATTCCATGATTTTTGTTATTTCAATACTTGTTCCTTCCAGCGAAATGTGATGTCTTTCGGCAACTATTCCCATAATTGTAATCATACAGCAGCCTAATGATGTGGCTAATAAATCAGTTGGAGAAAAAGCTTCTCCTTTTCCATTATTATCAGTTGGCGCATCTGTAATAATTGATTGTCCAGATTTTAAATGTGTAGAAAGGGTTCTAAGGTTTCCACTATATACTATTTTTGATGTTTTCATACGTAAAACAAATTAGTGTTTTTTGCGTTATAATTCTTACATTTGTAAGAGTAAAGGTAGTACAATGTTTAAAAATAAAATAACACTTATAATATTAAGTTTATTTTCTCTTCAGCTTGTTTCTCAGGAGCTGAAAGATGATTTAACTCGTTTGCAAAACGGTGAAGATTTAAACGTGCTTTACCGTAATGAATCCACGTTTGGGTTTTATGCCCATTCTGCAGGTGGTTTTGGCTTATCTTATCGTAGGGGTAAGCATGTTACAGGTAAACGCAAGCGTATGTTTGAAATTGATGCCCAAAATTTTAAACACCCTAAAGAGGTTAAAAGTGTAAACTCATATTATGATAACTCAAAGGGATTTATCTATGGAAAATTAAATTCATTTTTAATTATTAGACCTGGAATTGGTTATCAAAATGTATTGTATCAAAAAGGGGATAAAAAAAGTGTTGAAATAAGAGCACATACTTTTTTGGGTTTGGATTTGACATTTGCAAAGCCAGTTTATTTAGAAATTATTAAGCCAACTTCCGATCCTTTAATCTATACAATTTCTACCGAAAAGTATAATCCGGATATTCATTACACAAACAATATTTATGGTAAAGCACCTTTTTTTAAAGGACTTGACAAAACAACAATTCATCCTGGCTTGTACGCAAAATTTGCTTTGAGCTTTGAATATGCCGATAGATACAACTCAATAAAAGCTATTGAAGTTGGTTCAGTTGTGGATGCTTATCCTTGGGTATTGCCTATGATGGCTTATAATAGAAACCAACAAGTTTATGTTCAGTTGTATTTAAAATTTATGTTTGGGAAAAAATGGTTTTAACCATAAGTTTTTTTCAAACAATATCTCAAAAATAAAATGTCAGAAAACAACACTAATATTATTGAAGAAAAACAATTTGTTCGAAAACCAGATTGGTTAAGAGTAAAATTGCCTACAGGAAAAGAGTACGCTCAGGTTCGTCAAATAGTTTCTACACACAAATTGCATACTATTTGCGAAAGTGGAAACTGCCCAAATATGGGGGAATGTTGGGGAGCAGGAACTGCTACATTTATGATTCTTGGAAATATTTGTACACGCTCATGTGGTTTTTGTGCTGTTGCTACAGGAAGACCGAAAGCTGTTGATTTGCAGGAACCAGAAAGAGTTGCTGAGTCTGTTCGATTAATGAATATCAAACATTGTGTGATTACTTCTGTGGATAGAGATGATTTAAAAGATGGTGGTGCTGGAATTTGGGTAGAAACTATTAATGCAATTAGAAGAGTTAGTCCTCAAACAAAATTTGAAACGCTCATTCCAGATTTTCAAGGTAAGTGGCAAAATTTACAAATGATAATTGATGTGAATCCAGATATTGTTTCTCATAATTTAGAAACAGTAAGAAGGCTTACCAAACAAGTTCGTATTCAAGCAAAGTATGATAGAAGTTTAGAAGTAATAAAAAGATTGCATGATGCTGGCGTGAAAACAAAATCTGGTATTATGTTAGGCTTAGGGGAGACAGAAGAAGAAATTTATGAAACAATGGACGATTTACGTGCTGCTGGATGTGATGTTTTAACAATGGGACAATATTTACAACCTACACCAAAACATTTACCCGTTGCTGAATTTATTCGTCCCGAAGTATTTGCTAAACATAAACAGATTGGGTTAAGCAAAGGATTTCGGTTTGTAGAAAGCGGACCATTGGTTCGTTCATCTTACCATGCTGAAAAGCATATTTTCTAAAAATATATGGAAGAAAAATTAAAAGCATTTGAACGCTTACTCATAATAATGGATGAGTTGCGTGAAAAATGCCCTTGGGATAAAAAGCAGACCATAGAAAGTATTAGACACCTTACCATCGAAGAAACCTATGAGCTTTCCGATGCCATTCTAGATAATGATTTAAAAAATGTAAAAAAAGAATTAGGAGATATACTGTTACACATTGTTTTTTATGCTCGTATTGCTTCAGAAACAGATGAATTTAATATTACAGATGTGATTAATTCTTTATGCGAAAAATTAATACATCGTCATCCTCATATTTATGGCGATGTTAAAGTTGAGAACGAAGAACAAGTAAAAGAGAATTGGGAGAAACTAAAGCTAAAAGAAGGTAATAAGTCTGTATTGGGTGGTGTTCCAAAATCATTGCCTTCATTAATAAAAGCATCAAGAATTCAAGAAAAAGCAAGAGCAGTTGGTTTTGATTGGGAAAAGCCAGAACAAGTTTGGGAAAAAGTGCAAGAGGAAATTTTAGAATTTAAGCATGAAGTAGAAACAAAAGCTTCAAAAGAAAAAATCGAAAATGAATTTGGAGACGTTCTTTTTTCTCTTATAAATTATGCTCGATTTATGGACATAAATCCAGAAGACGCATTAGAAAAAACGAATAAAAAGTTTATCAAACGATTTCAATATCTAGAACAAGAAGCAAGTAAAGCAGGAAAGCAGTTGAGTGAAATGTCGCTTGCAGAAATGGACATATACTGGAATAAAGCGAAAGAGTTGTAATTCTATTTTTTTGCTTTTCATAACAAATGAATTTTTTATCCCATCTTTATTTATCAGGGGAATCAACTGATTTGTTGATTGGTAATTTTATTGCCGATTCTGTAAAGGGAAGTGCTATGCAAAATTTTTCTGCTGAAATTCAAGAAGGCATTATTCTTCACCGAAAAATAGATACTTTCACAGATGCTCATCCAATAGTAGAAGAAAGTAAAAAAAGGCTTCGTTTGAAATATAAAAAATACGCAAGCGTAATTGTTGATGTTTATTACGATCATTTTTTGGCAATAAATTGGAATAAATATTCAAATCAAAGTTTGAATGATTTTGCCCAAAATGTTTATAATATTATCGCGAAGAATAAAAATATCCTTCCTTATAAATCAAGTATGTTCAATCAATATATGGTGAAGTACAATATTTTGGTTGCATATTCAAAGCTAGAAGGTATTGAGAGAGTTATGCAGGGGATGGCAAATAGGACAACGTTCGAATCGAATATGGAACATTCAATTATTGATTTAAAAGAACATTATCATTTATTCGAAGAAGAATTTACACTTTTTTTTCCTGAGTTGCGTAGTTATGTCGATTCTCAAATTGTAAAATAAAATTGTAATTTTAGGCAAACAAAAATTTTAATATGAGTAAAGCAAATAACCCCGAATTAGTTTCTTGGATAGAAGTAGAAGCGAACAGTGATTTTCCGATTCAAAATTTGCCTTTTGGTATTTTTAAAACACAATCATCAAGCCCTAGAGTAGGCATTGCAATTGGAGATAATGTAATTGATTTAGCATTGTTAAATAAATTGGGTTATTTCGAAAAATTAAAAATAGACAATTCAATTTTTACGAATCAGTATTTAAACGATTTTATTGCTTTAGGAAAATCAACAACGAGTGCTGTTAGAGAACGAGTTTCGGAACTTTTAGATAAGACCAATTTAGAATTACAAAATAATAAGGAAGCAAAAGAAAAAGTTTTGCACTCGATTAAAAATGTACAAATGTTAATGCCTGTTTTTGTGCGTGACTATACCGATTTTTATTCTAGTATCGACCATGCAACAAATGTGGGAACAATGTTTCGTGACCCTGCAAATGCTTTGCTTCCAAACTGGAAACATTTGCCAGTAGGATATCATGGAAGAGCTTCTTCTATCACTATTTCAGGAACAGATTTTCATCGGCCCAAAGGGCAAACAAAACCTGCTGATGCAGAAGTTCCTGTTTTTGGACCAACAAAACTTTTGGATTTTGAATTAGAAGTTGCATTCATCGTTGGTAAAGAAACAAAAATGGGCGAAACAATTTCTACTGATAAGGCAGATGAACATATTTTTGGAATGGTTTTGTTTAATGATTGGAGTGCACGTGATATTCAAACATGGGAGTATGTGCCACTTGGACCATTTTTAGCTAAAAATTTTGCCTCTACTATTTCTCCATGGATTGTTACATTAGATGCTTTGGAACCATATAGAGTAGAAGGTTATAAGCAAGAACCAAAAGTTCTTCCTTATTTGGAATATACTGGGAATAAAAATTTAGATATTAATTTGGAAGTTTATATTCAACCCGAAAAATCTTCCGAAACAAAAATTTGTAATTCAAACTACAAGTTTATGTATTGGACAATGGAACAGCAATTAGCACATCATACAGTGAATGGTTGCAATGTAAATATTGGTGATATGATGGCTTCAGGAACTATTAGTGGCCCTACTCCAGATTCATTCGGTTCAATGCTTGAGTTAACTTGGCGAGGAACAAAACCAATTAAGATGAATGATGGCACGGAAAGAAAATTTATCAATGATAACGATACCGTAATAGTAAAAGGATTTTGTAGTAAAAATGGTGTAAGAATTGGTTTTGGAGAATGTAAAGCAAAAGTATTGCCTGCATTGTAAAGTTGAGTGCCCGGAACGAGATTCGAACTCGTACGATTGCTCGCCACCCCCTCAAGATGGTGCGTCTGCCAGTTTCGCCACCCGGGCTTTTGTTAATAGATTTGCAAATGTATTAATAATACCATTTGATTATTTACAACGATGGATATTTTTCCTTTAATACATTTAAATACTTTTTCAAATCTGAATTGTAGTTCTCTTTGTATTCTTTTTCAAATTTATCGTATTGTGAATCGTATCTATCAAAAGCCATAAAAAAAGCATTGCCTTCTGAAAAAGCTTGTAAACAGTATTCGAAATAATTCTTTTTGTTACTTAACTGAAGTTTGTTTACTCCCAATACGATTTGCATTATTAATGTTTTTTTCTTCTCTTTTTTCACTTCTTCACTATCTATTTTAGAAAAAGTCTTATACAAACTATCTAGTTTTTGTTTTCCATTCAATATATAATCATTGAAAGTTTTTTCATCTTTTTTACGTTTTTCATAATCCAAATATTCTTTTGAATTGTTACCATATTTGTAAATCAAAAATTGTTGCGCACCTTTGTCGCCAATAAAATTGGCAAGATTTTCATTAAATGTTACATTGTTTTTTACATACAATGTCCCGTGTGTTAGCTCATGAATAATTAAATTTGATAATTGTCCTTCATTACGTTTTAACATAGAAGAAAGAATTGGGTCGTTAAACCAACCTAATGTTGACCAGCCTGAAGGACTGTAAACATCAATATCATAGTTTTGTATTTTTAAACTTAAAATTTCTTTTCTTGCTTTTTCTTTATTGAAAAATCCTTTGTAAGAAACGGTTCCTAAAAATGGGAAAGTCCATTCTTTTGCAGTAAAGGAATATGGTTCAGATGCTGAAATAGTTAATAATTTTGGTTTGTTGGTTTGGTCATAAAAAGTAGAATAATTTTCACTCGGATTTATTGCTAAACTATCAATTGCAAATTGTTTTATTTCTTGAATTAAAATTAATTTTTGCTTTATGCTATCGCTTATAGCTGCACTTGATAGCACTTGTTCTATGGGTTCTGAATCTGTAACAATTCTCAATTGACCTTTCCCTTGTTCAATTCCGTAAATGATTAGTTCATGAAACAAAAGGCAAATCATCATGAAAAACACAAACAACAAATGAAACAAAAACTTGAGCACAACTTTAAACATAAAACAAAGGTAAACTACATTTAATAAAATTGTATTTTTGGTTAATAAAATAATTTATGTTTTTTATCTTCTCAAAAATATTAGCATTTACAATTGCTCCAATTACCTGGATGATTGGATTACTTTTTTTTGCTGTTTTTTCAAAAAACGATACGCGCAAAAAAAAATGTTTGAAATGGGCTTTTGGATTAATGCTTTTTTTTACCAATTCATTTATTTTTGATGAGGCTGTTCGATTGTGGGAAATTCCTGCCATACCTTACGAAAGCGTAAAAACCTTTGATTATGGTATTGTGCTTGGTGGTATGAGCGTAAATGATGAAGAACTTGATAGAGTTCAATTTTATAGAGGAGTGGATAGGTTGATTCAAACAATTGATCTGTATAAACGAGGCAAAATCAAAAAAATAATTTTTACAGGCGGATCTGGCAGAATCTTAAAACCGGAGATGAAAGAGGCTGAATTACTTAAGCCTTACATTTTGAAAATGGGTGTTTTGGAAGAAGATTTATTGATAGAAAATGAATCTAAAAACACAAAAGAAAATGCTGTATTTACAAAAACAATAGTGGATTCTTTGCAATTAAAAAATGATTATTTGTTGATTACATCTGCATTTCATATGCGCAGAAGTTTAGGTTGTTTCAAAAAACAAGGCTTTATTGTTACGCCTTATAGTACTGATAGATATGCGGGGCCAAGAAAATTTGAATTTGATCATTTATTTATTCCTAATGTTTCTGCCTTAAACGATTGGAATAATCTAATACATGAAGTTGTTGGATATATTATTTATAAAATGATGGGATATGCTTAACTATTATATTTTAATGCCAATTACTAAAACATCATCTACTTGCTCTAAATTTCCTTTCCATTCGTTTAATGTGTTTTCCAGAATAGCTTGTTGTTCTTTCATAGTTTTTGTGTGAATGGAGATAATAACTTCCTTAAATCGCTTGCTCATAAATTTTTTTCCTTCATTTCCTCCAAACTGGTCAACAAATCCATCCGTAAATAAATAAATAGAATCTCCTTTTTGCAAACTTATTTTATGCTTTTCAAATTGCCTATTATCGTCATTTTGGATGCCTCCAATAGAATGTTTGTTAGCTTTTATTTCTCTTAATTCATTGTTTCTTACTATCCATAGTGGACGTTGAGCCCCTGAAAATTCAATTTCGTTATCATTATTAAAACAGACAAAAGCTAAATCCATTCCATCTTTGGTTTCTGCATTTTCATTTTGTTTTAAAGATTTTTTTATTTCATAATTCAATTGATACAATACTTCATCGGGAGACGTAATCCCTTTTTCATTAACAATTTGATTTAAGAGGTTGTTTCCAATCATGCTCATTAATGCCCCAGGAACTCCATGTCCGGTACAATCACATGCTGCAATTAATCTTTTTCCATCCTTTTCAGAATACCAATAAAAATCTCCGCTTACAATATCTTTTGGTTTGTATAAAATAAAAATATCATTAAATAATTTGAATTTTAATTTTTCTGGTGGAAGTATAGCTTCCTGAATTCGTTTTGAATAATTTATACTATCAGTAATGTCTTTGTTTTTTACTTCAATTTGTTTGTATGCTTCAGAAAGAGCATTATTTGCTTTCTTTTTTTGAATTATGTTTCTATACAAAAACAAAGCAAAAATTGCAACCATTAAACAAAAAACGATCAAGTATAGTTTGAATTTTTTTTCTTGAGCTAGTTTTTCATTGCTTAATGCTTTTTCATTTTCCAAGGAAGAAATTAGTAATTCTTTTTTTTCTGATTCATACTTTGCAGACATTTCATTTATTTGTCGACTATTTTTTTCATTATAGGTAGAATCCTGCAATTGAGAAAATAGTTCTAAATATTTATATGCGTTAGCAAATTCTTTTTTTTGTGAGTAGGCATTTGCAAGCTTAAAGTAAGCAGAAGATGCTACAATTTTAAAGTCGTTCTCTATTCCTATGTTTAGAGCTTTTGCTGCATATTCGATTGTTTTGTTGTACTCTTTTTGTCTTAAAAAAGACTCTGCAATTCCATTATACCCTTCTGCTAGGTTGTAAAAATCTCTGTTTTTGGCTAAAATAATGTTTGATAGTTCGAAATTTTTTATTGCATCATCATATTTTCCCATTTCATAATAAATAGAACCTAGATTCCCATATCCAGTAGCAATACCTTTGCTAGATTCTAGTTTTTTTCCTAATTCTAATGTTTTGTTACAATATTCTATTGCTTTTGTATAATCTTTTTTTAGTTTGTAAACGATGCCTAGATCATCGTAGTTTGCTAATAGGTTTCTAGTTTTACCTAGTCGTTCATTTATTTCTAAAGCCTTAAAGTAATATGTTATTGTTAGATTATAATTTTTTTGACCTTGGTAAATCCACCCGATATTTCGATAACAGATTGCCATTCCTTCTTCATCTTGAAGAGATTCATAAATGCCTAGTGCTTTAATATAATTTTCAGTTGAAGTTGTAAAGTCTCCAGAAAACCAATATAAATCGCCTAGAAAGTTTAAGCATTCTCCAATTTTTTCTTGTTGTTGAAATTTTTGAGCGGAAGTCAAGGCTTTATTTGCGTACTCAAAAGCTTTAAGTCGATCTACTGATTCATAATTAATAGACAGATATTGTAATATTCTAGTTTTTTCAGAATCATTTTTAGTTGTGGAAAGTAGATTTAATAGAGAGTCAATCTTATCGTTTTGAGAAAAACAAATAAGTGATGAAAAAAGTAGAGCTATAAAAAGTGAGTATCTATTTATCACATACCAAAAATAAAGCAAATTAAATTAACCATACAAACATTAATTAAAAATCCAAAGTAATACTGGTTTTTCACAATTTTTTAGCTTTGAATCTACACTTTTCATAAATTCATTATTTACTGCTGGGCATCCCCAGCCTTCAGGAACTCCTTCAGGGTAAACTTCTTTTTCTGAAACATCTGCCCAAGAATGCAAAACGATTTGTCGTTTCAAGGCATTGTTATTACTCGATTCTAAGCCATGCAATAAGTAATTTACATTAATTCCCCATTGGCTATATCCTCGTTTTCCGATTTTGTATTTGCCCAATGAAGAACAATGACTATCTGGAGTGTTGCTAAATGTTGGTTTTTCTTTTGTTTGAGTTTCTCCCCACGGTTTATTTCCACAACCATGTGCACACATTCCAGAATATAAAATTGTATCTTTTTTAAAGTCCCATAAAAATGCTCTTTGTTTGCCTGAATGAAGACTCATATCTATAAGAATGCAAAACTCAGAATTGTAATTATTTTTTATGCAAAATGCTTTTGCTTCAGTTGATTTTGCTTTCAGTCTTTCAAAAGTTTTTTTGTCAACTTTTAAAGAGAATAAAAAAATAGAAATTGATAAAAAAAATAAAAAATATTTTTTGTTCATTGTTATCTAACGAATATATTCAACGAATAGTGTGACATTACCAAAAATAAGAAGAGAAAGCCAATATAGCTTTCTCTTCCTTCATTTTTAACACAATTTATATTTTAAAGTGCGTTTAGTTTTTCGATATAGTCAATAACATTATCACCCAATGTTTCTTTCACCTCCGAAAACAGCTTTTTTACTTCAGCTCTGGTTTTTAATTTTTTTGCACTGTTGACTTTTGTAATTAATTCATCTGCTAAATCAACACAATTATCAACTAAAGCTTCTACTTCCTTTTCGTTTTTGCCTTCATTGTTCAATAGCGATTCATAACATTCTTCAATAACGTCTCCTAATAATCCATTGATGTTTCTTTTAATCTCTCTGCGATTTGCCATTTTTTTTGTTTTTAGTTTAAATTATTATTTTAATGATGCAAGCTGTTCTTCAATTGCCTTTATTTTTGCTTCTGCATCTGCTTGCTTTTTGCGTTCGTTTTCTATGAGTTCAGGTTTGGCATTGTTTACAAATTTTTCATTTGCAAGTTTCATCTGAACAGATTTTAAAAAGCCGATGCTGTAATCTAGATCTTTTGTTAATCGGGCACGTTCCTCATCTATATTTATATTGTTAGGAAGAGGGATGAAGTATTCATCCTTTCTTTCCGAGAAAGAATACGTACTCTCCATTCGTTCTTTTATTCCTTCTACCTTGGATAAATTACACAGTTTAATAAATACGTCTGAAAAACGGTAGTTAGCAGGGATAATTTCTTTTTCTAAAACAAATAAATCTAATTTTTCTTTTGGAGAAATGTTTTTTTGTTTTCTAAGATTCCTAATTTGAGAAATAACAGACTGTGTTTGATTAAAATACAATAAAATATCTTTGTTAAATGCATTTTTCTCTTTCGGCCATTCAGCAATAATGATACAATCCTTATCTTTTCTCTCTTTTATCAAATGCCAAATTTCTTCGGTAATAAAAGGCATCCAAGGATGCATCACTTTAAGTATTTGTTCGAAGAAAAGAATTGTTGCATCATAAGTTGCCTTATCCAAAGGTTTTGCTTTGCCATCAACAAATTCTGGCTTTATCATTTCTAAATACCAAGCACAGAAATCGTCCCAAACCAATTTATAAGTTGTCATTAATGCTTCACTCATTCTGTATTTAGAGTATAAATCATTAATCTCAATAAGCTGCTCGTTAAATCTATTTTCAAACCATTCAACTGCTGTAGAATTTATTTTTGGTTGTTCTACTTCTTCAACTTCGAATCCTTGAATTAATCGGAAAGCATTCCAAACCTTGTTTGAAAAATTTCTTCCTTGTTCGCAATAACTTTCATCAAATGGTAAATCGTTACCAGCTGGCGAGCAAAGCATCATTCCAACACGTACTCCATCTGCTCCAAATTTTTCAATTAAATCAATTGGGTCAGGTGAATTACCCAATGATTTACTCATTTTTCTTCCTTGCTTATCTCTTACAATTCCTGTTAAGTAAACATTTGTAAAAGGTTTTTGTCCTGTATATTCATAACCAGCAATAATCATACGGGCAACCCAGAAAAATAAAATTTCGGGTGCAGTAACCAAATCATTTGTTGGGTAATAATATTTCAAATCTTTGTTTGCATTGTCCCAACCATTCTGAATTACTTTAGGGTCAAAAACTGTTAGTGGCCACAACCAAGAAGAAAACCAAGTATCTAAAACATCTTCATCTTGAGAAATGTTTTCTTTTTTTACTTCTGAATTTTGAGTTTTTAATTTTTCAAATGCTTCATCAATTGTTTTTGCAACAACCGTATTTCCTTTTCCATCATACCATGCTGGAATTCGTTGTCCCCACCACAACTGACGGGATATACACCAATCGTGAACATTTTCCATCCAATGCTTGTAAGTGTTTACAAATTTTTCAGGAATTAAATTGATGTTTCCATTCAATACGTTTTCCAAAGCTGGTTTCGAAACATTTTCCATTTTCAAAAACCATTGCATTGATAATTTAGGTTCTATGACGGCATCTGTTCTTTCACTGTGCCCAACTTTGTTTTTAATAGTATCAATTTTTGAAACAAAACCTTGCTCTTGCAAATCTTTGATGATTTGTTTTCTACATGCAAAGCGGTCCATTCCAACATAAATTTGAGCCGCCTCGCTAATTTTTCCATCAGCTGTTAAGCCATCAACAACAGGTAATTTGTGTTTTATTCCTAAATTATAGTCATTGATATCATGAGCAGGAGTTACTTTTAATGCGCCCGTTCCAAATTCTTTATCAATATAATCATCAAAAATAATCGGCACTTCTTTATTGATAAGAGGAATAATTGCCATTTTCCCTTTTAAGTGAATATATCTTTCATCTTCAGGATGAACACAAACTGCGGTATCCGCCATAATTGTTTCTGGTCGGGTAGTGGCAATGGTAATGTACTCATCCGAATTCCCCTCTTGAGAGGTGCTAGGGGTGTGTTTTATTTTGTATTTTATATAAACTAACTGACTATCTTTTTCTTTGTATTGTACTTCTTCATCCGAAACAGCAGTGAGTCCAACTGGATCCCAGTTTACCATCCTTACCCCACGATAAATATGTCCTTTATTATATAAATCAATAAAAACATCGATAACTGCTTCACTTAAATCGTTCTCCATTGTAAATCGGGTTCTGTCCCAGTCACAAGAAGCCCCCAATTTTTCTAGTTGTTTTAGGATAATTCCACCGTATTTTTCTTTCCATTCCCAAGCATGTTTCAAAAAATCTTCACGTGATAAATCCGATTTTTTAATACCTTTTTCTTTTAATAAAGAAACTACTTTAGCTTCTGTAGCAATAGAAGCATGGTCGGTTCCTGGAACCCAACAAGCATTTTTTCCTTGCATACGCGCCTTACGAATCAACACATCTTGGATGGTATTGTTAAGCATGTGCCCCATGTGTAAAACTCCCGTAACATTTGGTGGTGGGATAACAATTGTATAGGGCTCACGGTCATCTGGTGTTGATTTAAAGAATTGATGTTTTAGCCAATGAGCATACCATTTGTTCTCGGTACTTTTGGGGTCGTATGTTTTTGGAATTTCCATAATTTATTACTTACTTCGTTTGTGCTTTATTTTAAGGACGACAAATTTACTAAAAATAAATTTCTTAAAATTCAGAATATGGCACGATTTTGGCTAATTTCGAAACAAGAAATTGGAACAATAAAAACATTAAAAATTCAATTTTATATCATGAAAAAAACAGTACTTACTTTTGGAACAATTTTGTTAAGCATTTTTGCAATTAATGCACAAGAAACAGCAGCAGCAGCACCTACAAGCAATGCTGAAATTACATTTGATAAAGAGGTTCACGATTTTGGTACAATTGAATATGCAGGTAATGGAACCTATGAGTTTCGATTCAAAAACACTGGAAAAGATCCCTTGATTATTTCTGAAGCTCATGGTTCTTGTGGTTGTACGGTACCTACATACCCTAAAAATATACCTATAAAACCAGGGCAAGTAGAATACATTAAAGTTACATATGATACAAAACGCGCTGGTGCTTTTACTAAAACCGTAACAGTTAATTCAAATGCAAAAACACCTTCAAAAGTGATTACAATTAAAGGTACTGTATCACCTGCTCCAGTTGAAGAAGCTTTTCCAAGTAACGGAAAAAAAGATGATGGAGCAATTCCTTATGAAAAACACTAACTAACAAAATAAAAAATCAATTAAAAAACCAACAAAAATGAAAAAAGCAATCTTATCAATCGGATTATTTGTGTGTGTTGCAGTAGCAGCTAATGCACAAGAAACAACAACACCAAATCCAGTTAATCCTAATGCGGCAAAATTTAAATTCGAATCAGAAGTAATTGATTACGGAACGATTGAGCATAATGCAAATGGTGACCGTGAATTTAAATTTACAAATGTTGGTAAAGAACCTTTAATTATTACAAATGCAGTTGGTTCATGTGGTTGCACAACTCCTGTATGGCCAAAAGAACCAATTAAACCAGGCGCTACTGCTGTTATTAAAGTTCACTATGCAACAGATAGAGTAGGGCAGTTTGAAAAAACAGTTACTATTACTTCAAATGCTGATACTCCAAGTAAAGTATTAAAAATTAAAGGTGTGGTAAAACCAGATCCAACTCCAGCAGAAGGTACTCCTGCTCCAGCAGAGAAAAAATAAAAAAGTAGTTAATTAATATCTCTTCAACCCTTTTGAAACTAGCTTTCAGAAGGGTTGTTGTTTTATTTGACAAATGGAAGTTTAGTCAAAAATACTGTTGTTAATTTTTTGTATCTTCACGCTTTAAAATTTTAAAATAAAAAATGAGTATTTACGATAAATACGAAGCAGTAATAGGTTTAGAAGTTCACGCTCAACTATTAACAAAAAGCAAAGCGTATTCAAGTGATTCCACTGAATATGGTGTTTTACCAAATACCAATATCAGTCCAATAACATTAGGACATCCAGGAACATTGCCAAAATCAAACAAAAAAGTAATTGAGTATGCTGTTCGTTTAGGTTTAGCATGCAAAAGTACTATCCGAGAAGTAAATGAGTATGCTCGTAAAAATTATTTTTATGCCGATTTGCCAAAAGGATATCAAATTACACAAGATAAAACCCCAATTTGTGAAGGAGGATATATTTCAATTAAACAAACGGATGGTTCTGAGAAAAAAATAAATTTAATTAGGATTCATATGGAAGAAGATGCTGGAAAAAGCATTCATGATATTGATCCATTTGATACTTTAATAGACTTAAACCGTGCTGGTGTTCCTCTTGTGGAAATTGTAAGTGCTCCCGATTTAAGAAGTGGAGAGGAAGCTTACAAATATTTAACTGAAGTCCGTAAGTTGGTTCGCTACTTAGAAATTTGTGATGGAAATATGGAAGAAGGTAGTTTGCGTTGTGATGCCAATGTTTCTGTTCGTTTAAAAGGAGCTGCAGAATTTGGTAAACGTACAGAGGTGAAAAACATGAACTCTATACGTAATGTACAACGTGCTATAGAGTTTGAAATAAAGCGCCAGATAGAGGCAATTGAAAAAGGAGAGGTAATAACACAAGATACAAGAAGTTTTGATGCAGTTGCAGGAACTACATTTATTATGCGTAGTAAAGAAATGGCGAATGATTATCGTTATTTTCCTGAACCAGATTTACAACCAGTAATTGTTTCACAAGAATATATCGCAAAAGTAAAAAGCACTTTACCTCCTTTGCCAAATGATTTATTGATGAAATATATTTCGTTGGGATTGTCAGAATATGATGCAGGGGTTTTAACAGATAGCAAAGAAATTGCTTTGTACTTCGAAGAAATAATTTCAAAAACAAAAAATACAAAAGCAGCAGCTAATTGGCTTACTGTTCAGGTAAAATCTTATTTGAATGACAATGCAATTCATATCTCTGATTTTAAAGTTACACCAGAACGTATTGCTCAGTTGGTTGATTTTATTGATTCAGGAAAAGTAAGTCATACAATTGCAATTCAAAAAATATTTCCTGTTATGTTAGAGGGAACGGATAAAACGCCATCTCAAATTGCAGAAGAAAATGGTTGGGTGCAAGAAAGTGATACTGGTGCATTAACGGAATTTGTAAAACAAGCGATTGCAAAATACCCAGAAAAAGTAACAGAATACAAAGGAGGAAAAACAAATCTGTTAGGCTTGTTTATGGGAGAAGTAATGAAATTATCAAAAGGAAAAGCTGACCCGAAAGTGGCAACAGAATTGGTAAAACAAATGTTAGAAAACTAAAATTAAATTGAAATGAAATTAAGATTAATCACAATTTTTACAATCATCGTTGCATTTGTAGCGTGTTCAAACAGTAATTCTGCTTCTGCAGGATTTGAATTGAATGGAAAATTTTCTAATGGAAATAATCAAACGGTAGTATTAGAAAAACTTTCTACAACTGGTGTAACTCCAGTAGATACTGTAACTGTGAATGAAGCAGGTGAATTTAAAATAGCAGCAGATGTTCCTGAAACAGGTTTTTATCGCTTAAAAATTTCAGAAAAAAACTTTGCAACATTAATTCTTAGTCCGAATGAAAAAGTGAAAATTACAGGCGATGCAAATGATTTAGGGAATACATATACTGTAGAAGGTTCAGTAGATTCAAAATTATTTTGGGAATTAAATAAAATTTCTGCTAACAATTATCGCCAACGCGATTCTATTCAAAAATATTTTCAAGCAGTAATTAATATGAATCCAGGTGTTACTTTGCCGCAGGATAAAGTAGATTCTATTGGTAATTATTTAGAAAAACCTTACAACCAGCTTTTAGATAATCATAATAATTATTTGATGAAGTTTATTGAAAAAAATAATACTTCATTCGCTTCTTTGGCTGCTATTCAGCAATTACCAGCAGATAATTTTTTTCCTACTTATGTAAAATTAGATGAGGGCTTATTCAAGAAATATCCTAAATCAGAATACATTCAAAAATTTCATGAGAGTGTTGAAACACAAAAAAAATTAGCAACTGGTTCACCTGCACCTGAAATTGTTATGAATACACCTGATGATAAACCATTGGCTTTGTCATCATTAAAAGGGAAAGTGGTTTTGGTAGATTTTTGGGCTAGTTGGTGTGGGCCATGCAGAGCAGAAAATCCAAATGTTGTTAAGGCCTACAATAAATATAAATCTAAAGGATTCGATATTTATAGTGTTTCTTTAGATAAGGATAAAGATAAATGGATGGCTGCTATTCAAAAAGATAATCTATCATGGCCAAACCATGTTTGCGATTTTAAATTTTGGCAAACACCAGTTGTTCAATTATATAATTTTACTGGTATTCCTTACAATGTATTGATTGATAAAAAAGGAAATATTATTGCAAAAAATTTACGTGGAGAAGATTTAGAAAAAAAATTAGAAGAAGTGTTTAAATAATTTCACCCCATTGTTAATAATCTTATTGTAAAATGATACAGTTAAAATCTGTTATTGCTCAAAAGCTAATGCTACAACTTGCATTAGCTTTCGTTTTATTTTCTGTTAATACAAAAGCTCAGTCTTCGCAACCTTATTTTCAACAGGAAGTAAATTACACCATACAAGTAAGGTTAGATGATGTGAAACATGAATTGTTGGGGGATGAAATTATTGAGTATAAAAATAATTCTCCGCAAGAATTAACTTTTATTTATATGCACATTTGGCCAAATGCCTATAAAGACAACACTACCGAATTGGGGAAACAACTTTTGGATAATGGCTCTACTAAATTTTATTACAGTAAAGAAGAAGATAGAGGATATATTGATATGCTGGAATTTAAAGTGGACACCAAACCTGTAAAATGGGAATATGTAAAAGATACAATAGATGTTTGTAAAATTTATTTGAATGAACCTTTAAAAAGTGGTGGCAAAATATACATCAGCACACCCTTTCATGTAAAAATTCCGTCTGGAGAATTTTCTCGTTTAGGACATATCGGTCAATCCTATCAAATAACACAATGGTATCCAAAGCCTGCAGTTTATGATAGAAATGGTTGGAATTATATGCCATATTTAAATCAAGGAGAATTTTATTCGGAGTTTGGAAGTTACGATGTGCAAATTATTGTTCCTAAAAATTATGTGCTTGGCGCAACAGGTGATATGGTGGATGGGGATGAAGAATTGAATTGGTTAAATGAAAAAGTAAAAGAAACAGAAGCAATTAAAACGTATGATTCAAAAGATTTAAGCTTTCCTGAATCTTCAAAAGAAACGAAAACACTTCGTTTTAAACAAAAAAATGTGCATGACTTTGCTTGGTTTTGTGATAAACGTTATCATGTTTTAAAAGGAGAAGTTACAACACCACATACCAATAAAAAAGTAACTACTTGGGTAATGTTTACCAATGCCGAAGGTAATTTATGGAAAGATGCTGTTAAATATGTGAATGATGCAGTGTATTATTATTCTTTGTGGAATGGAGATTATCAATACAATCATTGCACAGCTGTGGATGGAACAATTAGTGCAGGAGGGGGGATGGAATACCCTAATATTACTGTGATAGGAAGTAGTGGAAATGCTTTTCAGTTGGATGTAGTAATTGCACATGAAGTTGGGCACAATTGGTTTTATGGTATGTTGGGCTCAAATGAACGTGTGCATCCATGGATGGATGAAGGAATAAATTCTTTTAATGAGTTACGTTATGTTAGAACAAAATATCCTGATAGAAAATTAGTTGGTGATTTTAAGCCGGCTCTTGGAAAAATGTTGGACATAAATAACTACCCACGTCATGTTCAATATTATTACACGTATATTATTAATGCAGCAAAAAATATTGATCAGCCAATAGAGTATAAAGCCTATGATTATACCGAACTAAATTATGCCGGAGTAGTTTATTCAAAAACAGCTGTAGTGTTTGATTATTTAATGGCTTATGTTGGCGAAAGTGCAATGGATAAAGCCATGCAAAAATATTTTGACGAATGGCATTTTAAGCATCCAGAACCAAACGATTTAAGAAAAATTTTGGAACAAGAAACAGGAAAAAATTTGTCTTGGTTTTTTGATGATTTAATAAACAGCACAAAAAAATTAGATTATAAAGTAGCACTTGTTCAAAGGCTAAAAAACAATTCTTGGGATATTGCTGTAAAAAACACTGGGGAGATAAAAGCACCAGTTATTATTCAAGCGGTAAAAGATGAAAAGGTAGTAGGACAAATAGTGTATGAAGGATTTGAAGGCAAACAAGTGTTGAGTTTTCCTCCGGCTGATGTAGATTATTTTAAAATAGATTACATGCAGGTTTCACCCGAAATAAACCGTAATAACAATAGAATTAAAACGCATGGTTTATTTAAAAAAGTAGAACCATTAAAATTGCAGTTTCTTGCAAGTGTGGATAATCCAGATAAAACACAAATATATTTTACACCTGTTGCTGGCTGGAATGAATACAATAAATGGATGTTTGGAATGGCTTTTTATAGTAGTGTATTGCCACAAAAAAAGTTTGAATACCAATTGATGCCAATGTATAGCCACAGCACAAAAGATATTGCGGGTTACGGAAAAATGATGTATAATATTTTTCCTAATGGAAATATTTTTCAGCGTGTTTCATTAGGTGTAACAGCTTCACGTTACGCATATACAAACAAACCATTTGATTTAAATTATAACAAAATTGCACCTGAATTATTTATAGAATTTAAAAAGAAACAATTGCGCAACCCTACAACTGTGAGTTTGCGTTACCGCAATATTTCTATTATACAAGATTATTACAAAGCAGATTATAAATTTACGCCACCTGTGTATGCTTATGATACGCTTAATTTAAATTTCAACGATTTGGTGATAAATATTTCAAAAAAGCATACCATTACTCCTTATAGTATTAGTGTTAATTTACAACAAACCAAACGTGTTTTTAAAACATCTCTTACCGCAAATTATACTTACAACTTTAAACAAAAAAATAAAAGTTTTGATGTGCGATTTTTTATGGGAACATTTGTGGGCACCAAAGCAGCAGATGCAGGCCCTTACCGTTACCGTTTGAGTGGTTGGAGAGGCTACCAAGATTATATGTATGACAATATTTATTTTGGAAGAACAGAAACAGATGGAATACTTGCTAGCCAATTTACAGAAACGGATGGCGCATTTAAGTTTTATTCACCATTGGGGCAATCATCTGAATTTGTAGCTGCTGTAAATTTAAAATCATCTTTAGGTAATATGAAATTGCCTATTAGATTGTATGCAGATATTGGAACAAGCGGAACGGATGGATTATTAAAAGAAAGTATTTTATATGATGCAGGAATTTGTTTGTCATTCAGAAAAAATTTATTTGAAATTTATTTTCCTTTATTACTTTCAAAAGATTTTGAAAACTATAAACAAGCCAATGGAATTAAATACCCCGAAACAATACGTTTTACACTTAACCTAAATTTAATTAACCCATTTGATTTGGTTAAGAATTTTGAGTTGTAGGGCTTTCTTCGAAAAAGTGAAAATTTGGTGAAATATTGGTTTGAAATATTACGATTCACAATCCTGAAATTTGGTTTTGAACCAGTCTAAAGTCTTTTTGTATAACTCTAATTATTTTACGTTGGTATTTACGATAGCTTTAAACATTTAATTATTATGAAAAATATATATGTTATTATTCTTGGTTTAATGTTTTTGTTATTAGCACTTGTGTTTTTTTATCCAATTATTGAAAATAATTATTATAATCGTAAGACAGATTTCAGACTTCCACAAAAGTATCTGGTTCTTTTTAATGATTCTATTGCAAATGTTATCAAAAATGAGGGGTTTAATATTAGTCTAGTGAATGATAATGATGCTTACACATTATATTCCATTAGATTTGATACAAGTATTGTAATTTGGGATATCAAAGGTTCTAATTCTATTATTGCTAATGAAGTTCACATTGATACCATTTTGGACAATACTTCTATTGATTTTGATGATTGTGAAATTATGGACAAGAAGAGTAATAGACCTATAAAAGTTAAGCATGGCTACTCTATGGGAAAAAATTTAAAAATTTCATTAGGAAGAAAATCAAACAATGTCGATTATTTTTATGGAAATAATTATAAAGGATTTTATGGAGATATTGATAGATTAACATTTCAAGATGTTGACTCAAAACCATTTATGATTTATGAAACTCCTCAGAAATGGAAAAATTTATTTGTTCTTTTTTTAAACAATGAAGCTGGCTTTTTTATTATAACTATTGAATCTAAAAACAGATTTAATAATGATGTTTTGAAATTATTTAATTTGAATTACAAATTGAAATAGATGCCCCTGTACGAGCTAAGCCGAAATTTGATTTTATTGTGAAGAAGATATTAGCTTGTTTTTAATTTTGTAAGTTTTACTTACATTTTTTGTCAGGATAGATTAGATTATACAGTATTACCAAAAAATTAAAATATTCAATCAAAACTACTATTCCCTTGCAACCCTCCAGTATGAATAACAACGATTGTTTTTCCTTTTTCAAAATAATTTTTATTTATTAAATCAAATATACCAAACATCATTTTTCCTGTGTAAATATAATCCAATTGTATGTTGTGTTTTTGTTTAAAGTCAGAAACAAAATTTAATAATTCGGCACTTGTTTTTGCATAGCCACCAAAATGGTAATCTTCATTTATTTTCCAATTTTTAGTGTTCTATCAAATGTGTTTAACCAGTTTGCAACTTCGTTTTTTATATAATTTTCAGCTTTTAATACTTGAAATCCAATTGCTTTTTGGTTTTGTTTTAATGAAAGAATAATTCCGGAAATGGTTGCTCCTGTTCCGCAAGGGGTACAAATAAAATCAAAATCAATGTTTATTTGTTCAACAATTTCTGCGCATCCTTTTACTCCTAATTCATTTGAACCACCTTCTGGAATAATATATACAGAATCGTTATTATATCTATTATTCACATAATCCATCAAAGCTATTTTATTGCGGTACAGTTCACGCGAAACAAAATCCAATTGCATTCCGTTTTTTTCGGCAAGTTGTAAGGTTGGATTTAAATCGGGTAATTTATCTCCTCTAATGATACCAATTGTTTTTAATCCGTTTTCGTTTCCAGCAGCAGCAGTTGCGGCTATATGATTTGAAAAAGCACCACCAAAAGTGAGTAGGGTGTTTTTGTTTTCTTGCTTTGCTTTATCAAGGTTGTATTTTAATTTGTAAATTTTATTTCCGCTTATTTCTGCGTGATTTAAATCCAATCTTAAAACATAGAGTTTTATTCCTTTTTCGATTAAAAAAGGTTCTTCAATTGCTTGTAATGGGGGAATAAAATTTAAGTTAAGCATCATGTAAAATTAGTATTTTTGTTGCTATGGATACTATTCCACCAAAAAATGAATTAGAACCTGATGATTATTATTTAACACCTGAAGGTTTTAAAGTATTTACTGAAAAGTATTTATTAAAAAGAGGGTATTGTTGTCAAAATGGATGCAGACATTGCCCGTATGGTTTTAATAAAGAAAAAGGAAGAATAGAAAAAAAGAAATAATTGTTGCGTTAATTAGCTAATTAAAATAATATGACATTCAAACAACAAATTTTACAAGGAATACCCAGCGAATTACCCCCAGTTAAACCTTACGATTCTACAATCAATCATGCTCCTAAGCGAAAAGATATTCTTAATAAAGAAGAAAAAAAATTAGCTATTCGTAATGCCTTGCGCTATTTCGATAAAAAGCATCATGCTGTTTTATCAAAAGAGTTTGCTCAAGAATTAAAAGATTACGGACGCATTTATATGTATCGTTTTCGTCCTGATTATAAAATTCACGCGCGTCACATTAACGAATATCCTCATCAGTCAAAACAAGCAGCAGCTATTATGCTGATGTTGCAAAACAATTTGGATTATGCTGTTGCTCAACATCCGCATGAATTAATTACGTATGGTGGAAATGGATCTGTGTTTCAAAATTGGGCACAGTATCTTTTAACTATGAAGTATTTGGCAGAGATGACAGATGAACAAACTTTGGTGATGTATTCTGGTCATCCAATGGGATTATTTCCTTCACACAAAGATGCTCCAAGAGTTGTTATTACGAATGGAATGATGATTCCTAATTATAGTAAACCAGATGATTGGGAAAAATTTAATGCGCTTGGAGTTACACAATATGGACAAATGACAGCAGGTTCATACATGTATATTGGTCCGCAAGGAATTGTACATGGCACAACAATAACTGTTATGAATGCTGCGCGCAAGGTGCGTAGTAGTGATTCTAAACTTGATTCAGAATCTGTTGGGTCGGGAATGCTTTTTGTAACCTGCGGATTAGGAGGGATGAGTGGAGCTCAACCCAAAGCTGGAAAAATTTCAGGTTTGGTTACTGTGGTTGCAGAGATTAATCCAAAAGCAACAAAAACAAGACATTCGCAAGGTTGGGTAGATGAAGTGTATGAAGATTTAACAAAACTAATCGAACGGATAAAAAATGCACAAGCTTCGAAAGAAGCAATTTCATTAGCATATCAAGGCAATGTAGTGGATTTGTGGGAGCGTTTAGTTGAAGAAAAAATAAAAGTGGACATAGGTTCAGACCAAACCTCATTGCACAATCCATGGGCGGGTGGTTATTACCCAGCGGGCATTTCATTTGAACAAGCAAATGAAATGATGGCAAATAATCCGGAACAATTTAAAAAAGAAGTTCAAAAAACATTGGTTCGTCATGCAAATGCAATAAATACTTTATCATCGAAAGGGATGTATTTTTTTGATTATGGTAATGCATTTTTGTTGGAAGCAAGTAGGGCAGGAGCCGATATTTTAAATACAGATGGCACTTTTAAATATAATTCATATGTTCAAGATATTTTAGGTCCAATGTGTTTTGATTATGGATTTGGTCCTTTCCGTTGGGTTTGTACTTCCTGCGATGCAAAAGATTTACAAACTACGGATGAGTTAGCACTAGAAGTTTTAGAAGAAATGTATAAAACTGCTCCAAATGAAATTAAACAACAATTGAGTGATAATATAGTTTGGATAAAGGATGCAATGAAAAATAATTTAGTGGTTGGTTCTCAAGCACGTATTTTATATGCTGATTCAGAAGCTCGAGTAAAAATTGCAGAACGTTTTAACAATGCAATTAAATCAGGAAAAATTTCAGCACCTGTTGTATTGGGTCGTGATCATCATGATGTTTCAGGAACGGATTCCCCTTATCGTGAAACATCAAATATTTATGATGGATCAAGTTTTACAGCTGATATGGCCGTACAAAATTTTGTTGGTGATGGATTTAGAGGAGCAACATGGATTAGTTTGCACAATGGTGGTGGAGTAGGTTGGGGAGAAGTAATTAATGGAGGTTTTGGAATGGTGTTAGATGGCACAGCCGAAAGTGATAGGCGATTAAAATCCATGCTTTTTTGGGACGTAAACAACGGAATAGCTCGCAGAAGCTGGGCTAGAAATGAAGAAGCATTGTTTGCAATTAAACGTGAAATGGAACGTACTCCTGAATTAAAAATAACACTGCCAAATATAGTAGATGATACTCTTTTAGACGGCTTGTTTTAATAAACGTTCCATCATTGCGAAGGAGGAACGATTGAAGCAATCTAAAGGAAGTTTAATAATTAATAATAAATTGTGTGTTGTCAGGCGAAGGAACAAAATGTCGAAGTCATGCTGAACTTGTTTCAGCATCTCATGAGACCCTGAAACAAGTTCAGGGTGACGGAACAATCTCAGTTCGTCCCGATTGCTATCGGGAGTAGTCGAGAACGCGCGTAGTATAGTAAATTCTACGCTTATACTTCGACAGGCTCAGTATTACCTCACACACTTCTTCATTGCAGAATAATAATTTTTCAATTTTTTTCGATAGCTTCTTGAGTGGTCGAGAATGGGCTGCAGCTCTATATTAAATTTCTTTGTGTTTTCTTTTTTCTTGATAAAAAAGAAACAAAAAATCAAGACGGCAAAATCGCTTCCCGCAAAGCGACTCGGCATCGTTTGCCGTCATTCCTTCCCGCTGCTTCGTAATAATACAAAAATAATAAATTGTGTGTTGTCAATTTGAGCAGAGTCGAGAACGTATTCCGTCATTGCGAAGGAGGTACGACTGAAGAAATCTCTAGTTAGTGTAGTCAATAGATTTCTTTACCCACCCCTAACCCCTCCGAGGAGGGGAATTTGTCTACTGCTAGTTTGAGCAGAGTCGAGAACGTATTCCGTCATTGCGAAGGAGGTACGACTGAAGCAATCTCTACACAAAGGTTTGGTTATGGATTGCTTCGTACCTCGCAATGACTACTAATAAAATTTTTACTTGCCAGCTGCTTGTTGCCACTCTGAGTTTAGCCTGTACCGAGGTTATCGAAGTGTCGAAGAGTATGGGAAGCCATCGCATATACTTTCCTTCGATAAACTCAGGATAAACTAGCTCAGTATGACCTTACACACTGTTTTATTCTAGAATAATAATAGGCAGTTAGTTCGTCCCGATAGCTATCTGGATGAGTCGAGAACAATTTAATAAAATTAAAATACTTTAAAATCATTAATACCCAAAAACATCCTCAAGAGTCAAGAAAGTTACCTTGCCATATTTTTCAAGTGTTTTGATATCTAAGTTTTCTTTTTTTCCTAAAACTACAATTGTATATTTTTTATTTTTTATATGTTCTTCTTGAAAAGATTTTATTTCAGCAAAAGTCATAGTAGGAACTTTTTCAAAAATTTCTTTTCTAATGTCATAATCCAATCCAAGTTTTTTAGCTCTTTCATAACTAAACAAAATTCCAGCTTTTGTAATTCTTTCTGTTCTTATTCCTTGAATAATAGCTTCTTTAGCAGCTTTAAAATTATTATCAGCTTCAGGTAAGTTGTTTATTAATTCAAAAATACCTTTCATTGCTTCTGGTAATTTATCTGCTTGTGTACCAACATACGCGTGCAAATAATTGTGTTTTTTCAAATCTTGTGCGTTTAAATAGCTCGACCAAACAGAATAAGCCAATGCTTTTGATTCACGTATTTCTTGAAATACAATAGACGACATTCCGCCTCCAAAATACTCATTAAACAAACGAACAGTAGGAACCATATTTTTATCATACATTCCATCTTTTGATTTGATAATTATTTCAGCTTGTTTCATATCATAGTCAATTACATAAACATTGTTGTTATTATCTAACTGAATAAATTTAGCTGGTGTGGGAATAGGGTTTAATTTTTCAGAAGTTTTGTGCAATTCATTTAATAAAGTAACCACTTCATTAATGTCATTGCTTCCATAGTATAATATTTTATGCTGAAAAGTATTTAAAGACTTAATAATTTCTATCAATTCTTTAGAAGATAATTTTTGTAATTCATCAGCACTTAAAATATTTGTATAAGGTGAAGTTTTCCCGTAAATACTGTAGCTTGACAAAGCACCAAACAAAATTTCATTTTTATTTAGTTTAGCATCTGTTCTTTTTTTAAGAATATCTGAAACTAAATTTTTTAAAGCTTCTTCATTTGGTTGAGCATCCGACAATAAATCTTCAAACAATTTAGTTGCTTTATTAATATTTTCTGTTAACCCTCTCAAGCTAACCCAAGTTTCTTCTTCACCAAAATATACATCAAATGAGCAACCTAATTTGTAAAGTTCTTGCTGAAATTCAGCAGCGCTCATTTTGCTTGTACCCAGGTATTTTAGATAGTCAACAGCTACACCAAATTTTTTGTTGTGGTTGGTTCCCATGTCAAAAGCATAATACATGTCGAAAGTTTTGTTTTCGGTATTGATGTTATACAATACAGGAACGGAGCTTTTTAGTGTTGCTTGTTTAATGTTTTTATGGTCAACAAATACAGGTTCTATTTCTTTTACTTTGCTTCCTAAGATAGATTTTACAAAATCACTTTGGTCGTTTCTATTTACTTCAACAGGAGTAATCTCAGGCTTTATAACTTTTTGAACATTGTTATCTTCTCCAGTACGTTTGTAAACCGCTACATAATTGTTTGTATAGTTTTGTTTAACAAAATCAACAATTTGTTGTTTAGTAATTTTTGATAATCTGTCAATGGTATTTGTATAATCTTGCCATTTTGTTCCAGTAATAAATGCTGAAACAAATGCATCTGCTCTTGCATAGTTTGCTTCATACATTTTAGTTTGTTGCAATTTCATGTCTGTAATAACTGCACTTAATAACCAATCTGGAAAGTCGCCAGCTTTTATTTTTTCAATTTGTGCTAATAATAAATCTTTTACTTCTTCCAATTTTTGTCCATCTTTTGCTGTGCCATTTAAAATGTGAGCAGAATAATCTTTAAACTCCATATCAAAAGCATTAGCTTCTAATACTTTTTGTTGTTGATTTAAATTCAAATCAATTAAACCCGCTTTTCCGTTTGATAAAATTTTATTTACTAGCTGAATCATATCCGCATCTTTACTTCCTATTCCAGCAAATCTAAATCCTATCATCACGCTTTCTGCATCAGGACCAACAACCTCTTTAATAACTGGAACATTAATTGGTTTTTCAATAAAAGGAGTGTAAGCAGGAACGGGTTTGTTTTTCCAAGAACCAAATTTTGAATCAATTAATTTAATTGTCGCGTCTGGGTCAAAATCACCAGAAATACAAATAGCCATATTGTTTGGCACATAATAGTTATTGAAATATTTTTTTATTTCGGTAATAGATGGATTTTTTAAATGTTCAATTGTTCCAATAGTTGTTTGTGAACCATAAGTATTGTTAGGCCACAACCCTTCAAATAATGCTTCCCAAGCTTTATCGCCATCGTTATCAAGTCCACGATTTTTTTCTTCATATACCGCTTCTAGTTCAGTATGAAATAAACGTATTTGTGGATTACGAAAACGCTCAGCTTCAATTGTACACCAGTTTTCTAATTGATTAGAAGGAATATCATTTACATAAACTGTTTGTTCTAACCAAGTGTATGCATTTGTTCCTTTTGCTCCAATGGATGTAAGCATTTTGTCGTATTCGTTTGCAATAGCAAGTGTTGAAGCATAACCAGAAATGGAATCGATTTGATGATAGATTGCTTTGCGTTTCGCATCGTCTTTTGTTTTACGATATACTTCGTAGAGCGCTTCTATTTTATCTAATTCAACTTTTTCCTTTGCAAAATCTTTTGAGCCAAATTTATCCGTTCCTTTAAACAACATATGTTCAAGGTAATGCGCTAAACCTGTTGCATCTTTTGGGTCGTTTTTGCTTCCTGCTCTGGTTGCAATATATGTTTGTATGCGGGGTGCATTTTTATAAACAGTCATATATACTGTTAAGCCATTAGCCAATTTATATATACGAGCATTCAAAGGGTCGTTGCTTGCAGTTTCATAGGTGTATGTTTTTGCTTGTTGAGCAAATACAGATGTAGAAACAAAAATAAATAGTGCCAGTACCGAAAGTTTTTTTGCAATAAAATTTGTCATGTTTTTTTATTTTTTATTTAAGTAAATATAACGGAATTTTGAATAGTTACAGTTAATAAATTACCAGTGGTAAAATGCTTTGTTTAATGGGCAAGAATAGAGATAAAAGGGTTTATTCTTCGGTGTAATACAAACTCAAAGCAGCAATAGGAGACTCTAATATCGTTCCTACTATAATACCTCTGTTTGTGGCGATAGCTCTTAAGATATTACTATAGTAAAAAGCTACCGATCCCACACAATTTAAAGAGACTTCTTTATACTGCGAATATTTGCAAATATGTTTATCAAAAAATTGGTTAAAACAATTTGTAACTAAGTCTAAATAGTATTGTTCTTTTAAATTTTGGTAAACGTATTTACTAAAGGATGCTAAAAACCTATTTGGCATAGGCTTTTTATATACAGCATCAATTATTTCATCTTTGGATAATTTAAAACGTTCAAAAAATCTTTTTGATAATTCAATTGGCATTTCATCATTTAAATAAGCTTGAATCAATGTTTTTCCAATGTGCGCGCCACTACCTTCGTCACCTAAAATAAAGCCAGTAGAAGTTTTATTTTCTGCAATTACCTTTCCGTCATAATAGCAGGTGTTGGAGCCAGTTCCAAGAATAGCAACTATTCCTTTTTGTTTTCCACAAAGGGCGTGAGCTGCACCAAGTAAATCCGATTCTATTTTTATTACAGCATTTTTGAAGGCTGTATTTAATGCATCAAAAACAATCTTTTTTTTATCTTCTGCTTTACAACCAGCACCATAAAAATGAATTTCTAATTTATTTTTTTCTAAGTATGGAAATTTGCTTGTGTTTAATTCGGTTAGCAATTCACTTTGAAGTATCTCAGAAATGTCAGATGTGGTTTGGAAATACGGATTTATGCCCTGTGTTCTGAACTGATGAATTTCTTTTTTTTCATCAATTAAACGCCAATCTGTTTTTGTGGAACCGCTATCTGCTATTAGAATCATAACTCAAATGTAATAATTCTTATAGTTTAATTCCTAATGTTACATAAAAGCTTCTACCATCTGATGGAATAATCCCTGGTCCGGGATAACCATCAGCTCTTCTTGTAAAATACATATTGTTGGTAATGTTATTACTTCCTCCAGATATAGAAATCCATTTGTAAAAATAACTTATTGAAACATCCATGATATAATACTCAGGAATAATTCCAGTAACAGCATTGGATGCATATTCCGCATTTGTAGCATCAGAAAACTGTTTGCTAGTTTTGGAATATTGATAAGAAATTTTGAATGATTTATAAGAAAGAGTTAGGCCTGTACGTAAAATCATTTTTGGTACATATTCCACTTCTTTATTTTTAAATGCATTTTGTTTAGAATCTATATATTTTGCATCAATCAAGGAAAGATTTCCAAATAAGGAGGCTCCAAATTTACTTTTTGAACCTGCAATTAGTTTGAAAAAATCCAATTCTGCAAATGCTTCTATTCCGTAATTTCTGGAATCAGAAATGTTTGTCCTTAATCGGTATGGCTGGTAACTAAAAGAATCTACTAGTAATACAGAGCCAATTCTATTGTTGTATTTTAGATAAAATAAACTTACATCAAACGATAAATAATTTTTCATATTTCCTCTAAAACCTAAATCAGTTGAATAGCCTGTTTCATCTTTTAAATTTACATCCACACGCATGTTTGGATTTACAATGCGCATATCGTTAAAGTTGATAGAGCGATAGTTTTGAGAAAAATTTGCGTAGGATTCTATGTTTTTATTTATTCTATATCCTATTCCTAAGCCAAACAATACAAAATGACGGTAATTGCTTTTATTGTCGAATGTTTTTGTTTTGTAAATTACATTTCCAGCTAAATCTTTGTATTGCTCGTTGTAATACCCATTTGATTTTGTTGAAATATATTCAAATCGAACACCAGGGGTGATATTAAGTTTAGATGTAATTCTAAAAACATTTTCAGAAAAAATAGAAATGTTTTCACTTGGAAATAAATAATCAGAATGTTCTAAATCATTTGGGCGCAAATAATTAAAGTCAGCATCACTAGCGGAACTACCATTTCCTTGCTTTCTATATGTATTCCCATTGTAATACCTTCCACCAACTAAAAATGTGGAAACAGATTTTAAAAACTGGTAGTGTTTTAAATATCTCACCTCGGCACCAAAATTTCTGAATTTATCTTGTAATAAATCTCTTTCTGTCATTGGATCGGTTCTGTTTATTAATCCTAAAAACCCCAATGCATCTCTTTGTGCGTATAATCCAAATGTTCTAAAATTTATTTTTGACGTTTCTGTTAAATCATAATCTATAATAATTGCCGCTAGGTTCCAATTTACTCTAAACCAATTTCTCGTTCGAATGGATTGTCTGGGGTCTTTTTTAAATTGGTTGTCTGTAAGTCCTCCCGCTTGTTGGGCAAGGTAATCCATGAATGTATATTCAGCGGTGATTTTTATTTTTTTAGTTGCTTGGTAGGATGCCGATAAATGTGCAGTATTAGCATTGAAATTGGAATTAGCTCTCCATCCATTTCCTTTTTTGTATTGATAAAATGTATAATAACTCCATTTGTTCTTATTGCCAGATAAAGCTATAAATGAATTATAAAAGCCGAATGAAGCTAATGTTTGTTTTGCTTCAATTTTTAAAAATTTATTTTTGGGTGCTTCTTTGAATTTAAAATTAATAAAGCCGCCAAACTGAGTTCCGTATTGTAAAGAAGCTGCTCCGCGTACTACTTCAATTCTTTCCAATGCTTCTGTTGGTGGGGTATAATAACTTTCAGGATACCCCAAGGCGTCAGCACTGATGTCATAACCATTTTGTCTTGTGTTGAAATTTGACACCCTGTTTGGGTTTAGTCCCCTTCCCCCAATTCCTAATTGTATTCCTGCTCCATCACTTTCCCAAATATTTAGACCAGCTACCTTATTGTAAATTTGGCGAGCATTGTTCGTTGCCAAGTTTCCGTTTGCATCCCCTAATAAAATTACCTCACTTTTTTTCCCTGCGTAAATGGCTGTTCCTTCTACTTGTTTTAATCTAGTAATTCCAAATTCATTTTCTTTTGTAACTTCTATAATTACGCTTTTTAATGTATCTTTTTTAGCAATTGTAGTATCAATCTGCCCATACAACAACTGCTGTATTCCTAAAATATAAAGTGTAAATAGTAATGTTATTCTGTTCATAATTTATTGTTCATTAAATGGTAAAATCCACCATTTATGATGAAATCCATCTTCTACTTTTGTTAGATCAACATATTTATTTATAAATAATCTGCTTCCGCTGCCATTAAGTGTTACATAACATTCTGCCGTTATTTTTGGATTTTTAATTCCTTGTTGAATATATTTTTCTTTCAAAAATTTTACATATTGAATAATCATATCGGGTTGTGTTGACATCATTTTTTCTTGATTTACAGTTAAATCATTGTCCATCATCGTTTCACCAGTTCTTCCTGTATCTAAATCGGTAACATAAAAAAAAGCTTTTCCTCCCTTTTCCATTAACATCACTCTCCACGAAAAACGATAACCTTGTTCCGTCCAAAATAATTTTCCTGGGTAACATAGGTATCTAAAAGGGAATAATAATTGGAATGTGAAATAAATACATAAAAAAGTAATTAGTAATGGTTTCATTTTTTTATTGAAGACAAATTTGTTATCAATATTTTTGATTCTATTTTTTCTAAATTTTAATAATATTGAATTGATAATATTTAAAATTTTCAAATGAAAATTTTCAGAAAAAAATATCAAAGTTGCCAATATCATTATATAAGGAAACATTCCTATTTGAAATAAAATTCGGGTTAATACATGAAAAAGAATTACGAAGAAGTAAGCAATACCTCTTGTTTTTTTAAAGGATAAAAAAAACGGAATTGATAAATCATAGAAAGCGCCAAACCAGCTGAATAAATAGGCTATCCATGTTTTATCTAATAAACTGCCAATTAAAGGTGTGTTTGTATGTGCTTGTAGCCATATCTTTAATGGTTGTGCTTCAATCAACCAATCATAGTTTAATTTTGCCAGCCCTGCAAAAAAATAAACAATTGCTAATTGAAATCGAATAGTAATTACAAATACGCGTGGGATATGTGTTATTCTTTTTTTAAAATTATAATACGTATCAACAGAAAAATAATTACTTGCAGGTAATAATATCATTAAAAAAGATACGATACTAATAAAGTAGTAATGGTTTAAATAGTTTGTTTTATCAATAAGTTCAACATAAGTGAATGACAAAAAAAAGAGTGTTGAAGTAATTTTATAAAATGCACCTAACATAATGCATAATGCTGAAACAGCCATTATTCCAAACATTAAATACATTCCTTTTTCGCCCAATGGTTTTACCCATTCAAAGCCATAGTAAGTAAAAAAAAATGTGGGCTTAATGTATAATTGTTCTATCCACCCATTTAACCAAAAACGAATAATGCTTCCAAACATCATTCCGCCAAAGAGAATACGAAAAACGACTAATGGAGCAATGTGAATTGGCTCCATTAGTCGTTCTTTAAATTTATTTATTGTTAAGCCGTTTAACATTTCTTAATCACCATCATTATCTTGGTAAGTTATTAAAACGCCAAGAGCAGAAGGCATATCAACTTTTAAGAGAATTACTAGCTGTTGTAATTCGGCATACGCTTGGTCAACTATTGTCGCATTTGTAACAACTGCTTGTGATAGAGGACCTGGTATTGCAGCTATTTTTGCTTTTGCTGAAATTAATTTATTTTTGATTGCATCGTTCAAAGAAATGGATCCGTATCGTGCATCTATATGGGTAAGATAATCATCTAAACCTAAGCCATCAATGTTCTGTTGGCTACGTCCCAAATAAATATTTTCTATACTTTGAATATGTTCTTGTATAAGTTCTAATGATTGTTGGTTATAAAAAGCCTCCACTTTTTCAGGTAAAGGAATTCCTAATGTCATTTTACCTAATGGAATTCCAACCTTCGCATTTTTTAGTATCTCAAAGTCGTAATTCAATTGATTAACCAACATTCCTATTGAACCTCCAACATCACTTCCTGTGTTACTTTTAAATATAGACGCATAATTACCTCCAGTACTTATCCAAGAATTATATACTGTATTTGTTTTGATTTGTAATTCGTTAACAATATCATTCAAATAATTTTTTGCATAAGTAGCAGTTGTTGCACTTGTGTAAATTGATAATACATAATTGTTGTTTTGCGTTACTCCAAAAAGTAAAAAATCTAGTGCAGGAAATCCTTTTGCAGGAATATTAGATACCATTGATAAATCATAAGTTCCGCTATTGATGTTGTTTTTTACTTGAACTGTATCACATGGAAATGTATTGAAGTTGGAACGTAAAATTTCAGTTTCTGCAGGACCAAATTCAAATGTTGATATCCATTGATATGCTTTATAAGCATCGATGAACTTGTTTTGTAATAAATTCAAATTGCTTAAAGTAGGATTGCTGGTAAAATCAGTAGTTGAAATTTTTAATGAATCTATTTTATTTTTTACTTGCTCATATTGCGGAACGATAATATTATCTGCAATGTTTGTTAACATTCCACTTTTATCAAATGTTGATTCTGGGCTTGGCTCTTCGTCTTTGTTTTTTTTACACGATTGTAAGCCAATCAAAATAGCTAATGAGAAACTAAAAAGTGATAAAATGATTTTTTTTGAGTTCATATTTTATTTTAATTATAATACCCGAATGAAAATTAATTCATTCAGGTATTGTTATTATAACTAAACCAACAATTATAAAATGTCTTTTACAGAATCTAACCCATAGATGCTGCTTATTAAATTTCTAGCATTGTCAATATTTGTAGTTGAGATGTTATAAATATTATAACCAATATAGTTTAATGCTTGTGTTATTTGAGAATTTGTAATTGTTTTTTGAGAATTGTATTTTAAAGACATTATAAAACCAATTCCTTCAGAGACATAATGATTACGTAAAGCATTATCTGAAATATTTGCTTTTGCCTCATTTAACTCATGTATAGCAGATGCTGCTGCAATTTTTTCCCATTGTTGACGAATAATTTGTACTTGCGCATCTCTTGTTGAATAATCAGCATTACTTATAGCTGCTCTTGCTCTTAAGCAAGCATTCATTACCGTTGAGCTAGTGTTAAGCACTCCATTTAATTCATCAACATATTCTCCCCAATAGCGAACACTTGTATTCGTTGGAAAATCAATTGGTAAACCTAAGTATCCAAAAGCTTCATCAAAATGATGCTCCATTGCTGTTCCGTCTCCAGGAACCACAGTAACATTATCATCAGAAGATAAATTAGCTAAATAGGTATCCATTGCCTGATAATAGAATGCAGCTCCCATTAAACCTTTTTTTACTATTTGTGCGTACTCCATTCCGTTAGCTCCTTGTAAATATTTTTTTGTAGGGTCTGTTGTGCTTACTACAACACCTGCTGTGCCATTGCTTCCTGGTACTATTGATAAACTTTGCATCGCAATCGTATCAAAATAAGAATCAAATAAAGATTGATCTAAAATAAAAGTTTTGTTTTTTAATTGTTTGCCACTTGTGTTTAATGCAGCATCAGCAAATTGACTGTTTGTATTAGAATACATATCTTTCATTTTCTGTGCGTCTAAAACGGTTCCAGTAGTATTGCCTGTGGACATATATGCTGCAATTTCATCAAGCATTGATAAACGAGTTGTTTGACCACTATAATTTACATTTGAAAAATTATAAGTAGTAGGTACCGAATAAGTCAGTCCTGATGGACTTGGAGTAGGTACTTCATCTTCCTTTTTTTTACAAGAAGAGATAAGTATACTGCTTGCTATTAATAAAGCAAAAAGATTTTTTGGTTTTAGGTATGTATTTTTCATATAAAGAATTATTTAGAATGATTTTAATTAACGAGTCAAAAGTAGATAGGATTGAACTTTTGGACAATACCTAAAAAAAGGTATTTTCTAAAAAAGAGTTTAAAACAAAAAAGCACCCAAAACAAATTGGATGCTTTTGTCAGAACATTATTAGTGAATTAGCTTGCAGCTGAAAATAAAAAATGATTAGGACTAATTAAATTTTCGCGTACAGCAAATAGAACTAAACCAGCTGTATTGTTAACGCCAAGTTTTGCCATTATATTTTTGCGGTGTGTTGTTACTGTGTGTGTACTTAAAAACAATTTATCTGCTACTTCTTTATTTGATAATCCTTCTGCTATGTATTTAATTATTTCCATTTCTCTTTCAGAAACATTTAGTCCATCGCAATTATAAGATGTAATTGTATTAGTTGATTTGTCATCTAATACAGCACTCACTATCTTTCCACACATAAATTGTTCACCTTTTGCTGTTTTATATATCGCCTCTACAATTTCATCTTCGTCACAATCCTTTAATAAATGACTAGTTATTCCATTTTTCATTGCTTTTGCTACTGTTGAATTGTTTTTAAACTCTGTTATAGCAAGCAAGTGTGTATTTTGGTATTTTTTTACAATTTGAGAAAGTCCATCTATGCTGAAATTTTCAGAATCATAGTCTAAAATAATCAAGTCGGGCTTGTAAAATTTTGATTGATTTACTAAATCAGATGTGCTTAATGCTTCCGCCAAAAGAGTAAAATCTGCATTTTCTTTCAATAGCACAGCTAAACCTTTTCGGCTTAAAAAATGACTATCTGCTATTGTAATTTTAATTTTTGACATACTTTATTATTTAGAATAATTTTAAATAACAGGTCAAAAGTATAAATCCATTTGGTATTAGCAAAATATTTTCGACTATTTTTTTATGATGCTCATCAGTACTTGTATTTATCGTTCCAATGGCTTTTTAGATAGGTTCTTAATTCCTTTTCACGGGCATTGTTCCCTGGTTCATAAAATTTCATTCCTTTTATGCTATCTGGCAGGTATTCTTGTGTGCTAAAGTTATTTTCATAGCTATGTGAGTACTTATAATCGGCTCCATAACCAATGTCTTTCATTAATTTGGTGGGAGCATTTCTTAAATGTAAAGGAACAGGTAAATTCCCTGATTGCTGAACGGCTTCTTGTGCTTGGTTGATTGCTGCGTAGGAAGCATTGCTTTTGGCCGAACAAGCCAAGTATATTACTGCTTGTGATAAAATAATTCTCGATTCGGGATAACCTATCACATTTACGGCCTGAAAACAATTGTTTGCAATAACCAAAGCTGTTGGATTAGCATTTCCAATATCCTCTGAGGCTAAAATCAATAACCTTCGTGCAATAAATAAAGGATCTTCTCCTCCTTCAATCATTCTTGCAAGCCAATATACAGCAGCATTTGGGTCGCTACCTCTGATAGATTTTATGAAAGCAGAAATTATATCATAATGATTTTCTCCTGTTTTATCATATAAAGCAATGTTTTGCTGAACAATACTTGTTACTTTATCATTTGTAATTTCAATATCATTTCCCCCAATGGCATTTACTACTAACTCAAATACATTTAGTAGTTTTCTTCCATCTCCTCCAGATAATCTTAATAAAGCTTCTGTTTCTGATAGTGTAATTTTTTTTGTTTTTAAGATTTCATCCTTACTAATTGCTTGATCTAACATAGAAAGTAAATCATCTTTATCAAGGTGTTTTAAAATGTAAACTTGACAACGAGATAAAAGAGCGGATATAACTTCAAACGAAGGATTTTCCGTAGTAGCACCAATCAAGGTAACAGTCCCTTTTTCAACTGCTCCTAATAATGAATCTTGTTGTGATTTACTAAAACGGTGAATCTCATCAATAAAAAGAATAGGATTATTTTGTGCAAACATTCCTGTCCCTTTTGCTTTATCTATAACATCTCTAATATCCTTTACTCCTGAATTTATTGCACTAAGTGCGTAAAAAGGCCGTTTTAGTTGATGTGAAATAATGTTTGCTAGTGTAGTTTTTCCAACACCAGGAGGCCCCCAAAGAATAATCGATGGAAGTATATTTGCTTCGATAGCATTGCGTAAAATAGCTCCTTCACCAACTATATGTTGCTGACCAATATAATTGTCCAAACTAGTTGGACGCATACGTTCTGCTAAAGGGGCTTGCATTTATTTATAAATTTAGGTAGTTGGAAATAAAAAAATTTAGCAATAGACAGTTGGGTTAGCAATGAGCAAAAGTCAAAAATCAATTCAACAATTTAACAATCCAGCAATTTATTATATACAGTAAACACAAACCAAATAAACAATAAACTGTTGAATCAATCAACTAAACTATTCCGGCATACCGTTTTTAACCCAGCACTCAATTTTATTAATAGTTTGATTGTCTAGCTTGCCCGCAAAATAAGGCATTCCTTTAAATCCTTTTTCATGCTTAATGGTGCCTAATAAAAAACCATTTGAGCCAGCTTTTTTAACTGATTCAAGTGTTTCAAAATTATAACCAGCTTTCATGTTTGAATTATGGCAACGAGTACAATTAGCTTCCATAATTCCTTTTATGTCATTTGAATAAGTTACTACCATAGTGGTGCAGTCTAAAGGAGCAACAGGAGTCGTAGATGCTGTTTCTTTGGTGCTCTTACAAGCCATAAATGTTGCTGAAATAATTAACGCAGATACAAATAGTTTTTTCATAAGTGATATGTTTTAATTTTAAATATACGTTTTTTTTATTTTTTTAAACTCCTTCTGGTCGTTTATGTTTCCATCGTTTGTGGCTCCACAGCCAATATTGAGGATTTTCATTAATATCTTGTTCTAGCATGCGAGTGAATTTGTCAGTTATTTCACCTTTAGCAGTTTCTTTTGGATTTGTAGTAATTTCAAAAACTTCATAACTGTAATGTCCTCTTTTTTCTTTGTTTATTCTTCCATACACAACTACTTGATTATAATCTTTCGCATATTTTTCAGCTCCAAATAATACAGCAGTATCTTGATTTAAAAAAGTTGTCCAATACGCCTTATGTGGGTTTGAAGGAGATTGGTCAATAGCAAAAATAGTAGCTGCTGGAGTGCTTTTTTCTTCTTCAAAGAATTGTTTTACAATCTTAGTTGAAATCATACGCAAGCCATATTTACTCCTTGTTTTTCTTAAAATACCATCAAAATATTTATTAGTTAATGGTTTGTATATCCCCACAGCTTTGTGTTTGATTTGTGAATCAACTGCTACTGCAAAAATTTCCCAATTATTAAAATGACCTCCAGCAATAATTACACTTCTATTTTGGTCGAAATATTTATTAAGCGCCTCCGGATTTTTACAAACTACACGTTTTTGTACTTGAGCATTTGAGATGGTGAACGTTTTAATACTTTCCAGAATTAAATCGCAAAAATGTTTATAAAAGTCTTTACATATTCTCATATGCTCTTCGTGGGACTTGTTTGGAAAGGATCTTTGAATATTTCCTAAAATCACTTTTTTTCTATAACCCACTATATAATAAAACAAAACATATAAAAAGTCAGACAAAAGATACAATATTGGAAAAGGTAAAAGTGAGATTGGGATTATCACCAGATAATATAACAACACGTTTAAAACAATCATACAAATAATTTTTAATTCACAAAGATAAAGTATAGTTTTACAAAATAAATTTTATTTTCTTTGAGGCACAATAATTGTTCTAAATAAAGAAAATCTTTAAAAAGTAAGTTATGCAAAAAATAAAAATGATTCTTTTATTAGCAGCTGTTTGTTTTATCACAGTTGCAAATGCTCAAAAAGGCAAAGCCGAAAAAAATAAATTTTTAGAAGGAAAAAAATACTCCGTTAATTTTTACGAATTAAAAGGCGATAGCAAAGGAAAAGCAGTACCATCATTGGTATTAATTAAAGCAGGAAAAGTAGAAGCTGATTTGATGTATGAAAAATTGCAAATGCAGCCGATTGCATATACTGTTACTTTAGATTCTACATACATGGAAGATGACTCTGAAACAAGACTAGTAACCTTTGAAGCTGTTAATGCTCAGGATAAAAATGAATATAAATGGGAAGTTACTGTTAATAACTATGATATAGAAGGAACTATTGTTGTTATGAAAAGTGGGGTAGAAAAGAAAAGGTATGAATTTACTGGTAAAGAGAAAACCAAAAAATAAATTGAAAGCGACTTGTTAAAAAGTCGCTTTTTTTTGCTTTATATAAATAATTTAGCGTACTTGGTAGTATCAAATCAATCATATTAAATCTCTCAAAATGAATTTTAAAAAAATCATCACAATTATTGTCGTTGCTAGTATGTTTAAAGGAGTACAAGCACAAAATTTAAATGTAACTTTTCGTTCACAATTAACTTACCCTAGTCAAACATGTGCAAATATTTGTGGTTATGTTGATTCATTAGGGAACGAATACGCCTTGGTAGGTGCTTCTTTAGGGATGTCAATTGTTGATGTGACGAATCCGAATACTCCAGTAGAAGTTCTTCAAATACCTGGCCCAGATAATTTATGGAAAGAAATAAAAGTACGTGGAAAATACGCATATATCACATCAGAAGGAGGAGGAGGTCTTCAAATAGCTAATTTAAGTTCATTGCCAAATGCTGCTGGAATAACTTATACAAATTACACTGGGAATGGTTCAATTGCTGGGCAGTTAAATACAATTCATGCTTTGCATATTGATGGAAATTATGCTTATCTATACGGAAGTAATTTGTTTGATGGAGGGGCTGTAGTTGTTGATTTAACTAATCCTTGGGTGCCAGTATATGTTGGAAATTATTCAATGGGAACCTCTTCGAGCGATCACTATGTTCACGATGGTTATGTGAGAAATGACACATTATATGCTGGACATATTTATACTGGCCGTTGTTCAGTTGTAGATTTCACAAACAAATCCGCTCCAGTAGAATTAGCAAATTTTACTACTCCCAACGCTTTTACACATAATACTTGGTTGTCTCAAGACAGTAAAACATTGTTTACAACAGATGAAGTAGATAATTCATTTTTGGCAGCATACGATATTTCTGATTTAGGAAATATTACTTTAGTTGATAAAATTCAATCTAACCCTGGATCAAATTCAATGGTACATAATACTCATATTATTAATGTTGCTGGTAATGATTATGCAGTTACATCATGGTACAAAGATGGATTTACGATTGTTGATGCTGGTCGTCCACAAAATTTAGTTCAGGTTGGAAATTATGATACCTTTTCTGGAACTGGTGGTGGTTCGGTAGGGGCATGGGGCGTTTATCCATATTTACCATCTGGTACAATTGTGGTTTCCAATATTAATGAAGGATTGTTTGTATTTTCTCCTAATTATGTTCGCGCTTGTTATCTAGAAGGAGTTATTACTGATTCTGTTACAGGTTTACCAATTAATGGTGCTTTAGTTGAGATACTTACAACAACTACTACAGAAAATTCTATTTTATCTGGTGATTATAAAACCGGAATTCCATCTCCAGGTGGAGTATATAATGTTCGCTATTCAAAACCAGGATACAATACTAAAATTATTTCAGGCATAACATTGGCAGCCGCTATTGTAACATTACAAGATGTAGAACTTTCTCCTATTGCTACGTTTGCTTTAACAGGACAAGTTACAGAACAAGGAACAGGAACTCCTATTGCAAATGCAAATGTGCAAATCGTTAACGGTAGTTTTAATTTTAATACTACAACTGATGGTAGTGGCAATTTTACTTTCCCTGCAGTATATGCTGACGATTATGAAATAATTGCTGGACACTGGGGACATGTTACATCATGTATGCAAAATGTATCTATTAACTCATCATCTTCACCTATTACAATTCAATTAGCAAAAGGTTATTACGATGATTTTGCTTTTGACTTTGGTTGGACAGTTTCTGGGGATGCAACTGCAGGAGTGTGGGTGCGTGAAGTTCCAGTAGGAACATTCAGTGGTCCTGTTCCTTCTAACCCAAGCATAGATGATTCTACGGATTGTTCTAATATTGCCATGGTTACAGGAAACAATACAGGAAGTACTTCAAGTGATGATGTAGATAATGGAAGCACCATATTAATGTCGCCAATATTTAACTTAGCTACTTATACCGACCCATATTTAGATTATACACGTTGGTTTTATAATTCAGGAGGAGCAGGAATACCAAACGACTCATTGAAAATAATGTTGAATAATGGAACAACAACTGCTTTGGTTGAGTTTGCAATAGGAACTACGGCTGGTAATTCTACTTGGATTCATAGATCATTTAAAATCTCGAATTATATAACTCCAACAGCTACTATGCGTGCAATAGTTCGTACTGCTGATAATGCTCCAGGTCATTTGGTAGAAGCTGGATTCGATAAATTTTTAATTAATGAAGGACCAACAGGAATTGCTGAAAATAGTTTAACAGCTTCTAGTATCAGTGCTTATCCTAATCCTTTCTCCAATGAGATAACAATTAATTACAACTTAAACACAAAAGTAAGTTCAGATGCATCTGTAATAATTACTGATATAACTGGGCGCGTTGTTTTAACTGAAAAAATTACAACTGATAAAGGAATAATTATGCTTAACCCTGAAATAAATTCTGGAATTTATTTTGTAAGTATTAATAATAGTGGTAAAAAACTTACAACAATTAAAGTTGTAAAAACGAAATAATATAGCATTTTGATTTATATACAAAAACCCTGTAGAACATTTTTGCAGGGTTTTGTAATTTAATATATTTGATAAACGGGATTTAGCAATTTTAATTACAGCATTCACTTATACGCTAGTTTAATGCAAAAGAAGAATGAGTATATTTTTTATGAAAAGCATTTAGAATTTAAGAGCTATAATTTTTGCTTTAGTTCGTTACATAAAAATCCTATTATTCCCTCAAGTAGAATTAATAGTATTTGCCTTCATACATTTCCTCAATCATTAATAATAGACGCAAAAGAAGTAATATTTCTAAATCACAAGGAAGATTCTATGTTATCAGAGTTTGCAACAAAAAATAATATACCTATTTCAAATCATATAGATACTTGGGGGATTTTAACTCGATCTTTTTTGGATTCAGAATCTGACTCTTTAGTAATTTCAGAACAAAACAAGCAGCTTTTAAGCGTTGGAATAAGTGAGAATAAAATAGCCGAAATTGAAAATAAAATAAAATTAATTTTTATTGGAACAATGGAATATAGTTATTTAGGATTGTGGGACTTGTTAGCTTTGAAACAAGAGAGAAACCCATTTTACTGTTTTTTTGGTAAAAAATTTTATTGGTGGGCAATGGAAATAGCATTAAAGGGAATTAGCTTTAAAAAAAGCTGATGAATAAGCATAACAATAAAAAAGCCGATTGAATTTCAATCGGCTTTTTTATTGAATAAAATAAAAATTATTTTTTCTCTTGAGTTGTAGCAGTGCTGTTTGCTTTTGCTTTGCAGCAAGATTTTTCTGCTTTCCCTTCTGTGCAAGAAGTTTTTGTAGCTTCTGTTTTTGTTTCAGCGCAAGAAGTTTTAGCAGTAGCGTCTGCTTTGCAGCATTCTTTTTTGCTTTTTTTCTTTTTGTCGTCACCTTTTTTCTCGTCTCCACAAACTGTTACAGTTTTGTGAGCTACAAATGTACTTGCTGATGCTGCACCAACAACTCCTGCTAATGCTAATACTAAAAATACTTTTTTCATTTCTTATGTGTTTTAGGTTTTACTTGATTCTGTTTATAACAATAAAGTTAAGTAAATATTTTAGAAGATGTAATATTTACTTGCAAATAATTGTTAAAATAAAAATGATGAGCTGAAATAGTTTATTCAAAAGTAGCAATTACGGTTTCGTTGCCCTTAACTTTTTGCTCTAAATTTACTTTTACTTTTACATTGGTTGGTAAAAGTAAATCAACACGAGAGCCAAATTTAATAAAGCCAAACTCATTGCCTTGTGTAGCTTTCTCTCCTTCTTTGCAATAGTAAACAATGCGTCTGGCAAGTGCTCCTGCTATTTGGCGGAATAAAACTTCCTGTCCGTTTTTATGTTCTACTACAACTGTTGTTCTTTCATTTTCGGTAGATGATTTTGGATGCCAAGCTACCAAAAACAAACCAGGATGATATTTTGCATATTTAACTATTCCGCCAATTGGAAAACGATTCACATGTACATTAATTGGCGACATAAAAATAGAAATCTGCAAACGTTTGTCGTTAAAATATTCGGTTTCTATCGTTTCTTCTATTACAACCACCTTTCCATCTGCAGGAGCTACAATCGTGTTATTATCTAAAATAATTTTACGAGAAGGATTTCTGAAAAATTGCAATATTGTAACTAATAAGAAAACGGATAATGCATATCCTAACCAAATAATAATTGGATAGCTAGCAGCAAAAAAGTGCGTTAAAAAATTAATAATAGTTACAACTGCAAATGTTATTAATATGGACGGATAACCCTCTTTGTGAATCATTGTTTTTATTTTTTACGTTGATTAGCTTTGCTTTGGTTTTGTTTAGCCATTTCTTCTAATCGTTGTTGAAATTTAGAAACTTTTTTAGGTTTTAATTTGTTTGCTTGAATTTTTGCATGCAGTTTATCATTGTCAATTACAAATTTTTGCATTACCCATGTTTGTCCGAATGTAAACATGTTTGCTAAGAAATAATACCAGCTTAGTCCAGCAGAATAGCTATTTAAGAAACCTAAAAAGAAAATAGGCATTAAATACATCATCCATTTCATTCCAGGCATTTGGTTGGTGCTACCCATTAATTGGCTGTTACTCCAAGTGTAAAGTAGAGTAGAGGCAGTCATTAATAGTGCAAATAAACTCATATGATCACCGTACCATGGGATATGAAAGCCAAAATCCCAAACAGAATCATAAGTTGATAAATCATGTGCCCATAAAAAACCTTCTTGACGCAATTCGATAGAAGCAGGAAAAAAGTTAAATAAAGCAATTAATATCGGCATTTGAAGCAATACAGGAATACAACCGGCCATTGGATTTACTCCAGCACTTTTGTATAGCGCCATAGTAGCTTGTTGTTTTTTCATTGGATCTTCATTTTTAAACTTCTCTGTTATTTCATCCATTTCTGGTTTTAATACACGCATTTTAGCAGACGAAAGAACTGTTCTGTAGGCAATCGGAAGTAATAAAAGTTTAATGATGATGGTTAGAATTAAAATGATAATCCCATAATTCATATTGAATCCACTTAGAAAATTAAAAATAGGAATTACTAAAAAGCGATTTAACCACCCAAAAATTTTCCACCCCAAGTTGATTTGCTTTTCTAATTCAATATCATATTTTTTTAATGTTTGGTAATGGTTTGGTCCAAAATAAAATTGCATAGCATACGAATCATTCGCATTGCTATTGTATGTTAATGGAATAGAAGTAGTATAGTTTTTAATGTATTTTTTAGAACCATGAAGTATTTTAGTTTCTACGCTTGGTTTTTCAAATTCGTTTTGTGAAATCAAAACAGAAGTAAAGAATTGTTGTTTAAACCCAATCCATTTTGTTTTGTTTTCTAAATATAATTTTTCACTACTTGCTTCGCTAATTCTATCAACACCTTCTGTAATGGAGTTATAATAAATGGTTGAATTTCTATTTTGGTTATCAAAGTCTTGTTCTTGAGTTGGAGTACTCATTCCCCAGTTTAATGTAAGTTCTTTTGTAGTAGGAGCTATAACGTTTTGCATACCAACAGTGTTGATTTCAAAATCCATCATATAATCATTACCTTTTAAGGTATATACATACTCGATATATTTTTCTTTATTGCCTGCATATAAACGCATAGACAATTTTTTGCTTTCTTCGCCACTTACTTTAAATTCATTCCCTTCGGCAGTAAAATACATACTGTCGGTTTCAAATTTTTTACCAAATGCAAAAAATGAAATCCCTTGTTTTGATGAATCAGCATCAAATAGTATCAAAGGTTTTTGGTCGTATGTTTTATAGTTTTTTAATTCAACAGAGCTTATTCTTCCTCCTTTTGAAGAAACAAAAACTTTCATCAGTTCATTTTCTAGCACAATCGTTTTGTCTTCTCCTTTTGCTGCATCAGCAAAATCACCGTAAGCCTTTTTTTGTATGATTGATTTCACAGAATCATTAACTACTGATACAGTATCTGTAATTTGAGCAGTATTTAGTCTAGCAATTGAATCGGCTTCTGATTTTGCTTTTTGAGATTCAGTATATAAAGCAATTGAATCTGCTACTTGTTTTTGTTTAGCAAGTTCTTCAGCACTAGGCTGTGACATAACTAACCATCCAATTAGTATTCCTCCAATTAATAAAAGACCAATTATCGAATTTCTATCCATCATTCTGTTTAAAATTTATGGGCGCAAAGATAGTATTATTAAAGCAAAAAGTCCTGCAATTTTGCAGGACTTTTTGCTTTAATTCATATCAAAAGATTAGAACCAACCTTTTGCTTTTATACCTGATTCTACTTTTTTAAGAGCTGTGATATATGCTCCCATTCTCATTGTTGTTTTGTATTGTTCTGCATTGTTCCATACAGTTTCAAATGCAGCATTCATTGAAGCATCATGTTTTTCGTTAACCTCTGCCTCTGGCCAATAACGACCATATTTGTTTTGTACCCATTCAAAATAAGAAACAGTTACACCGCCACCATTTGCTAAAATATCTGGAACTACAATAATTCCTTTGTCTTTTAAAATTGGGTCAGCTTCAGGAGTAGTAGGACCGTTAGCGCCTTCAATAATTAATTTTGCATTTATATTTTGAGCAATATCTCCTGTGATAACATTTTGTAATGCTGCAGGAACAAGTATATCTACTTTTGCTGTTAAAAGTTCTTCTGCTTTAATTTCTACTCCACCTTTGAAACCTTTTAAAACACCATTGTTTGTTTTTACAAAGTCTAATGCTGCTTTTATATCAATTCCATTTTCATTCCAAATAGTGGCAGTGTGATCACCAATTGCACAAATTTTAATCCCTTGTTCGTTTAATAAGCGTGAAGCATGTGAACCCACATTGCCAAAACCTTGTACAGCAGCAGTAACTTTTTTAGGGTCTAATTTCATTTTGTTTAATGCTGCCAAAGTTGAAATCATAACTCCGCGACCAGTAGCAGCATCTCTACCTAATGAACCTCCTAATCCAACAGGTTTTCCTGTTGTAACACCAGGAAAATTTCCACGATGTGTTTTGTTGTATGCATCTAGCAACCAAGCCATTTCACGAGCACTCGTTCCCATATCAGGAGCAGGAATGTCTTTATCTACACCAAATACATCAGCCATAGCTGTTGTATATGCTTTTGTTAAACGCTCTAGTTCTCCAACACTCATTTCACGAGGATTGCATTTTATCCCACCTTTTCCACCACCATAAGGCAAATTAGCAACAGCGCATTTGAATGTCATCCAAGCAGAAAGCGCTTTTACTTCATCATCACATACATCCATTGCATAACGGATGCCTCCTTTTGATGGGCCAAGAATAGTTGAATGTACTGTTCTAAATCCTTCAAAAACTTGCATTGTTCCATTATCCATCATTATGGGAAGGCTTACTTTCACTTGTTTTTGTGGATTTTTTAATATGGTTGCAACCTCGTCTGATAAGCCGTAAATTTTTGCCGCAACATCCAGTCGAGCAAGTACAGCATCAAACATACTTGTATGTTCAGCTGGTGCAGTGTTTGTTTTTGTTGTCATAATTTTAATGTTAGGTTCCTTGTTAAATTTTGTCTTTTTGGGAACACGATTAAAGTGTGCGAATTTATAAAAAATTATATTCTAGTTAAAATCTTATCGTTAAAACTCTGTTTTCTATCGTTAAAACAACTTTTCTATATATAAATAGCTAAAAACAAATGGTGTAGCCATTATTAAGCTATCAAATCTATCTAAAATTCCTCCATGTCCAGGTAAAAGAGTCCCTGAATCTTTTACATTTTTACTTCTTTTGTATAATGATTCCACTAAATCCCCTAAAGTGCCAATAACTACTAATATAGCAGCTATTACCATCCAGTCGAGAATTGAAATAGAAGTGTACCATCCAGAAATAATAAATGTAACAATATAGCTTGCTATCGCTCCGCCAATACTTCCTTCCCATGATTTCCCAGGTGAAACTCGTTCAAATAATTTTCTTTTTCCAAAGGCAGAACCTGCTAAATAAGCTCCAGTATCATTACTCCACAATATTAAAAAGAATCCAAATAAAATTTCATAGTTGTAACTACCTGTGTAAATCACAAGATAGTTTAGTAATGAAAAGGGTACGGCAACATAAAAAATACCAAGCAACGTATAACCAATGTTTGTAAACGGATTAATTTTATTGGTGTATAATTCAACAATAAAAATGGAAAATATGAGAGGAATGTTGATTGCTAAAATTTTAAAATCAAAATATTGCATAGCAACCAGTGCATTTGTAATAAAAAGAATTGCTGCTACAATTGTTCCCCACACTTTTTGAGGAGTGATAGCAATTTTTTGAGAGAGTGTATAAAATTCCCAAACACCAAGTATGGTAATAAAAAAGAATAAAACTGAAAATGAAATTTGATTGTAATAGGTACAGCTTAATAATACTGCTACAAATGCTCCTGCTGTTAGTGCTCTTTTAAAAAAATTGTTCACTATAAATGGCTTTAAATTAAATGAATGTCATCAATTAAAAATACAAACATTTCTCTCGGTCCGTGTGCGCCTTGCACTAAGGTTTTTTCTATATCAGCAGTTTTGCTTGGGCCTGTAATGGTGCTAATCATTGAAGGCAAATTATTATTATACTTTTCTTTAATAAATTTTAATGAGTCGTTTGTGTTGGCTACAAGTTGGGAAGTATAAGCAACTACAATGTGAAAATTTGAATAAAAAGGAACTCTTCTTCCTGATAGTTGTTTGGATGAAACAACTACGCTTCCTGTTCTTGCAACTAAACATTCGCAAATGGTCAGACCAATATCTGTTTTTAATAAATCTTCTTCTTTATCAGAAAATTTAATATTTGCTTTTTGTAGTAACTCTTTAATTTTAGGTTCTAAACAATAGATGTTTTCCCATTGGTTATCTTTTGCAATAAAATCAAAACTTTCGATGAATTCTGCCTCGTTTTCACAAAAAACAAATCTGCCATTTACGGCAGAAAAGTTTGTTGCAAATTGAATTTCTAATGGTTCTTCAGAGCTAGTAAATATTTCAGAAGTTTTATCCACATCTCCAATTTCTGTTGGTGATTTGTGAATTAAAGCCTTGCGGATTTTTTTCAGTATTTTTTCTCTTGAAGTAGTGCTGTCTTGCATGATTTAAAACAATGTAGTTTGAGGTTTTTCAGACTCGCCATCATTCTTTTTTTCTTCTGTTTTATTTTCTGTAGCTGCTTTGTTTTTTTCTTTTTCTTTTTCTTTTTCTTTCTCCACTAATTCATTTGCTTCAGCTTCAATATCTTTTTCGAATCTACGTTTTCCAAAAATAATCTCTAAATCTTCTTTAAATATTACTTCTTTTTCTAATAATTGTTCTGCAAGTTTTATGAGAAGATCTTTGTTTTCAGTAAGTATCTTTTTAGCTCTCACGTATGCTATTTCAATCATTTTACTTACTTCTTCGTCAATCAATTCTGCTGTTTTCTCACTATATGGTTTTGTAAATCCATATTCATTTGCTCCAGAAGAATCATAATAACTTAAATTACCCAATTTATCATTCAATCCATAAACAGTAACCATTGCATAAGCTTGTTTAGTTACTTTTTCTAAATCGCTTAATGCTCCAGTAGAAATTTTTCCAAACATAATTTCTTCTGCTGCTCTTCCTCCAAGTGTTGCACACATCTCATCAAGCAATTGTTCTGTTGTTGTTATTTGGCGCTCTTCTGGTAAGTACCATGCAGCACCTAATGAACGACCCCTTGGAACAATCGTAACTTTAATTAATGGATGAGCATGTTCTAGCAACCAACTAGTAGCTGCATGTCCTGCTTCGTGATATGCAATAACTTTTTTCTCTTGAGTAGAAATAATTTTATTCTTCTTTTCTAAACCACCAATAATTCTATCAACAGCATCCAAGAAATCTTGCTTTTCAATTTTTTCTTTGTCATGGCGAGCAGCAATTAACGCAGCTTCATTACAAATGTTTGCAATATCAGCACCAGAGAAACCAGGTGTTTGTTTAGCAAGGAAATCTACATCAACCGATGAATCTAATTTCAATGGTTTTAAATGAACTTTGAAAATATCTTTACGTTCATTCAAATCAGGCATGTCCACATAAATTTGTCTGTCAAACCTTCCAGCACGCATCAAAGCTCTATCTAAAATATCAGCACGATTGGTAGCAGCAAGAATAATTACTCCTGAATTAGTGCCAAATCCATCCATTTCAGTTAATAGCTGATTCAATGTATTTTCACGTTCATCATTTCCTCCATGTGCAGGATTTTTTCCACGAGCACGACCAATAGCATCTATTTCATCAATAAAAATAATACATGGTGCTTTTTCTTTTGCTTGGCGAAATAAATCACGTACACGTGATGCGCCCACACCCACAAACATTTCTACGAAATCAGATCCTGATAAAGAAAAGAAAGGAACTTTTGCTTCGCCTGCAACAGCTTTTGCTAATAATGTTTTTCCAGTTCCTGGAGGGCCAACTAATAATGCTCCTTTCGGGATTTTTGCACCTAATGCAGTATATTTTTTTGGATTTTTTAAGAAGTCAACAATTTCTTTTATCTCAATTTTTGCTCCTTCTAATCCTGCTACATCGTTAAATGTGATGTTTACATTTGTGTCTTTATCAAATAGTGTAGCTTTTGATTTTCCAATGTTGAATATTTGTCCACCACCAGCACCGCCACCCATTCTGCGCATTAAAATTATCCAGAATACAACTAGTAAAACCAATGGTAAAATCCATGATAATACGCTTCCCCAGTCTGTACGATCTTCTACTTCAGGATAAATTTTTAATTTAGGATCTGTGTTAGCTTGTGCATCATTTACTTCAGATTTAAAACTGTCAACAGATGCTATTTTTAATTTAAAATGCGGACCATTTGGATGTTTATCAAGTTCTAGTTTTGCATACTGTGGCAATTTTAAAGAGTCGCGAGTTATATAAATCTCGGCAGCTCTATCAGTAGGTACTATTACAATTCTAGAAACATGATGATTTTTAAGCATATTTTCATAAAAATCAACAGTAGTAGTTTCTTTTATTCCACCGTTAAAATTCATTAATTGCAAAGCAATAATACCAACTGCAATAATTCCATAAATCCAATAAAAATTAAATGGATTTTTAGGTAAATTGGGTTTTTTAGGCAATTTATCTCGTAATGAATTTTTATTTTCTTCTTTCTCGCTCATAAACTTTTTCTAATTAAAATTAATCAAAGGCAACTTTAGTTATTTCTGCATCTGCCCACAGTGCTTCTAAATTATAAAAACTTCGGATATGTGATTGAAAAATATGTACTACTACAGTAACGTAATCAATCAATATCCATTCTGAATTTTCGAATCCTTCAGAACGATAAGGCTTATCGCCTGTTTTTTTCTTAACTATTTCTTCAACCGAACCTGCAATAGCACTTACCTGTGTATTTGAATCGGCTTGGCAAATAATAAAATAATCACATACTCTATTATGAATTCCTCTTAAATCCATAACCGAAATGTTTTTACCTTTTTTATCTAAAATCCCATCTACAACCGCATCTGACAGCAACTTGTTTTCATCCGTTATTTTAACAGGTTTTGCTGTTTTTGTGGTAGCACTATCTTTTTTTGTTGCTTTTTTAGCAACAGACTTTTTGGGAGCAACTTTTTTTACGGCAGTTTTTTTAACCACTTTTTTCGCTGCTTTTTTAGGTGCAGCTTTTTTCACAGTTTTTTCAGCACTTTTTTTTGTTTCAACTTTCTTTTTAGCCATTCAATTAATAGTATAATATCGGTTTTATTTCGTTATTTGTAGTATCCTTTTTACAGAACACAAAAATAGTCAAAGTTTTTGCATAATTTACTAATGAAAACATTATTTATAGGGCAAAATAGCATCCATTTAAACTCGGTTGATTCTACCAACAGTTATGCCACCGAAATGTTACGCCAAATTGCTCCTATTGATGGCACATTAATTTATACATTTAATCAGCAAAAAGGAAGAGGACAAAGGGAAAATACTTGGGAGAGTGAAGCCCATAAAAACATTGCATTAACTGTAGTTTTAGCACCTAATTTTATCAATGCTAATCAGCAGTTTTATTTAACACAAATTACATCACTTGCTTTGGCTGACTTAATGGCAGAAATATTGAAAAAACAAGAGATTCAAGCAGAAGTAAAAATAAAATGGCCGAATGATTTGTATGTAAATGGAAAAAAAATTGCAGGGGTGTTGATTGAAAATCAGTTACGAAACAATAGTATTCAAAATTCAATCATAGGAGTTGGAATAAACATAAATCAATCTAAATTTGAATCAACAACAAAAGCTACTTCTTTGAAAATGCTTATAAAACATGAATTTGAATTATTTCCATTGATTGAAAAATTTTGCGAAAATATGGAAGCATACTATTTGCAATTAAAAGCAAATAAAGGGGATGAGATAAATCAAAAATATTTGTCAAATTTGTATCAGATGAATGAGTGGAAAAATTATTTTTTTGATGGTAAGAAGCAACAAGGAAAAATAATTGGGACAGATGATACTGGGAAACTAATTTTACAGTTAGAGAATAGTACAAGCCGAAGTTTTGATTTAAAAGAAATAACATTTGAATAGTAATTCATGCATTATCCAAAAGAAGTAATAGAGATTTTATCAAGATGGGTAGATGGAGATACCAAGGCAGGAGATTGGTTGCAAAAAAATAATTATGAAGAATTGGTGCAATTAAGAGATGCGGTAAGAAGGTTTGCAAAATCGTTTGAATATTTACTCGTTAATAATCATGTGATATTAGCCGCTTTTGTAAATGCAGTTTGGGAAGATAAAAAAGCATTTAGTTTACTGATGGAAAAAAAAGCAGTTCATTGGGCAGCAATGGCAAATTATATTAATGGCGATGATAAAGCATTACTGTTTTTGAAAAAAAATAATTTAGACCATTACGCACAGTTGGCGCATAAAATATTGCTTAGAATAAGAAAAGATAATGACGATGGTTCTAACGTTTTTAACAGTGGACCATATAAAAGACAAGATTAAGAAATGAGAGTTATAGGACATATTCCGCATGAAAAAATTAGTATTACCATTTTTTCGATGAATGATAAGTACCAAGTACAGTTTGAGGCTGGACCAATGATTCAGACATATAAATTAAATCACAACGAAGTGGATGGAGTGGAAGGGATAAAAAAAATGGTGGACGAAGATTTTTTGAAAAATATTTTAGATAGATTTAATGAAATGTACTTGTTTTTAAAACAATCAAAAGAAAAGATAAAATGATAAAAAAGATTGTTTTTATATTTTTTGTTTCCATAGTAGCCGTTTCTTTTGTGCCTGCACCTACTTATCAAATTGCACTTTTGAAATACAGTGGAGGCGGAGATTGGTATGCAAACTTAGAAACATCATTGCCAAATTTAATTAAGTTCTGTAATGATAATTTAAAAACAAATATTAATACAGAACAAGCCATAGTGGAAGTTGGAAGTGCTGATGTTTATAATTATCCTTTTGTGCATATGACAGGTCATGGGAATGTTGTGTTTAATTCTCAGGAAACAGAAAATTTAAGAAATTATTTAATTGGTGGAGGCTTTTTACACATATCCGATAATTATGGAATGGATAAATTTATTCGTACGCAAATGAAAAAAGTTTTTCCAGAACTGGAATTTGTTGAGTTGCCCTTTTCACATCCTATTTATCATCAAAAATTTGATTTTGCAACGGGGCTTCCTAAAATTCATGAGCACGAAGGAAAAACTCCGCAAGGTTTTGGCTTAATTTACAATGGAAGACTAGTTTGTTTTTATGATTTTGAATGTGATTTAGGCGATGGCTGGGAAAGTATTGAGGTTCATAAAGATTCACAAGAAGCGCGACAAAAAGCGTTAAAAATGGGAGCAAACATCATTCAATATGTTTTAATGGGCGGTGAAAATGCGGTTAAGAAATAAATATTGACTCTAATGTCACTCTGAGCCTGTCGAAGAGTGTTTAATTTCTATGACCATGTTTCGACAAGCTCAACATGACATTATGTGTAAGTAATTCAATAATTAAGTTGATTTTTTTCTCTCAAACAAAATAAACAATTCTCTTTTTTCTCTTGACTTTATAGAGTTATAGCAAGTTTCAAAATGTTTGAAGTCAAAATAGGGTGAAAAATAATTTTTATATTCTTCTTTATTTCCACCAAAAGGAGGTTTGTCATCATTCAAAATATCATTGAACAAAACACCTATTAGTTTTCCTTTTTCATTTAAGAGTTCAAACATTTTTTTTGCGTAGTCGCTTCTCAATTTAGGATTTAAAGCACAGAAAAAAGTTTGTTCAACAATTAAATCGTACGTTTTATTGTGTTCGAAAAAATCACCTAATATTAACTGTTCTTGTGGGAAATCAGGAACGCGTTTTTTTATGTTGTTTAAGGGTTCTTCAGAAATATCAATTACAAAAACATTTTTAAAACCATTGTTGAATAAATATTCGGCTTCATACGCATTGCCTGCTCCTGGAATTAAAATTTTTAAATCTTTGTTTTTTAATTGATCAAAATATTCTTTTAATGGAGTTGTAATATTTCCTACGTCCCAGCCCGTTTCATTTTCCTGATAACGTTTTGTCCAATAATCTTTATCGAGTGTTTCCATGGGTTTAATTTTTAATAACACTTTTATTTAACCACATAGAATCATGGTTTTTTATTTTATGTGGTAACAAGCTGTCTGTAGCACACATAGTTTATTCGTTTATTGACGAATAGGGCACTATGTAACTATGTGGTTATATTTTTGATCATTAAAACGAAAATTGAAATCCAGCTTTTATTCCCCAAATGCTCATTTTATTTCTTGGATTTAATCTGTTATAATTTGCAATATAAGAATCGTCATTATAGGTTAAGCGATATAAAAAATCAATACGTATCAAACCAAAAATATTTTCAACTCCTAAATCAGCTTCAAAATAAGGCACATCTTCCATCACCGTAAATTGATTGTTTAAATTAAATTTTTTGTTTTTTTCGCTCAATGTCCCGTATGCCATATTTAAACCAACAACTTCTCGCCAATTCCAATCTTTGAGTAATGGAACACGATTAAAAAATAATCCATTAAAATGATGTTGCCAAAATGCTTCAATGTATTGGTCGCAAGTAAACTCAAAGAAATTCATTTGATTGAAAGTGTTTGTCCCATAAAAATAAGTTTCGTTTCCTCTTGGTATCTCTAATAGCGTATATGGAATTTCAGAAAACACTTTTCCGATTTTGATATACACATTTGAAGAACCCAATGTTGCATATTTAAAACGATTAGAATAACTTAAACTCACTTTGTGATATTCAAAATCTCCACCTAAAATGTTTTTTAAACCAGCTGTGTAGTTGAATCCTATCACTGCAGATTTTTTATTTCCAAAACTGATTCGTTCATTTCCATTTTGAACATAACGTTCTTTTCTTGAATACCGAAAATCTAAAAATTCTTCAGAAATAGAATATTTACGTTGCTTAAAAATATTAAATTCTGTAGGCGCAACGATTAAATTAAATAATGGAGATGTTCTGATGTTTTGAAAAGTAAACTTACCCGTTAAGCCAATATTAAAATCTTTTTCATACCAAACTCTTGCTTCTTGTACTTTTACAAGCCTTGAAAAATTTCCAATGTTGGCAGAAAAATTATAAAGGTTGTTTGGTGATTGTCCTAAATTAATATTTTGTGATGGATTAAAATTCATTCCTATTTGGTCTATGTCTTCTCTGTATTGAACACCCACTTTGCTCCAAGGGAAGCGTGTTAAAATACGTTCAACTTGAATATTGTATTTGAATTTTTTATCTCTGAAACCATAAGCCCCATAACCTCTAATTACCCAATCTTTACTAAGTTTTGCATTTGTTCTAAATCCTAATTTTAATTTATTCCCTTCGTATTGATTGAAGCTATACACCTGCATATAATGCCCTAAATCAATAAATCCAAAATCTCTATATCCCGAAAAAAGAAAGTATAAAATATTTACTCCTTTTTTTATGAAGGGTATATTTCTTACGGTGTCAATCATATCATAAGATTTGGATTCTAATGCAGATAATTTTTCATGTCTGCTTTGTGCCCACCAAGCAGTATCTTTCAAAAGGGCATCTTCGGCATATTGTATTCGTGTTTCATAAAAATCATTTTGTTTGGGTTGGTTTACAACATAGTTTTTATTAGAGTTATATGTGCGAACAACTAAACTCACAAACTTATCAGTTAATGTGGTGTAATCAACAATTGTGCGTGTTTGAGACGGAACCCAAGGGCCAGCTTCTGTCGGGATTAATACTTGCTGAATACGTGCATGGTCAATCCAATTTACATTTGATTCGGGTGTTATTCCTAAGTCAAGTTGTTTTATTGCAAATAATGAATCTGTAATCCAAATGGTACCAGTGTAGGCTAAATCTTTTTTGTTTTTTGGTCTGCAATCAATTTTATAACACCTGAAACTATCTATCATAACACTATCAATTAAATAGTAGTTATAAAACAATAAAGCATTATCTGCTAAAGGAGATAAAATATCTTTTCCTTGTATATCAACTGCATTTTTTGCAAAATTATAATTTTGAAAATCGGTACCAGTAAGTTGCGAAACAGCACTTCCGTCTTTCATTCCAACAAATTTTATTTTTACTGCACTTACATCTTCATGTTTTTTCTCTTTTTCTTTGTAGGAATAAATATCAGAAATTACTTCACTCATCATTACGGGCAAATTTGCTTTGCTGTCTTCTCCCACAAGTACATCTAGGCTATCCCACATGGCGGTAAATTTTCTGAATAATTTCCATCTGCGCATTTTAGGAGTAATGTTATCTACATCCGCTTCTTGTTTTGTGTAGCTGATGTATTGCACTGATTGCAAATTATCGCGATCGTAAATTGTTTTGTTGTCAATTGCTTTTTTTATGATGCGTAAAGCAGGATTCACTCCTGGGTGAACTTCAATTGTATTGAGTGTTAATGCTTCTGGGCTCAGTTGGAAATTGATAGTTTGTGTTTGTCCTTTTTTTACAACTTTAGCTTTTGATTTGTATCCAATCAATGAAACATAAATTGAATCTTTAGGGGTGGTAGTTTTAAGAAAATAATTTCCGTCAAAATCAGTAGTTGTGCCTTGAAAAGTTCCTTTAAAATAAATGTTTGCAAAAGGAACACCGCTATTGGTTCCAATTTCGGTTACTCTGCCAGAAATAGTAGTTTCTTGTTGCGCAAGTGCAGCACAGCAAGTAAAGAAAAAACAAATAATAAGTTTTAGGGATTTGTTTTTCATTTTATTATTAAAGAGACGAACAACTTTGCATTTGGTTACTATTTTTTTTCAAGTAAAACCACATTTTCTACATGATGTGTTTGTGGGAACATATCAACGGGTTGAACTTTAGTTACTTTATATTTTGTATCCAACAATTGTAAATCACGTGCTTGTGTGGCAGGATTACAACTTACATAAACAATTTTTTCTGCTTCTATTTCTAATAATTTCTTTACTACATCTTCGTGCATCCCTGCGCGTGGAGGATCAGTAATAATAACATCCGGCTTTCCATTTTGTTTAATGAATTCATCATTCAAAACATCTTTCATATCACCTGCAAAAAACGAAGTATTGTTTATGTTATTGATATCAGAATTTATTTTAGCATCCTCAATTGCAGCAGCTATATATTCTACACCTACTACTTTTTTTGCTTGATGTGCCACAAAATTAGCAATAGTACCTGTGCCCGTGTATAAATCATAAACTATTTGATTGCTGGTGATGCCTGCAAAATCACGTGTTATTTTATACAATTCATACGCTTGGTCGGAATTGGTTTGGTAAAAACTTTTGGGACCAATTTTAAATTTCAACCCTTCCATTTGCTCATAAATGCTGTCGTTTCCTTTAAACAAAACAATATCTAAATCGCTAATTGTATCATTTTTTTTAGAGTTGATAACATATTGTAAAGACGTAATTTGAGGAAAAGTATCAGCAAGGTGTTGTAAAAGTTTGGCAATATTTTCTTTGTCGTCATAAAAAAAAGAAACAATCACCATCCACTCACCAGTAGAAGTATTTCGGATAATGATATTGCGTAACAAACCAATTTGTTCGCGAATATCAAAAAAAGGAAGATTATTTTTTAATGCAAAATCTTTTACCGCCAAGCGAATGCTGTTGGATGGTTCTTCTTGCAAATGGCAAGTATCAATATCCAATATTTTATCGAATAAACCAGGAATATGAAAACCCAAGGCATTACGATTTTCAAATGCTGCATTGCTTTCAATTTCTTCTACAGTAAGCCACTTTTTGTTTGAAAAAGTATATTCTAATTTATTACGGTAATTATATGTTTTTTGTGAAGGAACAATTTTTTGTATTTCGGGTAATTCAATTTTTGCTAGGCGGGTAAGCGCATCTGTAACATGTTTTTGTTTGTAAAACAATTGCCATTCATACGCCATGTTTTGCCATTTACAACCTCCGCAGGTGCCAAAGTGAGAACAAACACTTTCGGTACGTTTTTCAGAAGCATGTTTAATAGCTATTGTTTTCGCCTCACGGTATTTACTTTTTTTGCGTGTTATTTGAACATCTACCACATCACCCGGAATAGCACCTTTTATAAAAATTACATACTCATCTGTTTTAGCAACCGATTGCCCATCAGAACTAGCATCAATTACAGTAATATTTTCGAGTATTGGTAAAGGTTTTTTATTGGCATTTCTCATAACCCGCGAAGTTATGAAAATCATAGCAATTTTTTGCGACTATTTTTTGGGTTGAAAGGTATTGATCTGATGCGTGCTTTTTGTTTTTAAGGCGTGACGCATTGTTAAAAAGATGTAGAAAGGCCGCCTATCGGCAGACAGGCGCTACGCCTGACGGGAATTAAATATTACCTACCCGCATTAGATTTAATAATATTCTTTTCAAATTCATCAAACTTAATTTTTGTATCATCTAATCCTTTAAATAAAATCGTAAACTTCGAATGATTATATTCAAACATCTGCAGATGATGTTGATTTTTCAATTTCGAATCTTGTATTATTAATCTAAACATATTTTTCTGTTCTAATAAGTTATTTTCAGACATCCATTTTATCACCTCATATATAGAAGCTAAGGTAATAACATATTCAAACATTAAAACTGGCACTGCAGATATTTCCCCATCTTTTTTTGCAAGTAATATGGAAGTGTTATAGGCTTCGCACAGTTTAAGTAAATGTTTTTTATCTTTTTCAATATATGGAATTCTATTTGACAGGATATCTACCATTGCACGTCCAGAACCATCCATAAAGATTGGTAGTCGAAGAATAACAAGCCTGCCAGCAGGAAAATAACTTGCAACACCTCCTTCGTCTTTCATTGATGATAAGTTTTCAAAGTAGATATCTCCCAATTTACAAACCTCATTTTTGACAAAATGAAAAATGCCATTTGTTTTGCAATCAAGATTATTAAAATGATTTAATACTGCCTTTTCAAGATTGGTTGAAGAGGTAATAGCCCCCGTTTCATTATAAATATCTTTAATCATCCAACCCCCATCTATTTTATTATGAACGATTCTATGTACAAGTCTATTGTTAAAAAAGTAATCTGCACTAACCGCCTTTTCATTTTCGAAAACTGTTTCAGTTTTTAGCCTTCCGAAACCAATATAGGAAGGAAATCCAAAATTTGTGATTTTCTCGTTCCTTCTTTTAATTTTTGAAATCTTTATTTGATAGAATTCCTTATAATCATCTTCTTCAGATTGTTTTTTATTAAGCAGAATATAGTTTAATCTACTTTCGTAAAAAAGAGATACTGAACTCCAGCCACTTTTCTTCATTTCTATATTGTAATTACGATTTAACTCGTTATCAATTTTCGAAAGTTCAATTGCAGTTTTCAAGTCTGATATAGCCTCATCATATTGCCCGATACTCTGTTTTGAATGCCCTCTACCAAAGTGTAAATTTGCATCACCGCTTGATTTCTGAATAGCCTTATCAAAATCTACAATTGCGTCATAATGAAAACCTAATCCTTGCAGACAAAAAGCCCTGTCAAGGTAAGCGTCATAAATTCCACATTCAATTGCTAAATCAAAGAGAAGTAAAGCTTTATTGTCATTCCGTTCTTTCTTATCATTCGAATAGAACATCCTTTTTCCCTTTTCATATGCTTCCAATCCCTCATGAATGCGAGCTTTTACACTTACAGGTGGCGCTTGAGATGCCTTGTTTGACCCCAAAATAAAAGAAATAAATTTTTTCATCAGTCTAATTTGTCTTTACAGTGTTGTGTATAATGTTTAGATAAACTCAGTTTTATTTACTTTTAACGGGTGTTTAAAAATACAGAAGTAAATTTAGTTGTTTTTTATATTATAGTCAATTTTGTAAACGAGAGAAGATATGCCAAATTTAAAAGGTGTAGCGGACATTCCACTAAACGGGGATGCTACGTTCAGTGGAACGATTTAATCGGTCAATTTTTTTTGACAATAGTCTAATTGGTATTATTTTGATTTATTAAATGTAGTAGTTGCTAATACTTCGTTTAATTCAGAAAGTTGTTCGTCAGTTATGTAAGTCATAATTATTAAAAAATTAAAACCATTTATTACACAGGCACAATATCTTTGCTTAACTGTATCATTGACTATCTGATTAATTTCAATTTCCATTGTGATTTCGTAAAAGTCTAGGCTTCCAATTTTTGTTAGTTTTGGTTCTCCTTTTGTTGTTCTTTTTACCGAATGAGAATTCGATGCTTCAATTATTTGATTAATACAATCTTTTCCACTTTTCGTATTTGGATCATTTTTTAGGTTTAATGCGGCAACAGAAAACGATTGGTTAAAATCAACAGTAGAGTCAATATTATACCTAAATAGATTAAGTAGAACAACCTTTTTTATTGTTGAAGGTTTGATTTTCTCAATACTCTTTTGAAGATTTTGGGAGTTTCCTGTCAATTCTCGATCTTTATAGATGTTTTTCACTTTGTCGACTATATTATCTTTAGATTGGATATACCAATCTTCAGGGAGGGTTATATTAAAGTTGAAAAAGTCATTTGAGTATGTTCCATTTTCAATTTTGCCGTAATCAAAAAAATCGGCATTTTGCTGTTCGCTGTTGCAAGAAGCAATTAGTAAAATGAATGCTGATAGAATAATGCTTGTCTTTTTTACCATGAGTTGAGAATTTGATAATAAAGTTAAACGCTTTTTGCTGGATAATTTAATAATTCCCAACCAAATCATTTCTTCTTTTTGTTCTTTTTTCAACATCATTATGTGTCGGAAAAGGTTTATCAAAAGTAGTTATATAATAAAAATTGGAAAAAGATTTTGTATAAGTTGTTACTTTTTCATCGCAGTAACCACTTGCCCATGTTACATCTAAATAAAACCACTGCTCATTAAAATATACTTTATTCCAGGCATGTGAGTAATATCTGGGTTTTTCATTTTTCATTTTTTTTACTTTTCCTGTAACTACTTCACATTTGATATTGTTGTACTTGCATAATTCATAAAATAGAGTTGCATAGCCTTCACATATTCCTTTGTTTTTCCGAAGTACTTTTGTGGCATATTTATAATAAATATCTTCCCACTTTTCGGCTTTTTCTTCTTTGCTTATTTTCCCTTTATACGAAACGGAGCCAACTGTTCTGTTTTTATTGTGATATTCTACCACATCATAAGAAATATTTTGAGTTATCCATCTAAAAATTGCACGTACCTTTTCTTCATCTGTTTCAAAAGGATCTGTAATATCTTTTGCAAGTTTAGGAATGCTGTGATAATTTTTTTTCATTTTCAATACCACATTGTCAATTGCAGAATAGTCGCCATATTCAACTGTGTCTGTTGCTCTCCAATTTGCTTCATCTTCGGCAATAGCTTTTGCAATTCCATTCGTATCCAAACCGTAATAGTAAATACTATCTATATTTTGTGCATTTAATGAATACACTATATTCACTAAAAAAATGAGAGTCAGCTTTTTCATAGTTCAGAAAGTTTAGTTGAATACTGCTTAAACGCAATCTCTTTTTAATTTATTGTTTGGATGGAGAAATAATTGTTTAATCTGCCATTCACCCATAATAAGATTTCTCTCTTAATTACATTCCGTTCGAAATGACAGAATGATTTTAAAAAAATACCTACATTCGATTATTAAATATGCAAGCCAGCGAAAAACATTTATTAAGTAAATCCACTTTTATACGTGGGATGCAATGCGAAAAATCATTGTATTTATATAAAAATTTTATTCAGTTTAGGGATAAGCCATCGGCAGAGCAACAAGCTATTTTTAATAGAGGTAATAATGTGGGCGTATTGGCGCAGCAATTATTTCCGAATGGCATTGATGCTAGTTCAGCTTTTAAACGTAATAATTTAGGGGCTGTTGCCAATACCAAAAAATTAATTGAAACAGGTGTAGAGGTAATTTATGAAGCATCTTTTCAGTTTGATCAGGTTTTGGTTATTTTGGATATTTTGGTAAAAAAAGATAATCAGTGGTTTGCTTACGAAGTAAAAAGTTCGGTAAAAATTTCGCAAACATATTTGCTAGATGCTTCTCTTCAATATCATGTGATTGAAAATTCGGGTTTGCAACTTGCCGATATTTCTTTAATAACAATCAACCCCAATTATGTAAGACAAGGAAAAGTAGAGTTGAATAAATTGTTCAGTATTACTTCGGTAAAAAATGAGGCAATTAAAAGTCAAACAAACATTGCTGATAAATTAATTACACTTAAATTGATTGCAGGGCGCAGCGCTATGCCCGCAGTAAATATTGGAGAGCATTGTTTTAGTCCTTATAGTTGTGATTTTATGGGTACATGCTGGAAAAATGTTCCAAGCAATTCGGTTTTTGAAATTGGTGCTGTTCCAAAATCTCAGCTGTTTGAATTGTACAATAGTGGTGTGTTATTAGCAGATGAAATTCCTGCAAAAAACAATTTAGATAAAAATGCAAACTTGCATATTCAATCTAAAAAAGAAAATAAAGTAATTATAAATAAAGAAGCTTTAAAAACATTTATGGATAAAATTCAATATCCAATTTGTTTTATGGATTTCGAAAGTTTTATGCCTGCAGTTCCTATTTATGAAAATACAAAACCATACCAACATATTCCTTTTCAATATTCTATTCATTGTATTTCTAAAAAAGGAGAACAGGCAACAGAAGTTAACTTTTTAGGTGAAGCGGGTATTGACCCACGAAAAGCATTTATACAAAAGTTAATTGTTGATTTAAAATCAGAAGGTACAATTTTGGTGTATGATGCATTAATGGAACGCAATATTTTAAACGGATTAAAAAAAGACTTTCCTGAGTTTGTTCCTCAAATAGAATCTATTTTGGGCAGAATAGTAGATTTGATTCAGCCATTTAATGAGCGAAGTTTTTATCATCCAAAAATGAAAAATTTAACATCTATTAAAAATATATTGCCTGCTTTGGTTCCCGAATTACATTTTAATGAACTAAAAATTTCTTCTGGAAGTATTGCTATGATTGCGTATGAGAATCTCCAAAAAGAAACAGATATGTTTAAGATACAAGAGGTGCGTGAACAGTTGTTGGACTATTGCAAAATGGACACATATGCTATGATTAAAGTTTTTGAAGTTCTCGAAAAGGCTGCGGATGGGAATTAGTTGACTGGTTGACTGGTTGACTGGTTGATTGGTTGATTGGTTGATTGGTTGATTGGTTGATTGGTTGATTGGTTGATTGGTTGA